>CAYOXB010000001.1:0-159631 GCA_964407835.1 uncultured Bacteroidales bacterium
AATAAAATTACCACCACTTTAAAAGTGGTGGTTTTTTAAATAATATAGTTTTGAAAAAAGGCTTGGTTATATAAATATTACTTGTAGAAATTCTCTAATTATGATAAGATTATAATATAATATTTTTAGAAAAAGGGTGATTTCATGGCTAAGGAAATTAATAAAGCTGAAAAAACAAATAAAAGTCAACCTAATAAAAATACTAAAAATATAAAGAAGCAAGATTCTAAACAAAGTAAAAGTAGAGTTGTGAAAATCAAACAAGAAGAAATCTCTAAGGATCTACAAAAACTAGAAACTATTCCAGTTGCTAATAAACAAGAAGAAGAAATTGTTGTTGAAGAAGAAGTAGTGGAAAAAAAGAAATCTAGAAAAAAATCCAAAGATGAAAAACCAGAAATTGTTAGATACTATGATACTTCTATTTTAGAAGGATTAAGTTCTGAAATTGTAGAACAAAGAAAGAACGAAGGCTTAGTTAATATTGTTAGTGATGTCACAGGTAAAAGTATTTTTGGAATTATTTTTTCAAATATTTTTACATTTTTTAATATGCTTTATCTAACAATAACTATTTTATTTGTTATCTTAAGCTCATATGAAAACTTACTTTTCTTAATTACTATTGTACCTAACTTACTTATTGGTATTTATCAAGAAATAAAAGCTAAAAAAATGATTGATAGATTAAAACTAATGAATGAGCCACATACAACTGTTATAAGAGATGGACAGAAATTAGAAATTCCAGTTAACGAAGTTGTACTTGATGATATTTTGTATTTCACAATAGGACAACAAATATCAGCTGATGCCGTTGTTTTAGAAGGTTTTGCGGAATTAAATGAATCACTTTTAACGGGTGAAGCAGATGCGATTGATAAAAATGTTGGAGACCATCTACTTTCTGGAAGCTTTGTAGAAAGTGGAGTTGTTGTTGCTAGAGCAGATAAAGTTGGTAAAGATAATTATATTGAAAAGTTATCTAAAGAAGCTAAAACATATATTAAACCTAAGTCTGAACTACTTAGAACATTGAACTGGATAATTAAGATTGTTTCGATTATTATCCTGCCACTTGCAATAGCTACTTATTTGACTTCATCTAGAGGAGCAGAACCTGACTTTTTATCATTTATAACAAATTCGCCATTATTAAATAAAGATGGTTTAATTAAAGCATCGAGTTCTGTACTTGCGATGATCCCTGCTGGATTGTTTTTACTTACTAGTGTAGCTTTATTTGTAAGTATTATTAGATTAGCAAAATACAAAACACTTGTTCAAGAATTATATTCTATTGAAACCTTAGCTAGAGTTGATGTTTTATGTTTAGATAAAACAGGTACTCTAACAGATGGGACTATGAGAGTTAGTGATTCTATAGAACTTAAAAATCATACTAATTATACAATTAGAGAAATTATGGGTTCAATGATGAATGCATTCCAGGATTCGAACCCTACATCTGAAGCATTAATTAAATATTATGATAAAAACAAAATATTAAAAGCTACTGAAATTGTTCCTTTTTCATCAAAAAGAAAATATTCTTCAGTTACATTTGAAGGAGTTGGATCTTTTGTTCTTGGAGCTCCTGAGTTTATCTTATTTGATAACTTTGATAAAGTAGAAAAAAGAGTAGATAATCTTACACTTGATGGAAGTAGAGTTCTTGTTTTAGGACATACAAATAGTAAAGTAAAAAGCGATGAGCTTCCTAGAAATATAAGACCAATTTGTATTATTGCTATTCAAGACAATATTCGCCCAGATGCAGCTGATACAATTGATTACTTCAAACAAAACGGTGTTGATATTAAAATCATTTCTGGGGATAACCCAAAAACAGTATCAGAAATAGCTAAAAGAGCAGGAGTAGAAGGCGCTGATAGATATATTAGTTTAGCTGGAATGACTGACGAAGAAGTTGCAGATTCTATTTTTGATTATAATGTCTTTGGTAGAGTTTCTCCACAACAAAAGAAAATATTAGTTAAAGCATTAAAAGAACATAAAAAGACTGTTGCTATGACTGGCGATGGTGTAAATGATATTTTAGCACTTAAAGAAGCTGACTGTAGTATAGCAATGGCTTCTGGAAGTGAAGCAACAAGATATGTTGCCCATTTAGTTTTAGTTGATTCAAACTTTAGTTCAATGCCTAAAGTAGTTCAAGAAGGTAGACGTGTTATTAATAATATTCAAAGAACATCTACTTTATTCTTAACTAAAACAATATTCTCGATTTTGCTTGCAGTTATGTATATTATTTTAGGTATGCAAAAGGGTGCTCTTAATATGGGATATCCATTTACTGCTAAAAACTTATATATGATTGAGTTTTTCGCAATTGGAATTCCTGCAACTTTCCTAGCTTTACAGCCAAATACAGAAATTGTAAAAGGAAAGTTCTTACAAAATGTTTTTAGAACAACCTTGCCTGGAGCACTTACTATTGTACTCCTTCATATTGTTTTAAACTTTATTAGAATTATTCCAGGTTTTGATCAACTACATGCGAATAAAGAAATATTTACTACAGTTGCAACTGTTGTAACAACATTTGTTATGTTCTTAGTTTTATATGGTGTTAGTAAACCATTCAACTTACCAAGGAAATTACTCTATTTTACAATGCTACTTGGTTCGTTCATTGTTAGTTTAAATGTTATTCCACTTGCAAAGCCAGGAGTTTCATACAGAAAGAACATTGAACAACATAATGTTATTGTGAAAGTAAATGATGGACTTTGGGAAGTTAGTGAAGGTGGAGACATTTTTACTAAAACGAATATTAGTGCTTATGAAATGCCTGGGTTTATTGGTGATATTCCAGAAGAGTTTGTTAGACCTGTTCTTGCAATAGATAAAAGTGGTAATTGGTTAATTAATGGTGTTTCCACAAAAGAGACTTATAATCCTGGTGATAAATTAAAATTAGAAGTTATCGATGATTATTGGTATTTGAATGAGAAGAAAACTAAAGCAAAAGCTGCTATTAAACCAGAAATTGAGTTTTTAGGAAATTCAAGTGTTTATGATGAGCCAATCCTAACAATTGATAGGGGCTACTGGCGAATAAATAATATTGTTACTCAAGTTCTAGTTGCTAATGATGAAGTCTTGTATTTCTCTGTTAATAATTTAGGTTTTTGGGAGATTAATGGGGTGTCAACACAACTTGAAGCATATGAGCCTATTTTAAATCCTGATGAATTTGTTACGCCAACAATCTCAATAGAAACAAAAGATGGAATTCGTTATTTTAAAATTAATGGTGTTTTAACGGATATTGAAGCAGAAGATGGTGATAGTATTGATCTTAAGACATATGGAAGCACTTGGTATATAAATGGTATTAATACTTATGTTAGAGCTGAAAAAGTTAGAAGTAATAATGTAAATACTAATTATGTTTCACCAACTTTAGAAATAAGCTTAAGAGGTAATTTAGTTCTTAATGGTTCAGAAACTGAACTTCATCTTCAAAACAATTTATTTGTTTTGGAAATATTAATAACAATACTCTTAGTATTTATCGCTGATCCACTTATGAAATTCATTGGTTTAGTGTTTAAAAGAATAAGAGTTATAGCTAATGAATAATAAAAGCAAGCATTCTAGTAAAGTCTAGAATGCTTTTTAATAGAAAACTTATTTATATTTATTTACTTTTTAGATAAAATAATGTATAATATACAAAGTGAGTATAAGCTCATCCTTGCCTCTAGGATTAGAAGAGGCCAAAAGACCAAAAGGAGGTACCAGAATGAAATTATATACAGGTATGTATATCGTTCTACCCGATTTAACTGAAGAAGCTTACGATGCTGTGATTCAAGATTATGAAAAGTTATTTTCTGACTTCAACAGCAATGTAGTGGAAGTAGAAAAATGGGGTTTGAAAGATTTAGCTTATGAAATTAATGATCTAAGAAAAGGTTATTATGTTAAATTTAAAGTAGAAGCTACACCAGAAGCTGTATTAGAGTATGATCGTGTATCAAATATTCGTGAAGATATTATGCGTCATATTTTAGTTAGAGAATAGGGGGAAAAATGAATAAAGTTATTTTAGTTGGAAGACTTACAAAAGATCCAGAATTAAGATATACCCCAAGTAATATTGCTGTAGTTAGATTTACAATTGCAGTGAATAGAACTTATCAAACTAGAGGTGAAGAAAGACAAGCTGACTTCATTTCATGTATCGCATGGCGACAACAAGCAGAAAATTTATCAAAATTTATGCGCAAAGGAAGCTTGATTGGTGTAGACGGACAAATTCAAACAAGTAGTTTTGATGATCAAAATGGCGTACGCCGTTATGTTACAGAAGTATTGTGTAATAGTATTCAATTTTTAGAACCAAAATCTTCAACACGTAGTGATGATTTTAGTACTTATCAAGAAACTCCACAATATGAAAGACCTAGACCAGCACAAGCTCCTGACAAAAATAAAAATCCATTTGAAGATATTACAAGTGATTTTGATATTTCAAATGATGATTTACCATTTTAATTAGGAGGAATAACAATGGCAAACTACCGTGCAAGACGTAGAAAAAGCTGTTATTTTACAGATAATAAAGTTGAAAAGATTGATTGGACAGACTATGAACTATTAAGAAGATTCGTATCCGACAGAGGAAAAATTCTTCCACGTCGTGTTACAGGAACAAAAGCTGTTTATCAAAGAGAGTTAGCAGTTGCAATTAAACGCGCTCGTCATATGGCTTTATTACCATTTGTAAAAGAATAGTAAAAAACTTAAAAATTAAACCGTAGGAAACTACGGTTTTTGTTTTTTTATTAGTAGATTTAAGAAAAACAATGGCTGTATGAACAAATTTAATTGATATATATATTTTAATTTAGGCTCTGCTATGATATAATAAATAAAATAAAGGTGATTATAATGAAACAAAAATTTAAATATACCCATTATATAATCTTAGTTGTTTTAATAACTAGCTTATTAACTTTATATTCATTTGTTGATGAAAATGCTTCATATACACTCAAGTATATTTCGCTTATTCTTTTATCGATTTCTGTAACAGCATTTATTATGTATTTAATAAATCGTCGAAATCTTAATAAGATGTGGATGTTGGAAAATCGTCAACATTTTTGGAATTCAATTTCTTATAGAGTTAAAAGAGCTGGCGAAACAGCATTCAATGAACTTCCTATTGCAATTATTGTATATTCTAAAGATAGGAATATTGAATGGGCAAATAACTATGCCAAGGAAATCTTCTTAAGTCCACTAGTTGAAAGAAAATTAGAGAATATTAATCCCGACTTAAATAATAAAATTAAAATACTTACAGAATTTGAAATAGACTTATATGGCAAGACATTTGCTTGCTATGTTTTACCTGAAAATAATATAGTTTATTTAATTGATAAAACTGAAATAAGAGCAACAGAAGTACAATATCAATCGAGAATGCTTGCAATAGGTGTTTTAGAACTAGATAACTTGCGTGAAGCCTTAGAGTCATATGACCCACAAGAAAGAGCAAAGCAAGTAAGTAACTTAATGAGTATTTTAGGTGAGTGGAGTGATAACTTTGATATTTATCTTAGAGGCTATAGTGAAGAAAGATACTTACTTATAATGGACCGTTCTCAGTTAGATTCAATAATTGAAGAAAAATTCCAAGTTATTGAAACTATTAGAGATTACTGTAGTAAAGAAGGTTTAAGGATAACAGCATCTTTAGGGATTGCTTGTGAAGATATTAAGTCAAATGAGTTGATTGAAATTGCTAATGAACAATTAGCGCTAGCAACAAACCGTGGTGGTAACCAAGTAGTTGTAAAAGTAAATGGTGAAACTTCTTATTTTGGTGCGAAAATCACTTCAGCTGAAACTAGAAATCCAGTTTATGTAAGAGTAAAAACAGAAATCTTTGTAGACTTAATAATGAAATCATCTAATGTCTATATAATGTCTCATGCTGATATGGATGCTGATGCTTTTGGGGCATGTCTTGCTGCTTATAAATTAGTAGAAGCAATAAAAGGAGATGTTAAGATTATTTTTGATCCTGAGTTAATTGATGAAACTATTACAAATATTTATAATGTAATTAAAAAAGAATATATAAATGTATTAGATTATTTTATTCATTCTTCAGATGCTCTATCAAAAATGAACAATGATACTTTAGTTATTATTGTAGATACACAGTATCAAAATCTTCTTATGAGTGAAAAAATATTTAAACGCTCAAAGAGAGTTGCTATATTAGACCATCATCGTCGTAACAATTATGCTATTAATGATTATAACTTCCTTTATACACATTCTAGCGCATCATCTACAGTTGAATTGATTGTGGAAATGTTTGAATATCTAAAAGGTGAAGTAACAATGAGTAGTGTTGAGGCTACTTGGATGTTAATGGGTATTATAGTTGATACTAATAATTTAATGTACCGTGTAAGTTATCGAACATTTAATGTACTTTCTGTACTTCAAAAATATGGAGCTGAGCTCACAAAAGTACAGAGATTTTTAAGAGAAAATTATAGTGAATATTTAAAACGAATGGCTTTCTTAAATGAACTAGAATTAATTGATGGACGTTTTGGAATTGTACTATGTGATGATGATACTTATCCAAGAGCATTTCTTGCGAAAACTGCAGATAGTGCTATTAATGTTAATAATATTAAAGCAGCATTTTGTATTGGAAAAATCGGTGACGATGAAATAGGTATAAGCGCAAGAAGCTTAGATGAAATTAATGTCCAATTAATAATGGAACAATTAGGTGGGGGCGGGCATTTTAATAATGCTGCAACTCAAATAAAGGATAGTTCAATTCCTGAAGTAAAGCAAATGCTTTTAAATGAATTAAAGAAAATCGAGGAAGGCGGACAAGCAAATATGAAAATTATTTTAATGAAAGATGTTAAAGGAAAAGGAAAGATTGGTGAGATCATTGATATTCCTGCAGGGCATGCTAACTTTCTTGTTAGAAGTGGGCAAGCTGTTCTAGCAACAATCGATAACATTAAACAACTAGAGAAAAAACAAGAAGAAGAAAGACTTGCTGAAGAAGAACATCTTAATGAAATGAAGGAGTTAAAAGAAGTAATAGATAATACTCCAGTTAAAATTATAGTTAAAGTTGGTAAAGAAGGTAAACTTTTTGGCTCAGTAAGTAGCAAACAAATTGTAGATGAATATAAACTACAAAACAATATTGTAATTGATAAAAGAAAAATGTTAATTGATGAAGATATCTCTGCTTTAGGTACTTATAAAATACCACTACAACTTCACAAACAAGTGACAGCAACAATTACATTATTTGTGGTGGAGAATTAATTATGGAAACAAATCGTCAAACACCTCATAGTAGAGAAGTTGAAGAATACTTAATTGGTTCTATTTTAGTTGAAAACACCTTAGTTCCTGAAGTTGTTGACCGTCTTGATACAAATGATTTTTATTATCCTGAAATTAAGAATATATTTAATGCTATTGTAAAGTTAGATAAACACCGTCAAGAAGTAGATTTAACTTCAGTAGTAGATGAACTTAAAAGAAACAATCTACTTGAAGCATCTGGTGGAGTGAATTATTTAATTGACTTAATGGGTTCAATACCTTCAGTTGTTAACGTCCATGCTTATATTCAAGTTATTAGAGAAAAATCAGTTGAAAGACAACTGTTAAGAACAATGGATGATATTTCAACATCAATTCTTGATAATAAATTATCATTCCAAGATGTAATCGATTTAGCTGAAAGAAAAATAATTGAAGTATTAAATAAAAGGCAAACTGCTGAATTAATTAGAATTGATACAGCAACAGAAAAAGTATTTGGAATAATTGAAGCAAATAGAAGCCTTGATTCAGATGGATTAACAGGCCTAGATACGGGGTTTAAAGATTTAAATAATATAACGCATGGTTTTCAAAGCGGAGAGTTAATAGTTCTAGCTGCTAGACCTGGTATTGGTAAATCTGCTTTTGCTTTAAATGTGGCTGCAAATGCTTGTGAAGCAAAAGATTCCCATGTTGCCTTTTTCTCACTTGAGATGGGAATTGACCAATTACTTATGAGAATGTATGCATCACATTCAGGAATTCATTTAAATAAAATTAGAAGTGGAAACCTAACAGATGCTGAATTTGCTAGATTAAACCTTGCTAAAATTAAATTAGATAAATTTAATATTTATTTAGATGAGGCTGGGGCTACTGATGTAGAAGAAGTAGTTACTATTTGTAGAAAGTTAAAAAGAGATAATAAATTAGATTTTGTAATAGTTGACTATTTACAACTTCTTACGACTACAAAGAGATTTTCAAATAGAACAGATGAAGTAGCGAAAATATCACGTCAACTTAAATTAATGGCACGTGAACTTGGAGTTCCGGTTCTTGCCTTATCTCAAATGTCTCGTGATGTTGAAAAAAGAGAAGATAAAAGACCAGTTTTATCTGACTTAAGAGAATCTGGAAGTATTGAACAAGACGCTGATATAGTTATGTTTTTACATCGTGAGCCTACAAAAGGTGAAGAAGATGTATCTAAAAAAGCAAGGAACTTAAAAACAGAATTAATAGTAGCTAAAAATAGACAAGGAATGACTGATAGTTTATTCTTAGTATTCCATGGCGGTCTATCAATGTTTACACCTAGTGGTGGAAAAAGAGAAACGGAGTGAATAAATCTTGATTGAAAGATTAGAACTAATTGAAAAACAATATGAAGATATAAACAAGGATTTACAAAAGCAAGAAGTTATTACAAATGTAAAGAAAATGACTGAGCTACTTAAGAAGCATAAATCAATAGAAGATATTGTTTTCACATATAGAAGATATAAAGAAGTATTAAAACAAATTAAAGATTTAAAAGAGATGCAATCTGATCCAGATATGGCTGAACTTATTGAAATTGAATTATCTAGTTTAATACCAGAAGAAGAGCAACTAGTTTCTAAATTAAAAGTTTTACTTATTCCAAAAGACCCAAATGATGAGAAAAACGTTATTGTTGAGATTAGAGGCGCAGCTGGAGGAGATGAAGCAAATATTTTTGCTGGAGACTTATTTAGAATGTATTCTAAATATGCATTAGATAAGGGTTGGAAAATAGAAGTTCTCTATGCTGATGAAAGTGAAATGGGTGGATTTGCTCAAATAGAATTTAGCGTTGAAGGGGATAATGTTTATTCTCTTCTTAAATATGAATCAGGAGCTCATAGAGTTCAAAGAATTCCAACAACCGAATCAGGTGGTAGAATCCATACCTCAACATCAACTGTTCTTGTTATGCCTGAAGCAGATGAAATAGATGTAAGTTTAGATTTAAGTGATGTTAGAGTAGATATATTTTGTGCTTCCGGTCATGGAGGCCAAAGTGTTAACACAACATACTCTGCTGTAAGGGTTACTCACCTTCCAACAGGAATTGTTGCGTCTTGTCAAGATGGGAAAAGTCAGCACGAAAACAAAGCTAACGCTCTAAAGGTTCTACAAGCTAGATTATATGATAAGATTCTTCAAGAAAAACTTGAAAAAGAAGGTAAAGAAAGATTATCAAAAATTGGTCAAGGTGACCGTAGCGAAAAGATAAGAACATATAATTATCCTCAAAACAGGGTAACAGATCATAGAATCTCTTTCACGATCCAACAATTAGATAGAGTTATGGAAGGTAAACTTGATCCTGTAATAGAGGCTTTAATATTTGAAGACCAAAAAAGAATGTTAAAAGAAAGTGAGTCTTAAAAATGGCAGATCTTTTGAAATTAGAAATTGATTTAAAACAAATCAAAAAGAATATTCTAAATATTGAAAAACAAACTAAGAAAAAAGTCATTCCTGTTATTAAAAGCAATGCTTATAATATGGGTGATTATGAATTAATGGAATTAGTTCATGAGATGGGTATTCAATATGCAGCAGTTGTAGATATGACTGAGGCTTTAAACTTATTGAAACACAATAATGAGTATAGGATTTTAATTTTAAATTCACTACTTGCAGATGAATATCATTGTTTGAATGTATTTCCTAATATCGCAATAACTATTAGCACTTTAGAGGATGTAAAGAGATTACTAGCTTTAAAGTTAAATAGAAAAGTTGCTGTACAAGTTCAAGTAGATACGGGAATGAATCGTTTAGGTTTCATGAATTTAGAAGACTATAAAGAAGCTCTTAGATTATTAAGTCAAAATGATAATATTTACATAGAAGGGTTATATACTCACTTTACTAGTTTTAATAACTATCCAAACCAAGTAGTTAAATTTATGCCATATTATGATGAAAGAGAGTTTCCTATGGTTCATTTAACTGCTACTGATACTTATTCAAGTCTTGATTTTGGGACTCATGTTAGAATCGGTATGGATATATATGGTTCAAGAGAAGATAATCAATCTACAAAAGTTACAGTTTACCCTGTAGCTATTAATTATGTGAAAAAGGGTGAAACAATAGGGTATAATGAAAAACATTTGGCCGAAAAAGATATGAAAGTTGCTGTTCTAGCAATAGGTTATTCGAATGGTTTTAGAAGAAGTCTTACTGGCTATCAAGTAATGGCAAAGAAGAAGCTTTATTCTGTTGTTGGTGTAGTGTGTATGAATCATACTTTTGTGGAAATAGATGATGATGTGGATTTAAATACTGAGTTTACTATTATTAGTAAGGATTTACCAATTGATAGAATGGCTAAGATATTAGATACTTCTCCACACGAAATACTTTGTTTATTAAACATCAAAAATAGAATTTATCTCAGGTGATTACTTTGACGTATAGACAATTATATTTTATGTATAAAGATGAAGCTTTAAAAAGCGGTAAAGAAGAGTCTGCAATAAAGTTATTAATTCAAGAACTTAGCGGATATACTAGTTCAAAATTATACTTAAACTATGATCAAGAAGTTGAAGAAAAACTTGAAAAAGAAATTATTGCAGCAATTAATAAATATTTAATAGAAGATATTCCAGCCCAATATATTTTAGGATATACATATTTTTATAATTTAAAATTGAAAGTAAACTCTGCCGTATTAATTCCAAGAAGAGAAACAGAAGAGTTAATTGAAAATATTATTAATATTTGGAAAAAACCAGATCCTAAAATATTAGAAATAGGTACTGGTAGCGGAGCAATAGCAGCCGTATTAAGAAAATATTATAAAAATTCAAGTATAGTTGCTAGTGATATAAGTATAGAGGCACTTAAAGTTGCTAGTGAAAATGCTAAAAATAATAATTTGGAAATTGAATTTATCCAAAGTGATATATTTCAAAATATAAAGGGGAAATACAATATAATTGTTTCTAATCCCCCTTATATTGCTAGTAAAGAAGATACTGATGTTTTTGTTTATAAGAATGAACCACATCAAGCTTTATTTGCAAGCCAACAAGGTTTATATTTTTATATAGAAATCTTAAAAGATGTTCACAAGTTTTTAGAAGATGAATTTTTAATAGCTTTTGAAATACCTGAAGATAGGGATTCAGAATTAGTGGGGTTAGTAAATCAGTATTTTCCAAGCTATTCATATGCTATTAAAAAAGATTTACAATTAAAATCTAGAATTTTAATTATAGAATCTAGATCGAGGTGAAAAATTGAACTTAATAATTTTATTATTTAATGTACTTACAATATTTAATTTAAATAATATAATAGAAGATAACTTTATAGATGAAGTAGAAGTAGCTTACGAAGAATATGCTCTAATTGAAGAGTATTCTAATGTATATTATAATATACAGTTATATGCTGGTAAAATTAATGGTAAAGTCTACTATGGTTTAAGGTTCCACAACGAAATTCCTAATGAATATAAAATAAGAATTAGAATTAACAATAAAGAACATGAATTTAAAAGAACTCCACGTGGCGATTTTGCTGCAGTTGGCTTAAATCTTAAAAAATCAAAAGAATTTTCTATTATGGTTTATAACAAAAACAATATTTACCAACAAGGTCACCTTAGATTTAAGGATATTAAAGTAATTAACTCTGAAGAGTTTGCCAGTCTATCAAATATAAAAACAGGTCAAGGCGAAGGGGTAAGTCTTACTAATTTGCATTTAACAAGATCCCTAGCCCTAAAAGTAATTATTTATATTACTTTATTTAGTATATTTACTATATGCATAGTAGTTATTTTATGGTATTATAAACTTAAGAAGGGTTTATTTAATGAGGATATAAAATCTAATAATGTATTTAACTTTAAAAAGTTTATTGAAGAAGAATTCAATGATGTTGAAGATAATGTTAAAGATGAATTTGACTTAGATGAATCAATCTTTGAATTAGATGAAAATGATTATAGTGAAGTTGTAGAAGAAAACACTACTCAAACTAATAACCAAATTAATTCTGCTTACATATGGTCAAGATATGAAGAAGAAAAAAGTCATTTTGACTTAAAAGAACATTTCAAATCCAAAGGACTTAATTATAATTATAATCTTTTATCTGAAGATGATAAAAATAAAATTATGCTTGAGTTGATATATCTTAAAGACAATAAAATAATAACTCAAGATGATTATTTAAACGAGGTGGGAAAATTATGGAAAAAATAAAAGTTGATGATTTAATTAAATTATCCAAAGAAGACTTGAAGGGTAAACTGGTTTGTTTTCCAACAGATACAGTATATGGTCTTGGTGGCCTTTATGGTGATGAGGAGGTTATCAAAAAGATTTATGATCTCAAAAGACGTCCCCTCAATAAACCTATTTCTAATTTATGTAGTAGTGTAGAACAAATTAGGGAATTAGGTATTGAAATACCTGAACAAGCATTAAAGCTTATTGATCAATATTGGCCAGGAGCATTAACGTTAATATTTTCTCATGAAGATAGTAAGATATCATTTAGAATTCCAAATTGTGAAGTTACACTTAAGATGTTAGATAAATTTTCTATATTCATGAACACTTCAGTTAATATAAGTGGAAAAAAAGAATTAAATAGATATAAAGATATAAAAAAATACTTTGGCGATCACATTGATTACTTTATTGAAGATGAAGTAAAGCAATCTTTTTTACCATCAACAGTTGTTGATGTTACTGGGGATGAATTAATTGTTCTACGCCAAGGTAGTGTTCTAATTAAAAACCAGTAATTTAACTGGTTTTTTAAAAGTCTAGATATTATTAAAAAAAAGTGTTATAATACAAAACAGAAAAACATTTAGCAAGATGCTAATGTGAAAGGAGAATTCTATTGAAAATCAGTATTGCTAGCGATCATGGTGGATTTGATTTAAAAGAACCATTAGTTCAATTTTTAAAAGAACTTGGGCATGATGTTGTTGACCATGGTTGTTATAGTAAAGAAAGAGTTGATTATCCTGACTATGCAAAAAATGTATGTGAGGATATGCAAAAAGGAAAATCAGATTTCGGTATATTAGTTTGTTATACAGGAATTGGTATGAGTATTTATGCTAACAAATTCAAAGGAATTAGGGCTGCCCTTGTGTGTAATTTAGAAAATGCTTACCTTACAAGACAACACAATAATAGTAATGTATTGTGTTTGAGTGGTAAAGATACGAGAATAGAAGATGCTAAGGCTTATATTAAAGTGTTTTTAAGCGAACAATTTGAAGGTGGAAGACACGAAAATAGAGTAAATAAAATAACAGAAAAGGAAGAAAAACAATGAGCGGAAAAGTAGTTATATTAAATCATCCACTAATTCATCATAAATTATCATTAATTCGTGATGAGAATACAGGAACAAAAGATTTTAGAGAAACAGTATCAGAAATTGGAGCTTTAATGGCTTACGAAATTACAAGGGATCTCCCAACAAAAGATATAATTATTAAAACACCAGTAGGACTTGCAAATGCAAAATGTCTTGCTATTGATGTAGTAATAGTTCCAATTTTAAGAGCGGGACTTGGGATGGTTGATGCGATCACTAGCCTAATTCCAACTGCTAAAGTTGCTCATGTAGGAGTATATAGAGATGAGACAACACTTTTACCTCATGAATATTATGCTAAGTTTCCATCTGATGTTGCGAAAGCAAAAGTTATTGTAGTTGACCCAATGCTTGCAACTGGCGGAAGCGCATCTCATACAATTAGACTTTTAAAACAAAGAGGAGTAACTAGAATTAGTTTCGTTGGTCTTGTTGGAGCACCAGAGGGTGTTCAAAAACTTCAAAAAGATCATCCCGACATAGATATTTATTTAGCTGCACTTGATGAAAAACTAAATGAAGTAGGATATATAGTTCCTGGTTTAGGTGATTGTGGCGATAGATTATATGGAACAAAATAAAGGCTTGATTAAATCAAGCTTTTCTTCTTGTTCAAATACTTGAATAAAGGTCTAAAAACATATATAATATATTTAGAAAGTAAAGGGTACAAGTATGTCTAAAAGATCTGTATTTAAAATGATTGGTTTAATACTAGTTGATTTTCTAATATTGGTTGCTATATATGGGTTAAGTATTTATTTATTAAGTGACATAACAAAATTAGATCAAGCAATATATTTAATTTTAGGGTTAATAATTTTAAAAATAGTTATTTTTATGTTGTTATCCTTATATAATATACTATTTAGTTATGTTGGGATTCTAGAAACTATTAAAGTGTCTATTGGAATTATAGTTTCCAATATAATAGCTTATATTATTATCTTAATAATTAGCTTTAACGAAGTGTCTTGGGTGCTGTTTTTATATACAACCCCTGTAGAAATTCTTTTATTAGGTGGAGTTCGCTTTAGTAAAAGGTTATACAATCGTATATTTGTTTCTAAAATATTAAAAAATAATAATAAGCATCTAAATACATTAGTTGTTGGTGCGGGTTCAGCAGCAAAAATAGCATTTGATGAAATGAATTCAAATAGTAAGTTATTTAATAAAGTTATTGCTTTTATTGATGATGATGAAAGAAAAATAAATCAAAAGCTAAATGGTCTACCTGTTCATGGACCTATTGCAAATATTGATGAGTATATAGATAAATATGAGATTTCTGAAGTTGTTATAGCAATTGCAAATATTAGTAGACAACGCCTAAGTGAAATTGTTGAAATTATCTCTAAGAGTAGTGTTAAAATTAAGAGATTACCTCTTTTATTAGAAGATAAAGATTATGAACAAAGAAAACTTGTAGATGTAAAAATAGAGGATTTACTTAATCGTGGTGTAATTGAACTTGAAAACAAAGAAATAACTGAATTTATTAATAATAAGGTTGTGCTAGTTACTGGTGGTGGTGGTTCAATCGGCTCAGAACTATGCAAACAAATTATAATTCAAAATCCAAAGCAATTGATTTTATTTGATATATATGA
This sequence comes from uncultured Bacteroidales bacterium, assembly GCA_964407835.1. GTDB lineage: Bacteria > Bacillota_I > Bacilli_A > ML615J-28 > CAG-698 > DUVT01. Next base: position 15,366 of record CAYOXB010000001.1, read on the forward strand.
AAACACAACATATGAAGTTCAATTAGATTTACATGATTTAATTAAAAAACAGAGTTTAAAAACTGAGCTAATTGTCTTAATTGGTAGTGTTTATAATAAACTAAGAGTAGAAAATGTTTTTAAAGAATATAAACCCAATTTAATTTTTCATGCTGCAGCGTATAAACATGTTCCCCTTATGGAAGATTCAGCTCATGAAGCTGTGAGAACTAATGTAATTGGAACATATAATGTTGCAAGTCTTGCAAATCAATATGATGTTGAAAAAATGATATTAGTTTCAAGCGATAAGGCTGTTAGACCAACTAATATTATGGGTGCAACAAAAGCAGTATGTGAAAACATTATTCAATACTTCGATCTTAACTCTAAAACATCATATTCAGCTGTTAGATTTGGTAATGTCTTAGGAAGTCATGGTAGTGTTGTTCCAGTATTTAAAAAACAAATAGAAGTAGGAGGACCTGTTACTATAACTCATCCAGAAATTACTAGATTCTTTATGACTATACCAGAAGCAGTAAGTTTGATTTTACAATCTGCAGTATATGCTAGTGGTGGAGAATTGTTTATTTTAGATATGGGTGAACCAGTAAAGATAGTAAATCTAGCTGAAAAAATGATTAGACTTTCTGGATATGTTCCTAACACAGATATTAAGATTGAATATATTGGCTTAAGACCTGGTGAAAAATTATATGAAGAATTATTATTAGACGTATCTAAACACAAAAAGACTAATAATAATAAAATATTTGTGGAAGAAAAAAGAGAAATCAAAGATGTGGAATCTTTTATTCAATTAATTAGAAATAATTTAGATAAATCTAATAATCTTCAAATGAAAGAATTGGTTAAACAACTTATTACAACTTATAAGATTGATATGAAATCAGAAAAGGGAGAATGAATATGAAAATATATACAAAAACTGGTGATAATTTGCAAACTTCCGCAATGGCAAGAAGAGTATATAAAGATGATATTATAATGCATTCGGTTGGAACTTGTGATGAGCTCTCATCAGCATTAATGGTAAGCTATCATTTTATAGAAGATAAAGATATAAAGGACATTATTTTAAAAATAGTTAATACCTTATTTAATGTTAGTGGTGATATAGTTGGTTATAAGGATGGTCAAAGCATAAAAGAAGAAGATTATCTTGAATTAGAAAAATTAATAGACCTATATACTGATAAAATGCCACAGTTAAAAGCATTTATTATTCAAGGAATGAATAAAGCAAGTAGTCATCTTCATCTTGCTAGAACAATTTCTAGAAGGCTAGAAAGATGGACGGTTAGTTTAGCTCAAGGAGATAAACTAAATAAAAATGTTTTAATATATTTAAATCGTTTATCCGATTTATTATTTACACTAGCTAGGTATTTAGACCAATGATTGATACAATTATGGATTTTTGGTTTTTGATAATGTTCTTTACCCTAATCCCACTTAACTTTAGAGCTTTAATGGCCATTGATTTCTCTAAGATGTTTAGATATAATTCGACTTGGCAAATTCGGTTAATTACTGTCTTTCTATCGATTATTATTTCATTCTTAGTAAGCTTTGCTTTAGTTTATTCGTTTAAAATTTTATATTACACAATTAACAAATAAAAAAATCTCTACATATGTAGAGATTTTTAACTTATTGTTTTTGCTTTAAAATAGATTAAGCCCCAAAGTAATAGATTAAATGCACCAAAAGCTGGAGTTAATAATAGTAATAAACTGCTATTATTAAATACTTTAAAGATAAAATCTACGACTAATACAGCAACATGCCTTGTTATAAAACCAATCATCAAGACTATAATAGAATATATAATAAATCTAATTGATTTAATCTTTGCAAGAAACAAAGAAATTGCGCCAACTAAACTAAATGTAGTAAAGTTTATAACAAAAATAAACAAATAAACAGAGAAACTATTAAACGGAAATATATCTGTAATATTCGGATTAAATAGTTGACTAATTATTAAGTAGTAAATAAAGATCATTATCGTATTTATTATGCTCATTACAATATTAAATACAAAACTAGCTAGTAGAAACTCTGTTTTTATTAATCTTACATTATAAAAATGGAAAATTAAAGAAGCGAATTCATAAAACGCTGCAAGTGACATGAAAAGCAGAGGTAGCAATATAATAATAATTGTAAGATGCTCATATAAATTAATATAATTCTTAAATCCAAGAGTCATTGCAAAGGTAGTTACTAAAAATATTAGTGCATAAGCTATGAATGGCTTTACAAAAGTAGAAAGATGGTATTTGAGAGGATGTTTAATACTCATGCCATACCCCCTTCTTTTCCCTTAAATTAATTAAATAAATAAATATTTTTTGAATAGGGACTTCAGAAATCTTGATTAAATATTTTTGATATTTTCTAGTTTCATCTTTATTAAGTCTTTTAGCAATACAAACTGTTAGATAATTATCTCTTTCTTCGTAACCAATTATCTTAACACCAGTAATTAAAGACTTTAAAACTTCAGTTTTTCCACTTAAATAGCGGAAGTTATCTTTTATTTCTTCGATAGTAAAGTTTTCTATTAAAATACCACGATCAATAATTAAGACTTTTTCTATTATATCTTCTATTTCATCAACATAATCAGTAGATATTATTATTGTTCTAGGGTATCTTAGTTTATGTGAATATAGAAAATTGAAAAAATCATATCTATCTTTTACATCTACCTCATCTAAAGGGTTAGAAAATATAGTAATATTAGCTCTTGAAGCTATTGCGATTATTCCATATAGAAGTTGTTTTTGATTTTCTTCAAGTTTACGATACTTTCCTTTGTATTTTATTTCAAAATACTCTAAAAGTTCATAAGCATAACCATTATCCCATTTTGGATAGTATGAAGCCATTAAATTAAAGATTGCTTTTACAGTTAAATGGCCCGGGAAAGATGTTTTATTAGAAATAAAAGCAAGCCTTTTATTCATTTTTGAATTATTATAAAGCTTTTCTCCATCTAAAAAGACTTCACCACTATTAGGTTTTATCTTAGCAGCGATAAGTTCTACTAGTAAATCCTTACCAGAGTCGCTTTTTCCTATAATTGCATAGATTTTATTGTCTAAAAAATTATAAGAAAAGTTATATATAGTTGGTAAATTGCTTTTTGAAAATTGTAAATTTTCCACAACTAAAACGCTCATAAACTTATCCCTTCCGTATTGCATTTATTGTATTAAATATACACTAATTTACAAAAAAAGTCAATTATTTACAGCCATTCCTCCCCATAATGAAAGGTTGTAATAATAGCAGACTTTTTTATTAATATTCTTTAGTTTTAGATCAAATAATAATCATTTTTTAAAAACCTAAATTAAAAACAATTGATATCTTAAAAATGAGCTGGTTTGATAAAAAGACCTTGTTTTAAACTTTATATGCATAAAGCACTTTAAGCCATAATAAATGAAAAAAACCGTGAAAATAGGCTAAATGAACTTGGACATATCAAAAACAATTAAATTACAATGGTTTTTATAGTAATTGTATTTTTTGTGATGTTTTTTAAATTGTCTTCTAAATCTTCAAATTCATCCTTTGGCATTTTTAGTTTTATATATACATCATTAAGAAATTCTTTTTCTGTAATTTCATAATTTTCTAGACGATTTTCTATGATATTAAGATAAGTATAATCGAAATTAAGCGCTACTTCAATTTGTTCATAGATTGGAACCTTATTTATTAGATCAACAGCTCTTGCGGTGGAGCTACTATAAGCCCTTACTAGGCCGCCAGCACCAAGTTTAATGCCTCCAAAGTATCTTGTCACAACACAAAGCACATTTGTTAAGCTGTTTTTTTGTAAAACATCATAAATTACAACGCCAGCAGTGCCTGTTGGCTCACCATCATCTGAGAATTTTAGTACATTTGCGGTGTCTCCTACAATATAACAGTAACAATTATGAGTTGCATCTTTATATTTGAGTTGAATTTTCAATAATTCTTCTTTTGCGTTTTCTTCTGAAAATACAGGTAAAAGAGTAGAAATGAATCTACTTTTGTTTATAATTATTTCAATTTCAACTTTATTCTTAATAGAAAACATGATATCACCACTTATATTATAACTAAAATAGCTTAAAAATAACAGTAATTTAAAATAAAAAACAAATATTAACTAAAAGGTATAGAAATATTTGTGTTTTTATTGTATAATCTATTTACTAAGACCGAACAATTATGTAAGAAAGGGGTAGGCTTATGGAAAACTATCTTGAAAAAGGTAAAGAAGTCCTTAAGGTATTGATAAATAATGGTTGCGAAGCCTATATGATTGGCGAAGCTGTATATAACCTTATTCAAGGATTGCCTTTTAGTAAAATTGATATAACAACAAACGCTACTCCTGAGATGGTCAAGGGTATTTTTGCTAATGCAAAAGTAGAAGATGAACATGAAGGCGCAGTTAGATTAACTTATATGGGCTATATTTTCATAGTTAGCACATTTAGATTAGAAGAAAAGTTTAAAGATAACCGTACACCAATGCGTTGGCATTATTCTAAGAACTTAAAAGATGAGCTTGCTGCTCGTGATTTCACAATTAGCGCTATTGCAATGAGCTATGGTGGTAAATTAACCGATGCATATCGTGGTTATGAAGACATAAAGAGAAAAAGAGTTAGAACTATCGGTTCACCAAAAGTCAGATTTTCAGAAAGTCCACTTAGAATCTTGATTGCCTTGAGATTAGTAAGTGAGCTGGGCTTTAAGCTTGAAAGAAAAACTAAAAAAGCAATGAGAAGAAGAGCTAAATTTCTTAAATCTTTTGAACCTAGCGATATTGAAATAGAACTTACAAGAATTTTTGCAGGTCCTCACTTTAAAAGAGCTTTAAAATATATGGTGAACTTAAACATTCACAAATATGTTAAGGATTTAAAGAAAGGTTTAGACTATCTTGCTGATAACTATAAAAGAATTAGTTCTGATTCTATATTAGCATGCTCATATGTGCTAAATAAATCATATTCACCAACATGGGATAATTTAACAGATGACCCACAACGACTAAGAGATGTTGTGGAACTAGCCCTACTTAATCCAAGAAGCAAATATAATCCTTATTTATTATTTAAATATGGTTTAGAAGTATATTTAGACAGTAACTATGTTAATTATATGTTGAAGAAATCAAGAAATAGAAAGAATAAGATTACTCAACAATATGCTAATCTTCCTATTAAGAGTATGGATGAAGTTGAATTCCCTAAAAATGACTTTTATTTACTTGCAAGAGATGCTTCTAAATACTATGAAGTTATAATGAAAGATGTTGTTTCTAAAATTTTAGAAAACCAATTAGATAATGACTATTTTGTTATTAGAGATTATGTAAAGAGAGCTCTTTCTGTATATAATGTTAATTTATATGAAGAAGGAGAAAAACCACAACAAAAAGTTTATCGAGAATATGATGATTATGTATATGAACAAGAACAAAAACCTGTTGTTGTGGAAGAAAGAGTAGAAGTTACTCCAGTTTATCATCAAGAAGAAAGCCATATGCCGCTTTCTACGTTTGAACAAATTCAAAGAAAAGTTCTTGAATTCGAAAAAACATTACGTGAAAAAGATGAAAGAATAAAAGAACTTGAAAAACAAGCTTTGGAATATAAACTTGATAGTGATGTTAATACTATAGTAGGTCAAAACTTAGAAATTTTAAGAGATTTGAATTACTTAGAAAAAGGAACTGAAAAACTCATGTTTTCTAGAGAACTAAAAGAAGTATATAAAGATTTAATTAAGAATGTAGATCCAAAGTTCCGCCTTTTAGATGATAAAAAGAAAGAGGATACTGATGAACACTAGAGCACTAATTAAAGACTTTGAAGCAAAAGACAAAGCAAGCCTATTTTTAAGGCTAACAGATATTCAATATAAGAAAACTACTGCAAATGATGATTATGCTAGTATGTTAGGTTTTGATGGATTTAATTTGATTGAAGTTAAGATGTGGCGTTTGAGAGAAGAAGATAAAGAAATCTTAAAAAACGGTGAAGTATATTACTTAACTGGTTCAATGCGAGAATATCAAGGAAAGATTCAATTTAATATTAATGAAATACGTCATGTTGAAGAAGAAGATAATTTAGACTTAAGTGAATTTTATGAAAAATCAAAATATACAAGAGTAGAATTAGAAGAAAAGATATTTGAATATATAAATAAAATAGATAATAAAGTTATTAAATCACTTGTTATGAATATTATTACTAACTATAAGGAAAAGTTTTTTACTTATCCTGCAGCAATGAATGTTCATCATAACTTTAAATCTGGACTTGCTGAACATACATATTCAATGTTAAGAGCAAGTGATGCATACTTAGGAATTTATTCTTATTTAAATAAAGACTTAGTTTATGCTGGGATTATTCTTCATGATATCGGAAAGCTTATTGAATTAAGTGGACATAAGGGAACAGGATATACAAAAAAAGGAAATCTAATAGGTCATATTCCTATAGGATTTACAATAATTAATGAGCAAGCAAAGAAAGAAAGTGTAGAAGATTCTGAAGAAGTTTTAATATTACAACATATAATTTTATCCCATCATGGTTTATTAGAATATGGTTCACCAAAAGAACCAGTTGTAGCAGAAGCTTTATTAGTATTTTTACTAGATTATAATGATTCAAGACTTGCAGCTTTAGAAAAAGAAATAGAATCTACAGGCAAGGGAGAGTTTACAAACTCAATATTTGCGCTTGATCGCAGGAGTTTTTATATTCCTGACATTGAATAGCAAATCTTAAGGGGGAAATTTTGAGTACCATGAATTTAAAGTTACTAGCTAGTTTTAGTTTTTTTACAGAAAAAATTGGAATTAATATTTTACTAGTTGTAGCTTTTATATTATTTTTAATTATATCTGCTTTATTAGCATCTACAGAAACAGCATTTTCTAATTCTAACGCTGTTAGATTAAGGGTTTTTCTTGAAGAAAATAAAAGAGGAGCAAGAAAAGCTGTAAAAATTTCTGAAGATTTTGAAAGAGCACAAATAACTATTTGGATTAGCAAATCAATTAACAAAATATCTGCCATAGTTATTGCTGGTTATTTTATTAGTCAGTCATTTGACAATATATTTTTAGCAATACTTATTACATTTGCTTTTATGAGTTTTGTTGATATTTTGTTTTTGAATTTTTTACCAAAACAAAAGGCACTACATAATCCAGAAAAAATAGCATTAAAAAATGCTGGATTTGTCTATATCTTCTATAGGATGTCACTTCCATTTGCAAGTTTGGGTATAAAACTAAAAAAGACTTTTGCGAAAGAGTCAGAACAAGCTAATATTCCTAAGGTTACGGAAGAAGAACTAGAATCAATTATCGACACTATGGAAACAGAAGGTGTTTTTGATGAAGAAGATGCTGAATTAATCCAAAGTGCTATTGCTCTAAATGAAAGAACAGTATCTGATATTATGACTCCTAGAGTAGATATTGTAGCTATTAATGAAGATATGACTTATGAACAAATTAAAGATGTATTCTTCGAACACCAATTTTCTAGGATTCCTGTATATAGAGAAGACAAAGATAATATTATTGGAATATTAAGCGAAAAAGATTTCTTTAGAATGCTTTTAAAAACAAACCAAAGTAAAAGACCATTAAATAGTTTAATGAGTAAACCTTTATTTGTTTCGGAATCTACAAAAGTTTATGATTTAATAAAAGAATTTCAAAAACTAAAGAAACATTTAGCAATTGTTGTTGATGAATATGGTGGAACTAGTGGAATAGTTACAATGGAAGATGCATTAGAGGAACTAGTTGGTGAAATCTATGATGAGTATGATGAAGAAGAATTAGACGATCTTGTAGAGATTAGCGATAATTATTATCTCATATCACCAGAAATGGAACTAGAAGACTTGTTTGAATATTTGGAAATAGATGAAGTCCCAACAACTCAATATAATACAGTTGGTGGATTTGTATATAGTTTAATAGGTGGACTACCTACTGAAGGTAAATCTGTTAGCTATATCGCAAATAATATGGAGACAGAAGAAAAATACGATCTTGATTTCTTAATAAAAGAAGTTATCAATAAAAGAATTCGTCTACTAGAGTTGAAAGTTAGCCTAATAACTAATGAAGAAGATGACAAAGAAAAAGAGGACTAATAAAAACAAGAAAACATTTTGTTTTCTTGTTTTTTATTTTTAAATTGAGTACAAAAGTTGCATTTTACATCAAAAATGTGATAATATGGCAATTATCAATTATGTGATTATAACATTAAAAAAAACATTTACATTTTAATTTAAAAGTAGTATAATATATACGTTATATAATAGAGTACTATGTATTAAATATTAAATTCGAAGAAAAATTATTAAGGAGTGAATAAAAAAATGAATAGTGGTCAAATAATTAAAAGAACAGTACCAGTATTAATTATAATTTTGCTTATTGTTGGTGCAGCAATTTTAGGGTCTGTACTTAGAAGAGAAAAAGACTTACCTACAATAACTGATGAGGATGGAATTTATCTAACAATAAGCGATGGTAGTCGTTCATATAATATTACAAAGAAATATATGTACGAAGAATTAAAATCCAATGTTGGTTTAAAAAGTTTATTAGATTTAATCGATAAACATTTACTAGAATCAACAAAGAAAGATGGAGTATCTTACTTAGACTTAGTAACTGAAGAACAAATCGATGATGAAATTGATAAAGCTGCATTAAAGAAAGATAAAGAAGATTATACTGAAGAAGAACTAGATGAAGCTTATGAAGAATATTTTAATAATCTATTTATTTCTATGGGTTTAAGAACAGAAGCTGAAGTTCGTGATGTTCATCGCATGGAGATTGCAAAAAAACTATATGCAACTGAGATTTTAAAAGAAGAAATTAAACTTGCTGATGATAAAGCAGCAGAAGATGAAGATGCAGATCCGTATTTCACAGATACTAAGATTGATGCAAAATACAAAGAACAATATAAAACTGGATATTGGGCAATCATAATTCCTTTTAAAACTGAAGCTGAAGCAAAACATGCCCTTCAACAAGTAGGTTTAAAACTAGATGAAGATAGCAAGAGCGGAAAATATGCAGACCTTGTTCATATTGAAGAAGATGAAGAAGGAAACGTAGTGAAAGCTACTAATAGAGAAATCTCGGAAGCTTTTATAGAAATGTATAATACATTCTACGCTCGTTACTCTTCTACTTATCCAAATGATTTACTTACTCTAAAAGAAGATGTTCATTATAGAATTACTGAAGAAGGCGATTTAGTATTTAATACTGTAATCGAAGAAGATGAAGAGATGAACAAGCTTTATTTCAAAAATGAAGAAGTTGTATTAATTGAAAAACAATTAGAAAATGCTTTACAAGGTATGAACTACTATCTTAAAGATGCAACTAAGAACACTTGGTATACTGCTGAACCTAGAAATTATGATAGCAAGCTGTTTGTTTACATTTTAAAAATTCAAGAAGTAGCACAACCAGAATTACAAGAAGTTAGAGAAAAAATAGTTGAAGAATTAACGGAAGCAGAAGTAACTGATCTATACATTAACAAAAAGATGGCTCTTTTACGTGAATCAAAAGAAATAGTATTCTTTGATACAGCTCTTGAAAAATCATATATGACTCAACTAGAAAGTTTTGATATTGATTTTAAAAAGAATAAAACATCAGACACTTCATTAATTATGAAAATGAATGACTTTGAAGTTAAACCGGATGAATTATTCAAAGAGATGGATAGACACTATGGCTCAAGCCTAGTTGCTAGTGAAACTAACTATTTAAGATTTTTAAATTCTCTAGATTTAAATCCTATATATGATTACTACACACCTAATATTAAATTAAGTGAAAGAATCTTAGATAAAGATAAATGGGAAGAAATTAGAAAATCAACAATAAGTGAAAAGAATATTTTCTTATCAGGTGGATATCAACAATTCCCTCCAACATATGGTTGGAAAAACTTCTTAAAAGATTATCATGGTGTTAGTGATGTTGAAGAATTAATGTTCTCTATACTTTACAGAAAGTTAAGAACAGACTATGCTTCAGGATTATTAGATATTGAAGAATTAACTGAAACTAGTGAACAATGGTTAGAAATTGTTGACTATATGCAAAAAATGGTAGACGATTACTTTATGGTTAATGGAATACAAGTAATGGTTTCTGTTAAAGATATAGATGGCAATTATGTTCCTGTTGAAGACTGGTCAGATTTACAAAAAGACTACGCAGAAGAATTATATAGCGACATTTGGGAATATATCGAAAATGAAGCTGGAGATTATGATACAAAACTTAATAAATTAATTACTAAATTTAATCACGCTCCACGTTTCCTAGCAAGCCTAGCACAAGACTTAAGTGTTCAACCTGAATTAGAAGATAACCCTTATGTTTTTGAAGAAGAAGGAAGTTACTATATTCCATTATCAAAATATAAATCTGCAGGTTTAAACTTAGAGTTCTTAAGAATAAGTACTTTAAGCAATACAACAGATGCAACAGATACAACTCCAGAAGCATTAATAGATGCAGCTAAAGAAGTATTTAACTCTCTTCCAGAAGGCTCTAACGAAGAAGTTCGCTATGGCTATAATTTTGGTTCAGGTGTAGACAAATATTTAGTTAGTAAAACTGGGTATCATGTATACATTAATACATCTATCGTAGATTTAGCAAAATGGAATTACGAAGATGATGAAGATACTAAATTTGTATTACCTACACTTTTAATGATTCAAACAAATCAAAAAGACAATGCTTCAGAAGTATTATTTGATGAAGAAGGAAATCCAACAGAAATCAAATATACTGCAGCAATGAAAACAGCAATTACTAAATATTTTAATCCAATTAAAACAGAAATTACTGGAAGTACAAATGTCTTAGTTAAATTATATCAAGAAATGCTAGACATGAGTTTTGATTTTAAGGTTAATAATTATTCAAATGAGGACTTCAATTCCTTCTTAGGTAAATTAATAGAAGTTTATGCGGAAGACTTGAAATATACAAAAGCAGAATAATAGTAAAGACCTTGATAACAAGGTCTTTATTAATAAAAATAGGTCGTGAGGAAATCAATGAAATTTTGTACAATAAGTAGCGGCTCTAAAGGAAATATGGTTTACATCGAAACAGCTAATGCAAAGGTTATTTTAGATGTAGGTATTTCATACAAAGAAGCTATGAAAAGAACTGAAAAATTAGATATTGATTTTAATAACGTTGATGCTGTAATCATATCCCATGAACATACAGATCATGTTAAGTTTTTAGGAACATTCCTAAAGAAAACTAAAGCGGTATTGTATATTCACGAAGATTCCTTTTACAATTTGCCAAAGACGGTTAAAAGCAGCTTAGATAATATTAATGTTGTATTTATCGAAAGCAATAAAATATATAAAATAAAAGATTTAGAAATTATTACTTTAGAATTATCTCACGATAGTGCAAATATATTTGGTTTTATATTTGCAAGAGATGAAAAACGTTTAGCTTACGTAACTGATACTGGATTTTTACCAGTAACATATGTTAATGCATTAAAAGAAGTAGATGCATTAATATTAGAATGCAATCACGATTTAGAATTATTAATGGAAAGCGAAAGACCGATGATCTTGAAGCAAAGAATTGCTTCTCCAAAGGGTCATATGTCTAATCACATATGTCTTCAAGTTTTATTATCAACACTTACAAAAAGACATAAAGTAGTTCTACTAGCTCATTTGAGTGAGGATTGCAATAGATTCGATCTTGTTAGAGAAAATGTAATTGAAGAAGCAAATAAAATAAGTAATGCTACAATAACAATTGCAGAACAATACCAAGCATCTGAATTATATAAAATTTAATTAAGATATTCATAGAAGGAGAATATATGAAAAAAATAGTATTATTTTTGCTGCTATTTACAAGTTTGTTTTTTATTAGTGCTTGTGGTTCAGCAAAAAGTCCAAAGATATCTAACCCTAATGATAACTACTTAACAGCTAAAGAAGGTACATATACCTATACAGTTAAGAACAGTAAAGTATATGAAATGTTGAAAGAAAATGTTGGTTATTCAGTGCTTATTGATATGATCGACAGAGACATTTTAAAAGAAGAGAAAAAAGATGGCGTTAGTTATTGGAATCAAGTAACAGAAGATGAAATATTAGAAGCAGTTGAGAAGGATTCTTTTCCAAATGGTAAAGAAGACCTTACTGAAGAAGAAATTGAAGAACAAGAAGTAAAGTTCTATAATACTTTATTCACAGAATATGGTTTAAATAGTAAAGAAGAAGTAAAAGAATATTATAGATTATCTATAGCAAGAGAAAAATATGCAACAGATCAAAAATATGCTGAAGTAGAAGCAGAAGACTTTAAAGATTCTGAGTATGACAACTACTTCAAAGCAAATTTTAAAGATGGTTACCATGCAATTGTTATTTCTTTCACAACATATAGAATGTTAGAAAACGCACTTTTACAACTAGGCTATTCACTTGTTAAAGATGAAGTTTTAAAGGATGGAAATGCACTTACAAATAATGAAGCTATTATGATGTTCATTGAACTATATAATATGGTAAACATTACTAAGGTAGAAAACTATCCAACATATACTAAGATGTTAAACGAAGGTGTTGAATATACTTTAGAAGGCTCTAAAATTGTTTTTGATTTAGAAAAAATTGATTTTCTACATTATACAAATAGTGAAATTACATCATACGAAAGTGCAATACAAAAAGAATTAGCTAAATTTAATAATTATACTGAAGAAGATAACTTCTACACTAAGAAAATTAAAGTTTATAAGAGTGGAGCACGCCATTCATTATATATGAAAATTGCTCAAGAAACTTTTGACTTTGAAGATAAGAAAGCAGAAATTAAAGAAACGCTTATCAATCAAAAAATTACAAGTTCTTATATTAATACTCAATTAATAAAACTAAGATTTGCTTATGGAGTTACTTTCTACGATACTACATTTATAGATTCTTATATTAGTGATTTAGCTGGAGCTGAAATAGAACACAAGAAATTTAAATCAAACTCTGGTTCTTTAGTTGCAAAATCATCACTTAAAGAATATACAGCAGATGAATTATTTGCTGCTATGGATAAAAACTATGGTATTAGTATCGCTATTTCAGAAATGGAATTTAATAGATTTGTATATAATCTTGAATTTAATGATGTTTATGATTTTCTTGGTAAGAACATACTTGAATCAACAAGATGGGAAATTCTCCAACAAGCAATTAAAGATGAGAAGAAAAGCTTTAAGAGTAATTTATACGAAGAAGAAGGATATCCTTCGAAAATTGGCTGGAGTACTTTTATAAAAGAAGTTTATGGTGCATCTAGTGATCAAGAATTAGAAAGATTCTTTGTATTCCAAGAAGTTATTGATAGATATAGTAAAACTTTAGGCGCATTAAAAGGTTCAACTGAAACATCCGACCTTTGGGTATTTTATAAAGAAAAGATGCAAGAAATGGTTGACAATTATTTTGAAGTTGTGGGAGTACATCTACTAATTTCTGTTAGAGATAGTGCAAATAAGCCTATAGATCCAAAAGAATGGACAGAAACTCAAAATGAATATGCAAAAGAATTTTATGCTCAAGTTATGGCTTATTTAAATGATGAGACAAAAACTGATACAGCTAAGAAAAAACTAGAAAACATTCAAAATGCATTTAATAAGGCTCCATATTTTGTTACAGATTTACCTCAAAATTCAGCTGAACAACCAGTTGTAGAAGGAATGAGTTATTCATTTGAAGGTATTGAATTATCAAAATTCAAGTCAGCAGGACTACAAGCTTCATTTGAAGACCTAGAAACATTTAAAAATGGTGTTATGGTAACAGAGTTTAACGATGCAGTAAAATCAATTTGGGATGCAAATAGCGATTCAAAAGAAGTTGTTATTTATGATTCAAAACCAGAAGAAGGCGAAGATTTTGAATATTTAGTAACTATATTTGGATACCATGTATATGTTAATCTAGAAACTAAACCGATTGCAGAATATGCTGCAGGATTAGTTATTCCTGATTTAGAGTCTGCTATTGAATATATTAAGAGCAATGATTCTACTAGTTTAACAACTAAAATGAAAGCCGCTTTAAAAAATTATTTTTCACCAATATATACTGAATTAGTTTCAAAAAACAATTTACAAATTATCTCATATGAAGCAATGGCAGAATTTGAAATAACTTTAAGTAATAGTAACTATTCAGTTGGTGATTTAAAGAGATTTTTAAATTTAACATCGGAAAATAGAAAAGCTGGTTTAAAATATAAGAAATAAAAAAAGCATTCATTAAGAATGCTTTTTCTCATCTTGGATGAAATCTTTAATTTTATCATATGTTTCATCACTAATAACATGCTCAAGAAGACAACAGTCATGACTAGCCACATCTTCACTTACCCCTAGTTGGATAAGAAATTCTTTCAATGTTTTATGCTTTTCATATATTTGATTAGCAATTTCTCTTCCTTTTTCTGTAAGAACAATTTCACTATAGTCACTTTTGTCAATTAGTCCATTATCTTTTAAAACGTTCATTGCTCTGTTTACACCGGCTTTAGATACATTTAGCTCTTTAGCAATATGAACGGATAAAACTTTTGGGTATTTTTGTTCCACAATTAAAATTGTTTCCAAATAATCTTCATTTGATTTAGTAAGTATTAGTTCATCATTTTTCATTATTTTATTCCTCAATAGCATTATACCATATTTAATTAATTGATTCTAGAAGGAATTAAACAAAAAGTTAACATTTGTTAACTTATTGATTGACTAATAATTTAAATTTTGGTAATATATTAAATATAGGAGAAAAGATATGGCAAATAAAAGATTATTTAAAGGTGATTTTGGTTCATTAGATCAGCTAGTTATAGGCCAAAAAGCTTTAGTAACAAAACTTGATACACCTAATCCAGCTTTAAAGCGAAGACTTCTAGATATGGGGATAACAACTGGAGCTAAACTTGAAGTAAAGAAAATAGCACCTCTTGGTGATCCAGTGGATATTTTAATAAGAGGTTATGAGCTATGTTTACGTATAGATGATATGAAAATGATAGGGGTGAGTGTTATCAAATGAAGATAGCCTTAATAGGAAATCAAAACAGTGGTAAGACGACCCTTTTTAATTTGCTTACTGATTCTAATTCAAAAGTTGGCAATTGGCCTGGGGTTACAATCGAAAGAAGGAGCGGTATAATTAAAAACACTAATTATGAATTGGTTGATCTACCTGGTGTTTATAGTTTAAGCCCTTTTTCTAATGAAGAAAAGATTTCCAGAAATTATATATTAGAAGATGATGTAGATTTAATTATTAATATTGTAGATGCTACATCTTTGGAAAGAAGTTTATACTTAACAACTCAATTACTCGAACTAGACAAAGAAGTATTAGTTGTTTTAAATATGAGTGATAAACTTGCGAAGAAAAAACAAAAAATAGATGAAGAAAAGTTGGCTAAGATGCTTGGGTGTCAAGTTATTAGTATTTCAGCTTTAAAAAATATAGGTTTAGAAAAGTTAATTGAATCACTTGATAGTACTCAAACGAAACATAATAAAAAAATATTTGGTGATACTATTGAAGAAGCTATTAACCAGGTTATTAACTATACAAAGGGAGAACATGAAAGATTCCTAGCAATTAAATTGTTGGAAAAAGACCCATTGTATGAAGATAAGCAAAATGAAGATATTTTGAAATTGATTAATGAGTTAGAGGCTAAGTATAAACTAGATTCTGTAGAGATCATAGCTTCTAAAAGATATGAATATATTGAGAATATACGCGATAATTGTTTAGAAAAAACTCCTCTAGGAGTTAGTATGACTGATAAGATTGATAAAGTACTTTTAAATAAGTATTTTGGAATCCCAATTTTTATTGTAATTATGTTCTTAGTTTACTTTTTATCAGTTGGTATAGTTGGATCTTTTACAGTAGATATTGTGGAAGAGCTAATTGGGGGCTTAGCCGAATGGGCTAGCCGTTCATTAGAAAGTCTCAACGCATCACCATGGGCGACAAGTTTAGTTTCAGATGGTATAATTATGGGTGTAGGGGCTGTTCTTAGTTTCTTGCCTCAACTAGCTATCTTATTTTTATTAATATCATTTTTAGAATCAAGTGGATATATGGCTAGAATATCATTCTTACTAGATAAATTCTTTAAAAGATTTGGACTAAGTGGTAAAAGCTTAATTCCATTCATTGTTGGTTCGGGATGTAGTGTGCCGGGAATAATGGCAACTAGGACAATTGAAGATGATAATGAAAGGAAACTAACAATTATGTTAACGCCTTTCATTCCTTGTAGTGCAAAACTACCAATTATTGCTTTGTTCTCTGGATACTTCTTTAAAAACTATGCAGGTATTGCAAGTGCATCACTATATTTTTTAAGTATAATTACAATTATTGTAAGTGCAATACTATTAAGGAAATTCGTTTTTAAAGGTGAAGCATCAGGATATTTACTTGAACTGCCTGAGTATAGTCTGCCAAACTTTAAACATACATTCTATGATGTTTATGATAGAGTTGCTTCGTTTGTGAAACAAGCTGGAACTTTAATTTTATTTAGTTCAATGATTATTTGGTTCCTTACAGCATTTTCATTTAGATTAGAATTTGTTGTTGGTGATATTGAGAGGTCAACACTTGCTTTTATAGGTAAAGGAGTTTCTTGGTTATTTTATCCAATGCTTGGTGAATTGAGCTGGGGAGCAAGTGTTTCCGCAATTCAAGGCTTAATAGCAAAAGAACAAGTCGTATCTTCGATGGTAATAATATCAAACTTATCATCCGATAGTCCAAGCTTGTTATTTAGTGCATCAGGAATCTTTGGTTTCTTCACACCAGCAAGTGCTTATGCTTTTATGGTATTTAATTTATTTAGTGCTCCTTGTTTAGGGACAATTGCAGCAATGAAAAAAGAATATAATAGTGGCAGAGTAGCTTTAAAAGCAATCTTATTCCAAACAGCTTTTGCTTGGGTACTAGGAGTAGGAGTTTATTGGCTAGGAGTAGGTTTTTCCTGGCTAGGGAGGTTAGTATGATTTTAATGACATTTACAGATATTACAATTCTTATTATAGTTTTAGTAATTTTTAGTTTTTTAGTTTACTATATCTTTTTTAAGAAAGATAAAGCTGCTTGTAGTAGCTGTCCTGTTGTAACAGGGGCTAAAAGAAGAAATAGGAAAATGCAAAAGATTGTTAAGAAATAAATTAGAGTAGGTTTTAGACCTACTCTTTGAACTTTTTTAAGACAATATAATAAAAAAATGATATAATATATAAGGATAATCAGAATAGGTGAACAAGATGAATAAATTCAAACTTGTTAGTGATTTTTCACCAACGGGTGATCAACCACAAGCAATTGAAAAATTAGTTAACAATTTAAAGTATGGAATGAAAGAACAAACTCTTTTAGGAGCAACAGGTACTGGTAAGACTTTTACTATTGCTAATGTTATTCAAAAAATGGGGAAAAAGACTCTTGTTCTTGCTCACAATAAGACTTTAGCTGGCCAATTATATAGTGAGCTTAAAGGTTTTTTTCCAGAAAACAGAGTTGAGTATTTTATTTCTTATTATGATTATTATCAACCTGAAGCTTATGTTGCAAAAAGAGACTTATATATAGAAAAGGATTCTTCAATTAACGATGATATAGATCAAATGCGCCATAGCACTGTTTCTTCATTACTTGATCGAGATGATGTTATTGTAGTAGCAAGTGTATCTTGTATTTATGGACTTGGTGATCCTGAAGATTATAAGGAAAAAATACTTACGCTAAGAGAAAAAGAAATAATTAAAAGAGAAGAATTATATGAAAAATTAATTCAAATGCAATATGTAAGGAATGATTATGATTTTAAAAGAGGAACTTTTAGAGTAAAGGGTGAATCTGTTGATATTATTCCAACATATGAAAAAGATCAAGCCATTCGAATTGAGTTTTTTGATGATGAAATAGAAAGTATAAAAGAAATTGATGTTCTTACAGGTAGATCACTCTACCAAAAGACTCTAGCAAACATCTTCCCAGCAACACTTTTTGCTGTAGGAGATGAAAAGTTAAAAATAGCTATAGAAAGAATTAAAGCTGAGCTTGTGGAGAGAATTGCTTATTTTGAATCTGAAAACAAACTATTAGAAGCTCAAAGAATCAAACAAAGAACAGAATATGATATAGAAATGCTAGAAGAAATAGGTATGTGTAGTGGTATAGAAAACTACTCTAGACACATGAGTCTAAGAGAAGAGGGAGAAACACCATATACTTTACTAGATTTCTTTGAAAAAGATTATTTAATTATTATTGATGAGTCCCATGTAAGTTTACCTCAAGTAAGAGGGATGTATAATGGAGATAGATCGAGAAAACTAAGTTTAGTTGAATATGGATTTAGACTTCCTTCAGCTTTGGATAATAGACCCCTAACATTTGATGAGTTTTATGAGAAATTAGATGATGTTATTTATGTAAGTGCAACTCCAACAGAATTTGAAAAGGCAAGAAGTGGAGAAATAGTAGAACAAATTATTAGACCAACTGGGCTTCTTGATCCTCTTGTGGAAGTAAGGCCAATAACAGGCCAAATAGATAATCTTGTAAAAGAGATAGGAAAAAGAATAAAAGCAAATGAAAGAACATTAGTTTTAGCTCTAACAATAAAAATGAGTGAAGACTTAACTAAGTATTTTAAAGATTTAGATATTAAAGTTACTTATTTACATTCTGAAGTTAAATCCTTGGAGAGAATGGAAATTATTAGAGAATTAAGGCAAGGTAAACACGATGTTTTAGTTGGTATAAATTTGCTGAGAGAAGGGCTTGATATTCCAGAAGTTTCTTTAATCGCAATTTTAGACGCTGATAAAGAGGGATTTCTTAGAAGTGAAACATCATTAGTTCAAACAATCGGTAGAGCAGCAAGAAATGCAAATGGAAAAGTAATAATGTATGCTGATAGAATTACTAATTCGATGGAAAAGGCTATTACTGAAACTTATAGAAGAAGACAAATTCAAGAGGATTATAATATTGAACATGGTATTGTTCCTAAAACTATTTATAAACATATAACTGATAGCTTAGTAATTACAAGAGAAATAGAAGAAAAACAGTATCAAGTTGATTTAAGTAATTTAAATAAGATGTCAAAACTTGAAAGAAATAAACTAATAGAAAAATTAGAAAAACAAATGAAGGAAGCTGCAAAAGAACTTAGATTTGAGGAAGCAATGGCTCTAAGAGATATTATTTTTGAAATCAAAGTTGAAGCGAGGTAAAATATGAAAAAGGAAAAAGTAATAATTGGCTTATCCGGTGGTGTAGATAGTGCTGTAGCAGCAATACTACTACTTGAGGAAGGTTATGAAGTTGAAGGAATGTTTATGAGAAATTGGGATTCCTCACTTAATAATGATATTTTAGGTAATCCTCATCTAGAAGATCCTATTTGTCCTCAAGAAGAAGACTATATGGATGCTTTAAAAACAGCTGAAATTCTTGGGATTAAATTACATAGAGTTGATTTTGTTCAAGAATACTGGGATAAGGTCTTTACTTATTTTCTAGATGAATATAAAAACAATAGAACACCTAATCCAGATATTTTATGTAATAAAGAAATAAAGTTTAAAGCATTCTTAAATAAGGCACTTGAAATGGATGCTGACTATATTGCTATGGGCCATTATGCTAGAAGCGTTCATTCACCTGATGTTCAGTTATTAAAAGGAATAGATAATAATAAAGATCAAAGCTATTTTCTTTGTGCTCTAACTAAAGATCAAATTAAAAAGACTTTATTTCCACTTGGAAACCTAGAAAAGTCAGAAGTAAGAGAAATAGCAAAGAAATACAATTTAAATGTTGCAACAAAAAGAGATTCAACGGGTGTTTGTTTTATTGGTGAGAGAAACTTCAAAGAATTCTTATCAAACTATATTCCTGCTAATCCAGGTCCGATTAAGAGCTTAGATGGTGAAGTACTCGGAGAGCATACAGGATTAATGTATTATACTATTGGCCAAAGGAAAGGTATTGGTCTTGGTGGAAGCGGCGAAGCTTATTTTGTTCTAGGTAAAGATGTTAAGGAAAATAGCTTAATAGTCGGTAGAGGTCAAAATCAAGAATATTTATATTCAAATAGAGCTATTATTAAAAATATGAACTGGCTTCAAGATAAAAAACTAGATCAAGATTGTTATGTGAAATTTAGATATCGCAGTAAAGATATAGAGTGTTCAATTAAATGGTTATCTGAAGATAGTTTAGAAGTAAGCTATCCTTTAAAAGCAAAAGCAGTAACCCCTGGTCAAGCAGCTGTATTTTATAAAGGCGACTTGGTCTTGGGTGGTGGAGCAATTGATTCAGTGTACATGGATAGTGTAAAACGTCCATATTAAAAAGAAGCATCTCTAAAGCATCAAAAAAGATAAAATTTAAAATTATGCTATAATTATATTTGTAAGAGGAACAAAGCCTTTTGGCTTTGTTTTTCATATGATAATAGAAAAAGGATGTTTTATTATGTTTAGAATTCCTAATTTTGAAATTATCCAATTTACAGATCCGCTTTGTAATTGGTGTTGGGGTAGTGAACCTTTACTTAGAAAATTAGAAACTAGATTTCCAAAGAAAATTAAAATTTCATATGTTATGGGTGGCTATATTGAAAATATCAAAAACTATCGTGATGATATAAATAATATAGGTGGAAATATCCAATCTACAAATAAAAATCTTGCAAGGTTGTGGACAGAAGCTGCAGCTATTCATAAAATGCCTACTTGTGTAGAAGGCATGAGACTGTTTTCTGATAAATATAACTCTACATATCCATCTTGTATTGCCTACCATGCAGCTAAGATTCAATCAGAGAAGTTGGCTAACAAATACTTAAGAAGAATTCAAGAAGCAACCATGACTGAAAGCTCTCAAACTACAAATCCAAAAATATTAGTTGAACTTGCAAAAAACGTAGGCTTAAGGATTGGTGATTTTATTCAAGCATTTGAAAATGGTATTGCTGAAAGAAGATTCCAAGAGGATTTGTTATATACAAAGGCAAATAAGATTTCAACATTTCCTTCTTACCTAATTAGAAATAATTATAATGGGAAATCATTAATTTTAAGAGGCAATCAAAAATATGAAGATGTTTATAATGTTCTAAAATATTTAACTGATGAAGAATTAACAGAAGTTTACAAGGATAATTCACTTGAAAGCCTTCTTCATTATTTGCAAAGTGAAGTCAAGTCAACACCAATTGAAATACAAGCTATATTCAATTATAGTGATGAAGAGTTAATGGATAAATTAAAGCAATTAAAAAACAAGCATTATATTACTTGTGAAGAAACTGGAGAAACTACTTTCGTTTACTACTTAGGTAAAGAAATAAAGTGTGATCCGATTACTGGTATATGTGAGGTGTAAACGGCTAATAATTAGCCGTTTTTTTATTTGCTTTGACTTAATAAGTAGATTATAATATACTAAACTATATATAGTTTTATAGGAAGGTAGTTAAGATTAAGTATGGAAAATAATCTAGAGAAATTATTTGGTATAGTGACAAAAGTTGTTTTTTTTAGCGAAGAAACACATTTTGGCGTTGTGAGAATTAGACTGGATTATTTAGATAATAAGATAGTTAAATATAGAGCCAAGCTTTTCACAAACCAACTTACTGTTACTTGTAATTTTGAAAGAATTCCAATAGTTGATGAAGAATATGATTTTGAAGGAGAATTCATTACAAATCAATATGGGACTCAATTTAAAGCAAGTAGTTGTAATATTAGAAATGAAAATACACTAGAAGGTATAGTAACTTATTTATCAAGTAATTTATTTCCTGGTATTGGAAAGATAACAGCAACTAAGATATTTGATGCTCTTGGTGAAGATGCTATAAATATTTTAGAATCCGACCCAAATGCTCTAGATAAAATTGAAGGAATTACTGAAAAACAAAAAACAATTATTTATGACAATTTAAAAGAGCATCATATTACAAAGACTGTTATTGTTGGATTATTAAATCTAGGAATAACAATGAAAACAAGTTTGAAATTATATAATGCACTTGGTGAAGGTGTTGTTGAGTTGGTAAAACAAAATCCATACCAATTAATTTATCTTGTAGATGGTTTTGGCTTTATAAGAGCAGACAAGATTGCTATGGAAGTTGGAATTAAAGAAGATAGTATAATAAGAATAAAAGCTTTAATACAATATTTAATAAATATACATTCAAGAAATACAGGTAATGTATATATTGATTATGATACTCTTTTTAATGATGCTTTAAAAGAAGTTGGTGGAAAATACGAAGTAATTGATAGTGAAAAATTTGATTATTGTTTGAAACAATTAGTAATTGAAAAGCAAATTGTTATTGAAGAAGATAATATTTATGATTCAAGAATATATTATGCAGAAAACTTACTTGCTTCTAGAATTCAACATATGCTTGCTTATGAAATTGAATTAAATTATGATGATGAAGATATAAGAAGAGTAGTGGATAGAGTTTCTGAATCTCTTAATATTAGTTATAATGATAAACAAGAACAAGCAATTAAGGCATCACTACGTGAAAAATTAGTTATTATTACTGGTGGGCCTGGTACAGGTAAGTCAACTATTATCCAAGCGATTATAGAATCATTTTCTAGACTTTATCCAAATGAATTAATTAAAGATAGTATAGCTTTACTAGCTCCTACTGGTAGAGCAGCAAAAAGATTAAAAGAAATAACAAAACATGAGAGCCAAACAATTCATAAATTCTTAGGTTATGATGGTGAAGGCCGATTTAAATATGGTTATGGTCAAGTTATTGATGCTAAGATAGTAATTGTTGATGAGTTTTCTATGGTTGATTTAGCTTTAGCTGCAAGATTATTCTCAGCACTAGATGATGATACAAGAGTCATTGTTGTTGGAGACGTTGATCAGCTCCCAAGCGTTGCACCAGGTGAAGTACTTAATGATTTAATTGCATCTAAAGAGATAACGACTATTAGACTTGATAAAATTCACCGTCAAGCAGAAGATTCTACAATCATCTCTTTAGCGCATAATTTAAATCAAGGATTTGTACCAGAAAATATTCAAGAAAAAAAACACGATAGAAATTTTATTACCATGCCAGACAAAGATATTATGGTAAATTTAATCAAAGTAATTGAACAAGCAATAAGTAGTGGCATGGACTTAATTAAAGACATCCAAGTTTTAGTTCCGCTTTATAAAGGTGAAGTAGGTATAAACGCTATTAATCAAAAGCTTCAAGAAAAGTTCAATCCAAAAATAAAAGAAGAAATTAAACACACTACAAGAGTATTTAGAGTAAATGATAAAGTTATTCAACTAGTTAACCGTAGTGAGAAAAAAGTTATGAATGGCGATATAGGCCAAATTCTGAACTTTAATTATAATGAAGGTGAAATAACAGGCTTAACTGTAATGTTTGATTTTGGTAGTGTTGATTATGAAAAAGATGAGTTAGAAGATTTAACACATGCTTATGCTATTTCAATTCATAAATCACAAGGAAGTGAATTCGATTTAGTAATTTTACCTTTTTCTTATAAATATTATATAATGTTGAAGCGTAAACTAATTTATACTGCAGTAACAAGAGCAAAGAAGTTCTTGATTATGTTGGGTAATATCGAAGCTTTGTATCATGGGATTAGGGGAATAGAAGAGCATAGAAAAACTAATTTAGTTTCTAGAATTAAAAATAAGATATCGCAAGATAACCAATTGGAGTTAGAAGAAGTAGTAGATCAGGAAAACTTAACACCATTTGATTTCTTAGATTAAAAAACATAGGTTTTAAAAGCCTATGTTTTATTTTTTGCTTATAAATGTTTCAGTAAATTCTTTACCTACTGAATCTTTAATAGTTATCGTATACTTTAATTCTGATTCAATATTATCTTGATTAATGATTCGACCGTTTTTTGCAACATTATTAGAATGCGATTGCAGAGATATATTATAATCTTTCATTTCTGTCATTATAAAATGTTCTGCTTCCACAAGATCAAGGAAATGATTCCACATACCTGCTCTTCTCATAGTCATAGGACAGTCTTTTCCACTGAAGAAATGGTGTTGAACAACGGCATCAAGATTTAGATTTTGTTCCACAAGTAAATATGCTACTAATTTTGCAAGCATTTGCCATGTGAGATACATATCACTGCCTTTGTCTATACAAGATTCAATTCCAATACTATTTCTATTTCCGCCACCATTTCCAATTTTGTTATATCCTTTTGAATACCAAGTTTGGCCTAAATAATAATTTCCATCCTCACCAATTTGGACTTCAATTGATAAATCATTTAAATAATCCTTAGTTAGAATCTCTCCTTCTTTTGTTGGGGCTAAAATAGTTGACTTAATATCGTTTAAAACATAGTAACCATCTTTACTAATATCAACTGTTGGATTTGAATTGGTTGCTTTCACATTTGAATTGTCTAGTTTATAAACTAATGAACCATCTCCTGCATGCCATCCAACTTCATCATTTGGAAGATGATGGAAGATTCCATCGTTTCCTAAAGAATAATGCCAAGATGTTTGGTTACCACCATTACATACATATACTTTGTGGGCTACTGCTCCAGCACCTTCTCTAGCACCAGCAGTATCATGTACTGTAATGTATTTAGTAGATTCTTTAATAGTTTTAGGTCTATTTCCCAATCCTTCTGGGATAATGGCTTCTTCAATATTTAAGTCTTCAAATAAATATAGATTAACAGATGTATATAAGTCGTGATCATAACTACTTGCGCCTTTGTTTTCCCAACCAAAAACACGAATATTTTTATAGCTTATTTCTTCGTTATGCATAGCTTTTAATACAGCCATTGGGCCATTAGCATTTAAAATATCTTTATACTTGTTTGTAAATTTTCTTCGCATAATGCCTCCTTATTCTGTAATATTATAACACAATAAAACTATTAATAATAGAGTTTATCTAAAAACGTAAAAAATACAAAAAATACAAATATAATAATGAGGGTGAGAGCATGAAAAAAAAGTATATTATTATAGGCATAGGTATATTATTAGTATTAGGAGGCTATGGGCTTAGTAAGATTAAGCCTGAAACTAATTCTGAAGTTAATAATATACCAAGTGAGAGAAATGAATATTCTAGCCAAATTATTGTAGATATCAAGGGTAGCGTAAAATATCCTGGCATATATTATTTAAATAAGGAAAGTAGAGTTATTGATGCAATTACTATAGCGGGTGGATTAACTGTGGATGCAGATATTGATAAAATCAATTTAGCCACAAAGCTTGAAGATGGAATGGTTGTAAACATCTTTAAAAAGGAAGCAGGAACTAGCTCTAAACTTTCGATAAACAAAGCTACTGTAGAAGAGCTAATGAAATTACCAGGAATTGGTGAGGTTAAAGCAAAAGCAATTGTAGATTATAGAGAAAAACACGGCTATTATATGAGTCTAGAAGATATTAAAAAAGCTGATGGTATAAATGAAGCTACATATAAGCAAATTAAAGAACTCATCAGTTTATAAACTATTATTAAATAATTATTTTTTAATTTCAATTTCAGTACTATTTACAATACTAGCTTATAATAATATTTTGTGGTTAATTGCTTTAATTATTTATTCTTTCTATATATATAGAAAGAATAAAATATTGTTTTATATTTGTAGTGGTGTAGCTTTAATTATTTTAGTTCACTATATTGTTATTGATTTAACTTATGAATATGTAGATAGAGAAGAAATTGAAGGATATATAATTGAGGTTAGTGACAATAAAATAACTGTTAAAGATAAAAGTAAAAGATATATAGTGTATAACAATTCAAACCTTTCCCTTAAGAGTGGTTATTATATTAAAGCTAAAGGCATTGCTTCTCAAGTAGAGAGTAATAGACTTAAAGGAGGGTTTAATTATTTAGAGTATTTAAAAAACAATAGAATTAATTCTGTTGTCATATCTAGTGATATAGAAATTATTTCAAAAGACTTCTCTTTAAGAGTAATTAAACATTATTTTAAAGAATATATTAATAAGATATTTCCAAAAGAAAGTAGTGATTTTCTAAAAGCAATTATTATTGGAGATTTAAATGACATTGATGACGCATTTAAAAATGCAATATTAGAAAATGGTATAACCCATTTATTTGCTATTAGTGGCTTACATATTTCTTTATTTGTTATGTTTTTAGGCAAGTTGTTAAGTATTTTTAAAATTTCAAATAGAAAATCAGAACTAATTATTTCATTTTTTCTGGTTCTATATTTATTCATTACTAGTTTCTCCCCATCTGTATTGCGGGCAAGCTTAATGTATTATTTATCAATTATAAATAAAAGATTAAATTTAGGTTTTCATTTACTAGATATAGTATCGATAATCTTTATTATGCTTCTCCTGTATAACCCCCTTTATATTTATAATTTGGGATTTAGTCTATCTTTCTTGTCCGCAATGACTATTATTTTATTTGGTGATCTATTTAAAAAACATAATAATTATCTTCAAATATTATTTTTGTCTATAGCTATAACTATTATTACATTTCCTTTAGTAATTAATATAAACAATAAAATTAATTTTACTACTCCTTTAATTAACGTAGTATTTATAGAACTCGTTAGTGTAATAATATTACCTTTATCTTTTATAATGTTAGCTATACCTATTTTTAAAAATATATTTAATTATATGATAAAAGCATTTAATTCTTTAACAATTTTTGTGTCTAAGTATTTTGTAATAAATATTAACTTTCCTTACTTTAATCAATATTTAAGTTTTATATATTACGTATTGCTTTTTTTAATTATATATTTTTATAAGAACAAAAAATTAAGAAATTCTTTTAGTCTAACTTTAGTAATTATATTATTAGTATTTAGTAATAAAATATACATTAGTCCTAAAACAGAAGTTCATTTTCTTGATTTAGCGGATGGTGAATCAACGCTAATTATTGATAGTTATAATGAGTGCATAGCCTTAATAGATACTGGTGATGGAAGAAATGATGAAGTAACTAAGTATTTGAAAAGAGAAGGAGTAAAAAAATTAAATTATGTTTTTATTACTCACGAGGATAATGATCACAATGGTGAATTAAAAGTAATAGATGAAAATTTTAAAATAAAAAATATAGTATTTAATTATTATGATAAAACAAACTATAGGCTTCAAAACAAAGCTAATATTATTTATTCAAAAGAAGGTGATGTACATAAGTGTGGTAGGATTGAATTTGTTGTTTTAAATCCAGGCTCAGATAATGGAAATTCTAATGACAATAGTTTGGTATTATTTACTAAGATTGGGCATTTGAGTTTTCTATTTTTGGCTGATGTTTCTAAACATATTGAGGAAGGTTTAAATATAAATAAGAAAGTTGATGTAATAAAGGTTGCTCACCATGGAAGTAATACCTCAACATCTCCAACATTCATAAATAGAGTTAGGCCTAAATATGCAATTATAATGTCTGGAAGAGTTGCAAAGTTCAATTTTCCTAGAAAAGAAACAATTACAACTTTAATAGCGGCTAATGTAACAATATATAGAACTGATTTAGATTATTCTATTGTATATAAAAGCTATAAAAAGAAATATGTTTTTGAGAAAACAAAAGACTAGTTTTTTCATTTCCTAGACTTTATTTATCTTGACAAAAGTAAGTGTCTATATTAATATAGTATTAATATAGAGCATTAAAAAATAGCTAAATAAATAGCTAGAGTGGTGAAAGATATGGAAAATATATATTTTTATTATGGCGAAGAAAGCTTAATAATTAGTAATAAAATTAATAGATTAATAAGAGAAACTGGAGTTGATGAATATCATCTAAATGTTTATGATTTAGATGAAGAGAACATTAATACTGTTCTTCAAGATGCAATTACTATGCCTTTTTTAAATCCAAGGAAAGTAGTTGTTTGCAAAAATCCAAGATTTTTAGCTTCAGATGGGTCATTGACTGCTCAAGAGTTAGAAAGTTTTAATAAATACTTAAGTTCTCCATCGCAGTTTACTTATTTTATTATCGATGCTAATAATATTAAATTAGATGATCGTAAAGCTATTGTGAAGAAATTAAAGAGTCTTCCAAATGCTATTGAAACAAAGGAATTATCTGATATTGAAATTTCTGGATGGATTAAAAGACAATGTACAATTAACGATGTGGAAATATCGGATGATGCAATCAAAGCTTTTTATAATAAAACAGGAAAAGATTTAATTAACTCAAAAAATGAAATTGATAAATTAATAGCTTATGCCGGGTTTGGTGGAATTATTACAACAGATATGGTAAACAAAGTAGTTGTAAAAGAAATACAAAAAGATGTGTTTTCTCTATCGAATGCTATAGTAGATAAAAACAAACAAAAAATTATTAATATATATCAAGACTTAATCAATAGTGGTTATGATACTTATTATTTATTTGCACTTGTTGGTAAGAGTTTGCGAGATATTTTCTTTGTAAGTACAATGATTAACGAAGGCTTGAAGCAAGCTGATATTGCAAAGGAATTAAAAATAAGTCCAGGAAGAGCATACTACTTAATGAGAAATGCAAAGTCTCTAGACTTGAATACTGTAAAAGAATATATTAGAAAAATCGGCAACTTAGATTATCAAGTCAAAAGTGGTCAAGTTGATATTAAAGCTGGCTTTGAGCTTTTCTTGTTTGGGCTATAAAAAAAACATCCAGATTTTTATCGGATGTTTTTTATGCTAAAGTGTTTAATAATCTAGCAATTTGTGATTTCTTACGATTCACATGATTTTTATGGAAAAGACCTTTCGCAAGAGCTTTGTCTAATTTTTTATTTGCATTATCGAAATTAGTTTTTGCTTCTTCAAGATTGTTATTAGCTACTGACGTTTCAAATTTCTTAATTGCAGATTTAACTGATGATTTGAAAGCAGCATTTTGGAGTCTTTTCTTTTCGTTTGTTAAATTACGTTTAGCTTGTTGTTTAATATTAGCCATAATATATACCTCCAAATGACATACAACCTATTTTACCAAAAATCGTTTAAAAAATCAAGATAAATAAACATATAATAAAATTAGCTTAACTACAGTGAATAATCGAATTTATTGTGATATAATAACTGAGGTGATTAAATGAAAGTATTTATTATCGGTGGAGGAGCTGCTGGAGTTCTTCATGCTTTGTATTTAAATAAACTAAATAACAAATTTGATATAACTATTATAGAGAAGAATGATCGAATACTAAAGAAAATAATGAAGACAGGTAATGGTAGATGTAATATATCTAATTTAGATATGTCAGCCAAGTATTATAACGATTATAATTTTATAGATAATTTATATAGAAAAGTAAAACCTCAGGAAGTATTAGAATACTTTAAATCGATTGGTCTTATTTTAAGAGATGATTCTTCTACAAGACTCTACCCATATAGTAACTCTGCAAAAACTGTAATCGATGCCTTAAGATTTGAACTTGAACGAACTAATGTTAAGATAAAACTAGAAGAAGAAGTAATTGCAATTAATAAAGAAGTTAAGTATGAGATTGTTACAACAAAATCTAAGTATAGTGCAAATTATATTGTTATTGCTTCAGGGAGTATAGCTCAAGAAAAAACAAGAATGTATGATATTCTAAGTAAACTTGGTCATTCTATTACAAATTTAAGACCAGGATTAGTTCCATTAAAAGTAAAAGAAGATATTAGATCATTACAAGGAATAAGAATTAAATGTAATGCTAAGGTTTTTAATGATAGCAAAATAGTTCATGAAGAAGCTGGCGAGATATTATTCAAACCTGATGGGTTATCAGGTGTACTTGTATTAAACTTATCAAGATTTGTTCAGGATAATAGTGAAGTAAGCTTGGATTTATTTTACGATTTTGAAGATATTGAAAAATATATTAGAAGCTTTTTAGATAAAAAAGATATCTTGGAAGTTTTATCTAGTTTATTACCAAAAATGTTAGCTCAGTATATTACTAAACTTACAAATAGTTTTGAAGAAGTGATCAAGATTGTTCGTGATTTAAGATTTAAGATAACTGGCGATTACGGATATAATATAGGACAAATTGTAATTGGTGGTCTTAATGTTAATGAAGTAAGCGAAGACTTTGAATCTATATATTTGCCTAATATTTATATAATCGGTGAAGTGCTCAATATTGATGGAGCAAGTGGTGGATATAATTTGCACTTTGCTTGGAGTAGTGCAATTTATAGTGCAAAGAGCATTTTTGAAAAAAATTTGTAAATGTTTACTATAGGACTAAATTATAGTATAATAATATATAAGTAAGGAGATAACTATTAATGAATTTACCAAATAAGTTAACCATTGCAAGACTTTTCGCAATACCCTTAATTATAATAATAACACTAATAGAATATTTTAAAGTTACAACAGTTTTTCAAGGAGTCAATTATATAATAACTTTAGAAAACTTATTAATTTTAATAGTTTTTCTAATAGCTGCTTTTACGGATTTCCTAGATGGACATATTGCAAGAAAGTATAACCTGATTACAGACTTTGGGAAGTTCTTAGACCCTTTAGCTGATAAACTGCTTGTGCTTGCAGCAATGATATATTTAGTAGAACAGGGTAGTTTCATAGTATTTGGTATTAGTTTTGGTTTTGTAGTTACTATTATATTTGCAAGAGAGTTTATGGTAACAGGAATGAGACTGTTAGCAGTTGATAACAATGTAGTTATTGCAGCTAGCAATTTAGGTAAATTTAAGACAGTTTCTCAAATGTTATTAGTTATAATTCTTCTTATAGATGGTTTACCATTAGCTTTGATTAGTGAACTAGCAAAAAATATTTTTGTGTTAGCAGTTATTTTACTAGCTGGAATATTAACTGTTGTTTCAGGAATAGATTATTTTATAAAAAATAAAGGTTTAATTACAAATAAAAAATAGGAGTAAAGAATGAGTGAAGTAAAAACAAAAGCATTAGAGGATGCGTTAAAACAAATAGAAAAACAATTTGGTAAAGGCTCAGTAATGAAACTTGGTGATAAATCAATTGGAGAAATAGAAGTTATTCCTTCCGGATCAATTTCTTTAGATATAGCTCTTGGAGTTGGTGGTTATCCAAAAGGAAGAATTATTGAAATATATGGACCTGAAAGTAGTGGTAAAACTACCTTTGCGCTTCATGCAATTGCAGAAGCACAAAAACTTGGTGGTTATGCAGCATTCATAGATGCTGAACACGCACTTGATCCAAACTATGCAAGAAATCTAGGTGTAGATATTAATAACTTAATATTGTCTCAACCAGATACAGGAGAACAAGCTTTAGAAATTGCTGAACATTTAATTAGAAGTGGAGCTGTTGATATAGTAGTTATTGACTCTGTTGCTGCTTTAGTGCCAAAAGTTGAAATAGATGGAGATATGGGAGATACTCATATTGGTATGCAAGCTAGGCTAATGTCTCAAGCAATGAGAAAATTAAGTGGAGCAATATCAAAAAGTAATACAATAGCAATCTTTATTAATCAAATTAGAGAAAAGGTTGGTGTTATGTTTGGTTCTCCAGAAACAACTTCAGGTGGACGTGCACTAAAATTCTATGCTACTATCCGTCTTGATATTAGAAGAGTTGACGCAATTAAACAAGGCACTGATATTATAGGAAACTTAACAAGAGTTAGAGTTGTAAAAAATAAAGTTGCACCACCATTTAAGGCGTGTGAAGTTGATTTAATTTATGGTAAGGGTGTTTCCTATGAAGGAGAAGTACTTGATTTAGCTGTTAATAACGATATTATTAAGAAGAGTGGTTCTTGGTTTTCTTATGAAGATGAGAAATTAGGGCAAGGAAGAGAGAACGTAAAAGAGTACTTAAAGAACAATCCAAATCTATTAAAAGAGTTAGACAATAAAATTAGAGAAATATTAAAATAAAAAGTCAAAGTCATTCTTTGACTTTTTGTATATTATGTGGCATTTATTTTAATTGACTATAATGATTAGTTAATGTATAATAATATAGTAAACAATAAAGATAATAATGTTTATATTAGATATATGGAGGTAATATGGTACAAGTATTAGGATTTATAGTTCTAAGTGCTTGGACAATTCTAGCTCATATTATTCTTCCATTATTGCTATTGATTTTAGGGGCAGGCACTGGATATTATTTAATTAAACTTCATTTTAAAAAGGCAGGAAAATCTGCAGAAAAAATAATTGAAGATGCCAATAAAGCTGTTGAAGAAAATCGTAAAAAGGTTTTAGTTGAATCTAAACAAGAAATATTTAGACTTAGACAAGAAAATGACAAAGAGATTCGCAATTCAAGACAAGAAGCAGAGCGAGATATAAAAGAACGTCGCAGAACGTTAAATGAATTGGAAAGCAAATTAATCAAACGAGAGGAAAGAATTGATAATCGTTTAAACAATTTAGACAGGAGAGAAGAATCTTTAAATCAAAAAGAACAAAAAATCGATAAATTAAAGGCAGATCTTGAAAAACAATCAGGCAAATTGGAAGAATTAATTGATTTGCAACATCAGAGATTATTAGAAGTCTCTGGTTTGTCAGTAGAAGAGGCCAAGCGAATAATTTTAGAACGTATCGAAGAAGATATGACTTTAGAAATTGCTGCTATTATTAAAGACGGTGAAGAAAAAGCCAAACTGGAAGTGAATAGAAAAGCTCAAGACTTACTTGCTAATGCTATTCAACAATATGCTGCTGAAGCAGTTATGGAAAAAACAGTTTCGGTTGTTCCTTTACCAAATGATGAAATGAAAGGGCGAATTATAGGCCGTGAAGGTCGTAATATTCGTGCAATCGAAGCATCAACAGGTGTTGATATCATTATAGATGATACGCCTGAAGCAGTTGTACTTTCAAGCTTTGATCCAGTTAGAAGAGAAATTGCAAAAAGAACATTGGAAGCTTTAATCGCTGATGGAAGAATTCAACCTACTAGAGTTGAAGAACTTGTATCTAAATTCACAAAAGAATTAGATACAGAAATCCGTGAAGCAGGAGAAAAAGCAGTATTTGAATTAGGTGTTGGTAGAGTCCATCCTGAATTAGTTAAACTAATCGGTAGATTAAAGTTTAGAACAAGTTATGGACAAAACGCATTAGCTCACTCAATGGAAGTTGCATTTTTATCAGGTAAATTAGCTGTTGAAATCGGTCTTGATGAAGTTAAGGCAAAAAGAGCTGGACTTCTTCATGATATCGGTAAAGCCGTGGATCACGAAGTTGAAGGGAGTCATGTAGAAATAGGTTTAGAATTAGCACGTAAATTCAAAGAGATTCCAGAAGTAATTGATGCTATTGGCTCACATCATGGTGATCAAGAAGCTACATCACTTATCTCACAATTAGTAGCTGCAGCAGATGCACTTAGCGCTGCAAGACCGGGTGCTAGAAGTGAATCGTTAGAAAATTACATTAAACGTTTAACAAAGCTAGAAGAAATATGTAATGAATTTAGCGGTGTAGATAAGTCATATGCTTTACAAGCTGGTAGAGAAGTAAGAATTCTTGTAAAACCTGAAGAAATTGGTGACTTAGAAGCTCATAAATTAGCTAGGGATATTCGTCAAAAAATAGAAGACGATATTAATTATCCTGGAACAATTAAAGTTACTGTAATTCGCGAAACAAGAGTTCAAGAAATTGCAAAGTAAAAGATTTTATATTGTTAATATATAAATCAAAATAAAGGCATTTTAGTTTATACTAAAACGCCTTTTTTCTTTGTTTTAAAATGAGAATATAATATATAAAAAAGCATTTCATTTCTGAAATGCTTTAGTTTATTAGTTTGCAGGGATTGTTGAATAGTAGTTTTTAGTTTGAACAAATCCTGTAGAAGGATTTTCAACTGTAATTAAGAAACTTATTTGAGTTGTAGTCGCAGGTAACTTAACTATTCTACCATTATTATTAACAAGATCCGGATTATTTGAAACTAGAGTTAAGTTATAATCGCCTAGGAATTTTTCTACTAAATATTCTGCTTCAATCATATTTAATAAATTAGGGATTAATCCATTCATTCTCATAGTTTGAGGACAGTTTTTACCACTATAGTTTTGGTGGAAAGTAACTCTTTCTAAACCTAAATCAAATTCATGTAATAAGTGTGAAGTTAATTTAGAAGTATAATGCCATGTTAAATACAAGTCACTGCCTTTATCTACACATGTTTCCATACTAACACTATTATAGTTACCACCATGATTAGAAATTAGTTTATAAGTAGTGTTATAGTAACTATTATTCATATACCAATTTCCGTTTGTGCCAATTTCTAAGTAAATCCCATAGTCATTAATAGCAGAGGCTTTTAATATATTATTATTCGAATCTTTAGGTGCTTGAATAATAGTTTTTGCACCATTAAGTGTATAGAAACCACTAGCATCAATTCCAAGAGTTGGTCTAATTTTACTTGTTGCTTTAACGCCTGTATCGTTTAAACCGAATTTTCTTGAACCATCTCCAGCATGCCATGTAGGTCTGTTAGTTTCAACTTGTTGATAAACACCTTCTTGCCCTACACTAAAATGCCAAGATACTTGTCCGCCACCACTTCCATTATACATATAAGTAGCGTGCATTGCTGCACCTGCATTAACATTTGTATTACCAGTATCATGAATAGTAATAAATTTTACATCTTCCTTATTCATTACATTTGTAATAGCAGGTAAGTTTGGCGAGTTTTCAGGTGTCATTCTTCTAACAAAAGGATATTCTCCGAAGAAATAGTTAACTACGCTTCCCAATACTTTTGTTGTGTAGTTTGTCCCACCATATGCAGTTACGTTTTGAACGATTGGTTTATCAACAACTAAATGGTCGATTAAATCCATAACATCCCAATAGAATTCTACTTTTAGAGTTCCTTTTTTAGTTCCATCTTGAATTGATTTAGCAGTAAATGTAACTTCGCCATAACTAACTATAGTTACAAATCCATCTTCACCAATAGCAGCAATACTGTCATCGCTTGTTTCCCATACTACGTTTTGATCCGCAGCTTTTGGAAGAACAGTTGCTGATAGTTTATAATTGGCTGTTGTTTTGATTCTAGTGTCATTAATATTTGCACTAATATTTACTTCACTAACAGCAGCTTCAGTAACTTCAATAGTAAATGCTTTGCTAGTCCCATTTTCAAGTGAATGCACTTCAAATTGGGCAACCCCAGGTTTAACACCAGTAACTAGTCCTGTTTGGCTAACTTTAGCAATACTAGCAGTTAATGCAACCCACATAACACCGTGTCCAGTATCTGCTTTATCAACAGCTGTAAGTTGAATTTCTTCACCAGCAATAACAGTAGTCGGGCCAGTCACTGTTAATTGAGTAGCTGGATCAATTTCCTCTTCATTTACTTTTACATTAATAGTTATTTTTAGTTTAGGATACTCTTCAACAGTAACCGTGATTTTAGCACTACCAGATTTTAATGCTGTAATTTTTCCGTCTTCGTCTACGCAGACAACGTCTTCACAATCAGATTCAAATTTAAATTTTACATTGTTTTCTGTACCATTTACTTTAGGTAGAATAACTTCCTCATCACCTATTTCTAAGGTTAGGTTAGATTTAGAAGCGCTTAAAGTAACGTCTTCAGTATTGTTACAACCTACTAATAGAAAACCGATTAAAACAAAAAGTAAGATAATACTTTTTTTCATAATATTCTCCTTTTCTTTATTAAATTACAATATTATTATATCACTTAATATTGAATACTACAATACAAAAATAAAGCTAGATTTTACTCTAGCTTTATATGTTTTTTATTATTAAATTTTAATTGTTGAATAGTAGTATTTAGTTGATGTAACACCTGTTGTAGGATGAGTTACTTCTACAAGGAAACTTACTTGAGTAGTAGCATCTGGTAATTTAATAATCTTACCATGATTATCTACATATTCAGGATTGTTTGATGTAAGAGTGAATGTATAATCACCAAAGAATTTAGCAATTAAATATTCAGCTTCAACTAATTTTCTAAAATCCCCAACTAGGCCATTTCTTCTCATTGTTTGTGGGCAGTTTTTACCACTAAAACTATGGTGGAATTGTTGTCTATCTAAACCTAGGTTATTAGCTAATAATACTTCAGAAACAATTTTAGCTGTATAGTGCCATGTTAAGAATACATCTGAGCCAGCGTTAACCATAGTTTCAATACCAATACTGTTTCTATTTCCACCTTGGTTAGAAATGTTTGGTCCTTGAGTTGAATAATAAGAATTATTTATAAACCAATTTCCATTTGTACCGACTTGCATAGCAATTCCATAATCATTAATTGCTGCAGCTGTTAAGATTGAACCATCAGTATGTCTTGGAGCTTCAACAATTGTTTTTACACCATTAAGTGTATAGAAACCAGTAGAATCAATTCCAAGCGTAGGTTTAATTTTACTTACAGCTTTAACGCCTGTATCGTTCATCCCATATACTCTTGATCCGTCTGAAGCATGATATGATATTTCATTTAGTGGAATTTGTAGGTAAACACCATCATTACCAATACTGTAATGCCATGATGTTCCACCGCCACCATTATATACATAGTTTGCATGTGCAGAAGCAGTTGCTCCTGGTGCAGCTGAACCAGTGTCATGAACAGTAACGAATTCAGTTGATGGTTGTAAAATTCCAGGTCTGTTTTCGTTTGTGCTTGGAGCTATCTTTTCATAGTAAGGATATGTTCCAAAATAATAACTAGTTACACTACCTTTAATTACTTGAGGATATTTTTCATATCCTGCTTCATAACCATAGTAGAATGCATTTTTATCAACAACAGGATTTTCAATTATAATGTAATCCATTAAGTCCATAACGTCCCAATGGAATTCTACTGTAAGAGTAGCTTTCTTTGTTCCATCTTGAATAGATTTAGCAGTAAATGTAACTTCACCATAAGTAGAGATTGTTACAAATCCATCTTCACTAATTAAAGCTATGCTATCATCGCTTGTTTCCCATACTACATTTTGATCTGCAGCTTTTGGAAGAACAGTAGCTGATAGTTTATAACTTGCAGTTGTTTTAATTTTTGCATCACCTATATTAGCACTAATACTAACTTCACTAACTGGAGCTTCAGTAACTTCAATAGAAAAAGCTTTGCTAGTTCCATTTTCAAGTGAGTGAACTTCAAATTGAGCAGTTCCAGGTTTTACACCTGTAACTAAACCAGTTTGACTTATTTTTGCAATTCCAGCAGTTAAAGCAACCCACATAACACCATGTCCTTGGTCTGCTTTATCAACAGCTGTAAGTTGAATTTCTTCGCCTGCAACAACAGTAGTTGGGCCAGATACTGTTAATTGAGTAGAAGGATCAATTTCCTCTTCATTAACAGTTACATTAACAGTTGCTTTTAGTTTAGAAAATTCTTCAACAGTAACGGTAATTTTTGCACTACCAGATCCTACAGCTTTTACTTTCCCTTCTGCATCAACTGTTGCAACTTCTAAATTATCTGATTCAAAATTAAATTTGACATCTTTTTCTGTACCTTCTATTTTAGGTGTGATAACTTTTTCTTCCCCAATTTCTAGTGTTACACTAGTTGGTGAAGCGCTTAAAGTAACGTCCTCAGTTTTATTACAACCTACTAATAGAAAACCGATTAAAACAAAAAGTAAGATAATACTTTTTTTCATAATATTCTCCTTTTCTTTATTATTGCATTAATATTATAACATTTTAAATACAAAAATACAATAAAACGATTTCAAAAAAAGTATAATATTTATTATTATGCTATCTTTATTGCTTAGGTTATATCTATATGATATAATTTAATTTATGGAGAGTGTAATGAAAGTATTAATTGTGGGAGATGTATTCTCAAAATTAGGTAGAGCTAGTTTTGAGGAAAATCTTAAAATTTTAAAAGAAAAAGAAAAGATTAATTTCGTAATTGTGAATGGTGAAAACACATCACACGGAAAAGGCATGAACGAAGGCCATTATAAATGGTATATGGAACAAGGAGTTAATGTTATTACGCTTGGCAATCATGCTTATAATAATAAGAGTATCTTGAAAATCATTGATAACGTTAATAATATTGTTAGACCATATAATTTTCCTGAAGGTTCACCGGGGAAGGGTTATACAACAATTAACTATAATAATTTAAAGATTACTGTGTTTCAAATGCAGGGAAGAGTTTTTATGGATAATAGTAATGGGTGTCCTTTTAAGAGTGCAAAGGAATTTTTAGAAAATGCTGAAGGTGATATATTTATTTGCGATTTTCATGCCGAAACAACAAGTGAAAAAATTGCATTTGGTTATGCTTTTGCGGGACAAATCCAGGTTATTTTTGGGACTCATACCCATGTTCAGACAAATGATGCAAGAATATTAGATGGTGGGACTGCTTATATTACTGATGTTGGAATGACAGGACCACTTGATGGTGTAATTGGAGTTGAAAAAGGAATAATAATTGATCGTTATTTTAATGATTCGCAACAAAGATTTAAACCTCAAGATACTGGTAAGAAGCAGTTTAGTGCGATAATTGTTGAAATTGATGAGAAGACAAAAAAAGCTGTTAGTATTGAGCCAATTAGGATTATACATTAAAAGAAAAGAGTGACGTATATGGAATTGCCAAAAATTGAAACATCAAGATTGATATTAAGAAGGATTGAACTCGATGATGCTGCTGATATGTATGAATATGCAAAATTATCAAGTGTAGGCCCTCAAGCTGGTTGGCAACCACATATGTCAATTAATGAAACAAAAGCAATCATTAAATTATTTAATGGTAAAGAAAAATATGGTCAACCTGGAGTTTTTGCTGTTGTTCTTAAAAGAGAACATAAAATGATAGGTACTATTGAACTTCATACATATACTAAAGATTATAAAGCTGAGTTAGGGTATACTATAAATCCAAGCTATTGGGGAAATGGTTATGCTGTAGAAGCATCAAAAGCAGTCCTTGCTTGGGGATTTGAAGAGTTAAATTTGAAAAGAATAGAGTGCAATACCTTTGCAAACAATTTTAGATCAATAAGAGTTTGTGAGAAACTTGGATTAACCTTTGAAGGTATAAAAAGAAAAGGCTATATGTTATATGATGGTAATTTCCATGATATTGCAGCATATGCCATAATAGACGAAGATTTTTTCTATAAAACATTCACAAAAGATTGGTGATAAGAATGAAAAGAAAATTTGTTTTAATAGTAGTATTGTTGATTACTTTGTTTTTATCTGCTTGTGATGTCAGTGGTGGAATGGGAAACAAGGTTTCTGCAGAAACACTAAATCATATAAGCACTGTTGTTATGAATGGAAATATAAAGATAAGTACAACTCTATTTGAAATAAAGAACAATAGTCGCGTTGAACTTCCTTATCGAGGATACGGTAGTGGTGTTATTATCAAAATAGAAGAAGATGAAAACAGTACTTATTATTATATTCTTACAAATTTTCATGTAATTGATTTGGGTTCAAAACTTTTAGAAGAAGAACATGATGAAGAAGCAGAATATGAATACTTACATGAATTAGTTGATGTATATGGTAATATAGAGTTGGGCGAAGTAGTTTATAAAAATAAAGAAGATGACTTAGCTTTAATTAAAATGATTTCATATGCTGAATTATATGTTGTTGAATTGGCAGAAGAAAATCCTGCTATATATGATATGGTCTTTTCCATTGGTAGTCCTGAAAATAAAAGCAATGTTGTAACGGCTGGAAAGATTGTTGGCTATCCTCCATATGAAAAAGTATCATATAATATTATTTCTCATAAGGCTTATATATTTAGGGGAAGCAGTGGAAGTATGCTAATTAATGAAGATTATAAATTAGTAGGTTTAAATACATGGGGCTTAAACCCAAAAGATAAAGATATAAATGATGGGTTTGAAAGAGGTGGAGCAATTCCGATTTTAATAATCCATGATTTTCTAGAAGAATATTTCAAATAAAAAAAGTTTTACATTTTTGTAAAACTTTTTATACTATTAGATCAGCTTTTTTATAGATATTATATTTTTTATAATAGATAGCTTCTTTAGGTAATCGTTCATTAAGGAACCTACTATAGATTGCCCTGCTTTTAGATTGGAATCTTGCATTTTGGGTATTAGTAGGAACGTGAAGATAAATTATACCCCGATAATATTCTTCTAAAATATAGTTTGAGCTAAATACACCTTCTATTAATACAGTTGAAGTAACATTATCAATAAGTCCATCACTATAAGTTTTATAAGTAGCATCATATTTCTTATACTT
This sequence comes from uncultured Bacteroidales bacterium, assembly GCA_964407835.1. Lineage (GTDB taxonomy): Bacteria > Bacillota_I > Bacilli_A > ML615J-28 > CAG-698 > DUVT01. Next base: position 55,914 of record CAYOXB010000001.1, read on the forward strand.
TAGAGGATTATCTAAAATAGCAGGATTAATTATTTCTTTTATAAGTCTTAATGAATTAACATTGTTTTCATCGCTAGGTCCATCTAGGAAGTCATCTAAGTGAATTACATTAATATCTTTTTCTCTTTCAAGTAAATTAGATATTGTTGTTTTTCCACTTGCTGCCTTACCTTCAATTGCAAAGAAATTTACTTTAGTCTTAGGAAAACTTTCTAAGTAATGGCGTATTTGGTAATATTGTAAATCTTCACTTAAAAAATCATAGTGGATAATTCTATAAGCAGGAGAATAACTATTTTCGTAAAGCTCGCTATGCTTTAGACCAATAAAATCATTTAGATCTAAATTATCAATATAGTTGTTTAATTCAGAAGTTTCTATACCTTTTTTAAGAAAGAATATTTTAAGTGTTTTAAGTTCATTCTTAAAACTATCAGTTGGGTTTAGGAATTTTCTTAAAGTATTAAAATAGTTTTCGTTCAATAAATTCTCATTTAAATTATATTGTTTGAAGATTCTTAAGTTTACTCTTACAAATTCTGGGCTTATGAAATCGTATAAATCTTCATGAAACTCGTGATTTGTTTTTTTCAACATATCTTCTTTTATTTTAGAAAGACTTTCTGCAGGATTATCTTCAATATAATCTGACCCAAAAGAAGCTTGATAAATTAATTTTAAATAATCTTCAAGTTCACTTTTTGGATATTTTTTATAATAGTATTCGAGATAGTTTTCCATATAATCACCTTTTTTTAATTTTATCATACTATATTATAATAAACAAATGAAAAGTTATATATTTCTTTAAACTATTGTTTTAATTGCAATTCAGTCATAAATCTAGTATAATATTTAAGATTTAGAGGAGAAGAAATGGCAAAAGATTATAGTAAATATTTTACTCCATCTTTAAAAGATGCGAGAAAAAGATTAAGTAAAGATACTCCAACAATTAACTATAACTTACCTGAACATTTAATGGGTTTAGGAAAAGGTAGAACATATATTATAAAAACATATGGATGTCAAGGTAATTTGGCTGACAGTGAAAAGATTGCAGGAATATTAGAAGCAATGGGATATTCAGCTGTTGATCTAGAAGAACACGCTGATATTATTGTTTTTAATACTTGTGCAATTCGAGAGAATGCTGAAAACAGAGTTTTTGGAGAACTTGGAAGAATCAAAGGTTTAAAACAAATAAACCCTGATCTTTTGATGATTGTTAGTGGTTGTATGCCACAAGAAGAAAATGTTGTTCAAAGAATATTAACGAAATATACGCAAGTTGATATTGTTTTTGGAACACATAATATTCATAAACTTGGAGAATATATCTATAGCGCTTATCTAAGTAAAGAAAGAGTTGTAGAAGTTTTTTCAAAAGAAGGAGAAATTGTAGAAGGCCTTCCTACAAAAAGAGACCATGATAAAAAAGCATGGGTTAATATAATGTATGGTTGCGATGAGTTTTGTACTTATTGTATAGTTCCTTATACAAGAGGAAAAGAAAGATCAAGATCGCCAGAAGATATAATTGAAGAAGTAGAAGAATTAATATCAGAAGGCTATCAAGAAGTAACCTTATTGGGCCAAAATGTTAATGCATATGGGAAAGATTTGAATATTGATTACACATTTGCAAATCTGTTAGAAGATTTAAGTAAACTGAAAATACCTAGAGTTAGGTTCACTACATCTCATCCAAGGGATTTAGATAATCAAACAATTGAAGTTATGGCAAAAGGTAAAAATATAATGCCTCACCTACACCTTCCTGTCCAATCTGGAAGTAATAGTGTTTTAAGGAAAATGAATAGAAAATATACAGTTGAAGAATATTTGAAAAAGATTAAGAAGCTAAAAGAATTAATTCCAAACATTTCTATAACTACTGATATTATTGTGGGTTTTCCAACTGAAACTGATGAAGATTTTGAAGCTACAATTAAGCTTGTGGAAGAAGCTGACTTTGAAGGAGCTTATACATTCATTTTTTCAGCTAGAGAAGGAACTCCTGCATATAAATATGAAGATAACTTAACAAAGGAAACCAAAAAAGCTCGTTTAATTAAACTTAATACTTTAATAAATGAAGGGTATTTAAAAGGTAACAAGAGATTTGTTGGTGAACTTGTAAAAGTTCTAGTTGATGGTAAAAGCATTAAGAATCCAGACATTTTAACTGGGTATACAGAACACAACAAAGTTGTTAATTTTGAAGGCGATGAAAGCCTGATTGGTAAAATTGTAAATGTTAAAATAGAAAAAGCATTTACTTGGCATTTAGCAGGAAAATTAGAGTAGCAAACTATCAGATATAGTTTGCTTTATTTAATACAAATATAATAGGAGGGCATATGGAAGCTACTATAATAGTTAAAGATCTTACTAAAACCTTTAAACTATCTAAAAAACAAATGAAAATTGATAAAGCAGATAATAACTTAAAAGTCGCTGTTAACAATATTTCATTCTCTGCTTACGAAGGAGAGATATTTGGACTGCTTGGTCCAAATGGAGCGGGCAAGACAACTGCACTTAGATGTATTGCAACCTTAATCAAACCAGATAAAGGAGATATTGAAGTTGCTAGAATTAAAGATGATGAAGTAGAGATAAAAAAGAAAATAGCATTTCTTACAAATGAATTAAAATTAGAAGAACAATTCACTCCTAATTATTTATTTGATTATTTTGCTAGTTTTCACGAATTAGAACCTAAATTCGTTAAAGATAGAAAAAATGAATTGTTTAAAAGATTTGGTATAGACGAGTTTAAGGAAGTTAAAATTGGAGAATTATCTACTGGGATGAAACAAAAGGTATCTATTGTTATAGCCCTGGTTCACGATCCAGAGATTATTATTTTTGATGAACCAACTAATGGTCTTGATGTATTAACAGCTAAAGTTGTTACTGATTATTTATTAGAATTAAAAGATAAAGGAAAAACAATCATAGTATCTACTCATATAATGTCACTTGTGGAAAAAATATGTGACAGAGTTGGGATTATAATAAATGGGAAGATGGTTTTAAGCGATACAGTAAGCAATGTTTTAAGTATGTATCCTAATACTGATATCGAAGGTGTATTTTTTAAATTGTACAGTGAGGAATATGCAAATGAAGAACGTATTTAGAGTTGCTAAGAAAGAATTAGACAAGATATTTAGATTTCCAAGAACAATTTTCACAACACTTATTTTACCAGGTTTGATGTTGTTCTTAATTTATGCTTTTATTGGCAATAGTTTTGGTAAAATGGCTGATGATGCTGAGGCAAAGCAAAGCGTTATTTACCTTCTAAATATGCCAGAGTCATTATCAGACTTAGATTTAGATTTAGAAGAATTGAATATTGCAATTGAAGAAACTGATGAAGATAATGAAGAAGAATTAAGTAATTTAATATTAGATGGAAATATTGATGCTGTAATTATTTATGATTCCAATTTTGATGCAGATTTAGCAAACAGTATAACGCCAAAAGTTAAAGTCTTATACGCATATACAATGCAGGATTCAACTATTGCTGCAGACAGAATTTATCAATTAATTGCAATTCACCAAAATGCTATTTTTATGGCATTTTCTATGGATCAGTATATTATAAATATTACCCCGATGACAGTAGAGACAGAGACTTCTGGTTCAGCAGCTATTTTATCAATGATTTTACCGATGTTACTTATGACTTTTATTTTTGCAGGTGCCATGGGAATAGGGGCAGATACAATTGCAGGAGAAAAGGAAAGAGGCACACTTGCTACTTTGTTGATGTTACCAGTAAAAAGAAGAGAAATTATATTTGGTAAAATTATATCAACATTTACAATAACTTTACTAACTGCTCTATCATCGATGATAGGACTCTTGTTATCCTTACCGTTTTCAAAAGCAATATTTGCGATTGAAGGTAGTGTTTCATATGGGTTTAATGCAATACTTGGTTTGTTTGTAATATTATTTATTATTGCTTTGTTTGCAGCAACGGTATTATTAATAATATCTACAATTGCTAAAACAATAAAAGAAGCTTCAACAATGGCAATGCCAATATATTTAGTTGCGATGATAACACCAACAATTTCGATGTTTTCTTCAAAACCAACTACTGCAAAGGGCTTATATCTTATTCCTCTTTATAATACAATTTTAGGATTAAAAGAAATACTAAGTTTGAAATTTGATCTTCTAAACTTTGTATTAATTGTAGGTTCAAATATTGTATATATTGGTTTATTTATAGTAATACTTATTAAGCTTTTTAATAGTGAAAGAGTATTGTACTCAAAATAGAATTAACCAATGTATTTAGTTGCAATTTTAAAGTAAATAGTATATAATAATTATTGTAAATCTTCAGGGCAGGGTGAGATTCCCGACCGGCGGTAAAGTCCGCGAGCTTGAAAGAGCATGAATTGGTGAAACTCCAATACCGATAGTATAGTCTAGATGAAAGAAGAGCTATATTTAATATGCTTTTTTTTGCTCGCGAAGTTTTTTCGCGAGTTTTATTTTTTAAAAAGAAAGAGGGTTATTATGTTTTTAAGTAGTTTTTGGCAAGATCATTGGTTAGAAATTAGTGTTTCTACAGTGTTTGTGCTAGCAAGTATTGCTTTACTTGTTGCACTGGTTATTAATATCGGAAAGCAAGAAACAAGCAAAAAAGTCTATGTAATAGGAAGTTTTATATTTGCACTTGTATTGTTCAGTGTTAACTTCTTTATTTATAAAGATTATAAGAATGCATTGAGTCAAGACCCGACTACTGAATTTCCACTTGCAAATGTTTTTGCATATAATGCACTTATAATTATTGCATTTTCTCTAGTTGGTTACTTAGTTATCTCAAGGAGGAATAAAGAAGAAGAAAAAATGACAGTTGCTAATGTTGCAATGTTAAGTTTATTAGTAGCACTATCAACAGTATTGATGTTGTTTGGAATACCAATACTACCTGGATTTACATTTTTAAAAGTTGAAATTAGTGCTTTAATTTATTTCTTAGTTTATTTGTGGTTTGGAATAAAACCAACAACGGTAGTCATTTTTCTTACAAATATAATTCATGCTATTATGCCATCATTTGGTGTTCAAATTGTACCTGGACTTGATCAAATGGTAAATGTTATAGCAGTATTTACATTTTTGTTTCCTTCATTTATTGCATTTAGGAAATTAGAAGAAGGAGAAGTTCCACCGTTTAAATCTGTTTTAGTTTGTACTATAATAGGCGTTGTGTTTACTTCAGTCTTTATGCTTTTATATAATTACTTTATAAATTTACCACTTATTTATGGTATGAATATGTCATTTGAGGATGTGCTAAAAATATTTGGGTTATTTAATATTATAAAATGGAGTACTGTTAGTGCTGCCATAGTATTACTATACAAAAAACTATATGAATTGAAGAATCAATTAGTAAGATAATTTAAATAGCATAGGTTGCATTACTTATGCTATTTTTAATATGTTAATATCATAAAAGAAAACAGTGAAATTTTTCGTAATTTATGTTAAAATAAACATAATGTAAAAGAGTAGAGAAGGATGTAAACAAATGAGTAAAAAAATAGTATTAATAGATGGAAATTCCTTAATGTTTAGGGCGTACTATGCAACAGCCTATAGAGGTAACTTCATGCAAACTACTAGTGGTTTATATACGAATGCTGTGTATGGCTTTTATTTAATGATAAATAATATTGTTCATGAAGAAGAATATAGATTTATTGCGTTTGATGCAGGTAGCCAAACATTTAGACATAAAAGTTATGAAGATTATAAAGGAACTAGAAAACCACTTCCTGATGAATTAAGGGTTCAAATACCTTATGTGAAAAAATATCTTGATGTTTTGAACGTGAAAAGATTAGAAAGCGTAGATTATGAAGCTGATGATTTAATTGCTTCTGTTGCTAATAAGTTTTATGATGAGTTTGATGAAATAGTTATTATTTCAGGTGATAAAGACTTACTACAATTAGTTAATGATAAAGTAAAAGTTTTACTACCACTAAGAGGAACATCTGAATTTGATGAATATAATAAAGATAATTTTTATGAGAAGATGCAAATATACCCAAATCAAGTAATTGATTTCAAAGGTTTAGTTGGTGATACTTCAGATAATTTACCAGGTATTAAAGGTGTGGGTGAAAAGACAGCTATTAAATTACTTAATGAATATCAATCTCTAGAAAATATAATTGCAAATACAGACAATTTACAAGGTAAAATGAAAGAGAACTTTGTTGAGTTTAAAGATGTAGGTCTTAGAAGTAAAGAACTAGCCACTCTTAAAAATGATGTTAACTTAGAACTTAATAAAGAAGATTTAAAAAATGAACAATATAATTATGATGAACTAGTTTCCTTTCTACAAGAATTAGAATTCAATTCTTTTTTAAAGGCTCTCGATAAACCAAAGCCAAGTAAAAATACTGAATATGATTTAGTTAATAATTTAGATTTTGATTTTTCTGATGTTTTAAAAGAGGAAAGCTTTCTTAACTTTGAAGTAGTGGGCAAGAACTATCTAAATGCAGAGTTTTTAGGATTTAGTATAGTTACTAAAAATGGAAAATATTTTGTTACAAGTGAAGTATTAGAAAATAACGCTAGTTTACATGAATATTTAAAAAATCCTAATTATAAAAAAATTGTCTTTGATTATAAGCTTATACTAGCAATCTTAAGCCGTTACAATCTTAATATAAAAGGAGTTGTTTTTGATTTAATTATTTATGCTTATTTAGTTAATCCTAGTTATGGTGTTGGCGACTTCAAACAAGTAATAACTAATTTTGTTACGAATCTAGTAGACTATTACGATAATGTCTATGGCGCTAAGAGTAAGTTAAAAGCACCGGAGCTTGATGTTTATGCAAAACACTCAGTTGAAAAAGGAGTATTACTTTTAGAAAACTGGGAAGATATAAAAAAACAAGTTGAACAACTTGAAATGAGTTATCTTGCTGATGTTGAAATGTCTTTAGCTGAAATGTTAGCAGTCCTTGAAAATGAAGGGCTTAAAATTGATGTTAAACGTTTAGAAGATATTGGGATTGACTTAAGTGAAAGAATAAAATTAATTGAAAATGAGATACATTATTTAGCAAATGAAGAATTTAATATAAACTCTCCAAAGCAACTTGGAGATATATTGTTTGAAAAACTTGGACTGCCTCATGGCAAAAAGAACAAAACAGGTTATTCTACAAACGTTGATGTTTTAGAAAAACTTGCTGATGATTTTGCAATCGCTAGAAAAGTATTAGAATATCGTGGTTTAAATAAATTAATAACTACTTATGTTAATGGTATTAGAGAGCTTGTAGATGAGGAAGGTTATATTCATCCTCTCTATAGACAAACTGAAACGCAAACAGGTAGGCTTTCATCAATGGAACCTAATATTCAAAATATGCCTGTTAGGACAGAAGAAGGACAAGTAATAAGAGAAATATTTATTTCTAGATTTAAAGATGGTAAGATTTTAGCAGCTGACTACTCGCAAATTGAACTTAGGGTTTTAGCGCACCTATCAAATGATCCAGAAATGGTCTTGGCTTTTAATGAGTCAATAGATTTTCACTCACAAACAGCATCAAGACTATATGATGTTGATATTAAGTCTGTTTCTCAAGAGATGAGAAGAATGGCTAAAGCTATTAATTTTGGAATTATCTATGGTATGAGTGCTTGGGGGCTTAGTGAAACAATTAATGTTAGTCCACTGGAGGCTAATATTTATATTAATAAATATTTTGATACATATAAAAAAACAAAAGTATTTTTAGATTCGCTAATAGAACAAGCAAAAGCAAATGGATATACGAAGACTATATTAAATAGAAGAAGATATATCCCTGAAATTCAAAACAAAAACCAAGCTATTCGCTCATTTGGAGAAAGAACAGCAATGAATGCTCCTATACAAGGAAGTGCTGCTGATATAATTAAAGTAGCAATGGTTAATTTAAAAAAGAGAATGGAAGCTGAAGGTGTTAAATCTTTAATGATTGCTCAAATCCATGATGAATTGTTATTTGATTGTTTAGAAGAAGAAGTAGAATTAATGAAGAAGATTGTAAAAGAAGAAATGGAGAAAGCTTACAAGCTAAGAGTAAATTTAGTTGTTGGTTTATCTGTAGGGAATAATTGGGCTGAAGCTAAATAAATAAAAAGGTGTGATAAAGATGCCAGAATTACCAGAAGTTGAAACAGTTAAGAATACGTTAATTAAAAATGTATTGCATAAAGAAATTAAAGATGTGAAAGTATTTGTTCCTAAGATTGTTAGAAACATGAGTCCAGCGGAATTTAAGAGTAGTTTAATTGGTCAAAGAATTAAAGATATTAAAAGAAGGGGCAAATATTTAATTTTTATTCTAGATGGTTATATTTTAGTAAGTCATTTAAGAATGGAAGGTAAATATAATTTAATGACTAGTGAAGATATTACAAAGCATGAACATATAATTTTTGAGTTCACTGATGGATATAGTTTAAGGTATGATGATGTAAGAAAGTTTGGAACAATGGATTTAGTTCCTAAGATGAGTCTTAAAGAATTGTATAAACTTCCTATCTTTGCAAGGGTTGCAGAAGATATTTTTGATCCTGACTTTGATTTTGAAACATTTTATAAAAAATTAACTAAATCTAATCGAGCAATTAAGACATCACTACTCGATCAAAGTATTATAAGTGGGATTGGTAATATATATGTTGATGAAATATTGTTTAGAACAAGACTTCATCCACTAAAACCATCTAATACTATTACTATGGAAGTAGGAAAAGAGATAGCTAAAAACACTAAGATTGTTCTTGAAAGAGCAATTGAACTAGGTGGGTCTACAATTAAGACATTTACATCTAGCCATAGTATTAGTGGTAGGTTTCAAAATGAATTACTTATTCACACAAAGGACTATTGCCCAGTTTGCAAAGCAAAAGTTACTAAAATTAAAGTGGGTGGAAGAACATCCTATGTTTGCTTGAATTGTCAAAAAATTGATTGACAAAGGCTGTAAAACATAATAAACTAAAGTACAGAGGTAAAATTATGGTTATTGGAGTTACAGGTTCAATAGCTACTGGTAAATCTACAGTAACAAAATACTTGTTAGAGCTAGGATATCCAGTTATTGATTCTGATAAAATTGTACATAATTTATTAATGAATAATGAAATTATTCAAGAAATAGAAAAAGAGTTTGGAAAAGATTATATTATTGATGGTGTTGTTGTCAGAAGTGAACTTGCAAAACTTATTTTTAACGATGAGGAAGCTAGACAAAAGTTAAATAGTATTGTCCATCCTAAAGTTATTAATAAAATTAATGAACAAATAAAAAACTATAGTGTTAGAGGCTCAAATTTAATTTTTGTAGATATACCTCTTTTATATGAAGAAGGTTTAGAATATTTAGTTGATAGAGTTATTGTTGTCCGTGTTAGCGAAGAAATTCAATTAACAAGATTAATGAAAAGAGATAATATCAATAAAGCTTTCGCAATGAAAAAGATAGCTGCTACTATATCAATTGAAGAAAAGCTAGACTTAGCTGATTATGTAATCGATAATAGCCAGGACATCACAAATACAAAAAGAGAAGTTGATGTTTTACTAAGGAGGTTATTAAATGAAATTTAAAGATTATTTCTCAAATGATTTTGAAACAACAGAAGATAGTCATATACCAGAGCTTAGATCAAGGTATTATAGAACTACTAGCAATAAAGCAAAAGAAGTAGTTTTGAAGTTAGTTGAACATGAAAATGCTAAAATAAAAAATATAGAAGATCAATATAATGAAATATTTTTCCAAGGAGCAAACTATACTTGTATCATTACAATTATTAGTCCAAGGATTTCTGAAACAGCTATAGATATAAAAATAACTACATATAAAATACTACCCTTTGGTTTGGGTAAAAAGATTATTGAAAGAATGTATAAATATTTAGATTCACAACTGCCTTTTAAAGGAGTTAGTTTATATAAAGGATTATAATAACACCTATAATTACATAGGTGTATATATTGTATATATATAGAAAGGAGATTAAAATGAGTATAGATTTAAATGGCGTGTTTAAAGTATCATATGTATCTGAACTAAGTGGCGAAGATTATAATGTTTTAAGCCAATATTATTTGCCTATAATGGGAATGGATAGTTTTTCATTATACTTATTTTTATATGGGTTAAGCACTCATCAATCATATCAATTTAAAAAAATCATCGATGCTCTTAATTTTAATACTCCAAAATTTATTAAAAGGGCGCTTTCCAAGCTTGAAGGTTTATCGCTTGTAAAGACATATTACAACGAACAAAAAGGTTATCATTTATATTTGAAAACCCCAGCATGTAAAAGAGCATTTTTAGAAAACCATTTACTATCTACTTTGTTATATAATCAAGTAGGTGAAGTAGAGTTTTCAAAATTAAGTAAGGTTAACACATCATCCCCAAGGGGCTATGATGATGTAACTAAATCATTTGATGATGTATTTGAATTTCAAGAACAAAATGTTGGTAATATTTTTAATAGTATTTTAAAATTAAAATCACAAGTAGATATTAAGATTACTAATCCAAATTTTGATTATGTCTTTTTTAAAATGAATTTTGACACTGAGTTCATCGATTCAAAAATATTTGATGATGAAGAATTTGCTGCTCATATTTTGTCTACATCTTATAACTATAATTTAAATGAAGAAGAGATGAAAGAAGTAGTTATGAATACTATTGAATATGATAAAGACTTAAAGTTCCAAGATATATCTAAGAATGCTAGAAAATACTATCAAAAGAAAAGCGGAGATACTAAAAAGGTTATAGTTACAAAAGAAGCTGATGCATTTGTTAATAGTGCTAAAGATAGTGAACAATATATATTAGTTGATAAATTAGGTAAAATGTCACCGATTGAACTGCTTACTAGTTTAAATGGGGGAATTAAACCTGCAGTTTCAGAAATTGCTATTATTGAAGAATTACAAAAGAATACTAATTTTTCTCAAGCTATTATAAATGTAATGATCTTATTGGTTAATAATCAAAAAGAAGGGGTTCTACCTGGGTATCCATATTTTGAAAAGATTGCAAATACTTGGGCAAGAGCAGGAATAAAAAATGCAGTTGAAGCTTTAGAATATATTAGCAAGGAAAACGAAAAGCGTAAGGCACCTAAAACTACATTTGTAAAAGGACAAAAATCTGCTCCAGTACCTGATTGGTATGAAAGTTATGAAAGTCAATTAGCTGAACTACCTAAAGCAGAAAAACTAAGTCAAGAAGAAAAGGCAAAGATTCTTGCTGAAGCTAAAGAGGAATTATAATATGAATTATTTAAAAAGCGCAATTGACAATTTATTTAAAGATGCAGAAATTAAAAAATTCATTTTAGAAAATAAACTTACTGATGATGATATTATTAATAATTTAAGTACGCTTACAACTCAACAGGAAAATAATTTGATTTGTAAGAAAAATCCTAAAGGATATTTGGATGATCCTTTTGGAATGGCTTCTAGAATTGAATATAGTGGTGGAGTTGTTGATTTAATTTATTATGAAGTTGAGGATACAGGTGCAAAAAATAATCTTGAAACTTTGTTTTTCCCAACATTTCCAGATATTGCTAATCATAAATTGTATAATAGTATTAATAGAAGTGAAGTTCTAAACGAAGTTCTTAGATTTCAAAAAACATATAAACCCAACAAATTTATTAAAGGTGTTTTTATCCATGGTAAATTTGGAACAGGTAAAACATTTTTAATGCAAAGACTTGCTTATAGACTTAGTGAAAAAGGCCATAAAGTTTTAATAGCATATTATCCAGATTTAGTTCGTCAAATTAAATCAAGCATAGCAGATGGAGCAGTTGAAACATATATAAATAAATTAAAACACGCTGATGTTTTAATTTTAGATGATATTGGTGCAGAAAGTAATACTAATTTTATTCGTGATGAAGTATTGGGACCAATCTTACAGTTTAGAATTGATATGGAGTTACCAGTTTGTATGACTAGTAATTTGAGTTTTGATGAGTTAAAACTACATTTCCAAGAATCTAGTACGGGTAAAAATGTAATAAATAGTGAAAGGATTATTTCAAGAATTAGATATTTAATGACTCCTGTTAATTTGGATGACATTGATTATCGTGCTAACAAAAAGTAGTCAATAAGATTGACAAGGAACAAAAGAAGTTGTATAATAATTAATATAAAACTGTGAAGTGGACAAGATTAATAAAATTTTTATTTATAGCGAAAGTATGATAGTGAAAGATACTTAATAAAACTTATTAGTTACTACCGTGGAGTTGAACTCGAAAGAGATTCCGTTATTCAGCGTTAATGAAATTGAGCGCAGTAGTGTTTTTAAACACTATTGAATTAAGGTGGTACCACGTTATAATACGTCCTTTTTAGAAGGGCGTTTTTATTTTTTAGGAGGATAATATGAAAATTAGTTTTTTAGATGGAAGTGTGAGTGAATATAAAGATGGCCTAAGTGCTATGGATATTGCTAAAAGCATATCTCCATCTCTAGCAAAGAAATCAATATTTGCTAAAGTAAACGGTGAAGATTATGATTTGAACAGACCAATACTAGCTGATGCAACACTTGAATTAATTACAAAGGAGAGAGTTGAAGCTTTAGAAGCTTTGAATCATTCTTGTAGTCATTTACTTGCAAGTGCTGTTAAGAAATTATATCCGAAGGCACAATTTGGAGTTGGTCCAGCAATTGAAGAAGGATTCTATTATGACATTAATCCTGGGGATAATGTTAAGATAACTGAAGCTGATCTAGTTAAAATAGAAGATGAGATGAAGAAAATTGCTAGTAAAAATTATGATTTTATTCGTGAAGAATTATCAAAAGAAGAAGCTTTGAAGAAGTTTTCTTATGATAAATACAAACAAGAAATTATAAATGAACTTGAGGATGGTGTAGTTATTTCTACATACACTCATGGGGATTTTTCTGATCTTTGTAGAGGACCGCATTTAGATAATACTAAGCATTTAAAATATTTTAAATTACTTAATATTAGTGGTGCCTATTGGAGGGGAGATTCTAAAAATGAGCAGCTTCAAAGAATATATGGAACATGCTTTTTTAATCAAGAAGATTTGAATAAGCACTTAGAAGTATTAAAAGAAAGAGCTGAGAGAGATCATCGTAAACTTGGGCGTGAGCTTGAATTATTCATGTTAAGCGAATATGGTCCTGGCTTTCCTTTCTGGTTACCTAAGGGTATGATTCTTCGTAGAGCACTAGAAGAATACTGGTTCAAGGTTCACACTAGAGAAAATTATCAGTTCATTCAAACTCCAATTATGCTTAATAAAGACTTATGGGAGATATCAGGACACTGGTTAAACTATAAAGATAATATGTATATTTCAGAAATTGACAAGCATGAATTTGCGATTAAACCGATGAATTGTCCTGGAGGATTGTTGGTATATAAACACTCCCTACACTCATATAAAGACCTTCCTCTTAGAGTTGGTGAACTAGGATTAGTTCATAGACATGAAGCAAGTGGGGCTTTAAATGGCTTATTTAGAGTAAGAAACTTCACTCAAGATGATGCTCATATCTATATGAGAGAAGATCAAATTATCGATGAAGTAGGAAATTTAATTAAATTATTTGATGAAATTTATTCAGTTTTTGGTTTGAAATATCACATTGAATTATCTACAAGGCCTGAAGAAAAGTATATTGGGTCTATCGAAGTTTGGGATAAATCAGAAAAAGCACTAGCAAAAGCATGCGAAGCAGTAGGAAAAAATTACAAAGTAAATCCTGGTGATGGAGCGTTTTATGGACCTAAATTAGACTTCAAATTACGCGATTCAATGAATAGAGTATGGCAATGTGGAACTATTCAGCTAGATATGAATTTACCAGAAAGATTTGATATATTCTATATTGGTGAAAATGGTGAGAAGGTTAGACCAGTTATGCTACATAGAGCTATTTTTGGTTCGCTTGAAAGATTTATTGGAATTTTAATTGAACATTATGGTGGAGCTTTTCCAACATGGCTTGCCCCTGTACAAGTAAAACTAATTCCGGTTAATAATACTTATCATTTAGAGTATGTAAATAAAGTGAAAGATATTTTATTAGATGCTAATATTAGAGTAGAAGTAGATTCTAGAGAAGAAAAATTAGGCTATAAAATTAGAGAAGCACAAACTAAGAAAATACCTTATCAATTAATTATTGGTGATAATGAGGTTAAAGAAGAAGTTTTAACTTATCGTGCTTATGGTAAGCAAGAATCAGTAACTTTATCTATTCTCGAATTTGTGGAAAAAATTCAAAAAGAAATTAAAAACTTAGGTCAATAGGTTAATGAATGAAAAAACTACTTGATGAATTAACGTATTTACAAGAGAGGATGCATAGGAAGAGTAAAAAGAACTTTCGTGATTATTTGAAGACTAAAGCTGAAAAGGCTGAACTTAGCTATCAAATATATCCAAAAGCTCCTCTTGCGAAAAACGTTGTTATTGGTAATCTTAAAACAGCTAAGTATGTTTTAATGGCTCATTATGATACGCCTCCTAGAATGCCAAGTTTTTTAATGAAAAGTGTCTTACTTCTTAATATAGTAGTTAGTTTATTTCCGATTTTTTTAGTCTTGCTAGCTGCTTACTTTGAGCTACCAATGATTTTACCTCTTATCGTTATTATTCTTATGCTTTTGTATGTTATGGGAATAGGTATTGCTAATAAGAAAAACTTTAATGACAATACTAGTGGTATATTAGTATTACTAAAATTAATGGAAACAATAAATAATGACAAAGTTGCTTATGTATTTTTTGATAATGAAGAAAAGGGATTATTTGGCTCAAATATTTTAGCTTCATTTTTAAGAAAACAAGCTACCTATAAAGCTTATAATAAAAAATTTATTAATTTTGATTGCGTAGGTAGGGGAAATTTATTAGGTGTTGCAGCTTTTAAGAAAAATAAACTTGCTGAAGATATTATTGAAATTGGTAAAGATAATAATAATGAAAATATTGATATTGAATATAGGAAAACTTCTATTTTAGAAGCAAGTGATCACATGTCTTTTAAGGGTTTGAATTCTGTTGGTATAATGTGCTATAATAAAAAAGGCAGAAAATATAAGATTGAGAATATACATTCTGCTAAAGACAGTTATATAAGTGAAGAAAACATTAATTACTTAGTTAGTATTATGACTGAGTATCTAGAAAGAGAAAAAGAACATGAATGAAGAAGTTGAAGTTGTTGATGTACAAATAGAAGAAAGCTTTAGAATATCTAAAAGAGTTACTAATGGATCGTTTTATCTAATTACATTCCTTGTAGGTTTTGCTGCTTTTTATGGAATTCAATCAATTATTCAAACGGTATTAATGCTTTTTTATGAATTTAAAATGCCAGGCTTTGCTCTTGATTTTGCGAACTATATTTATAATCAAGAGTATAATTTACTAACTAATGAAATGTGGGCTGTTTTAAATGTCGCTCAATTTCTTGGAGGGTTGATTTTATCCATCTTAGGAATAATATTTTTAAGAAATGTTTTTAAAGAAGATTTTAGAAAGTTTAAAAAAGATAAGCGTAATAATCTATTTCTTATTTTTGGTGGATTTGGCATAATGATTATCGCTATGAATGTAATGGATCAATTATTTGAATATTTTGAAATTGCAGGTTCTAGTGATAATCAAAGTTTAATCGAATTTGCTCTAGCATCTAATACAAAAGCTTTAATGTATATAGCGGTTGTCTTATTTGCACCTTTTGTGGAAGAGTTAATATTTAGAAAAACATTAATTGGAGTTATCGAAGATAAATTCAAATGGCCTAGACTACTGGGAGTATTTATATCAGCAGCTATTTTTTCTGCACTCCACGCTATAGATATATTCTTTGTTCAATATTTTGTAATGGCTTTGATTATTACTTTTAGTTATTACTTATCGAAAAACAATATTTTTGTTCCAATAGGAATTCACTTTTTAAATAATTCATTAATATTACTATATATATTTATGAATATCATGAGGTAAAATAATATATGGATAAATATGAAACATATGTTGAAGCAGCTAAAGCAGCTTATAAAGAAAACAATTTAATAAAAGCTGCTAGGCTTTATGAAACAGCTTTTGTGGAAGAAGTTAGGATTGACGATTTACTTCATTTGGGGGCCATATATTTAGATTTGAAAAAATATAATTCCGCATTAAAAATATTTGAAGATGTAATCTCTGTTCAACCTAATAATTTTTTAGCTTATTATGGTCTTGCATCAAGCTATAATGATTTAGGTAGAGCTGAGGATGCAATTATAAACTTTAAAAAAGTTTTGATGCTTAACCCTGAATATGCAGATGCATATTTTGGTATAGCTTTAATTTTAGATTATCAAGATAATGATGAATGTGAGAAGTATTACTTAAAGACAATTGAATATGATCCTAATCATTATTGGGCAAATACTAATTTAGGACCTTTTTATGATAAAAAAGAAAATTATGAGCTTGCTTTAAAACATACAAAGATTGCTTTTGATATTGATCCTAATGGTAGTTTAGTAGCTTTTAACTTAGGTGTAATATATTCAAAGTTAAAAGACTTTGATGAATCATTGAAGTATTATAAAATTGAACTAGAAAAAGATAATCCACATATAACAACTTATTTAAATTTAGGACTATTATATAAAGATATATTTAAAGATTTTGATTTAGCCAAACAAACATATTTGGAAGGTATTTCAAAAGATAAAGATAACTCTGATATATGGTATAACTTAGGGTGTTTATATGTTGCTCTTGATGATTTAGAAAATGCATATAATTGTTTACTATATGCTAATTTAAAAGATTTTAAATTAAGAGATTTTATGAAAGAAGATCCAGAGCTTGAAGAGTTTAGAAAAACATTAGAATATAAAAAATTAATTGAAACAATAAAAGGCTAAATTATTAGCCTTTTTCTATATCTCTGTTTTGTTTTTGATTAATTTTAATGGTATAATTAAAGGTGAGGGAAAAATATGAAAACAATTAATATTATCGGTGCTGGTCTAGCTGGATCAGAAGCTGCATATCAACTTGCTAAGCGAGGATTTAAAGTAAACTTATATGAAATGAGACCAAAGAAAACTACACCTGCTCATCAAACAGGGTTGTTTTCTGAGCTTGTGTGCTCTAATTCCCTAAGAGCAATATCTCTTGAAAATGCAGTTGGTCTTTTAAAGGTTGAAATGGAAATGCTTGATTCTTTAATAATGGAAGCAGCGAAGGAAACAGAAGTTCCTGCAGGAGGGTCTTTGGCTGTAGATAGAGTTTTGTTTTCAGAGTATATAACTAATAAACTTTTAAAAAATAAAAACATTAGTTTTATTAATGAAGAAATAAAAGAAATACCAATTGGACCAACAATAATTGCAACAGGTCCTCTTACTAGCGATGATTTAAGTTTAGCTTTAAAAAAACTAACTGATGATGATCATTTATATTTCTTTGATGCAGTAGCTCCAATTGTTTTAGAAGAATCAATTAATAAAGATATTGCTTATTTAAAAAGCAGATATGATAAGGGTGAAGCTAGTTATTTAAATTGCCCTATGAATGAAGAAGAATATAATAATTTTTATAATGAATTAATAAATGCTGAAAAGGCTGAAATAAAAGACTTTGAAAAGAAAATATTTGAAGGTTGTATGCCAATAGAAGATATGGCTTCTAGAGGCGAGAAGACTTTATTATTTGGACCGCTTAAGCCTGTAGGTTTAAAAAACCCAAATACAGGTGAAATACCATATGCAGTTGTGCAATTAAGACAAGATAATATAAATAAAACTATGTATAATTTGGTTGGCTTTCAAACTCAACTTAAGTTTGGTGAACAAAAAAGAATAATTAGAATGATTCCAGGTTTGGAAAAAGCCGAGATAGTCCGTTATGGTGTTATGCATAGAAATACTTTTATAAATAGTCCGAAATTATTAAATAAATATTTTCAAACTAAAGATAGAGAAGATTTGTTTTTTGCAGGACAAATTACCGGTGTAGAAGGATATGTTGAAAGTGCGGCAAGTGGGCTTGTTGCTAGTATTAATATGGCAAGATATTTACAAGATAAGCCTTTAATAGATTTTTCAAGGAAAACAGGTTTAGGTGCACTAGCAAATTACATTAGTTCGCCCAATAGTAATTTTCAACCCATGAATGTTAATTTTGGGATTTTTGAAAATATAACTGAAAGACTTAAAAAAAGAGATAGGAAAGAATATTATGGAGTTCGCAGTATAGAATATCTAAAATCTTTGTTAGGTGAAATCAATGAGTGAAGATAAACTTATTAGTAACTTTTATATGTATTTAAAAAATGAGAGGAATTATTCAGAACATACTCTTAACTCTTACTTATTTGATATTAAAGAATTCCAAAACTTTTTAAAAACAAATCAATTTGGCGGATTAACTAAACTAGGTAATAATATTCCAAGATATTTCTTGGCTCATTTAAACCAAAAGCATAATCCTAGAAGCGTTGCAAGAAAACTAAGTAGCTTGAGAAGCTTTTATAGGTTTTTAGTTCAAGAAGAAATTGTGGAGACTAATTTATTTGCAACTACATCTGCACCAAAACAAAACAAAAGACTTCCAAAGATGGTATATAGTGAAGAGATAGACAATTTGTTTGAAAGTATTAATACAGATCAAGTTATAGGTAAAAGAGATTATGCAATGCTTGAAATACTATATGGAACGGGCTTGCGTGTTAGTGAATTTACTAGTTTAAGGATTCAAGATATTGATTTTTATAATCAAACTTTTATAGTTATGGGAAAAGGTGGAAAAGAAAGATATGTTCCATTCCATTCAGGAATTAAAGAAGCGCTACTAGATTATATGAATTTCTCTAGAAATGAGTTATTGAAAAAAGAAACAGCTATACCAAGTGATGCTTTGTTTTTGAATTTTAAAGGTAATCCACTTACTTCTAGAGGAGTGAGAGTTATCTTAAAAGAGTTAAATGAAAAAGCTATGAACAATCAAAACATTTCACCTCATATGTTTAGACATTCATACGCAACTCATTTACTTGATAATGGGGCTGATTTAAGAAGTGTTCAGGAATTATTAGGTCATGCTAATCTTTCCACAACCCAAATATATACTCACGTATCTAAAGATAAATTAAAAGAAGAATATGAAAAACATCATCCGATGGCAAAACATAAAAACAAGGAGAATGAAGAATGAGGGGATTTTTAAAAGTTAGTAAAACAGAATTTAAAAAGCATTTTGATGAAAAATGCTATTATGATGTAATTATTCCGAAGAGAAGCACTAAATCATCTGCAGGTTATGATTTTCATTTAGTTGAGGATTTAGAAATCAAACCTAAAGAAAGAATAGTAGTAGCAAGTGGAATAAAAGCATATATGAAAAGTGATGAAGTGCTACTTGTTGTAATAAGATCAAGTTTAGGAATTAAGCATGGAATAAGACTTACTAATCAACTAGGAGTTATTGATAGTGATTATTTTGATAATGAAGATAATGAAGGCCATATTTTAATGGGCTTAGAAAATACTAGTGAAAAAGTTCTATCTTTAAAAAAAGGAGATAGGGTTGTTCAAGGAATATTTACTAAATATTTAGTTGCAGATAACGAACCAGAGCCAAGCGATAAAAGGGTTGGCGGGGTTGGAAGTACTAATTAAATCTATACGCAAAACTGTTTGCAAATACTAAGCGGTTGTGGTATAATATGTAAGGCAATAAAAAAATACACACACAAGAGGAGATGGTCGTCCAGTGCATAATATTATGTGGCGGTTGTTTAGGATAATTGTGGAGGCCAAAACAAAATAAAAAGGAGAAAGAAAAGAATGTCAGTAATTAGTAAAAATCAATTACTTGAAGCGGGTGCCCATTTCGGTCATAACACTCGCCGCTGGAATCCGAAAATGAAAGAATACATTTTTGGTGAGAGAAATGGGATTTATATTATCGATTTAGATAAAACAGTAACGAAAGTTGAGGAAGCATATAAAGAGCTTTTCACAATCGTTCAAAACAATGGTAGAGTTATTTTTGTAGGAACTCGTAAACAAACACAAGATGTAATTAAAGAAGAAGCTACAAGAGCTGGTCAATTTTATGTTGATCAACGTTGGTTAGGAGGAACTCTTACTAACTATAAAACAATACGTCGTAGTATTGGTAGACTATTTGAAATTGAAAAAATGGAAGAAGAAGGCGTATTTGAAGTACTACCTAAAAAAGAAGTTTTATTAATTAAAAAAGAAAAAGAAAAACTAGATAAATTCTTCAACGGAATTAGAGAAATGAAAGCAATGCCTGAGGCTATGGTTGTTGTAGATCCAAAGAGCGAACACATTGCAGTTAAAGAAGCTAGAAAATTAGGTATTCCTATTTTTGGTATTGTTGATACTAACTGTGATCCAGATGAAGTAGATTTTGTTATCCCAGCAAACGATGATGCTATTAGAGCAGTTAAATTAATCGTTGGAACACTTGCAAATGCAGTTGTAGAAGCTCAAGGTGGAGTACCAATTGAAATAGAATTTGTTGATGAACCAGTAGTAGAAGATAGAAACCGTAGAAGTAAAGATAAATTTGCTTCTAGAAAACCTAGAAGACCATATCAAGATAGACAAAGTTCAGATAAACCTCAGTCAGAAAGACCACAGTCAGATAGACCTAGATATAACAAAGAAGAAAGATCAGAAGAAAAATCTGAACATCCTAGAGCTACAAAAGCTAAAGTAGAAAAAGATAATCTTGAGGTAAAAGAAGAAAAACCTGTTAAAAAAGTTGTGAAAAAAGAAGAACCAAAAGCTGAAGTTAAAGAAGAAGTTAAAGTTGCTAAAGAAGCTGAAGTGAAAACTGAAGTAAAAGAAGAAAAACCAAAAGTAGCAAAAGCTAAAAAGGTTGAAGCACCTAAAACTGAAGAGGAGGCTAAATAATGATTAGTGCAAAATTAGTTAAAGAATTACGTGATAAAACTGGAGCAGGAATGATGGATTGTAAAAAGGCCCTTGTTGAAACAAATGGGGACTTAGAAGCAGCTATCGTTTGGTTACGTGAAAATGGAATTATGAAAGCTCAAAAGAAAGCAGACAGAATAGCTGCTGAAGGCTCTTGTGCATTTTATATTTCAGGAAACCGCGCTGTTGTTTATGAAGTAAATAGCGAAACTGACTTTGTTGCTAGAAATGAAGTTTTTCAAAACTTAGTTTCAAGAATTGGTGAAGCTATTGCAAATAGCAAAGCAACTAATGAAGAAGAATCATTTAATGCTAAATTGGGTAATGAAACTGTTAATGATATGATCGTTAATGGAACAGCAACTATTGGTGAAAAACTTTCTTTACGTAGAGTTAATATAGTAGAAAAAACTGATAATCAAGTATTTGGTGCATATAGTCATATGCATGGCAAAATTGTTGTTTTATCAGTAGTAGAAGGTAAAAATGAAGAAGTAGCAAAAGATGTATGTATGCATGTTGCTGCTATGAATCCTAAATATTTAGATGAGAGTTCTGTTGACCCAGCGTTCTTAAAGAGCGAAAGAGAGATATTAGTTCAAGAAACTTTAAATGAAGGAAAACCTGCACATATTGTTGATCGTATTGTTGAAGGTAAAGTTCAAAAAATGTTGAAATCTATTTGTTTAGTTGACCAAGAGTTTGTTAAAAACCCTGATGTTACTATCGGTCAATATGCTAAACAAAACGATTCTAAAATAATCTCATTTGTACGCCTTGAAGTTGGTGAAGGACTAGAAAAACGTGTAGATGATTTTGCTGCTGAAGTTATGGCAGCAGTTAATGCATAAAAAACTTGGCGCTTATTTTTTAAGTGCCTTTTATTAAAAATAAAAGTATATTTTTGGAGGGCTAATGAAGAGAAGGATTGTTTTAAAACTTAGTGGTGAAGCTCTTGCTGGGAAAGACAAGATTGGTATTTCTCATCAAGTAGTAAATGAAATTGCCAAAGACATTAAAGAACTCTATGATTTAGGTAATATAGAATTATCAATCGTAGTTGGTGCTGGTAATATTTGGCGTGGGAAAGATGCTCTGCTTTCTGGAATGGAAAGATCAAGTGCGGATTATATGGGGATGCTTGCAACAATCTTAAATGCTTTAGCTTTACAAAATGCTCTTGAAAGACTGGGCTTAGATACTAGAGCTATGACATCTCTTCAAATACCTGCAGTTGCAGAACCCTATATTCGAAGAAAAGCATTATCTCATCTAACAAAAGATAGAGTATTAATCTTTGGTGGAGGCAATGGTATTCCATTCTTTACTACAGATACAACAGCTGCTCTGAGAAGTGCAGAACTTGGTGCAGATTTAATTTTAATGGCTAAAAATGGTGTAGATGGTGTTTATGATTGCGATCCAAAGTCAAATGGAAAAGCTAAAAAGTTTACAAAGCTAACCCATAAAGAGCTTTTAGAAAAAAATTTACATGTTATGGATTTAACAGCTGCAACCCTATGCCAAGAAAACGATATTGATATTTTTGTTTTTGATATGAATGTGAAAGGAAATATAGCTCGTGCTGTAAATGATTTTAGTATTGGCACACTTATTTCTAATAAAAAATAATAGGAGGAATTTATTATGCCACAAGATATTTATTTAAATGGTGAAGATAGAATGAATAAAACAATTGCTGCTTTTTCACGTGAACTTAGTTTAATTAGAACAGGAAGAGCAAATCCAGCAGTTTTAAATAATGTTGAAGTGTCTTATTATGGAGTAGCAACTCCTTTAAACCAAATTGCATCTCTATCTGTTCCAGAAGCTACACAATTAGTTATTAAACCTTTTGATAAGTCAATTTTAAAAGATCTTGAAAAAGCAATTCAACTTGCAGACTTAAATTTAGTTCCAGTAAATGATGGTACTGTTATTAGAATTAACTTTCCACCACTTACAGAACAAAGAAGAAAAGAATTTGCTAAAGACGTTAAGGGCTTAGCAGAAGATGCTAAAATTTCTGTTAGAAATATTCGCAGAGACATGGTTGAACAAGTGAAGAAACTTGAAAAAGACAGCGTTATTAGCGAAGATGATTTAAAAAGAGAAACTGAAAAGATTCAAAAACTTACTGATAAATTTACAGAAGAAGTTGACAAACTTTTCAAAGAAAAAGAAAAACAAATTATGGAAATATAATAAAACCCCTATAGTTAAATCTATAGGGTTTTATTTTTAATAAGTATTATAAAACCCAAACATGTCATATTAAGTCATAAAACTTATGGAGTTTTATCTAAAATTAGTGTATAATATATCAAGTGGAGGAAAGCTATGAAGAAACAAAAAAATATTCAAGCTAATATTCCTGACCATATTGCGATTATTATGGACGGTAATGGCACTTGGGCAAAAAGAAGAGGTTTACCAAGAAACTATGGGCATAGAAGTGGGGCTAATAGACTAATTGAATTAGTTTACTATGCAAATGAACTAGGTTTAAAATACTTAACTGTTTTTGCTTTTAGCACAGAAAACTGGAGTAGACCGAAAGAAGAAGTAGATTTTCTATTAAAACTACCTTTTGAATTTATTGAAGAAAATAAAGAAAAATTAATAAGTAGTAATATTAAGGTGGAATTAATTGGTAGACGAGATAGAATAGATGAAAAACTTCGAGAACAAATTTATAGTATTGAAGAAGATACTAAATTAAACACGGGTTTGACTTTTATTATTGCTTTTGATTATGGTTCACAAGATGAAATATTAAGAGCAATTAATAAAATATTAGAAGAAGATATAAAAGAAATAGATAAACAAACTTTTGAGGGTTACTTAGATACAAAGAATTATCCTAATATTGATTTATTAATTAGAACAAGTGGCCAAAAAAGAATAAGCAATTTCTTATTATGGCAAATTGCATATAGTGAGATTTATATTACTAAAACACTTTGGCCTGCTTTTGGTAAAAAAGCATTTAATAAGGCCTTGAAAGATTATAAAAAACGCGAAAGGCGATATGGGGGCTTAAAATGAAAAAAAGAATTATTACAGCTGCAGTTTTAATGGCTGTTTTAGTTCCGCTAGTAATGATAGACTTAAAATATGAAGTTGTCATTGGCGGTGTTGGATTTTCTATTGTTGGGACATTGTTTTTAGCTTTAGGAATATTTTTAAGTATGGTTGCTTCATACGAGATGATGAATATGTTTGCATCAAAGCATCCTACCTTAAAAAACCTTCGATTTTTTATTGCTATATTTAACGGTGTTATTGTTTTGATTATAACTAAGTTTGGTGGCACTTCATTTCCGATAGAAATATTGTTATTACTTGCAGTTATATTAATAATTATGTTTCTTACTACTTTTAGAAAAGAATCAACAGCATACGATCTTATGGCAGCTATAACTACAATTGCTTATTGTGGTTTAATGTTTGGTTATGTTATTAATATTAGATATTTAGAACCGTTTCCTCCTGGTGAAACTCTTATATATTTAAGAGGTGGAAGAAGTTTTGGATATTTATTTTCTATCGTTATAGCAACTGATACATTTGCATATTTGTTTGGAAGTTTATTTGGGAAAAAGAGATTAGCTCCAGATATTAGTCCAAAGAAGAGTGTTGAAGGGGCTATCGCTGGTGTAATTGGCGGAAGCCTAGTTGGTGTTGCAATGATATTCTATCTAAAGATATCAAATCATTCTAATTCAAAAGAATTGCTATACGTAATATTAGTTGGATTATTCTTGTCGATGTTTTTATCACTCACTGTTCAAATTGGTGACTTAGTAGCATCTAAGATTAAAAGGACTTTTGATATAAAAGATTTTGGAACTATTTTTCCTGGACATGGTGGAGTAATAGATAGGTTTGACAGTTTAATTTATTCTGGAGTTGCTTATTATATTATTGTTCAAGCTCTTTATTTAATATTGGTAAGGTAGAGGCATGAAAAAAATTATTTTACTTGGTGCAACTGGATCTATTGGAACTCAAGTACTCGAAATTATTAGAGAAAATAAAGAATATGAGTTAATTAGTATTTCCGTAGGCAGAAATATTGAAAAGGCCTATTTAATAGTTGATGAATTTAGACCTAAATATGTTTCTACAATCAATCAAGAAGATTCCAAAAAGTTAAAAGAAAGGTTTCCTTATCTTGAAGTTGGCTTTGGTGAAGATGGCTTAATTAAAGCTGCGACATTTGGAAAGGAAAGAGTAAATGTAATTAATGCTGTAGTTGGAATGGTTGGACTCATACCTACTGTTGAAGCGATAAAAAAAGGAAATAATATTTTACTGGCAAATAAAGAAACTTTAGTTTGTGCTGGTGAAATAATAACTAGATATGTAAATGACTATAATGTGAAGTTAATACCTATTGATAGTGAACATAGTACTGTCTTACAGTGTTTACAAAGTGGTAGAATTGAAGATGTTAATAGAATTGTCTTAACAGCTTCAGGTGGTTCATTTAGAGATAAAACTCGTGTCGAATTAAATGATGTTACAGTTTTAGAAGCATTAAAACATCCTAATTGGCAAATGGGTGCTAAAATAACAATCGACAGTGCTACAATGGTTAACAAGGGTTTAGAAATTATTGAAGCACATCATTTATTTTCTTTAGATTACGATAAAATAGAAACAGTAATTCATAAAGAAAGTATAATTCATTCACTTGTGGAATATAATGATGGAACTATTATTGCTGGATTATCTTATCCAGATATGAAGATTCCAATTCAATATGCTTTAAGTTTACCTAATCGTTATAAAATTAAAGGAATTAAAAACTTAAACCTTAAGGAAGTATTAAGTCTTAATTTTAGTCCAATGGATTATGAGAGATTTCCATTAGTTAAGCTTGCTTATGAAGTAGGCAAAATGGGTGGAATAATGCCAATGGTTTATAATAGTGCAAATGAAATAGCAGTTAAGTTATTTTTGGATGGTAAAATAAAGTTTTTAGATATAGAAGATATTATCTTCTATGCAGTTAAAAATACACAAAATATTCAAAACCCTACATTAGAAGAAATTATAAGTTATGATAAGTTGTTGAGGAAACAACTTCTAGAAAAATTTGAGGTGAAGTAAAATGGGATTTTTAGGTACGCTTGGTGGCATACTAGTATTTATAATAATTTTGGGTGTTATAATCGCCCTACATGAAGGAGGACACTTTTTCTTTGCAAGACGTGCAGGAATATTAGCTCGTGAATTTGCATTTGGGATGGGTCCAATTTTATGGAAAAAGAAAAAAGGAGAAACACTCTATACAATTAGAGCTTTCCCCATTGGTGGTTTTTGTGCTATCGCTGGTGAAGAAGCAGAGGATGATCCTTTTTTAAATCAAAAAAGAGTAAAACTTGATATAGTTGATGGAGCTGTTCAAGGTATATATTTTGATTTAGAGGGACCTGAAAAGTTCCCAATCTATGATATTATTACATATGATATTTTTGATGAAGAAAACACAGGTAATTTATTCCTTCAAGTAAGTGATGGAATAGAAGAAAGTCTGTTTACTGTTAAAGCTGATGCAATGTTATATGTTGGTAAACAAGAACAACAAATAGCACCATATAATAGAACTTTAGATTCAAAATCAAAAGGTGCTAGAGCAATGGTTATGTTTGGTGGACCACTAATGAACTTTTTATTAGCTATTGTAGTTTTCTTTATAGCTGCATTAATAAATGGTTTTCCGGTAGTTGAGGATTCTAAAATTCAAATCGAAGAATCATCTGCTATTTATGAAGCTGGTTTGAGAAATTATGATAAGATAATTAAACTAGAAACAGCTGATTCTTTAATATCTTTAGAAATTGATGAATGGGAAGATGTATCTGTCTTTATGACTAATTACCGTGAAAGTGGAAATTTATCTATGATAGAGCTTTATTATTTGCGAGATGGAGAAACAAAACACCTAAGTATTCAGCCAAGTATTACTTTAAATAATCTTGCTATTGAAACACGAGCTCATGCAGAAGGTCTTAAGATAATCAAATATATTGAAGCTAATGATAGTATGATTAATAATTCAAGCTTAAGTGGCTTTATTAAAGATGAAAAAGAAGTTATTATTACTGCTTTTAAATATGATGGAGTAACTATTGATGCAAAAGATTTCGTAGCTGTTTATAAATTTTTGAATGCTTATGAAGGCAGTAGAAAAATGGCAGAAGCTAACCAAATTACTTTAGAACTATCTGTTGATGGAGAGGTTAAAACTGTTAAAGTTACACCTTATTCTAAAAAGGTTATGAATTATCAATATAAACAAAATGGTTTAGAAGTTGTAAAAGTTGCAATAGGAATATCTCCAGTATCTAAATTTAGTTTAGGTCAAAGTTTATTGTTCCCTTTAACTCAAACATATAAATCCGCAACTGCAGTATTTTCAACTCTGGGCATGCTGTTTAGTGGAGATATCTCTATTAAAGCTATGTCTGGATTTGTAGGTATTGCTTCAACAACTGTTAAAGTTACAAAAATGGGATTTACATCAATACTTATGTGGACTGGATTACTAAGTGTCAATATAGGATTATTAAACTTACTTCCTATTCCAGCACTTGATGGTGGTAGGCTTGTGTTTTTAGCCTATGAAGCAGTAACAAAGAAAAAACCAAATAAGAAAGTAGAAACATGGCTAATTGTTGCAACAATGCTTCTATTATTTGGACTAATGATTTTCGTAACAATAAATGATATTATAAAAGCAATATAGGAGGATTAAGTGAAACAAACATTATTATTTGTTCCTACACTAAGAGATATACCAAAAGATGCAGAAGTTTTAAGCCATAAAATACTACTTAAAGGCGGATATATAAAACAAGTTGCTGCAGGTATTTATACATATTTACCTCTTGGTTATAAAGTAATTAAAAAAATAGAAACTATAGTTAGAGAAGAAATGGATAGAATAGGTTGTAGTGAACTTCATATGCCTGTTTTAAATCCAAAAGATTTGTGGGTTGAATCTGGTAGATGGGATAAGTATGGTAAAGAACTTATGCGTTTACAAGATCGTAATGATCGTGAATTTTGTCTTGGGCCAACTCACGAAGAAGTAGTAACCTCGATTGTTCGTGATCATGTAAATTCTTATAAGAAACTTCCTTTAGCTCTATATCAAATTCAAACTAAATTTAGAGATGAATTTAGACCTAGATTTGGACTTATGCGCGGAAGAGAATTTATAATGAAAGATCTATATACTTTCCATGCAAATGAAGAAGATTTAGATTTATGGTATTTGAAAGTCCGTCAGGCTTATCAAAATATACTAGATAGACTAGATTTAGATTACCGTATAGTAAGCGCAGATAGCGGCAATATAGGTGGTAAATCAAGCGAAGAATTCATGGTTCTGTCTGAAATTGGGGAAGACACAATAGTTTATAGTGATACTGGAACTTTTGCGAGTAACTTTGAATTACATCCACTTGAAGTAGGTTCACCATCTCCTGATGGTGTTGGAGTAATCAAACACGCTAAAGGAATAGAAGCTGGTCATATATTTAAACTAGGTACTTTATACTCTACAGCAATGAATGCAACATTTTTAGATAAAGACCAAAAGCAAAAACCATTAATAATGGGATGTTATGGTATGGGTATATCTAGACTTTTGATGGCTGTTTTAGAACAACATTATAAAGATGAACAAGCAAATTGGCCTAAAGAAGTAACTCCTTTTGATATTCATATTTTACCTTTAGAAAAAGAAGGTAGCGAAGCATATAAACTAGCAGAAGAACTATATGAAAAACTAAGTAAGGAAAATGATGTTTTATTTGATGATAGAACTGAAAGACCTGGGGTTAAGTTTAACGATGCTGATTTAATTGGGATTAACAATAGAATTGTAGTTGGTAGGAAAGCAGAATCAGGTATTGTTGAATATAAAGATATTCGTCAAGGTATTGATGAAGAAATGACATTTGAGCAAATTTTGCAATTAGAGATTTTAAAAGGTATATAATAAATTATAAACAAGTATTATCTTGGAGGATTAAAATGAAAGAACTAAAAGGTATTAAAGGAAAAATTTATGTTGAAGGTAGGGGCATTATTGAAACTACTGTAAGCATAAAAAATGGAAAAATTAGTGCAATAGGCGAAGATGGTGACTTTTATAAACTAGAAGCTAACCAAATCTTAGTTCCAGGTTTTGTTGATAAACATATTCATGGAGCTAATAGTAGTGATGCAATGTATCCTACTGAAAAAGATATTCTAAATATTGCAAAAACGATTGCTAAAGAAGGTGTTACTAGTTTTCTTCCTACCACAATGACTCAATCAGTTGAAAACATTAAACTAGCTCTTGCAAATATAAATGAGTATATGAAGAAAAATCATCATGAAGGTGCAGAAGTTTTAGGAATCCATTTAGAAGGACCATTTATTAATAAGATATATAAAGGAGCTCAACCAGAACAATATATAATTGATTGTGATGTAGAGTTATTTAAGGAATTCGAAAAAGCAAGCGGAGGTAACATTAAACAAGTTACTCTAGCATATGAACAAAATGGAAAAGAATTAACAAAATATTTAGCTTCTAAAAAAATAGTTCCAAGTTTGGGCCATACAAATGCAACAGCTAAAGAAGTTCTTGAAGCAGCAGCAAATGGTGCAACTAGCCTAACTCATTCTTATAATGCAATGAAACCACTTCATCACCGTGAAGCGGGGACAATAGGTGGAGCATTTCTTGCTGAGGAAATGTATGCGGAAGTTATTACAGATTTAGTTCATGTATCAAAAGAAGCAATTCAAATCCTATATAAGATAAAAGGAAAAGATAAACTTGTTGTTATTACAGATGCAATGGAAGCAAAGCATTTGCCTGATGGAAAATATAAACTAGGTGGTCAAGATGTTTTTGTATCTAACAATGAAGCAAGACTTGCATCTGGTGCTCTTGCAGGAAGTGTTCTTAAAATGGATGATGCAATAAGAAATGTAAAAGAAGTTTTAGGAGTATCTTTAGAAGAAGCAATTGATTTTGTAACTATTAACCCAGCTAGAAATATCTTTGTAGATGATAGAAAAGGATCCATTGCATTAGGTAAAGATGCAGACTTTGTTGTAATTGATGAAAATATAAATATTTATAAAACAATTCGTCAAGGTGAAGTCGTTTATAATAAGTAAAAAAAACCAACAAATTTGTTGGTTTTTATTTTGTAATAAGATTTTCAATTTTATTTAAAATTATATCAATAACAACTTCATTTTGTCCACCTTCTGGGATTATTAAATCTGCATATTTTTTGGAAGGTTCAACGAATTGATTATGCATAGGTCTAACTGTATTTAAATATTGGTCAATAACATTATCAAGTGTTCTTCCTCTATATTTAATATCTCTAGTAACTCTTCTTATAAATCTAATATCATCAGGAGTTTGAACATATAATTTTATGTCAAACATCTCGCAAAGTTCTGGAACTGCAAATAACATTATCCCTTCTATAATAATTACATTTGCAGGTTTTATTTTTTCTATTTCCTCACTTCTGTTGAATTTCACAAAATCATAGATAGGTTTGGGTATTTCTATGCCTGCTTTTAGGAGTTTTATATGTTCAATCAGAAGATCGAAATCATAGGCATTTGGGTGATCAAAGTTTAGTTTAATTCTTTCTTCAAAACTTAAATCATCATAATGCTTATAGTAGTCATCAAGCCTAATCATTGTAACACTAGAGTATTTTGATGATGCGTTATAAACATTTTGGGCAAGTGTTGTTTTGCCACTTGCAGACCCACCTGCAATACCTATTGTAGTTACTTTCATTTGACCTCCTGCTTATTGTTATTTGTTTTTTTAAAAGCATTAAATGAAGATATTAAATAATTTGGAACCTTAGCTTCTATGTAGAAGTTATTTTCATTTTGGCTAAATTTTTTGATTATTGCATTTTCTTGTAATATATTTAGTAGCCTTTGTTCTTGGAAAGGAAGCTCTAAAACCATATTAGAATAGCTTGCAAAGATTTCTTTTTCTATTTCCTCGATTAAACTATCTATATTAAGATTTTGAGTTGCTGAGATTCTAATTGCGTTTTTATATTGCGGTGGAATATAAAAGTAATCTGTATGCAAATCAATTTTATTAAAAGCATAGAGTATAGGAATATCTTTAATTCCTATTTCTTCTAAAACTTTATTGGTTGTTTCTATTTGATTTTCAAATAGATTGTTTGATGAATCAACTACATGAATAATTAAATCTGATTCTTTTATTTCTTCTAGTGTTGATTTGAAAGCTTCTATTAATTGATGTGGTAGCTTACTTACAAAACCTACTGTATCTGTAACTAAGAAGTTAATGTTTTCCTTTGTTTTAATTGCTCTTGTTGCGGTTTCTAATGTTGCAAACAACATATCTTCTTGATAAACTTCCTTTTTAGGAAGTGTTGAATATTGAAGTAGAGCATTAAGGAGGGATGATTTACCGGAGTTTGTATAACCTACAAGAGATACTATTTTCATTTCTTGTCTTTCTCTTTTAACTCTTTGCTGTTTTCTGAGTTTAGTAAGGTCTGCTAACTCTTTTTTGATAAAGCTTATTCTATTGTGAATATCCCTTCTTTCAAGTTCGAGTTTCATTTCTCCTTTACCACGACCTCTTGCAAAGCCGCCTCCTGTACCTCGTTGCCTGGATAAGTAGCTACGAGAACCAATTAATCTAGGTAGTTGGTATTGTTGGAAGGCAAGATCAACTTGTAGTATTGCTTCTTTTGTTTGAGCTCTACGTTTAAAGATTTCTAAGATGATAAAAGTTCTGTCAAAAACATCACAGTCTAGGCTTGTTTCTAGATTGTTAATTTGTAAAGGACTTAATTCATCATTAGTTATTATTAGCTTTACTTCATGATTATTAAGAGCAATTTCTATTTCTTCTAGTTTTCCTTTTCCAACATAAGTTCTTGAATTGATGCTAGTTAAATTTTGAACTACTTGATCAACTATTTCAATTCCACAAGCTTCTGATAAACTAATGAGTTCGGAAATTTCTTCATCTATTAAATTGTTATTAGCATTGACTGCAACTATAATTGCTTTTTCCATATGAATTCCTTTCTCAATGTTTTAATTATAACATGTTTTATCTATAAATGATAATAGAAAATGGTAGTTAATTCATAACTACCATATCTTCTAGTTCAGCTTCTCTATTTAGAAAAGCTTGGGGTACAATTTTAAATAATAGTAAGGCAAATATTACAGTAACAATTATTTCTGCAATTGGAAAAGCATACCAAATTAAGTCAAGTCCACCAATAGAGCCTAAGATATAAGCTAGTGGAACAAGAAGAAGTGCTTGCCTAGAAGCAGACATTATTAATGCGGAAAAGCCTCTACCAAGTGATTGATATGATACTGTGGTAATTATGGCTATTCCTGCTGGGATAAAAGCATAACTTATTTTTTTAATAGCACCAGTGCCTATAGTTAAAAGATCATCGCTTGGCGTAAATAGGCCGAGTAAGGTTTCAGGGAAAAATTGGAATATTAGAAATCCTAAAGTCATTATAATTACAGCAGTAATAAATAAGATTTTTTGTGCTTTTAAATACCGTTCTTTGATATTTGCTCCATAATTATAAGACATTATCGGTAGCCCGCCTTGGTTTAGTCCAAAGACAGGCATAAAGACAAAGCTTTGTAATTTGGAGTAAGAGACTAGTACTCCGTTGGCTACTTCAGTTGGGTCATAGATTTTAAGTATTCTATTTAAGAATATATTGGTTAGTGAACCAATAACATTCATTACCATAGAAGGTAGTCCTATTTTGAATATTTGGGAAATATAAGTTGCTTTTATTTTAAAGTTTTTAAATCCAAACTTGATTTCTGATTTAGTTACAATAATTGTAATGAGTACAAATAAGAAAGCTAGTACTTGGCCAATGATTGAGGCGTATGCAGCTCCAGCAACTCCCATTGCGGGAATACCAAGACCGCCAAATATAAATAAAGGGTCTAGAATTATGTTAGATATTGCGCCAATTAATTGCGCAAACATTGGGATTAACATTCGTCCCATTCCTTGGAGAATTTTTGATAAGACCATTTCCATTATTGAAAATGATGAAAGCATAACAATAATTCTAAGGTAGGTAGTTCCGTGCTTTATTATTTCGGGATTATCCGACATAAAGTTCATGAAAGGTTCTACTATAATAAAACTTAAAATAAAGAACAATACAGCACCTATAAAAGCAAGTAAGATACCAGTTTTAGCCATATTAGAAGCTTCATTTAAATTTCTTTCCCCAAGTTTTTTAGCAACTATAACATTAGTTCCTATACCTATTCCTAGAGAAAATGCTAGGATTAGCATTTGGATTGGGAAGGCATAACCGAGTGCTGTTATATAATTATCGGTTGCAAGATCAATCTTTGCAACATAAAATGTATCAACAATATTATAAAGTGCTTGGATAAACATTGAAAATATTGCAGGTAGACTCATTGTTGCAATTAAATGACCTATTGGTTTTGTTCTCATTTTTAAACTATGTTCTTGGTTCATATCTTCATCCTTTTAAAAATGCTCTTAAACTAAGAGCATTTATTTTTAAACATCGCATTTTAGTTGGGCATTACAGTTCGTACAAGTATTACATCCGCCGATATCTTCTACAGTACCTTCGTTACAAATTGGGCATAAATCACCAATCTCAACACCTATGTTTTTATTTGCTTTTGTACGTTCTGGGTTTATTTCATCTTTTGCTTTAGCGATATTTTTTTCTTCAACTTTTATTCCGAAATCTTCAATACCTACTTGTTTTGGTAGGGAGTCATCTTTTTTAAGTGTTAATACTTGAGTGTCTCTACTACCATCAACATAAACTGTTCCACCTTTTGCATTTCCTTTATACAAACGCATATATAGACTTTCAACATCTTCAACGGCATAGCCTCTTGGAGCGTTAACAGTTTTAGAAATAGATGAATCTATCCATCTTTGGATTATACACTGAACATCTGCATGTTCTTCAGCTGATAATTCCATAGCTGAAACGAAAATTTCTGGTAATGTTTCTTCTGTATATTGTGGGTTTAGTTTTAAGTATTCTTCAACAATTGGAGCATTAACTTCCATAAATTTACCTAAACGACCGCTTCTATAATACTTGAATGCAAAGTAAGGTTCTAGTCCTGTAGAAACTCCGACCATTGTTCCGGTTGAGCCAGTTGGCGCAATAGTAAGAAGATGTGAGTTTCTTATACCATGTTCAAGTATTTCATTTCTTAAATTTTCAGGCATTTGTTTCATATAGCCTGTTTCAATAAACTTTTGTCTAGAGCCATATTGATCTAAGAATGGAAAACTTCCTTTTTCTTTTGCTAGTTCAACACTTGCTTTGTAAGCAGTAATTGCAAAGAATTCAAATAGTTTATTAGTGAACTTATTTGCTTCTTCACTGCCATAACGTAAATCATTATAAATTATTAAGTCATGAAGGCCCATAACTCCTAGTCCAATTCGTCTTTCACCTAGAGCTTGTTGTTCATTTTCTTCTAAGAAGTAATATGTTCTATCGATTACATTGTCTTGCATTCTTACAGCAGTAGTTATTGTTCTACCTAGTCTATCCCAATCAACTGATTTAGTTTTGTGATTAACCATATTTGCGAGATTAACAGCAGCTAAGTTACAAACTGAATAAGCAGCTAATGGTTGTTCACCACATGGATTTGTGCTTACTACTTTTTGTCCATATGCTTTTGCGTTTGTCATATCATTTGCATTGTCTAAGAAGAATATTCCTGGTTCTGCTGAATATGTAGCACAGATATTTATTAAGTTCCAAAGCTCACGAGCTCTCATAACTTTATGAGTTTTAATTTTGTAGCCTAAGCTTTCCCACTCTCTAACATCACCGATATCTTGCCATTTTTCATCATATGCTGCCTTTTCCCCAGGATTGTAATTATCGATATCTGGATATCTTAATTCATAGTCTAGGTCATTTTCAACTGCATGCATAAAATCTCTAGTAATAGCAACAGAGATATTAGCCCCACTTAAGAATTCAGGATTATTAACTGTGTAAGTCCCTTGGTTTTTAAGAATTTCAGTAGCTTTGTTAAGAGTAGATTTACTTATAGTATTTGGTCTATTGTTTTCAAGTTCGATTATATTTTCATATATCTCAATATCTTCTGGAGATAATGGATTGAATTTCAATTTATTTTTAGCTTCTTGAATAATATCTGGATCAGTTAGATTCATAATCAAGAATTGAAGGATTCTAGGGTTTTGCATTTTTGATATAATGAATTGAATTATATCAGGATGCCAATCAGCAAGCATTATCATTTGTGCTCCTCTTCTAGAACCTCCTTGTTCTACAAGATGAGTTAACTCTGATAAGTCATGAAGCCAAGAAACAGCGCCACTTGATTTACCATTAACACCTTTTGCTAGAGCATTTTTAGGTCTTAGTGTTGAACCATTCGTTCCAACGCCCCCACCCCTTGACATTATTTCCATAACTTTTTGACGATGAGAACTTATTCCACCCCTGGAGTCATGAATAAATGGCATAACAAAACAGTTGAAATATGTTACCTTTGTATTTGAACCAGCCCCGAATAGAACTCTTCCAGCTGGAACTAAGTTCATTTCATTTAGTTCATAATAAAAGTCATTAACAACATCAAGTGTTTCGCTAGTTCCTAGATTGTTTGCTACTCTATGACAAATTTGCTCGTAATAGATTTCTAAAGGTTTATCGATTACCTTAATTTCTCTTACTACAATATTATTTTCATCGATATCTTCACACATTCCTTGGTATTCTAGTTCGACTTCAATATGAGCAGTTTCTTCATTTAGTTTTACAACTCTACCAATTCCTCTTGTTGGAAACTTAGGGTCTTCTTTAATAACTAGGATAACTAAGTCACCTACTCCTAGAGAAGCATGATTAATATCTTTTTGAGAATATCTGTCTAACATTACAAGTCTTGAAACGCCTTGGAATGTTTTGCTCATAGTTTCATCTATTAGAAATAGGTGTGGAAAGTGTTTTTGTATGTCGTTATTCAGTTTGTTAATTTGATCTTGTGAATAAATAAAATTTGCCATATGTACCATTCCTTCTATAAAACTATTGAATATATTATAACATAAAAAGGCTGAATAAAAAAGCACAAAATATACAATTTTTTTTGTTTTTTTATTGCTAATTTAAAAAAAATATTCTTAGTTAATTGTTGATTAGGAAAAATTTAACAAGCAAAAACACAATAATAAAGGATTAAAATTATCTTGCATTTTTTAAAAAAATAATATTTGTTAAATGGTGGTTCGTTTGGTATAATATAAATACCTATGGAAATAAAAAGGGTGAAAAATATGGTAAGAGCAGAATACAAAAAATTAAATATTTCTGTTAGAGAAAGTCATTTAATTGATATTTATTCCGATACTTCTAAATATTTAGAACTTGGAACCATTCATTTCGCTATTTTGAAAAAGTTATTAAAGTATGAACAAATTAACTTTAAAGAAATAGCGTTTTTACCCATTCAAAATTTTGGTATAGGAAAAAGCACAATTAATAATGAAAATCTTAAATCTACTATGCCCTATTATTATTTCAATAATGTTAACCAAAAGAATAAACCTTATCAAGTTTTTTTAACTCATGGATTAATTAGGTATCGTGATTTACAAGATAAAGAAATATTCTCCCCACTGATTTTAATACCTGTTGAAATTTTATTTGATGGTGATGAAGTATATATTCAAATGATTTCTGAACCGATTGAGAACAAACCTTTATTAGAGTATTTGGATCGTGCTAAGAAAATACTTATTCCCAGTGTAGATAAACTTGATACTCTTGGAAATATTGAAAAGTATTTTATGAATATTCTTAAATATAGTGAATTCAATTTCGAGTTTGAGAACTATATGACTTATGCATATGTCCAAAAACCAGAGATTATTATTAATCAAAATAAGTTTAATTTAAGTAGACAATATGATGACTTCTTATATGAAAATTTATTCAGTGAAGACCATATAGTATTTTATTCAAAAAAACATAATAGAAAACAAAGAAGAGCGCTGATGCAAGCTATTGAAGGCGAATCATTTGTTATTGCTGGTAGACTTGGAACTGGTAAAACAACAGTAATGAAAGACATTGCTGTGAATGCTATAAGTAGTGGCAAAAGAGTATTATATGTATCTAATGTAGATAATACACTTAACGAAGTAAATGAATTTATGAAAGGAAAAGGACTTGGTTATTATGTTACTAATTTCACAAAACCTTTTTCCACATTTTTAAAATCTGATGAACTTAAATTTGTTCAAGGAGATTTAACTAGAGCAAGTAATTTTGATAGTTTATTATCAAACTATAAATATATAAATGATTATCAACTAGCAATGACAGGAAGAGTACTTGATCATCGCTTTATTGATGTAGTTAATGAACTTATAAACTTAAGTAGAGTCGATAAAGAAAAAATAGAAATAGATAATTTATCCGATATATACAAACACGAGTATTTAGAAATAGTCGACTCTGTAAAGACAATCCAACAATCTATTGGAAATTTTGATAATTTTAAAGACAGTATTTGGAAAGACATTCCAATTATTAATGATATTAAATATCCTAATCAAGTAATGTTTTTGATTCACCAAGTTTATAATGGCTTTGATGAGTTAAAAAAATATAAAGATAGTTTAATTGAAAATTATAAGTTTGTGGAAATATCTAATTATGCTTTTATGAAAAACATAATTAATAATATAACGCAATTGCCTGTACAAGATGTTCCAAAGTCTTGGGCTGAACAAGATAATTATGAAAAAGCCAAAACTGAATATCATAATTTAAAGAATTTAATTTTCACATTACAAGAACTTGAATATGATCTTGATATAAGGTTTGAGAATTTAGATAAGTTTGAAATTAAAAAAGAGCTAGAGATTTTATATGGTAGTTTCTTCACTAGCGATAATCTTGATAAAATTAATAAAATTATAGATGATCGTTTAGAAATTGTTGTTACTTTGAATAAAATAACAATGCAAATCGATATTTTTAATAAAGCAATTCATAAAATTAAAAATGCAATAGATTATAATTTTGAACTATCAAACGATGTGCTTAATGAAGTACTTGCAATGTCTCAAACATTATTAGATACAAAAGCAAATTCAAAATTTATTAAAGCAATTGTGAGAGGTGAATTTGAAAACACTTATAATATTGCAAATAAGTATTTTGATAAGTATAACGATATTAATAACCAAATAGAAAACTTATTTTTAGATCTGGAACTTCCTAATATTGAAGAATTAGATATAAAGAATAAAATACAACTTATTATTGATTTTGAAAGAGGATTGAAATTAAAACGACCATATCGTCAAATTGTTTCAAAGTTAAAAGCAAAAGATATTGAAAACTATAAATCAGTATTAATTAATATTAAAAAATCTCAACAATTAGAAATTGAAAAAGAAGAAGTAGCTGATAAATTCATAGCACTTTTAGATTGTGAACTAAAAAAAGAATACTTAGATGATTTTAAAAATCTTTATGATTATGTAGAAAATATTGAAGATGCTCATATGAAGGCAAAGATTTTAAAATCCTTAAGAAGGATTTCTAATTTACATGAAAATCAAACTAAAAATTTCTCTAGAGTTTTAAGTTATTTTATTAAATCACATCAAAAGATAATAGAGATGTATAAAGAGTTATTGATCCATGAATTTGTCGATGAAAAAAATGAATTTGATGAGATATTAAAAGATATCTATTCAATCAATTCTTATATTAAGAAATTGAATGAATCAAATGATACTTTATATTCAATGAAAAAAATAAGCCGTGATGAATATATCAAAGCTCAAGATTATTATTATCTAGATGAAACATATAATAAAATAGCGGAAGTTAAAGAGGAACTAAAGTTCAATAAAGAATTCCCATATTTGTTTGGTTCGATATATAAAAGACAGGCTACAGATTTAGCGTATCTTGCTAGAGTTATTCAAGCATATAGACTATATGTAAGTTCATTTGAATCGTATTCTTCTGCGGTGAATAGTTTAAATCCAGAAGTTTATTCAGGTATAACAAATGTATTAAATAAATCATCTGTTGCTATTGATGATTTAAACGAAGTGTTTAAGCAGTATTTTAAGATTTTCAAAAATTCTGTTTCACAACTATACTATGGATTGTTTGATGATAATTTAAGTAATTTATTAATTCAAATGGAAAACAGAGAAGATTTAATTACATATTTGAAAATCACAGATAATTTACAAGTTCTTGAAAAATATCATTTATATAAACTCATTGAACATATAGTTAGTATGGAAAGAACAACAACACTATTAACTGATTTTAAATTTACATACTTTTCTACATTGAATGATATATATCTAAAGGATAATCAATATTTAAGAGATTATAAAACATTTGAACTTGCTCTTAAAACTACAGTCGAAGTAGAAGAAGAGATTATGAGAGCAATAGAAGAAAGAATAGTTAGAAAGATTATTAGACGTAGTGTAAATAAATACAATATGTTTGGGTTTAAACATTTAGATTATAATGCTTATCTTAAAAAAACAAATAGAATAAAGCACTTAGTTCTTACAAATACTCAAATCTTAAACAATTTTATTGACCCTAATTTATTTGACTTAATATTAATTGATGATGCCCATATATTCTCAGCTAGTGAGTATGTATATGCACTGGAAGGAAAACAAGTAATAGTTAGTGGTGAGTTGCAATTCCAAGAAGCAGCACTCAACAACTTGATTTCAAGAATAAGTATGGGTAAGAGTATAGAACTAAATTATAGATACGATATAATACCTAAAGGCTTTAAAGACTTCACACGAAGATTGAAAGCTCCAATTTACAATCAATACTATGAAAACTATGGTGTTGAGATTATTGAAAAGGGTATTTATAAATATGTAGCTAATCTTTTTACAATTAATAAAAATTGTAGTGTTAACTTATTTATAGCTGATGCTGAAGTTCAAAGACAAGCATATGATAAAATAGCTAATTTCTTACTTACAAATAATTTTAAAGAAGAAGAAATTATTGAGATTTATAAAAGACAACTAAATATAGTTGATTTAAAAAAGGGTTATTTAATTAATGCTAATTATAATGTTTTGTTTATTCAAGATTATTATGAACTTGATACTGAGTATTTGGTTGTTAATATGATCGATAACCTTATCTTAACTAGAAAGAAATTAATCATTTATGATAATAAAGATTTTCTTTCCACAAAATCTAATGCAATATTCTTAACAGAACTCAATAAGATAATTAATTCAAGAGATGTATTTAAAAAGCCTGAACCTATAGGCACCATTGAAAAACTAATTAGTGCTCTTGAAGCTGAAGATATAACATGCTTTGCTTCTGAGCTTGGGACATTTATAATAAAAGTAGGTTATAGCTTATACGGTATTACTGTTTATTGGGATTCTAGAAAAACAAATTATGATATATTAAATGAATTTAGAGATATTCATTCTCTAAAAGATCCTAGGATCAAGAAAAACATTATTGTCTGGTCAATGGAGTTGATTGAGAACTTTGATGGTGTTATTCAAAGAATACTAAAAGAGGTAGCGCATGATTCGGGGAAGTAAGAGAATATTTAATGATTTTGTGAGAACGGTTAAACAAGACTCACATCGTTACTACTATATTAAAAGTAATTTATTAAAAATGCGCGAAGAAAACATTGATATAAATACTCAAATATATGGTGGTCAAACATTACTCCATGTTGCTTTAAAACTAAAAAACATTAGATTATTTAAATTGTTTTTAAAGTATGGAGTAAATCCGGATATTGCCAATGACTTAGGAGAAGCTCCTATTCATAAGGCCATTTTAAAAAACGAGTTTAATTTCTTAAAAGCCCTTGTAGGAAATGGCTGTGATATTAATCTTGGTGCTGAACTAGAACAAACTCCTCTTCATTTAGCTGTAATTACAGGTAATGTAGATATTGTTAAGTATTTAGTTGATAATAATGCTAGAATTTTAATTCAAGATGAAAATTATAATTATCCATTAGATTACGCAATTGATGAAGGAGATTGTGATATAATTAAGTACTTCTTAACTAAACAGGAAGTAGATGAAACAAGAAAAGAAAAAATTAATCAATTGATGGAAAAAGCAGGTGAAAAAGAATGTTGAAATTTCAAGAAATTTTGGATATGATTCGCTCTTATACTGGTGAATATTCTGTAATAGGGTTTGTTCGTTTAGGAATTGATGTACTATTATTACTAGCAGTGTTATTTATCGTCTATAAGATAATGAAAAAAAGAACACATGGTGTTCGAGTTTTTCTAGTTGTACTTGGAGCTATTGCTTTATATGCAGTAAGCTTTGTGTTCCAATTTAAAATGTTTTTAAAGGTATTGGATTATCTTTTCTTTTGGAGTTTAGGAGCTTTGTTAATTGTATATGCTGGTGAAATTAGACATTCGCTTGATTATTTCTTTGCACCTACAAAGGTGTCAGCTGCTTATTCAAACAAAGAAGAAAAACAAGAAATTATTAGTACATTAGTTTCAACTGCAGAGTTCTTATCTAAACGTCGTTTGGGTGCTTTAATAACAGTTGAAAGAGAAGACAATCTTAACTCTTATATTGATAAAGCAATTTTCATCAATGGAAATGTTTCTCAAGAGTTACTAACTACAATTTTTACTCCAGGTACTGCAGCTCATGACGGTGCTGTAATTATTCGAAAAAGCAAAATAATGTGTGCAGCTGCCTATTTCCCGTCGACTGATAGATATGATGTTCCAAAATCACTTGGAACAAGACATAGAGCAGCGATTGGAATTAGTGAGAAGACAGATTCACTTACTATCGTTGTAAGTGAAGAAACTGGCTTTATTTCTATTGCAATTGATGGTAATATTAACATTAATCAAACAGTTGAAAAACTAGAAGAAATGTTAGATAGATATTTAATCAATAAATAACACAAGGTCAATACAAAGTAATTGAAAAATATTTAATTTATGATATAATGTGAATATATAGAAGGCTAAAAGGATAGAAAGAATTTGGTTTAATTACCAAACTAAAAATTAGAAAAGATTAAAGGTGGATTATATGATTCCAGAATTAGTAGAATTAGTAAAAGAATATTATTATTTATTGTTTGTTGCTGGTCTAATTGTTATGTTTTTCTTAGTTTTAAGTATTTTACTTAATAAGAAAAAAGCAGCAATTGTTCCAGGAAGCCTTTTTGCTGTATATGCTATCCTATTTACAGTTTCTGTCTTCTATAAAGAAAAATTAACAGGTAGAATTATTTTAGCTTTTGGCATATATGTATTCCTTGAAGGAGTCTTTACCTTAGTTATGGCCACAATTTCATATCTTGAAAAACGTAAGTTTAATTTATTGTTTCAATTATCATCTTCGATTGATAGTGCGATATTAGTTTATTTAAATGAAAAAGGTGAAATAGTATTTTTCACAAAAGAATTCTTAAATATGTTTGATGTTAACAATGCAAAAGACTTTGAACAAATAGTAAAATATGTTCATTTAGGCGAAAGACAAATGTCATATAAGGCGTTTTTAAAAATCCTAACTTATGAAAAAGAAGAAGACTATGCACTCATTATTGATTTATTTAATACTAAAGAAAAAAGATTGCATGTATCTAAAAGAAAGATTATCAATAATGGTAAATTACTTGGTTATGTATTAATCAATAAAAAGGATCAAGTATTCCAAGAAGATACACCAACAACATATCAAGTTGATGCAATTAACTTAGTTAATGAAGCACTTGCTATTTATGAAAGTGATAATAATAAACTACTAATTAATAATAAAATGCAAAACTTACTCGGTGTAGATAGTGTAAATAGTTTAGATGAATATATTTATGCTGAAGATAAAAAGCAAATTGAAAAAAGAGCAAGAGCAGAAGGCGAAAAATCTAAGATTTACTATCGCATTAATGCTCAAAACAATCGTGTATGGGTTTTAGAGACTTGTACAATTGCTAGGGGCAAATTAACTAAAGTAGTTAGAGAAACAGACTTTAAAAACTTAATTTATAATTTTAGAGATTATTCTAAAATGGTTCAAGAATTAGAGCATAATATAGCAATGAGTACAAATTTTGCTTTAGTCTTTGTAACTCTACATACACTTACTCAAATAAAAGAAAAAATTGGTAAAGATGCTTCAATGGTTCTTGCTACGCAATTCTTTATTAATTTAAATAATGAAATTAAAGATTTAAAAGTATTTGAAATAGGTTATTATAAATTTGCATTCTTTATTAAAAATGAAGCTGCATATAAAAATATTTTAAGAGATCTTAATAATAATGCTTCTAGACTGCAAAAGACAAAAATTATATTTAATGATTTAGCATTTGAAATCAAGACTTATTTAGGGCTTGTGGAAAGCAAAAATGTTCTTAATCCAACGCCTGAATTAATGATTGAAGCTGCAGAAGGTGCATTAGAATTAGCTTCTAATAAAAACTATCCGAAAGACTTTAGCATTTATATTTCTAAAGTTAAAGAATTAGAAGGCGAAGAGAGAGAAATAGACTTAAGTGATGATTTTCTACAAAGGATTATGAAGTAATTTAAGTTTTCAAATCGGGACTAATTAATTAGTCCCTTTATTTTTTAAAGAGGTATGATATGTTTGATGTTATTTTATTAATTGCTGGAAAAGGCAAGAGAACAAAATTAGATTATAATAAAACTCTATACTTGATTAATGATAAACCTATATTTAAGTATTCACTTGATATCTTTTTAAAGATGAAAGAATTGAATAAGGTTGTTTTAGTCATTGATAAAGAAGATGAAGATATTGTAAATGAATATATTAAAGATATAAATTCTAATAAAATTGAAATAGTATATGGTGGACTTGAAA
Organism: uncultured Bacteroidales bacterium; assembly: GCA_964407835.1. Taxonomy (GTDB): domain Bacteria; phylum Bacillota_I; class Bacilli_A; order ML615J-28; family CAG-698; genus DUVT01. The sequence continues at coordinate 100,028 of CAYOXB010000001.1, forward strand.
GACAAGATAGTGTAAAAAATGGAATCGATAAATGTTCAAGCGATGTTGTTTTAATTCACGATGGTGCAAGAGCATATATAGAAGAAGGACAAGTTCAAAGTGTTTATGATAATGCTAGAAGATATAATGCTTCTGCTTTAGCAGTAAAAACTACGGATACTATAAGAGAATTAAAAAAAGGCTCTTCAAACATTGTTGATCGCAATTTACTTTGGAATATGCAAACGCCACAAGGTGTTAATTTACAGATGTTTAAAGAAGCTCTTAAAAAAGCATATGAAGATAATTATTATGGAACAGATGATTTAAACTTACTTGAAAAATATTTTGATATTGTACCTAAGCTTGTAGAAGGAAGTAAAAAGAATCTAAAATTCACAACAATTGATGATTTAGATTATTTAAAATTTATATTAGGAGAGCAAAAGATGGAATATAGAATAGGTCATTCTAATGATACTCATCGTTTAGAGGCGGGAAGAAAGTTAATCTTAGGTGGAGTTGAGATAGACTATCATTTAGGGCTAATTGGTCATTCTGATGCTGATTGTATTTATCATGTTGTAAGCGAAGCTATTATAGGTGCTCTAGGACTTGGTGATATTGGAAGTCATTTTCCGGATAATGATAAAAAATACAAAGATCAAGACTCTAGTTATTTTGTTGTTGAAGCAAGGAAGTTAATGGAAAAGGAATTATATATTATCAATAATTTAGACTTGATTGTTTATGCAGAGAATGTTTATTTAAACCCTCATATAAATACAATAAGAGATAATATTGCGAAGCTTTTGATCTGTGATAAATCAAGAATTAATATAAAAGCAACAAGAAGAGAAAAGCTAGGGTTTGTTGGTAGAGAAGAAGGAATATCAGCTGAAGCAGTAGTTTTGCTGAAAAAGAAGTAAATATAAAATCATTAAGTAAAACGTTTACATTTCACTTTATCTTGATATGGTAGTTTTCTAAATGATATAATGATAAAAACTAAAGGAGTAAATTATGACTAATATAATTATTAACAATTATTTTTACTTTTACTTTTTTCCAAGAGGATGTCATGTTTAGAACGCTCTTGGCTTTTTCTGGTAAGAAGTAAGTCATAATTTAGTTAGTGTTATTACATGATATCTATTTTAAACAAAGGTTAAAATAGTAAAAGTAATAACAACAACAAATGAAAAAACAGATTGTGTTATTACTAAGGTATAGCACAATTTTTTTATTATAAGGAGGTTATTATGAATATTAAAAAAATTATTATCTTATTATTAGTTTTACCACTTGCAATTTTGGTTGCTGCTTGTGAACAAGACGATCGAATTCAAATTGGTATTTTACAACTCATAGAGCATAATGCTCTAACAGCTGCAAAAGATGGTTTCATTGATGGATTAGCTGAAGCTGGATATGTTGATGGCGAAAACATCACTATTACTCTTTTAAATCCTCAAGGTGATGATGGTGTAATGGCTCACAGCAGTAAAAAACTTGTTAGAAAATCAGATTTGATTCTGGCAATTGCAACGCCTGCAGCACTATCTGTTGTGAACGAAGCTGAAGATCAAAAGAAAAATGTTCCTATTTTATTTACTGCAGTAACAGATCCAGTTAGTGCTGGTTTGATTGCTAGTAATGAAAAACCAGGTGGAAATGTTACAGGAACAAACGACATGAACTCTGTAGAGTTACAAATAGGCTTAATTAAGGAACTACTTCCTGAAGCAACAAAAATAGGTATTTTATATACATCAAAAGAACCTAACTCTAAAATCCAAGCAGATATGGCAGTAGAACATGCAGAAAGCTTAGGATTAGAAGTTGAAGTTAAAACAATTGCTGATGTAAACGAATTACAACTTGCTGCAAGTTTACTTGCAAGTTCTGTTGATGCAGTATATATCCCAACGGATAATACTATTGCAGCAGATATGGGAACAATTAACAATGTTGTACTTGATAAAAAGGTTCCGTTTATAGTTGGAGAAACTAATATGCTTTATGCTGGTGGAAGCGCTACTTACGGTATTGATTATTATAGATTAGGTAAACTTACTGCTGAGATGGCTGTTCAAATCTTGAAAGATGGTAAAAATCCTAAAGATATACCATGTGTAGGTTTAACTGATTTCGCATTAGTTATTAATAAAACACAACTTGATGCGATTAACCTTGTTATTCCTTCTGTTCTTTTAGATAAAGCAGATGAAATAGTAGATGATAAATAATGGGAGTTTTAGATACAATCAGATTGATATTACAAGATGGATTAGAGACAGGTCTGATTTGGTCTATAATGGCTCTTGGAATATTTATATCTTTTAGAATATTAGATTTTGCAGATTTATCTGCAGAAGGTTCGATAATTTTAGGTGGTGCCATAAGTATGAGTTTAATTCTTAAAGGCTATAACCCCTGGATTGTTGTATTGGTATCTTTTCTAGGGGGATTTATTGTAGGGGCAATCACTGGAATACTACATACAAAATTAAAGATTGTTCCAATTCTAGCAGGTATAATAAGCATGACCGCCCTGTATCCTATTAATCTTAGGATACTGGGGTCTGCCTCAGTAACACTAGGCCCAAGTAGTCAATACAGTACAGTATATACTAGATTGATTAATCTTATGGCAACTCCTGCTTTCGCAAAAATTATTACAACTATATTAATTGTAGTTGGTTTGTTTTTCCTTCTTTATTGGTTTTTTGGAACTGAAATTGGAATTAGTTTAAGAGCAACTGGTATGAATAAAGAAATGTCTAGAGCTCAAGGAATTAACACTGATATTATGGTTATTTTAGGGCTAGCATTATCAAATGCTTTAATAGCTCTTAGTGGGTCTTTATTAGCACAAAGTAGAAGAAGTTCGAATTTGGAGTTTGGAAGAGGAACTATTGTAGTTGGGCTTGCTTCAATTATTATTGGTGAAGCTATTTTTGGAAAGAGAAGTTTTAAGATAGCTTTGATATCAGTAATAGTAGGAAGTATAGCTTTCCAAATTATAACAGCAACTGCTCTTGGTTTAGGATTCCCGCCAAATGATTTTAAATTAATTCAAGCAATTTTAATGGTTCTTATTTTAGCTTTTCCTCTTTTAAAGAATTTAATAGAGAAGCATAAAAAGGTAGGCGTTGATAATGTTAAAGATTAGGAATGTTACAAAAGCATTTAATAAATCATTAAACCCAGAAGATTTAAAGATAGCTTTAAATGATATATCTTTAGATATTAAAGAAGGAGAATTTATTAGTGTTATAGGAAGTAATGGTAGTGGAAAATCTACTTTACTTAATGTTATAAGTGGTTCTTTATTTGTAGATAAAGGTGAAATTATTATTGATGGTAAGGATGTTACCCATACGAATGAATGCAGAAGATCAAAGCATGTAGGGTTTGTATTCCAAGATCCACTTAAAGGAACTGCAGCTAATATGTCTGTTTTAGAAAACTTACTTATCGCTCACAGAAGAGCAAAGAGAAAAACTTTGAAATGGGGATTTAATAAGCATTTAGCTGAAGATTTTAAAAGAAGAGTTAAAGAATTAAACTTAGGTTTAGAAACAAGATTAAATCAAAAAATAGGGCTTTTGTCTGGAGGACAAAGACAAGCATTAACTCTATTAATGTCTACTTTAGATAATCCAAGTATATTATTATTAGATGAACATACAGCTGCACTTGATCCTAAGACTGCAAAATCAGTATTAGAACTAACAGAAAAAATTGTAATTGACAATAACTTAACAACGATTATGGTAACCCATAATATGAAAGATGCTCTTAGATATGGCGATAGACTATTGATGTTTAATGAAGGTAAAATAATAGTTGATGTTTCTGGAGAAGAAAAAAGCAGATTAACAATTAATGACTTACTTAAAATGTTTGAAGGTGCGAATGTAGAAATATCCGATCAAATGCTTCTTGCGAAAGGAATGTAATTTGGAAAAGAAATGAGTATAATGCTAACATTTATTTTAAAATGTAGTATAATATATTCGACTGGAGGATTGTATGGATACAAAAGTTTTAGAACAAGAAAAGAAGGTTAAAAATATTCTGAACAAAATTAGACCATATATCTTAAGAGATGGTGGAGACGTAGAGTTCGTAAATATTGAAGAAGGTATTGTTAATATTAAATTGCTTGGCGCTTGCGTTGGCTGCGCTGCTGTAGATATAACTTTGAGAGAAGGGATAGAAACAATACTAGTTGAGGAAGTCCCAGGTATAATTGGGGTAGAAAATGTCGGAGACAAATAAAATAAAATTTGGAAAAACATTTTATTTTGCATCTTTAGTTGTTGCAATTACAATATTTATTGTTGGGAAAGTGTTGCTTTTAAAGGATGAAACATTAGATGAAATTATAAAAATGAAGTATTCATTTATAATTCATTTATTAGTTTTTGCAGTAATAACACCAGTTGGAGTAGTTATAAGAGAGTATATGCTTCTAGCATACAAGCGTAATATTATGTTAATAAAGATAGCTTTTATTGCTGTAATGACGATAGTTAGTGTTATTACTTTACTAGGTAGTGAGGCTCAAACTCTGTATACATTGCTTACATTTTTAGCTTATGGTGTATTGATTGTTGCTTTAATACCGAGTAGTTCTTTTCAAAAGAAAACAGATCAACAATAAAAATAACGCATTTTATGCGTTATTTTTTTGTTTTAATTAGAATAACAATAGGAAATAATCCTTAATCATAATATATATTTTACTCTTATTTGCCTTGTTATATTAGTGTTTTTACTAAGTCCTTTTGCTTAACAAATACTAAAATCTATGTTATAATTAATATAAGTTTTAGTAAGAGGTGTAAGATGATAAAAAAGGGTGAGATTGTTCACGGTAAGATTACTAACATTTTAGGCTATGGAGCTTTTGTTAGTGTTGATGAGTACGATGGACTAATTCATATATCTGAGTTTTCGGATAATTATGTTCGAAGCATTCAAGATTATGTAAAGGTGGGGCAACTAGTAAAATTAAAAGTATTGGACGTTGATGAAGAAAACAAAAAATTAAGACTTAGTTATAAATTTTTGAATAAGTCTAGAGGTGTAAAAGGAGAAATACCTAATTATAAAATTGGGTTTAAAACATTAAAAAATAATATTGATGGTTTTGTTAGAAAACAACTAAGAGAACATGATGATATTAAAGACACAAATGATGTAGATGAAATGTTAGAAAACAATAATTAAAGAGAGTGAAAAATGAAAGTATTAGATTATAAAGGTATTTTAAATTATATAAGCAAAAAAGAAATCGTAGCATATGAACATAGAGCTAATAAAGCTTTAGTAAAGCTACTTACTAAATCAGGCTTAGGTAGTGAATTTACCGGGTGGGTTGAATATCCTTTTAATTATGATGAAGAAGAGTTTAAAAGAGTTATTGCAACAAGTAAAAAAATTAGAAAGAATTCTAAAGTTTTAGTAGTTATTGGAATTGGCGGAAGTTATTTAGGTGCTAAAGCGGCACTTGATTTACTTGGACCAAGTCAATATGAAAAATCAGATCATGAAGTTATATTTGTTGGGAATACATTTTCTTCAGAGTATACAAATGAAATAATAGAATATTTAAAAGATAAAGATTTTTCAATTAATGTAATATCTAAGTCAGGTACTACTACAGAACCAGCTGTTGCTTTTAGAATCTTTAAAAAATTATTAAAAGAAAAATATCCAAATGATTACAACAAGAGAATATTTGCAACAACAACACTTAATAAGGGGGCACTATTTAACCTAGCTTCAACAGAAGGTTATGAAATGTTTACTATCCCAGAAGATATTGGAGGAAGGTATTCAGTATTAACTTCTGCAGGCCTACTTCCACTTGCTTATATGGGTATTGATGTTAGAGCTATAATGAGAGGTGCAAAGCAAGCATTTGAAAAATATACAAAAACACCGTTTTTAAGAAACGATGCAATGCTTTATGCTGTTATTAGAAATTTAGCTTATGATAAAGGGAAATCAGTAGAAATACTTGCAATATTTGAGCCAAGACTACACTACTTTACAGAATGGTATAAACAATTATTTGGCGAATCAGAAGGCAAACAACATAAGGGATTATATCCAACTTCTCATTTGTATACAACAGATCTTCATTCTCTTGGCCAGTATGTTCAAGATGGAGCAAGATTATTTATCCAAACATTTTTAAATATTAATAAACCAAAAACAGATATTAATGTTCCAGTTGAAGAAAAAGACTTTGATGGAATTAATTATCTTACTAGTTTTAGTTTGGATGAAATTAATAAAGTAGCTCAAAAAGGAACTATGCAAGCTCACATTGATGGCCTTGTTCCTTCCCTTGAAATTAATCTTCCAGAAATGAATCCTAAAAACTTTGGTTTCATTGCTTATTTCATGATGATTACATGTGCAATTAGTGGCTATTTATTAGATGTTAATCCTTTTGATCAAGAAGGTGTTGAAACATATAAAACAAATATGTTTAAACTTTTAGGTAAACCAGGATTTAATAAATAAATGATTAAAAAAATATCAATATTTATTTTAGTCTTTGTATCTTTGTTTTTAATTGGATGTAGTTCAGGTGAAAATAAATTTGAAAAAGACTATCCAGCATTTAAAGATACAGAGCATGTATTTTATAAAACCAGTTATAAAGATATTTATAATAAATTAACAAAAGAAGAAGGATATAACATAATCTTATTTGCGTTTGATCCAAATTTAGCAGTATGTCCTTTTTGCTTAGAAGCTCTTCCTGTAATCAATGAGGTAGCATTAGAGCTTAAAATTGATAAAATATTTTATTTAGATATTTATGAAATGAGAATAAATAGAACAACTGAATATATGGCATTAGTTAATTATATTGATGAACAAGTAGATGATTTACTTACTAGAAATGATAAATTAGAAATTGTAGTACCAGATATTTATGTTGTGAAAGACGGAAAAATTATTGCTCATCATATTGCAACTATTGTAGATGATGAGGGTAAGTTTGTTTTAGGAATGGGCCTAGAACAAACAAACGAACTAAAAGAGATTTATAGAGAGTTATTTACAAAAACAAAGTCTTAAAATTTTAAGACTTTTTATTTGGGAAAATAAAAAAACAGATGAAAAAATTACTAGAATATGGTATAATAAATAATATTTAGGTGAAGATATGCAGAAAGTATTATATATAAAAACAGAACAAGATATGATTGATTTAGGTGAATTAATTGGTAGTAAACTAGAAGAGAATTACATCATTACTTTAAATGGTGATTTGGGAGCTGGTAAAACTACTTTCACAAAAGGCATTGGTAAAGCTTTGGGAGTTAGTTCAGTTATTAATTCTCCGACTTTCACAATCTTAAAAATTCATCATGGGAAAATGCCTTTATTTCATATGGATGTATATCGTTTAAATGAAGATAGTGGTGATGATGATTTGGAAGAGTTTTTTGAACAAGATGGTGTCAGTGTAATTGAATGGGCAGAAAACATTTCTTATTTACTTCCAGATGAAAGACTTGAAATCAAGATTGAAATTTTAAATGATAATGTTAGAAAAATTTATTTACTTCCAAAGGGATATAAATATGAAATATTAGTTGAGGAGTTAAACTTATGAAAACTCTAGTTATGGATACTGCTTCTAAATTTTTGTATTTCTCATTTTTAGATAATGATGAGGTAATCTATGAAAGATTTTTGGAAGGGCATAATAATCATTCAGATAATTTATTAAAAGAGATTGATTTAGCTTTAAAAGCAACAAATCTTAATTTTAAAGATTTTTCAAAAGTTATTGTTGGAATTGGACCTGGTTCATATACGGGTTTAAGAGTAAGCTTAACGGTAAGTAAAATGCTTGCTTGGTCTTTAAATATTCCTCTTTATAAAGTTAGTAGTCTTAGTTTACTAGGTAGTGGCTACTTAAGTGAAGATGGTATTTATGCTATTACAATGAAAGCTAAGAAAAATCATTTATACGCAAAACTTATTGAAGTTAAAGACAGCAAGATAAATGAGATTTATCATGACTTATTTTCAGAAGAAAATAGTTTTTTTGAGAAAATAAAAGAATATAATTATTATTTAGTTAATGAAGATAATTATAAAATCAATTTAGAAATGCTTAGTTTGGAACTTGTAGAGGAAGTTCACCATTTGGTTCCAAATTATATTCAAAAAGAAGTATGAAGTATTTAATACGACCGATGGAAGATAGCGATATTCAAAGTGTAATCGCTGGTGAAGAGAAGATCTTTGGAACAAGTTTAGGGTTTGATTTAATATATTCAGATCTTCATTTAAATCCATATGCAAATTACTTTGTTTTAGAAATTAATAAAAAAGTAAGTGGCTATATTGGCTTATGGATTACTAGTGAAGTGGCAGATGTTATTAATTTTTATGTAGATGAACAATATCAAGGACAAGGCTTTGGAAAAATGCTTTTAGAGTTTGTCATTGAGCTATGCAAGATGAGTGATGTTCAGTCGATTAGTCTTGAAGTTAGAGAGACTAATGAAAAGGCTATAAAATTATATGAGAAGAATGGATTTGAGTTTTCTCATAAGCGTAAGAGTTATTATTCAGATGGAACGGATGCTCTTGTATTAATTAAAAGATTTGAGGTAGGATAATGTTAGTTTTAGGTGTTGAAACTAGTTGTGATGAAACTAGTGTAGCTATATTGAAAGATGGAAAAGAAGTTCTAGCTAATATAGTTTATACACAAATAGATATACATAAAAAATTTGGTGGGGTTGTTCCTGAGGTTGCTAGTAGACAACATGTAGGTAAAATTACTATTGTTTTTGAGGAAGCATTACAAATGGCAAATGTGAAAGCCGAAGATATAGATTTAGTAGCAGTTACTCATCACCCTGGTTTAATAGGTTCTTTACTTGTTGGGATTAATGCAGCAAAGACTTTTGCAATGATTCATAATATTGAATATGTGGAAGTTGACCACATTAAGGGGCATATATATGCAAATTACATTGAAGAAGATTTTGATTTTCCATTACTAGCGCTTGTTGTTAGCGGGGGACATACTGAACTTATTTTAATGGAAAAGCATTATGAGTTTAAACTACTAGGTCAAACTTTAGATGATGCTGTAGGTGAGGCCTATGATAAGGTTGGAAGAGTTATGGGGCTTGAATATCCTGCAGGGCCAATTGTTGATAAACTTGCTCTAACAGGAGAAGTTACTTATAAGCTTCCATATGTTTATTTAGATAAAGATGATTATAATTTTTCTTTTTCTGGATTAAAGTCAGCAGTTTTAAATATAATTAATCAAGCAAAGATGAAAAACGAAGAAATTAATATAGCTAATCTAAGTGCATCTTTTCAAAATAGTGCAGTTAGAGTATTAGTTGATAAAACAATTAAAGCAGCTAAACAATATGGTGTTAAACAAATTGTTGTAGCTGGGGGAGTTGCAGCTAATAAAGGATTAAGGAAAGAAATGAAAGAAGAAGTAGAGAAATTAGATAATGTTCGACTTACATTTCCAGCCTTTAAGTATTGCACAGATAATGCAGCAATGATAGCTACAGTAGGTTATTTTAAATATAAAAACAAACTTAGCCTAATTGGTTCTTGATTTAATAATGCTGTTGTTGTATAATAATTATATGGAAAAACTAAATAATTTTCATGACTACTTAAGGAGGAAGTATGAAATTTAAGAAATTTTTATTTATTTTTGTTATAGCTTTTACTATTTTCATTGCAGGATGTAGCTCTAAAGCAAGCCCTGAAAAATTATGGAATAACTACATAAAGGCTATGAATGAAAAAAATATAGAAAAAGTTGCTGAAATATACTATGCAAAAGATTCAACAAAATATGTTGAGTTTCTAGAAGTTAATGATGAAGAGTTATATTTTGATTTTAATAGTCTAGTGTCAAAAAAATTTACTCCTATGATAGTTAATGATCGTTATTATTCAGCAGAGGTTTTACTATCAATTGATGGTTCAGATAATATTATCGATCTTTATTTTGTTAAAGATGTTGCTTCGCCTTGGCGTTTTATTTCTGAAGTTGATGTTCTTTCATTAAATGCAAGTGATTTAGGTAATAAGCCAAATGCAAACTACTACAATAGTATTATTAAAGATGATGGAACATTCCAATATAAATATATTTATAGTGGTCTAGCTGGTGTAGAAGGTCCAAATGATTATGCCAAAATTGTACACACTAATAAAAAACAAAGAAAAGTTGTAATTCCTGGTGAAATTGAAGGTGTTCCAGTTGCTGTAATTGGAGACTTTGCATTCTTTGATTTCTTTAGATTATTCTCTTTAACTTTCTCAACAAGTAAATTAGAAGAGATAACTCTTCCTGAGGGATTAAAAATTATTGATCATCATGCTTTTTACCAAACTAAAAAATTAAAAGCAATTGTTCTACCATCTACATTACAAGAAGTTAAAGCATATGCTTTTGCATCTTCTGGATTAAGAACATTAACTATTAATGTTGATGATGAGTTAGCTTACGAACAATTAGCATATAAAAATGGACAAGATGCTTTAACTATTCAAGGCAATAGAGTTGGTTATGCTGGTGATAGCGTTGCTTACACTGTTGTAGGTTATGCTCCTAATGCAGTTCAATGGTCAACAGATAATGAAGAAGTAGCTGCATTCAAGCCTAATTCAAATACTTTAGAGTTCCATACTGCTGGTACTGTAACTATTAAAGCTAAGTATGATGAAGAACTTTTCTCTACAGCTGAACTAGAAGTATTACCTGCTGAAGAAAAAAGAGTAGATTCTACGCTACCATCACAGCCTTTATTTGCAACATATAAATTCAGTGTTAATAAATACTTCTATACAACAGAAGAAGTTACTATTAATATGCCGCTTGATACTATTTGGTCAACAAGTGATTCAAAAGTTGCTATTGCTGAAGGTGGAAAAATCAAAATGGTTGGTGCTGGTACTGTAACAATAAAAGCTACAGCATCTGCAAATCCAGAATTATTTGTTTCTGCTACAATTCATGTTAAAGATATTTCTGAGAAATTAGTTGTAAGTGTATATTCATTTGATAACTTTACTTTTACTGGTGCAAGAGATATGTTTACAGGAGATTATATAAAAGCTGTCGCTGCTGGCTTTACTGAAAGTGAAATTGAGTGGTCTTCTTCAAATGAAGCAATTGCTACAGTTGGCAGACATAGTGGCTTAATTACCGCAAGAGGAACTGGTACAGTAACTATTCGTGCTAGAATGGTAAGTAATCCAAACATTGTAAGTCAAGTTTCTATTCAAGTTAAAGAACCGATTAAAGGCGTAAGCTTTGCTGAGAACTCTTTAGATAGATTAAATAATTTAAAAGAAATATATATATATGCAATCAATCCAAACTCAATTGAATTCAAAGGTGTTTTAAAATTGAACTCGGATGTTAAAATATATGTTCCTGCTCAAAATATAGAAACCTATAAAACTGTATTTAGTGATTATGCTAAAAACTTCATTGCTATGGCAGAAGAATAGGTAAAATATAGTTTAGAAACAAAAAATAAAAGGGTAAAATCTACCCTTTTTTTGATTATTATTATAAAAACATATTAAAACAAGACATATTTATGGAAAAAGTTATTAAACAATATTTTTAATTTATTGCTAAAAAATGATTAAAATGTTATAATATAAAAAATAGTAGATTATTTTATAGAATTAAGTCTTGGGGGTCTACTTTATGAGTGTATTAGGATCGTTCAATTTTGATATTATTATCATTTTAATTTTGATTTCTTCTACTATCTCAGGTCTGTATTTTAATTTGTATAAGCAAGGGAAAAAGACGCTATCGTTGTTTTTACCTTTTGTTGTATTAGCATTTAGCTTTAATTATATTTATCAACAACTTAATGACGTTTCTTTTTTGAAAAATATAATTAATTGGATTATAAATTTATTTGGAATTGAAACATATCAAGAAACAATCTATGCTACGGTTATTTACTTTGTATGTTTTTTTATTCTGTGGCTTTTCATTAGGCTTATTTATAATCTCTTTAGAATTTCAGTTCAAAAAAGAGTCTTAAACAAACAAAGTAAATCTTCAAAAGCAATTAGTTCTTTTTTTGGTTTAATAAATGGTTATGTACTTGGGATGTTATTAATGTTTGGGTTAAACCCAGTAATTACTTTAAACTACTCAAAACCATTAACAGCTGTTTATGTAAGAACATCAAACAATTTATTGCAATTTAGTAATCTCAATTTAGTTAAAAATGTAAATACGAGTTACTACATAGACTATGATAATACGATTGGTCAATTAACAGGTAGAACTGCACTTGATAATTACAAGGATATTTTAAGTATATTTCAAGAAATAGAAGATGAAGAAACTAATTTCATGGATAATATATATCCTAATCTTATGCCTGAGGCCAAATCGCTTATTAATTCAACCGATGTTTTTAATTCTCTTCTGGAAAATAAAGATAAAATTGTTCAATATCAAAAAGGTACTGAAGTAAGAAAAGAGTTAAAAAGATTAATTAAAAATTTAGAAAACAAAAATATTTACATATATTTAAATAAACAATTAACAGACTATAGTTATCAAGGTATTTTTGATTATCTAGAACTTAATTATAATTACTTACTTGAAAAAATTAATAGTAGGGCTGTGAAGGATCAATTTATTTTTAAATATGAATCTTTTAAAAATTATAATGAGTCTAAACTAGATTATCAAAGTATAATTAACTATACGAGTATTAGCTTTGAAGAAGATGTGAGTTACTATGAAGACTATATAAATTCAAACACAAATGAATTTATAGAAAAGTTTAATTTACATAATCAAACAAATGAATCAGAGTTGTTTGAAAAACTTGATTTATTATTTAAAAAGTATTTAAAACAATCAGAAAAGATGGAAGAAGAAAGTTCATTTATGCCGCTTAGTAGCAAACTTGTATTTTCAGACCATTTTAATTATCACTTTAAGAAAAACTTATTTGAAAGAAATGAGCTTATAAGGGTTTATTTAGTAGATTCAATAGTTAATCAAAAAGCAAAGGGCTATTATTTATATAGCGAATATGTATTTTTTACTATTTTAAGTGAAGATGTAGATTTAGATAATATGACTAAATCTGAATTTATTAAAATTTTAGATAACTTAGATAGTTTAGTTGAAAGTGAACATCTTACTAAAGATGATGCTAGTGAATATTTATATAATTTATTTGCGAATGATAGACATATGTTTTTTAATTTATTAGATGCGAGTTTAATAAATGAAATAAAAGAAATAGAAAGCGAGTACTTTAGTCAAAAGTTATATATCCTTCTAGATTAAGGAGGCATTGAATGCGAGATCCAATAATCAAAGTATATGAACCCGGAGATAAACCTAATAAATTTAAGGTTTCTGAAAAAGACCATCCACTTCTTAGTGAAATAGGTGCTGATGAGCCACTATTTAAAAGTAGTGATTCAAGCGGGGAATCAATGCTTACTAACTTTTTACATGGTAATCCATTTTTATACAACCCTGAAACAACAGAGATTAAGGTATACAGCCTAGAAGACTTTATTGTGAAGGTTAAAGATCAAGAATATGCATTTGGTGATATAATTAGAAATCCTAAATTTAGCCAAAGGCAAAGAAAAAAAATAATTAAGAAAACTTTCACAAACTGGAAGAAGGAATATACTACTAAGAAAAATATTGTTTTTAAGGAAAATGATAAAGTTCTTGAAGTTATAGGTGATATATCCTATATTGAGTATTCATGGAAAGCTAAACTCTTATTAGCAGCAATCTTCTTAACGTTATTATTTTTAGTAATAACAAATAGTTTTGTTTGGAATGCATTTCAAAAAACAAGCTTAGGATATTTTATTCATAGCGGTTTAGTTGATATGTATTCTAAAATGAATTGGTTAAGTATTGTTGGTAATTTAGGGATTTATTTATCACTAATTTTAATCTTTTACTCGGGTATATATACTTATATCATTAAAGATTTTAGAAAAAATTATGCATTAGCACAATCTTTTCTTACAAATAGTGAAGGTACAATTACAAGAGACTTTAATAAGAAATACAGAAAAGCAAGAAAGTATTACTTAGAAAAAGTAAATACAAAAAAACATCCATATTACCCACCACTTCATATTGAAGAGGTTCAAGAGGGTAAAATGAACATTACAATATTTAATGAGATATGCAAGGTTACTGTAGATAGAGCCTATGTTGTTAAGAAATCAAAACCATATATAAGAGCAGCAAAGCTAATTTTAGAATATTCCACATATGCATGTTCTATTGTTATTGTTGCTATGAGCTTATACAGCATTATTGTAAAGCTATTCTCATAACTAGGAGGTTAGTGCTATGGAAAAACAAAAAGTTGATACTACATTGGAAACAAAGAAACCCGTTTTAAAAAGCACTGCTGAGGAGAAGGGGAAAGAAAAACTAAGTAAAACTGAGGATAAGGCAATGGACGAATTAGAAAAAATTAGGGAACAAGAAAAAGCAAAATTAGATGCGCTAAAAGAAAAAGAGCAAGAAAAAACAAGAATAGCAATTGAAAAAGAACGTGCTAGACTTGAAGAAGAACTTGCGAAGGAAATTAGGGAATTAGAAAGTCAACTTAGCCGTGCTAAAAATGCATCGCAAAGAGTTAAAGTTCAAATTCCTGCTTCACCGGCTCAACCTGAAGTGCCTACAATCATTATCGATGAGGCAGCTAAAGATGAGGTTGTTTTAAGTACGGATGAGAAACTTAATTCAAGCATTGAAATTCTTGATTTACCACCTCTTTTTAAATATGCGCTTGAACAAGAAAATATTTTGTTAGTTTCTGATATTACAAGTAAAAATAAAGCTGAGTTATTAGCAGTTAAAGGTGTTGGGGAAAGTAGAGTTAAAACTTTAGAAGCTAAATTAGCTGAACATGGACTTGCTATTCAAGCAGGTGGAGCTGAAGTTGTAGAAACAAAAGCTGCTCCAGTTAAGAAAGCTGCTCCAGCTAAAAAAGCTGCTGCTAAAAAACCAGTTGCTAAGAAGGCTGCTACTAAGAAGCCAGCTGCTAAAAAAGCTGCTGTTAAGAAAGTTGCTAAGCCAACAAAAGCAGAAGAACAAGCTAAAGCTCGTCTAGCAAAAGAAAAAGCTGATGAAAAAGCACGCATTGCAAAAGAAAAAGCTGATGAAAAAGCAAGACTTGCAGCTGCTAAGAAAGCTGAAGAGCAAGCAAAACTTGTTGCAGAACAAGAAGCAAAAGAAAAAGCTAAACTTGCTGCTGAAAAAGAAGCAAAACTTGCAGCAGAAAAAGAAGCAGAAGAGAAAGCAAAACTTGCAGCTGCTAAAGAAGCAGAAGAAAAAGTTAAACTTGCTGCCGCTAAAGAAGCAGAAGAGCAAGCAAAACTTGCAGCAGAAAAAGAAGCAGAAGAGAAAGCAAAACTTGTTGCTGCTAAAGAAGCAGAAGAAAAAGCAAAAGCTGTTGCTGTTAAAGAAGTTGAAGTTGAAGTTGAAGTTCCTGTTTCTAAACCAGTTAGGGAAAGACCTATTAAAGGTATTAGAATTGTTAAGCCAGTTGCTCAACCTGAAGAAGAAAGTACTATTGAAGACTCAGAAACAATAACTAGTTTACAAAAATTACGCGACAAAATTTCTGCTCAAAAACAACTTGAAAGAAAACTACTTGAAAGAGAAGCTCTTAAAGTTCAAGAGCAAGAAAAACAATTTCAAGAAAAATATGAATATTTACAAAAGAGTATTGATGAAGATGAAGAAGTTACTCAAGATTACTTGGATCAAGAAAAACAATCTGTTGATTCATTAAGAAAAGATAAGAGAGAATTAGAGTCAC
Organism: uncultured Bacteroidales bacterium; assembly: GCA_964407835.1. Lineage (GTDB taxonomy): Bacteria > Bacillota_I > Bacilli_A > ML615J-28 > CAG-698 > DUVT01. The sequence continues at coordinate 115,906 of CAYOXB010000001.1, forward strand.
ATCTAGAAGTTCTTCAAGACATAATCGATCGTATTGTTGCACTTAGAATTGGTGGCATCAAAGTTATTGATGAGAAAAATTGGGGATTAACTGAAGAATTCCAGCGTTTAGGATTAGATTCTAAAATGTTGAATGACACAGTTAAAGAAATAGAAAAAGAATTAGATTCTTTATCTGCTTCTCATGAAGCAAATATTAGAAAACTAATTTATGCTGAAGAAAAATACAAACAACTTGAAAGAACACATAGTCAACAAGAACAACTAATTCGTGGTTTAAATCTTCAAGTAACATCTCTAAAAGATCAAGTAGCTCAAGAAAGAGTAATTAATCGTGAATACAATATTCAAATTGAAAGGTTAAAGGACGAAAGAATGCGCTTTGATAGAGATAGATATCCTAGACCGGAATACTTTGAAGAAAACCCTGCTGCTTTTAATAAAGTTTTAAGGGAACTAGATAAGTTAAACGATGAAGTTAAAAAGCTTATTGCGAATGAAGAGCTTAAGAAAGTAAGTAAAGATTTGTTGCAAAAAGATTTGGAAATCCAAAATTTAAAACAACAAATGGAAACGATGAAGTTATTCAATCAAAAAGATCCTTCTTCAATGAATTTACCTTTCTTTGCAAATCCTGCTCAGATGTTTATGCCTAAAGCATACCCACCTATGCAGTATCAACAAGAAAGTCAATCAGATGTATATGCTAAAGAAGTAGAAAAACTTCGTCAAGAAATTCAAAACCTAAAAGGACAAAAGATTTCTGAACCTCAAGCTAATCCTGAAGTATTGCGTGAAGTATATGAAGCGAAGTATGAAGCTAAATTAGCAGAAGAAACTAAGAGACTTACTGAAGAAGCAAAGAAGTATGAAGAAGAAGCAAGGAAACTTGAAGAAGAAGTTAAAAACAAAGCTCTTGAAATAGATAAGACTAATTTAGAAAAAATTAAGGAACTAGAACAACAGATTTCTGAAAAAGAACAAACAATAACTGAATTAAGTCAGAAAAAACCTGAACTTACTGAAGAAGATATTTTTGATCCTGCTTTCAAACAAAAAATTAAAGTTGTTAGAGAAAAACAAGATGAAGTTCATAAGCGAATAAAACGCGATGAAGCACTTTATCTTGAAACACTTAAAGATCTAAATAGACAAATTAGTTTAGGCAAGGCTACTGTTGATCAAATTAAAGATAAAATATTTGATTTAGATATGTCTTATAGACAAAATAGGGATAAGTCTGGTCCTGTAACTAGAGCGTATGAACAAGATAAAAATAAAGCTATGGTTGAACTACAGCTTCAAGAGGAAAAGTTAAATGCTTTATATGATGATTTTGAAAAGAATCAACGTAGATTAGATAGACTTGGTAAAACTAAAGATGAAGAAATAGAAAGATTAAAACAAGAAGAACTTTCTATTATCAAACAATACTTAGATAGTCTAATCCAAGAAAAAACACCACCAAAAGTGGTAGAAGCTCCTAGAAGACAACCACAGGAAAATGCGGAATCAGATTCTGATAAACAAGAAGACTCGGATATCATTACCGAAATAGATGCTTATGCAGGTGAAGAAGTAAAAGATAATTTACTTCATAGATTGCAAATCTTAGAAGCTGATGTTAGGGATCAAGAAATTCAATACAATAATTTACAAGACAAAATTACTGAATTAAAAGTTGAATTTGAAAAACGAATTGATTTACAAAATAATTTGAAACAAAATGATGACGATGTTCTTGCCTTCACAAGTACATATACAAACTATGAAGAGTGCAGAATTGATTATGAACAAAGACTAGAAAGAATCGAATTATTGCAGTTGGAAATTGCTAATACAACAAATAGTGAAGAACTTAGTGATAAAAAAGCTGAGATTAATGAACTCGTTGTTATTAGAGAAGACTTAAAAGCTAAAATGGAATTTTATAAAACTCAATTAAATGAGTTTGAAAGTAATGAAAATATTTCTATGTATAAGAAATTGATTAATCAAATTAATCAAATTAAAAAGATTACGAAAGACCATTATCAATTAGCTGAAACCATTAAGGAAGACGTTGCGTCTAAGACTCAAGAAATAGAACAATTGAAAGAAGAATTAAAGTCCCTATAATGGATATTTATATTGATAAGTCGATTACAAATATTCTTGATGAATTTGATATTATTGCGTTTAAAATGGATGTTGTAATTGAAAACAGCGATAAGATTTCAAATTTAATAAGTTTATATGAAAATAAAATTAGAGGGGAATATTCATTGGCTGACGTTTTGAATATTCCCTTTATTAAAGAAGGACGAGATGGATATAAAAAACTAGGTAAAGATCCTAGTAGATATCGTCTTGCTTGTGAGAGCTTACTTAGAAGGATAGTAAAAGGTAATAATTTATATAAAATTAATAATGTTGTTGATGCAGGTAATATTTTATCGATTGAGACTAATCGCTCTGTAGCTGTTTTAGATTTTGATAAGATCAAATTCCCAGTTACTATTCGTCTTGGTACAGAAGAAGATGAATATTATGGTATTGGTAGAGGAAAAATAAATGTAAGTGATATTCCACTATATTGTGATGAATTAGGTGCATTTGGTTCCACTACATCTGACACAGAAAGAACAATGATTACAGAAAATACTAAAACTATTTTAGTTTTTATTATTTGTTTTGGAAGCAAGCAAAAAGAAGAACATTATAATTTTGCAATATCATTATTTAAAGAGTATGCTCAAGCAAAAAATATTGAAAGAATTAAGGTTAGGAAATAAAAAAATGGAGAACACATCAAACTTCATAAGAACTATAATTGAAAAAGATCTAGAATCTGGAAAAGTTAAATCAGTTGTTACAAGATTTCCTCCGGAACCTAATGCATATTTGCACATAGGTCATGTAAGAGCAATAGTAGCTGATTTTGAACTTGCAGATATATTTGGAGGAACAACTAATTTACGTTTTGATGATACAAATCCAGAAAAAGAAGAAGAAAAATTTGTAAATGCTATTATAGATGATTTGAAATGGCTCGGCTATACACCAGAAAACATATTTTATGGTTCTGATTATTTTGATAAAAAGTTTGAACTTGCAGTTAAATTAATTAAAAAAGGTTTAGCTTTTGTTGATGACCAAACTCAAGAAGAAATAAGAGCAACTAGAGGTAGTTTAACTGAGGCAGGTAAAAACTCACCATATCGCAATCGCAGTGTTGAAGAAAACTTAGAGTTATTTGAAAACATGCGAAAAGGTATGTATGCAGAAGGAGAAAGAGTATTAAGAGCTAAAATAGATATGGCTCATCCTAATATGAATATGCGTGACCCAATAATATATCGTATTTTATTTATGGATCACCATCGCCAAAAAGATAAATGGTGTATTTATCCGATGTATGATTTTGCTCATCCAATTCAAGATGCAATTGAAGGTATAACTCATTCACTTTGTAGTTTAGAATTTGAAAATCATCGAATACTATATGATTGGGTTGTGGAAAACTGCGAAATGGAACATACACCACAACAAATTGAATTTGGAAGATTAAACATAACTAATACAGTTATGAGTAAGAGATACTTAAGATCACTTGTTGAAGAAGGAAGAGTTGAAGATTATGATGATCCTAGACTTCCTACATTAGTAGGGCTAAAAAGAAGAGGGTTTACACCAGGAGCTATTAAAGAGTTTATAAGATCTACAGGACTTGCAAGAGTAAATGCAACTGTTGATTATGCTATGCTTGAACATTTCCAAAGAGAAGATTTAAAACTTAGCACAAATAGACTAATGGCTGTAATAGATCCTATCAAGGTAGTTATAACTAATTATCCTGAAGGCAAGATTGAATACTTAGAAGCAAGTAATAATACAGAAAACGAAGAGTTTGGAACTCGTCAAGTAGCATTCTCTAGAGAAATCTATATTGAAAGAGAAGACTACGTTTTAGAAAAACCAAATAAACATTATAAACGTTTAGCTCTTGGTCTAGAAGTAAGGCTATATCATGCTTATTTCATCAAAGCTAATTCAGTTGTTTATGATGAAGGTGGAAATATTACTGAAGTTCACTGTACATATGATCCAGCTACAAAGAGTGGTTCTGGATTTAATGAAAGAAAACCTAATGGTACAATTCAATTTGTTGAAGCAAGTACTGCAAAAAAAGCTAGTTTTAATTTATTTGAACCTTTAATTCTAGATAGTGATGATCCTGAATTAAGTTTTAAAGATAGAATTAATCCTAATTCTTGGGTTAAAGCTACAGGGTTTGTGGAAGCTTTTAAAGAAGAATTCCTAATAGGTGAAAAATATCAATTTATTCGCGATGGCTACTTTGTAGTAGATACGACTTCAACGCCTCAAAATTTAGTATTTAATAGAATAGTAGCTTTGAAGTCAGGAATTAAATAGGAGAATAATTAATGTTAAGCAACTTGAATGAACAACAAAGATTGGCGGTTCTTGCAGTCAATGGGCCAGTAATGGTTTTCGCAGGAGCCGGGAGCGGAAAGACTAGAACACTAACTTATCGGGTTGCACACATGATCGATAAAGAAAAAATAGCACCGCATAATATTTTAGCAATTACCTTTACCAAAAAAGCAACAAATGAAATGAAAGAAAGACTTATAGAATTAATAGGGCCATCTGCCTTTTCGGTTCATATAAGTACATTTCATTCTCTTTGTGCTAGAATTTTACGTTATGAAATTACTAATTTAGGTTATGGTAGAAACTTTAATATTGTTGATGAAGAAGAGCAACTGAAGTTTATCAACGATTTACTTAAAGATAACAATATTGATAGAAAATTAATGCCGGGCAAACATATTCAAAAAGTTATAAAGCATTGTAAAAGCTTTTCTAAATTACCAAGTGATAGTTTAGAATTAAATATATATAATCTCTATCAAAAAAAGATGGAAGAAGAAAATCTTTTAGATTTTGATGATTTACTAATTAAGATGTTAGAATTATTGGAAAAATTTCCTAAGATATTAAAGAAGTATCAAGATATATTTCAATATGTTTTAGTAGATGAATTCCAAGATACTAATCTTACTCAATATAATATTGTAAAACTACTAACAAAAGAATCTAAAAATTTATTTGTTGTTGGTGATGATGATCAAAGTATTTATAGTTTTCGTGGTACGAATTATGAAAATATGCAGTTATTTAAAGAAGACTATCCAGAACATCAATTATTTTATTTAACTGAAAACTATCGTTCACCCCAAAGTATACTTGATGGTTGTAATAGATTAATTGCTAATAATATTAATCGTGAGAAAAAAGAATTATTTTCAAGCAATCCAGGGGAAGAAAGTGATGTTGTAGTATATCAAGCATTTAATGAAAAAGTTGAAGTTGACTATGTATTTGATCAAATATTTTCACTTAGACTTAAAAATGTAGAATATAAAGATATAGCTATTTTATATAGAAGTTCTGTTTTACTTAGAAACTTAGAATTAGGTGCAATAAACGCAAATATTCCATATAAAGTATATGGTGGAGTTCCTTACTTAAGAAGAAGAGAAGTAAAAGATGTAGTTGCTTATTTTAAATTTATTTTAGATAATGATGACTTATATAGCTTTAGAAGAATAATTAATACTCCAAGTAGAATGCTTGGAGATACAACAATAAGTAAAGTTTTAGAAATACAAGAAAATCAAAATATATCAATATTTGATGCAATTGATTTATGCGAACAAGTTTTAAGCGAAAGAAGATGTAGAACTCTTCATGAATTTAAAGCAATGATAATAAAGTATAAATCAAGAATTGAACATGGAGATTTGATTTTATTATATGAGGACTTATTAGAAGAGATAGGTTATAGAGAATATTTGAAAAATCAAACAGATGGTGATGATAGACTTGATAACATTGAGGAGTTCAAAAGTATCCTAAAGCAAATTGAAGAAAGCTCGGATGAACTTTCTATTGAAGAGCGCTTAACTGAAGCGTTTGACCAAGCTTTGCTTTCTGATGATGCAAAACAAACTCAAAGACAAGATGAAGATGGTATTACTCTATCAACTATTCACTCTGTAAAAGGTTTAGAGTTTCCATATGTATTTGTTATTGGCTTAGAAGAAAATGTCTTTCCTAATGTTAGAAGATATTCTGATGAGGATGAAGTAGAAGAAGAAAGAAGAATTGCCTATGTTGCCTTTACAAGGGCAAAAGAAAGACTATACTTACTAACTTCACAAAATAGACTTTTATATGGAGATAGGTTTTCTAATGAACCATCTAGATTTTTAGTTGAATACATTGGTATGGAAGCTGAAAAAGAATTATTTAGACCAAAACAAATGAAGAGCGAAAAACTAGAACAGTTTAAAAAACAAAAATTTACATTAACTGAAAATAATACGGACTTTGAATTAAGCGATAAAGTAATCCACCAAAAATTTGGTGAAGGAATTATAATCGCGATAAACAAAAATATTGGTCAAATATTTTTCAACTCTTTAAGAGAAATAAAGTCAATAATGCTTTCGCATCCAGCACTAAAGAAGAAAGAATAAATAAAACAAGGAGTTGTTGAAAATAGTTTGAATATCAAAATATTTTGACAACTCTTTTATTTAAGTATATAATAACAGCATAATAAAGCGAGGTTACTATGTGGGTAAAATTTAGGCATAAGCTTTTTCATTTTCTTTTTAGACTTCCTATATATATAGGAATTAGAATTAAATATAGATTTAAAACAAAAAAATATAAATTGCCTAAGGGTTCGCATTTAATCTTGTTTAATCACCCTAGTAATTTAGATCCCTTGTATACGGGACTTACATTTACTAGACCTACTTATTTTATTGCTAATGAAGACTTATTTAGTTTAGGTTTTACTTCAAAAGTACTTAATCATTTAGTAGCACCTATCCCAAAACAAAAATCTATGCGTGATACTTCTACAATTAGAACTTCGCTTAAGGTTGTAAAAGAGGGTGGGAATATTGGTGTAGCCCCAGAAGGTAATAGGACCTATAGTGGGGATCTTAATTATATTGACCCTTCGATTGTTAAGTTTGCAAAACTTTTAAAAGTTCCTGTAGTGCTTTTCACAATCAAAGGTGGTTTTGGTAAAAACCCTAGGTTTGCTAAAGATATTAGAAAAGGCAAAGTTTTAGGAGAAGTGTCTAGATATATGACAAAAGAAGAAGTTATGGAAATGACTTCTGAGGAACTCTATGAAGCAATAGTAGAAGGCCTAAGGGTAGATGATACTAAGCTAGGTCTAAAGTACAAAAGTAAAACTTCAGCTGAGTTTTTAGAAAGTGTCTTTTATGTTTGTCACGTTTGTGGTGAGTTTCATACAATGCGAAGTGAAAAGGATATTATTTCCTGCTTAAGCTGTAATACTAAAGCAAGATATACTGAAAATTTAGTATTTGAACCATTAGACGATAGATTTAAATTTAAGACTGTAAACGAATATTATAAGTTTCAAGATAATCTAATTTTAAATTATGATATTTTGAGTTTAAAATATAATGATTCAGAAGTGACTGTATATGAAGCGAAAAAATCTAAGAAGAGAAAACCTATAATTACGGGTGAGCTTAGCTTAGATAAAGAAGGGCTAAAACTAGTGGGCGAAAATGAAACCTGGGGGGAAAGTATTTCAGATATAGTAAGTCTAGCTGTCTTATATCATAATACAATTATTGTGAATTTTAGGGAAATAAAATACCATTTAGTTGGTAGTGATAGATTTAATGCTTTGAAATATGTGCATTTGTTTACTAGATTAAAAAATAAAGAGCTGGGAGAAGAAAATGAGCTTTTGGGAATTTAATGTAAATACATTTGAAGTTTGGATATACATTGGTATATTAGTTATAACGTTTTTACTAGCAAATACATTGAGAAGAAAGGTTGGATTTATTAGAAAATCTTTAGTTCCAACTGCAGTTATTGGAGGACTATTAATTTTAGTAGTTAAATCAATACTCGTTTATATTTGGGGAAAAAATGGTAATACAGGTTTAGTTGTAAAAGTTGAGAACATGAATGTTTTCATGGAGTCAATTACATATCATGGTTTAGGTATAGGCGTTATTGCAATGTCATTAAAACCTAATCGGAGAGAAAAAAATAAAAAAGCACAAAAAGATATATTTAATGCAGGATTAGTTACAGTTAATACATATTTGATTCAAGCTATTGTTGGGACTTTAACTGTTCTTACATTATACTTTACGTTTTTCAGTGGCCTATTTACAGCATCAGGATTACTCCTGCCGCTTGGTTTTGGTCAAGGTACTGGGCAAGCTTTAAACTTTGGAACTATATTTGAACAAAATTATGGTTTTGCTGGTGGAGCAAGCTTTGGCTTAACAATCGCAACAATTGGATTTTTACTTGCCTGCCTAGTTGGAGTTTTTCATATATTTATGATGAAGAAAAAAGGAGTTATTCAAAAGAAGGAAGAACATGAATTTACTTCTGTAGAACAGATTGCTTCACCTAATGAAGTTCCTGTAACAGAAGCTGTAGATAGAATGACTATTCAATTATCTTTAGTAATGTTTGTTTATTTTATAACTTTCCTTATTATGTATGGAGTTGAAAAACTAGATATTGGTAATTTTGGAACAAATACTCTTAAACCTCTTGTATGGGGATTTAACTTTTTAATTGGGTCACTACTAGCGGTTGTTTTAAAAGTAATATTTAAGAAATTAAGAGCAAAAAATATAATGACTAGAGATTATCCAAATGACTATTTACTTAATAGAATAAGTGGATTTATGTTTGACTTAATGATTATTGCAGGAGCTGCTGCAATTAAAATTGAAGTTTTAAAAACATTAATTATACCTTTAGTAGCTTTAAGTATTGTTGGAACAATAATTACTTACTTTTATGTTAGAAAATTATCTTATGTATTATTCCCGGGTTATCCTCAAGAAGCATTTGTGTCTTTATTTGGAATGTTAACTGGAACTAATAGTACAGGTATGATTTTACTTCGTGAGGTTGATCCTAATTTTGAAACTCCAGCAGCATCAAATCTAATCTATCAAGCATTTTATGCTATTGCTTTTGGATTTCCTCTATTCTTGCTATTAGGATATGCCCCACAGGGCTTATCTGCGACCTTGATTTCTCTAGCTATAATTGTAGTTATGTTTGGGGTTTTCAATGTTTTATTGTTTAGAGATTTTATCTTTAAAAAGAAAAAGCAAGTTGAGTAAGAATTTCAAAAAGCATATGTTTTATTGACATATGCTTTTTATTTATTTAATGTTATAACGTTTTAAAATTCGCTTGTTTATGTTATAATATAATATATTAAAGTAATAGCAATTAGGTGAGATTATGGATATTAAAAAAAGAATTGAAGAATTAGTCAAACAACTCAATTTATATTCTTATGAGTACTATGTACAAGACAAACCTTCTGTGAGCGATCAAGAATACGATGCTCTTCTTCGAGAACTTGAAGATTTAGAAAAAAAACATCCTGAATATGTATTAGAAAATTCACCAACAAAAAGAGTTGGTGATAAAATTAGTAGTGCTTTTTCAAAGGTAGTTTTTTCTACACCAATGCTCTCACTTGCAAATGCTTTTACATATCAAGAATTAATTGATTTTGATGAAAGAATTAAGAAGCTTGGAATTACTCCAAGCTATGTTGCAGAATTAAAAATAGACGGTATTGCAAGCTCAATAAGTTATGAAAATGGTAAATTTGTTTTAGGTTCAACTAGGGGAGACGGTGAAGTTGGTGAGAATATTACTAATAATTTGCTAACTGTTAAAAGTTTACCTAAAGTATTAACTGAAAACATTGATATTGAAGTGCGCGGTGAAGTATATATGAAAAGAGATGTTTTCAATTCTTTAAATGAAAAAAGAAAACTAAATGACGAAGAAGAATTTAAAAATCCTCGTAATGCAGCTGGTGGAAGCCTAAGGCAACTAGATCCTAGTATTACAAAAGAAAGAAAATTAGATTTATTTACCTATACAATAGTTAATCCAGAAAAATACAATCTCAATTCTCAAAGTGAAGCTTTAGAGTATTTGAAAAATCTAGGTTTTGAAGTTAATAAGCAATATGGTGTTTTTAATAGTATAGAAGAAGTTATTAATTATATAGAAAGCTTTAAAGATAAAAGAGACGATTTAAACTTTGAAACAGATGGAGTTGTTATAAAGGTTAATGAATTTAAATATCATGAGGAAATAGGATATACTGTTAAAAGCCCTAAGTGGGCTATTGCATATAAATTTCCTGCTTTAGAAGTAGAAACTAAACTACTTGATATTACTTATAGTGTTGGAAGGACTGGAAGTATTAATCCAAATGCTGTTCTTTCTCCAGTTATGATAGCTGGAAGTTTAGTTCAAAGAGCAACGCTGAATAATGAAGACTTTATTAGGGAAAGAGATATCCAAATAGGCGATTTTGTTATTATTCGAAAAGCTGGAGAGATTATACCTGAAGTAGTTAGAGTTGATTTTGAAAAAAGAGCAAATACAAAAGCTTTTGAAATGACTAAAGTTTGCCCAAGTTGTGGTGAAAAAATAGAAAGAAAAGAAGGCGAAGCTGTATATTATTGTCTTAATCCTAAATGTGGTGGGATTAAACTTGCATCGCTAATTTACTTTGCCTCTAAACCAGCGATGAATATTGATGGTCTTGGAGAAAAATTAGTTGAAGATTTATTTAATTTAGGTTTTGTAAAAGAGGTGACTGATTTTTATAGACTAAAAAGTCATAGAAGTTCTTTACTTGAAGTAGAAAGAATGGGCGAAAAATCAGTTAATAATTTACTAGCTGCAATTGAAGAATCTAAAAACAACCCTCTTCATCAAGTTATAACTTCACTTGGAATAAAGCTTGTTGGAAGTAAGGTTGCAAAAACAATTGCAAACAAATATCCATCTTTAGAAAAACTATTAGAAGCTAAATATGAAGACTTAGTTAATATTCGTGATATTGGTAGTAATACAGCTTTAAATGTTGTAGAATATTTAGATGCTAATAAAGATTTAATAATGGAATTGATAAGTTTAGGTATTAATCCTATTGTAGAAGTTGTAAAAGCAAATAATCAAATATTTGCTGGCAAGACATTTGTCTTGACAGGTAAACTACCGACTCTTACAAGAGATGATGCTACTAGTATAGTTGAAAAATATGGCGGAAGCGTTAGTAGTTCAGTTTCAAAGAAAACTGACTATGTTCTTGCTGGTAGTGATGCTGGCAGTAAACTTGAAAAAGCAAAAAGTTTAGATATAAAAATAATAGATGAGGAAGAACTATTTAAATTAATAGGTGAATAAAATGCAGAAATATATTGATATTAAGGGCGCAAGAGAAAACAATTTAAAAAATATAAATATTAAAATCCCTAAAGATAAACTAATCGTAATGACTGGGCTTTCAGGAAGTGGGAAGACATCTCTTGCCTTTGATACAATTTATGCAGAGGGACAAAGAAGATATGTTGAAAGCATGTCAGTATATGCTAGACAGTTTTTAGGAAATATAGATAAACCAGATGTTGAATCTATTGAAGGTTTATCACCAGCTATTTCAATTGACCAAAGAACAACGAGTAGAAATCCTCGTTCTACTGTAGGTACAGTAACTGAGATATATGATTATATAAGGTTATTATATGCTAGAGTAGGTAGAGCCTATTGTCCAGAACACGGTGTTGAGATAACTTCTCAGACAATAACTCAAATAACTGATCGTGTATTTGAGGCTGAAGAAGATTCTAGAATTATAATTTATAGTCCAATAGTTTTTGGCCAAAAAGGTACTCATGAAAAGACATTAGAATTAATTAGAAAAGAAGGTTTTTCTAGAGTTAGAATTAATGGTGAGATTACTTCACTTGATGAGGATATAATTTTAGATAAAAACAAGAAACATAGTATTGAAATTATAGTTGATAGAATTAAATTAAGAGAAGAGGTAAGGGGAAGACTATATGCTTCAATAGAAACTGCTCTTAAATTTGGTGATGGAAAAGTTATGATTGCAATTAACGATGAAGAACAAATATTTAGTGAACATCTTGCATGTCCATATTGTGATTTTTCAATTGCCAAACTAGAACCAAGGCTATTTTCTTTTAATTCACCTTTTGGGGCTTGTCCTGAATGTAAGGGGCTTGGTGTTCTTCAAAAGATTGATGAAGATTTATTAGTTACTGAACCAGAAAAATCTATTCGTCAAGGTGCAATTAGATATTTAAAGAATATTGTAGATACAGAAAATATTGAATGGCAAGTGTTTGAAACAATGTGCAATCATTATAATATTGATTTGGATAAGCCATATGTAGATTTAAGTGAAGAAGAAAAAGAAATTATTATGGTAGGTTCTAAAGAACCAATCGAATACCAAATAACTTCAAAAAATGATTATACATTTAAAAAGAATGATTATATTGAAGGTATAGCAACTCTAATTGAAAGAAGATATGTACAAACAACTTCTAATATGTCTAGAGAATATTATAATTCATATTTAGCTGATTATCCATGTCCTACATGTGGCGGGAAAAGACTTTCAAAAGAGGCTTTAGCGGTTAGAATTGGTGATAAAAACATTAGTGAATTTACTGACCTTACTATAATTAATGCATATAACTATTTAAATGATGTTAAGTTCAGTGCTTATGAATTGCAAATTGCTGCTCTATTATTAAAAGAAATAAAAGATAGATTTAATTTCCTAATTAATGTAGGCTTAGAATACTTAACTCTATCACGTTCAGCTGGAACTTTATCGGGTGGTGAAAGTCAAAGAATTAGACTAGCAACACAAATAGGTTCTAGACTTACTGGTGTTTTATATGTTCTTGATGAACCATCAATTGGACTTCACCAAAGAGATAATAAAAGACTTATAAATACTCTAAAATCGATGCGAGATTTAGGTAATACATTAATTGTTGTAGAACATGATGAAGAGATAATGCGTGAAGCAGATTATTTGATCGATGTTGGGCCTCTAGCTGGTGAAGATGGTGGTGAGATAGTTGCTGCTGGAACTCCAGAAGAAGTAATGGCTGTGAAGGAAAGTATTACAGGTCAATATTTAATTGGTGAGAGATTTATTCCAATACCTGAAGAAAGAAGAAAAGGTAATGGAAGAGTTATTGAAGTTATTAACGGTAGAGAAAATAATCTTAAAAACCTATGTGTTGAAATACCACAAGGGGTTTTAACTGTTTGTACTGGAGTAAGTGGAAGTGGTAAATCTACTTTAATAAATGAAATTATTTTAAAAGAATTTAAAAAGAAAATATATAATTCAAGAGAACATCCTGGGGATAATGATGGGGTACTAGGAATAGGTGACTTTGAAAGAGTTATAGATATAAACCAGTCTCCAATAGGTAGAACTCCTAGGAGTAATCCTGCAACATATACTGGTGCATTTGACCATATACGTGATTTGTTTGCTAGCACTGTGGAGGCTAAAAAAAGAGGATATACTAAGAGTAGGTTTTCGTTTAATGTAAAAGGTGGAAGATGTGAACACTGCCAAGGCGATGGAGTTCAAAAAATTTCAATGAACTTTTTACCAGATGTTTATATTCCTTGTGAAGAGTGCGGTGGTTCTAGGTTTAATTATCAAACACTAGAAGTTAAGTACCGCGATAGAACAATATCTGATGTTCTTAATATGTCTGTAAGTGAAGCAGTTAAGTTTTTTGAAGTGTTTCCTCAAATCCATGCAAGATTAAAAACTCTTGATGAAGTTGGTTTAGGTTATCTTAAACTTGGTCAAAGTTCTACAACACTATCTGGTGGTGAGGCTCAAAGGGTTAAACTTGCTAGTGAGCTTCACAAGAAAATAAGTGATAGAACAATTTATTTACTTGATGAACCTACTACTGGTCTTCATAGTGAAGATGTTAGAAAGCTATTGCTCGTAATTAACTATATAGTAGACCAAGGTGCAACAGTTATAATAATTGAGCATAATCTTGATATTATTAAGAGTGCTGATTTTATAATTGATCTTGGCCCTGAGGGTGGGGAAAAGGGCGGAGAGCTAGTTTTTGCGGGAACGCCCGAAGAGATTATTAAGTGCAAGAAATCCTACACTGGTGAACACCTTGAAAAAGTATTCTTAAGGAATAAGAAAAATAGTTAATTATCAATTAAGGAGACTGAATGTTAGAAAATAAAGATAAGAATGATTCTAATTATTTAGAAGACCAGGAAAATGAAGAAGAATTTGATAGTAGTATTGAAGACATATCTTTTATTGAAATAGAAGAACCAAAGTATAAATTCTTAAAAGAATTGCCACGTGATATCTTATTCATTATTATTGACTTGGCTTTAATAATGGCACTTAATGGCTATTTTGATTTTGCTAAAATGAAATTAATAGATGTAATCATTTTTGGTTTAGTTTTTACTATTATTGAATTTGCAATTAAAACTGTTGTAGGTCATTATTTCATTAAACTGTTTACTTATTCTTTAGGATTAATTACTTTACCAATTATTATCTTGAGCTTATATTTATCAAGAATAATTGTTGGGATAGAAGTAGATGATAGAACTAATTTAATATGGTTTTATATATTGTTTATTATAGTAAGGTCTATCTTTAGGTTAATATTTATTAGGAATGATCTTAGGAAATACATGAAAGGGAAACAAAAATGAAGGAAATAAAAAAAGAAAAGAAGAAATTTAACTTAACCGACAAACAAAAATTAATTATAAAAATAAGTGCAGCGGCACTTTATTTTGCTGTTTTGGTTTTATTCATTGTGCTAAACATGTCTTATACATATGATGTTAATGGAGTAAGAATTGTTGAATTCAATAATACTCTATGGAATACAAGAATTCACTTTTATGCTCTATCTATTATGACTGGAATGGGTGTAGCTTATTTTTATAGTATGAGTTTAGCTCCTAAGATTGGAGTGAACCCAAATAACTTATTTGATGGTTTTATTTATGGAGCAATTCTTGGTATTTTAGGTGCAAGAATTTACTATGCTATATTTGAATGGAATAGCGGTGGTTTTGCAGATGATCCATTGAAAGTTATTACAGGTTTCTTTAGTCAGCAAGGTGGGCTTGCTATTCATGGAGCTGTAATTGCTGCAGCAATCTTTGCATATTTCTTTAGTAAAAAGCGTAATGAAGATTTAATTTCTATTGGTGAATTATTATTCCCTGGGTTTTTAATAGGTCAAATATTTGGACGCTGGGGCAACTTCTTTAATAAAGAAGCACATGGTGGGCCAATTAGAGCAACTGCTCAAGCAAGTAGACAGTTTTTAGAAAAACTTCCAATACCGAAGTTCGTTATCGATCAAATGTATATTAATGGTACTTATATGCATCCAACATTTTTATATGAATCTGTTTGGAATTTGATTGGTTTAATATTCATTTTAATTTTTAGAAAGAAATCTAAGAAATATTGGTATGGAGATGCAATTTTATTTTACTTAGTTTGGTATGGAATTGGTAGATACTTTGTAGAGTCTTTAAGAACTGATGCTTTATTATTTGAAATATTTGGAGTGACATTTAGAACTGCTCAAGTAATTTCAATTGCGATGATTATAGCAGGAGTTACTCTATTTGCTTTAAGAAGAATATTTAAATATAAGCCTCTTTCTTTCCTTGATTTGATGGAACAAAACAAAGACTTCAAACAAAGACTAGAAGAAGCTAAGGAGCAAGCGGCTTGATTGTAATTTTTGATTTAGATGGTACTTTAGTAGATACATATCCAATTATTAGAAAGAGTTTGGTAGAATTATTTGATTCAGAGTTACCAGATTTAGATTATGATGAAGAAATGCTTGCAAGTTTTTTTGGTCCGACTTTATATGAGTCTTTTTCAAAACTAACAAAAGATGAAAAAGAAATTCAGTTTTTGATAGATGGGTATCGAACAATAAATTATAAATATTATGGTAAGGAAATAACTTTGTTTCCAAAGACAAAAGAATTGCTTGATAGTTTAATTAAGAATCATAAATTAGTTATTTTATCGAATAGAATTCAGACGCTTGTAGAGATGGCTTTAGAAGTTACTGGGGTTAAGGATTATTTTGATTTGGTTTTAGGGCTTGATAAATTAGTTGAACCTAAGCCAAGTCCTGCAGGGGTATTGCAAGTAACTGATTATTATAATAGTAAAAAAGCAGTGTTTATTGGGGATGCAATTACTGATGTAATAGCTGCCAATGAAGCTGGTATTGTATCGATTGGTGTAACTTGGGCCCTCACTACAAAAGAAGAATTTGAGGAAGTAAATGCAGATTATATTGTAGATAATTATGAAGAATTATTAAAAGTTTTGGAGGATATTGATGTTTGATATATTGATTATAGGTTCAGGACCAGCAGGGATGACGGCTGCAATTTATGCAGCAAGAAACAATTTAAAAGTAGGAATATTCGAAGGGAGTGCTCCTGGGGGACAAGTTGTCAATACTGCTATTGTAGAAAACTATCCTGGATTTACAAAGATAGACGGACCGGATTTAGCGTATTCGATGTATGCACAGATGATGGAATTAGGTGTAGAATTAATAGGTTATAATGCGGAAAGTGTCCGAAAAGAAGACGATGTTTTTATAATTAAAACCGAAGATGGGGAGTATAAAAGTAAGGTTGCTATTATAGCAACCGGTACATCACAAAAAAAATTAGAAGTTCCTGGTGAAGCAAAATTTGAAAATAGAGGTATTTCTTGGTGTGCTATTTGTGATGGATCTTTTTATAAAGATAAGGTTGTTGCTGTAGTTGGTGGTGGCAATTCTGCTTTAGAAGAGACTATATATTTATCTAATTTAGTTAAGAAAGTATACCTTATTCATCGCCGAGATACGTTTAGAGCAGAGCGCAAAACTGTAGAGAAAGTTAAGCAATTACCTAATGTAGAATTCGTCTTAAATAGTGTTGTAGAAGAGTTTTTAGGCGACGATACACTAGGAAAGATTCGCTTAAGAAATCTTAAAAATAATGAAGAAAGTGTTATTGAAATAAGCGGTTGTTTTGAATATGTAGGGCAAATTCCAGCTACTGAGTTTGTTAAGGACTTGGGTATTACTGATAAAAGTGGCTATATAATTGCTAATGAAAACTTTGAAACAAAAATAGAAAACCTATTTGCTTGTGGTGATGTCTTAGTTAAACATGTAAGGCAAATTGTAACAGCAACTAATGACGGTGCTATTGCTGCGCTTAATGCAATAAATAAAATTACATAAATGAGTTTTGCATCTGAAGTAAAAAAAGAACTTACAACTATTAAAATTGAGCCTTGTTGTTTTAAAGCAGAACTACATCAAATGATTCGTTTGCGTTCTGATATTAGTTTAGTAAATAAGGATTTTAAGATTTCTCTTTCCACAACTTCACTTGCGATTTCCAGAAGAATTTTATTTTTGATTAAATCTCTCTACGATGTTAATGTAAATTTGATTAAGAAAAAAAGATCTAGCCTTGATAAAAGGGCACTCTATTTTTTAGAAATTGAAAATAAGGGCTTTGAAATATTAACTGACTTAGATTTGATCGATGAAAACTACATGTTTAAAAAAGGTATTTCGTCAAAGTTTTTAGAAAAAGAGTGTTGCAAGATGTCACTCTTAAGGGCTTCATTTTTAATAAAAGGTTCGATTAATGATCCTAAAACAAATAACTATCATTTAGAACTCGTTTTAAATGATGAAGTTGAAGCTTTACAACTTCAAACAATTTTAAGTCAAGTAGGCATTAATGGGAAAATTATAACTAGATCAAAAGGAATAGTTTTATATTTAAAAAAAGCCGAAGAAATTGGTGATTTTCTCGGCTATATAGGAGCGATGAATGCTAGGTTTATTTTTGAAGATTTAAGAATTAAAAAAGATCTAGCAAATTATGTTAATAGAATTATAAATTGTGATGTTGCAAATGAACAAAAAGTTCTAAGAAGTGCAAAGAGTCAAATCGATGATATCGAGAAAATAGAAAAAACCATGGGGTTTTTAAATCTTTCACCAAGATTAATGAATGCAATTATTTTAAGAACAACTCATCCTGAGGATTCTCTAGCTCAGCTAAGTGAAAAATCAGAAGAAGAAATAGGAAGGTATATTTCTAAATCGGGATTAAGCCATTGTTTTCGTGATTTGAAAGAGTTAGCAGAGAGCATAAAAAAAAGCTCTAATTAGAGCTAGTCGATGTTATTATCAATGATTTTAGAAAAATCTAATAATACACTAATATTAACATCTAAGGTTTTTGCTATTAATGCAATGTTTTTTAAAGAAATATTCTTTTCAGCACGTTCAATTTGGCCAATATAAGCTCTATGCAAACCTGCATCATAAGCAAACTGTTCTTGAGATATTCCTTTTTCTTCTCGTAGTTGTCTCAAACGACGTCCGAATAAGATATTTGTTTTATCTTTCATATAATCCACCTCCCTTCCATTATCTTGCAGTATAATACTATAAAATAAAATAAATTACGACAGCCTATAGGTAGCATTTTAAGGAGGTTATCAAATGAACATAGGAATTGACCTTGTAGAAAGCTCAAGATTTAAAGAAATTATTAAAAATGAACAAAAAGTTAAGAGGTTTTTAAGCCTCAAAGAACTTGATGTTTTTTCAAAAATAAATAATGAAAATAAAAGAATAGAATATATCGCTAGTAGATTTTGTGCTAAGGAAGCAATTATCAAAGCTATTAGTTTTAAAAACTTTAAATTTAACTATATTGATTTAAGTATTTTGAATTATGATAATGGAGCTCCCTATGTAGAGTTTTCATTTGCTGTTGATTTTAAGATTAATATCTCGATTTCGCACACGAATAGTAATTGTGTTTGTGTTGCGCTTGTGGAAGAAAATAAATAAAAGTTTTCTTGCTAAAAAATAATATATTTAGTATAATATAAATGCTATGAAAATTACGATCGAAAGGAGTTAAGTTTTTACTTTAAAAGAGTAAAAATATTATTTGTATGAATAGGAATATAGGAACTAAAGCTGGATTAAGCTACAAAGTAATTGGATTTTGGGCAGCAATAGCTTTACTAACTTTAATATTCATTGGATTAGTCATATTTAAGTTCGTCGAAACTAGAAAAATTCAAACAATGAATGATATTATAAATTTACGCGAAGATCAAATCTTTGAACAAGGCGGAACTTATTATGTTTATATTTACAGTAAAGTTGGGGTTACGGAAGGAAAAGAAGAATTAGAACGTGCCCAAGAATTAGAAGAAGCAATTATTACTTACCTAACATATGCAAAAAGGAACAAAGAATCATCTAAATTATATGGTATGATTGTTGATAGTGGTTCTGATACTTATGGTAATTATGGTGCATTAGTGCGTGGCTCTTATATAACACAGACCAAGAATGTAACTTCTTTTAGTGATTTTAAAATAAATGAAACAGATATTCCGATGCTGATTAAGGTTCAAGGCGGAAAAATTGTTGAACAATTTTTAAAGGAAACAGATATTAGGAAAGAGTTGCAAAGAGCAAGCGATGTAATAGTAGATTAACTATAAAGGGTAAATTATCTTTTAGGTAAATTTAACCCTTTATAGACAATTTCTTATTTTTACCAAAGAATCATTATTGAAAAATGGAGTAGTACTCAAGAGGCTGAAGAGGTGCCCCTGCTAAGGGCATAGACCGGGTGACCGGTGCAAGGGTTCAAATCCCTTCTACTCCGCCATGAGGCCCGTTGGAGAAACGGTTAACTCACCAGCCTTTCACGCTGGCATTCACGGGTTCGAATCCCGTACGGGTCACCATTTAGTTTTTTAGAGTTAGTTTTGCTAACTCTTTTTTTATTTAAATTTTAAGAAAGAATGGATTAAAATGAACAAAAAAATTATTGAACTTAAAAACCTAACAAAATCTTTTGATGAAGAAGTAGTTGTAGATAACTTAAATCTATATATTAATGAAAATGAATTTATTACTTTAGTCGGTCCATCTGGTTGTGGGAAGACTACTACTTTAAGGATGATTGGTGGATTTGAGTCGCCTGACTCAGGAGAAATCGTCTTAAACGGTGAGGTTGTGAATAATATTCCAGCCCATCAAAGGCCAATTAATACCGTATTCCAAAGATATGCCTTATTCCCACATTTAAATGTTTTTGATAACATTGCTTTTGGCTTACGTAATTATAATCGTATCTATGAAGAGATTAAAAGTAATGCTCGTAAACAATTTGAACAGGAGAAGAGGGAACTTTCTTCCAAATTAAATAAAAAGAATACTTCTAAAGAAGAAAAAAATGAAATTAAGTTAAGGCTAAGAGAAATTAAAGCTTTAATTAAAGAAAATATTGCTGAAGAAAAAGAAAAACTTACTGAAGCAAGAATAAATGATATTGAAAAAAGATATGATAAAAGAATATCTGATTTAGAATCTAAAATAGAAGATTTAGAAAATGTTGAAGATAGTGTTATTGAAGAAGCTAAAGAAAAGCTTGAAGCTTTAGAAGAAAAACTACTAGCTAAAGCAAAAGGTAATAAAAATAAGATTAAACCTACGCAAGCCGAGAAGAAAGAACTTGAAAAGTTACGTAGAATTGCTGATCAGCTTGATTTAGATAATGCTTATGCTGAATTAAAACTAGCAAATAAGCATTATCATGAGGAACTTAAGTCTGCAAAGTCTTTAATGCTTAGTAAACACCATATAAAAGAAGCTGTAGAAGACGTTTTAAAGCTTGTAAAGCTTGAAGGATATGAAAAAAGAAAGATTAATCAGCTAAGTGGTGGGCAACAACAAAGAGTTGCTATTGCTAGAGCTGTAGTTAATAAGCCAAAGATCTTACTTTTAGACGAACCACTTGCTGCGCTTGATTTAAAGCTCAGACAAAATATGCAGTATGAATTAAAAGAGATGCAAAGGGAATTAGGCATTACTTTTATCTTCGTAACCCATGATCAAGAAGAAGCCTTAACTATGTCAGATATCGTAGTTGTTATGGATAAAGGTATCATTCAACAGATCGGTACACCTGAAGATATCTATAATGAGCCGAAAAATCGGTTTGTAGCGAGTTTCATAGGTGAGAGCAATATAATTAGGGGTAGGTACTTAGGAAGCAAGAGAGTCGAAATTATGGGGTCGGTCTTTGAGTGCGTTGATGAGAACTTTGAAGTCGATGAAATCTGTGATGTTGTAGTACGCCCTGAAGATTTTGATGTTGTTGATGCTGATAAAGCAAAATTAGTTGGAATCGTAGATGCAACTACATTTAAAGGTGTACATTTTGAAATATGTGCGATTGTTAATGGTCAAGAGTTTGTTTTACATCAATATGAAAACTATAATGTTGGTGATAAGATAGGTTTAAGTGTAGATCCATATGAAATACACTTAATGAAGGTGAGAGATGAAAAAATATAAAGTATTTGCAACTCCATATCTCATCTGGATGGCTGTTTTAACTCTCCTTCCGATGCTTATTATGGCATTGCTTAGCTTTTTGAAGTTAGAAGGATTTAATTTGTCTTCTATTAGCCTAAGTTTAAGTGCTTTTGAGAAAACTTTTAATCGTGAGACTATTATTGCCTTTTCAAATTCGATGAAACTTGCAACAATTGCAACGCTGCTTTGTATATTACTAGGTTATCCACTTGCATATATAGTTTCTAAGTTAAATATAAGCAATAAATTTAGTTTTTTACTTATTTTGATTTTACCAATGTTTACAAATATGCTTTTAAGAGTTAATACAATTAACAAACTCTTACTTCCAGAAGGGTTTTTAAAAAATGTCTTTGGAATTAGTTTAAATTATAGTGGAACTGAAGTAGCTGTAGTTATTGTAATGGTTATAGTTTACTTACCGTTCATGATTTTTCCTATTTTTACTGTTTTAGAAAAGATAGATCCATCTTTACTTGAGGCAAGTAAGGATTTAGGAGCTAATAACTTTAAAACATTTATGAAAGTTACGCTACCTTTATCTTTAAAAGGTGTTAGTAGTGGAATTATTATGGTGTTTCTACCAACAGCCACCTCTTTTACAATCCCTCAAATTGTAAGTAGAGGAAGAATAAAGTTAATTGGAAATATTATTGAAGACAAATTAGGCTTATCTGCTAGTGGATCTGTTGTAGATTATCCGGTTGGTAGTTTAATTTCGATGTTAATTTTAGTTCTTGTTATGGGTGCTTTATATATTATAAGCAAAATAGACTCTGAAGGAGAAACTCTACTATGACAAGATCAACTAATATTAACGGCCTAAAGAAAGAAAAGTTTTTTAAAGGCTTATCATCTACTGCAAGAGTAGTTTTTGTATCCTTCATAATGTTTTTAATGTATTTTCCAATATTGATTATTATTATTCAGTCATTTAATGCTCATGCTCAAGGAACTGAGTTCGGTGGTTTTACACTTAAATGGTATAAAGAGATGTTTAATGATCGTGATTTAATGAATTCTATTTATGTTACGATAACAATTTCCATTCTCTCTACGATAATTGCAACAATTCTTGGGACATTATTTGCGCTTGGTATTAATTCTTTAAATAAAAAAAGAAGAAAACAATTTATAATGATGAATAATATACCTGTTTTAAACGCTGATGTTGTTACTGGTGTAGCTTTATTCTTCGTGTTTAAGATATTTGGGATTATTATCGGTAATGAATTTATCTTAGGTTATCCAACAATGTTAATTGCTCATATATTTTTCTCAATTCCTTATGTAGTATTATCGGTTTTACCTAAACTCAATGAAATTGATAAGAATTTGTATGATGCAGCTCTAGATTTAGGTTGTACATCAGCTGGAGCACTAAGGAAAGTTATCGTTCCTTCAATTACTACAGGTATCTTAACTGGAGCTTTGCTTGCTTTCACAATGAGTTTTGATGATTTTGTAATTAGTTATATGGTTGCAGGAGAAGAAATCAAAAACTTTTCAATGTGGATATATGCAAATCAAAAAAGATCAGGTCTTGCCCTAGTTTGGCCTAAGGCCTATGCCTATAATGCAATTATCACTATAATTACTTTAATTGCTTTAGTAGGTTATAATATAATATCAGCTAGAAAAGCGAAATTAAAAAGAAAGGTAAAGTAAAATGAAAAAAATATTAATGATTTTTAGTTTTATTTTCCTTCTTGTTATTGCTACAGCATGTGACGGAAGGGAAAAACTATATGTTCTTAGTTGGGGACAATATATGAATCTTGATGTTGTGAAAGAATTTGAAGAAGAATTTGGTGTTAAAGTAGTTATTAGTCAAGCCACATCAAATGAATCTATGCATAATAAAATTCAAACAAGAGCAGGAAAATACGATATTGTTGTTCCAAGCGACTATATGATTGAAAGAATGATTCAAGATGAATTAATTTTAGAACTTGATTATTCTAAAATTCCTAATTACAATTATGATAATTTTGATCATCATTTAAATGAAATTAGAGAAGAGTCATATAGTGAGAACTTTAAATATGCAGTTCCTTACTTCTGGGGAACTCTAGGTATTATGTATAATAAGTCTAAAGCAGGCGTAAAAGAACTTGTGGAGGCAAATAGCTGGGCAGTTTTATTTGATAAAGCAATTATTCCAAGTGGAGTATCAGTTGGCATGTATGATTCTAGCCGTGATGCTGTTTCTGCAGCTTTAATGTATTTAGATAAAGATATTAATACAACAGATGATGCTGATTTTGCTTTGGCTCAAGCAGCTTTAGAAAACTTCACATATTCACAGTGGGGAACAGATGACTTAAAAGACGATGTTTCTAATAAAAACTTAGATATTGCTTTAGTTTATTCTGGAGATTTCTTTGACTCTTTGTATTTCGCATTAGAAAATGATATTCAAGTTACATTCGATATGTTTGTAGATCAAGAAAAAAACAATGTTTGGTTTGATGCAATGGTTATTCCTGTAACGGCAACTAAAATTGATTTAGCACATGAATTTATTAATTTCTTCTTAGATCCTGAAAATGCTTTGGAAAATGCTAAAGAAATTGGTTATTGTCCACCACTTGCTGCAGTTTATGCAGAAATCAAATTAGATGAAGAAATTGGTGAGATCGTTAATCATCCAGCATATTATCCTGGTAATGTAAATGGCCAAATTTATCGTTATCTTGGTAGTGAAGTAGCACTTAAAATGGATAATATTTTAAATAAAGCAAAAATAAAATGATTAAACGCTACTTTTTGAGTAGCGTTTTTAATAAATATTACGAAAGCATTTAAAATATGCTATACTAAAAATATAAAAAAGTAGAAAGGAGAATTTACTATGGTTACTCCAAATTTGGTTTGTCCAAGTTGTGGCTTTGAATATTCTTATGAAGAAGACGGCTTCAATGTATGTGCATCATGCCAATACAAATGGAAAGAAGAAGATTTAAGGCAAAGTTCTGAAAAGGTATATAAGGATGCCTATGGTAATGTTCTAAATGATGGTGACAGCGTTATGGTTATAAAAAACTTAAAAGTAAAAGGTTCAAGTGAAACCTTAAAACAAGGAACAAAAGTAACAAATATTAAACTTGTAGATTCAGATCACGATATTGATTGTAGAATCCCAGGCTTTGGAAGCATGAGCTTAAAAAGCGAGTTTGTAAAAAAGATTGATAATTAATTTTAAGGAGTAGTTATGTTAAAAATTAGAAATGTATCAAAATCATATGTTACAAATAAAAAAGCAGTAGATAATTTAAGTTTAGAAATTAATCCAGGTGAGATTTTTGGCTTTATTGGTCACAACGGAGCAGGTAAAACTACAACAATTAAAGCAATTGTTGGTTTGATTGATTTTGAAGAAGGTGAAATTTTTGTAAATGATAAGAATATTAAAGATTATCCTTTAGAAGTTAAATCTATAATTGCTTATCTTCCAGATAATCCTGATTTATATGCTCAGTTAACTGGAATGCAGTTTTTAAATTTTGTTTTTGATATTTATAAAATTAACAAAGAAACTAGAGATTTAAAAGTAACTGAATATGCAGATATGTTTGAAATTTCTAATAATTTAAATGAACTTATCTCTACATATTCCCACGGGATGAAACAAAAGCTTGCTTTAATTTCTGCTTTAGTCAGAAAACCAAAGCTTTTAGTTTTAGATGAACCATTTGTTGGCCTAGATCCAAAGGCAAGTTTTCTTGTGAAAAAGGTTATGAGAGAACTATGTGATAGTGGGAGTAGTATATTTTTCTCAACTCATATTTTAGAAGTTGCAGAAAAACTATGCGATCATGTTGGGATTATTAAAAACGGTAAATTAATAGCTTATGGAACAATGGATCAAGTAAAGGGCGATAAATCGCTTGAAGATGTATTCTTGGAGAGCGTAGATGCGTGATTTTATATTAGTTCTTAGGAATAATCTCTACACTAGTCTTTCTTTAAATAAACTTAGGAAGAAAAATAATTTAAATAAATATAGTTTTTTAAAAATATTAGGTGTAATTGCATTTTTCGCTCTTATGGTGTTTACTTCGTTTTTTTATCTATTTACATTTGCTGGAGCATTTTATGAAGTTGGTAAAATTGAACTTATTTTAAAACTTGGTTTATTCGGAAGCATATTTATGTCTTTGTTAATGACAATAACTAGTTCAAACCATACTTTATTTAAATCTAAAGACTTTGACTTTCTAATGAGTCTTCCAGTTAAGACTTCTAAAATAGTTTTAGTTAAATTTATTAATCTAATGATAATAAATTATATATTATTTGCGTTTATTTATCTACCTAGTTTAATTATTTATACCATATATGTAAAAACAACATTAGTTTTTTGGTTACTTGCTCTAATTGTGTTTATTTTAGGACCACTGCTTCCATCTAGTATTGCAGTTGTTTTAGGTTATGTTTCTCATACAATTATTCCAGAATATAAATATAAAAATATTATTGTGATTGTTGGAAGTATTTTTGCACTAGTTTTATTTATGCTAATTAGTTTTACATCATCTTTTGCAGTCGAAAATCCTGAGTTATTTATTTCAGGGATAGAAAAAGTTACTAATTATTTACCAAATTTTGCTTATTATGGTTTACTAGGGAATTACTATAAGTTTGTATTCTTTGTTTTGCTGGCACTTATTCCTTTTGTTTTACTTAATTTAGTATTAGGGAAATTATTTTTGAAAGCAAATACTAAAACAAAGAAAAGAATAGTTAATACTAAAACAGTAAAAGAGGCTGGGGTGAATACTCCTAAACAAGCTTTAATAAAAAAAGAAATTAAAAAGTATTTTTCTTCACCTGTTTATGTTTTGAATACTCTTGTTGGGCCTTTACTATCAATTATAATGATAATACTTTTATCTGTTGCTAGTTTTAGCCAAGATGTCGAGATGCCTGAGGAGATTAATTCTGTATTACCCCTTGTATTTATCGGTGCTATGATTTTTTTACTAGGGATTACTTCAACAACTTCATCAAGTATATCTTTAGAAGGTAAGAGTATTTGGATTTTAAAAGTTGCTCCAATTAAAACTGAAGATATTTTCCAAAGTAAAATATTTATAAATTTACTTATTACAATTCCTTTTGTAGTTGTTGGAACAATAATCTTAATGTTCCTTCAAAACTTTAGTTTCATTGATTTACTAGGAATATTGTTAATACCTAGTTTATTTGTTGTTTTTATGAGCAATATGGGTTTATATTTTAATATTATATTTCCAAGATTTGATCATGATAATGATGCTAAAGC
The DNA here is from genome assembly GCA_964407835.1 of uncultured Bacteroidales bacterium. GTDB lineage: Bacteria > Bacillota_I > Bacilli_A > ML615J-28 > CAG-698 > DUVT01. Next base: position 142,647 of record CAYOXB010000001.1, read on the forward strand.
TATAAAGCAAAGCATGAGTGTTTTTATGACAATGCTTGTAGGGATGGGACTTGCGATAGCTACTAGTATTGGTATAGGAATAATATATATGTTTTTGAATAATATTTTAGGAATATTATTTGGAATAGGTTTTACATTTTTACTTGCATTATTAAGCCATTTGTTATTATATAAAAACGGAGTTAAAAGATTTAGTAGATTAATTGTCTAGAGGTGATTGAATGTGACAACGATTATTTTCTTATTGAGTTATCTTGCAAGTGTAATACTTGCAACAATATATATTAATCCTTACTTATTTCCTTTATGGATAGTTTTAGGTTATTTTGTAGGGTTTCTAACTATTGTTTTATTTTATATTTTAAATTTACCTTTAGTTTTAATTTTAGATTCTAAGAGTAAATATAAAAATTATTTAATGACAAGTCTGGCTTGGTTTTTGAATACATGTTATTTAAATATAAAAGTAGAGTTTGAAGGACTTGAAAACGTTCCTCCAACTGAGACTTTTGTAATCTATGCTAATCATAAATCATATACTGATGCTTTTGCTTTGATGGAAAAGTTTCCAAGACCATTAATTTTAACACCTAAGAAGTCAGTACTTAAAATACCACTTTTTAGACTATGGCTAAAAGCCTATGATGTTTTTCCAATAAATAGAGATAATCCAAGAGAAACCTTGAGGGATTTAAAAAACGCTGTTGAGGTTGTTGAACGGGGTGGAATAATTCTACTTTATCCTGAAGGAACAATTAGAAACAGAGAAGAAGAATTTGTGGAAGAAGCTAAAGCGGGGGCATTTAGACTTGTGAAAAACGCTAAAGTTGGAATGCTTCCAATAAGATATGATGGAAATGATTTAGTTAGAAAGCGTTGGCCTAGAAGAGTTAGAAGAAAGATAACGATTTTTCCTTTAATTCCTTACGAAGAGTTAGAAAACTTGTCAACTCAAGAAATAGCTAATTTGTTTATGGATACAATAAATTATAAATTAAATGAATAATTTAGAATGCTTGATATATTAAATATTACTTGCTTTTGCAAGTAATATTTAGTATAATTATTATTGCACAAGCAATAGGGGTATAGTTTAACGGCAGAACATCGGTCTCCAAAACCGTCGGTGAGGGTTCGAATCCTTCTACCCCTGCCAATTTAAATATGGCGGTCGTGGCGAAGTGGTTAACGCATTGGATTGTGGCTCCAACACTCGTGGGTTCGATTCCCATCGGTCGCCCCATTTTTAAAATTAAGGTTTAATACAATAGATGTATTAAACTTTTTTTATTTGTCTATAAGGAAAGTGACAACATTATAAAAATTGCTATTGCTTTTTTGTTTTTACTTTTTACTTATAGTATAATACTATTAAGTTTATTATAAATAATTAGTGAATTTATATAGGAATGAAATAGATGAAACACTAGAAGGGTTTAAAGTTAGCTTTGTAACTGATAGCCATACTGTTGTTACTGTTTATCAAAATGATGAAATAACAGAAGGTGAAGTAAGAAAAACAGCTTATTCTAGAGATGAAAAAACAGGGAATTTAATAAAGGATGGTAGTGGTGCTGTTTATTTTTCATTAGCCATTGCTGAGGGTTATGAATTTTTTAAATTTGAAGTTAATTCTGAATTAATTGAGAAAATAGAAGAAGTTGAAAATGATAAAGATTTAGAACTATATGTTATAAAAGGCATTACAGCTGATATAAGTGTTAATATTGTTACATCACAAGCACAAGTTGAAGAAGATGGCTTTAAAGTGAATTTCACAACAGATGAAAATGTTTCTGTTACAGTTTATGACACTAAAGATTATGAAGATGGAAAAATTAGCAATGTTGCTTATGCAAGAGATTCATCAACTGGCGAACTTGATAAAAGCTTGATATGCACGAAATGAACTTTAAAGTTAATTTAAAAGAAGGCTATGAAGTTGCAAGTATAATTGCAACGCCTGGAAATAATTATAAAAATTTAAAATTACCTGCAGAACTTGGTGAGTTTATTTATAGAATAACTAAAGTTACTGGTGAAGAAGTTTTTAGTTTCACTGCAAAAACATATACATATTCAAGAATTATTATTGCATCTGAAGATTTAAAACAAGGAGTTACTTATAATCTTTATAGAGGAACAACTTTAGTAAGAACATGGACGCAAAACTAATTTCCCTTTCAAAAATTCTATTGTCTTTTTAGCCTAAATATGATATAATAGATATATAAATAAAAGATGAATAGATTTTATTTAACTCAAAGAAAGGGGTGGCACTATCGAATCTTTATCTTTCACTTCGTTGAGAAGCCAAATTTCACCTGATGAGTTAAAACAAATTTTAGAAGATTCTTTAAAAGAAGGAGATAAGATTCATCTTTCTAATAAGAATCGAAAAAAATTAAATGGAACTCCTGCAGTGTTTCGTGGTATTTATAACCACTTTATAAGAATTGAAACGAAGATCAATGAACTGTATAATACTATTCATACAATTTCGTTTTCAGATATCTATACAGGTAATACTGTTATTCATGAACTTGAAGCTTTAATTAAAGAGTATAAGGAAGAACAAGAGAGTTCAGCTTTGAACTAAAGACGAAATATCCCTAGGTTTAGGGATTTTTTATTTTCAATACTTATTGTTTATGTGGTATAATATTTGTAATTAGGATAAGGAGTTATATATGGATAATAAAAAAAGAAATACTTTTTGGATAATGATTGGCATTGGGGTAACTATAATAATGCTACTAATGGTTTTAAGTAGTGTCTTAGCTGTAGGAGAAAGACTAAGAAAAATTCATGAATATGTAGAATATGGGTTTTATGTGCTTGCATTTTTATTAGTTTATATATTAATTTTAAATCCAATGAGAATTATTTTATTTGCTCCAACTTTTTCGATTGCTGCTGTTTTAGATAATAATGTGAAGCAAAAAAGAAGAACCTATAAAAAAGTTACTAAGAATATTATTAAAAGAGGATCTTTAGTTGATGAAGATAAAGAGCTTTTAAAGCAAAGTCTAAAAAAGAATGAAGACATTCAACTTGCTTTAGATAATTATTTTAATAATAGTTTAAAATCAGAAATTAATAAGATAATAATTAGAAATGCAAAATCAGTTATGGTTTCAACAGCGATAAGTCAAAATGGTCGCCTAGATTTTATTAGTGTAATTGTTGTAAACCTAAAAATGATTAAAGAAATTGTTCAAAAGGCTGGATTTAGACCATCGTATTCTAAGCTTGGTAAGCTTGCTGCCAATGTATTTTCAACTGCAATGATTGCTGAAGGTTTAGAAGGACTTGATTTTAGAGATATCTTCCCCGCTTCCACAACTAATTTTCTTTCAGAAATACCTTTAATAAGACCAATTGCTTCTAGCATTATTCAAGGGATCTCTAATGCTCTACTTACTATTAGAATTGGAATAGTTACAAGAAGATATTTATTTTCTGAATACAAAGCTTTAAATAAAGATGAAGTTAGAGTTTCTTCAATTAAAGAATCACTTAAAATTTTACCTAAAGTATTAAAAGATGTACTAAATTTCTTCCCTGATAAAATTAGAAAAATATTTAAAAAGGATAAATTAACTCCTGAAGAAGAAGAGGAAATTCTAAAATCTTTTTAAGATGAACAGATATATCAATTTTGATATATCTTTTTTGTTTCACTAGACATATCAATTGATTTTTAAGGGTTAATATTCTATAATATATATTAAGTCTATTAACAACAAGAAGTGTTAACTGTTTTAAAAAGATACGAAAACACACGAGGTGTAGAAGCAGAGGTAAAGTAAATGCTAAAGTTAAAAAACATAGAAAAGAATTATTATGTTGGTGATAATGTAATCAGAGCCCTAAGGGGCGTTAGTATGGAATTCAGAAAGAGCGAATTTGTTGCTATTTTGGGTCCATCTGGTTGTGGTAAGACAACACTTCTTAATATAATTGGTGGTCTTGATAAATATACATCAGGAGATTTATTAATTGATAATAATTCCACAAAAAATTATTCTGATTATGACTGGGATACTTATCGTAACCATAGTATTGGTTTTGTTTTCCAAACTTATAACTTAATTCACCATCAAAGCGTTTTATCGAATGTAGAACTTGCTCTTACACTTTCAGGAATAAGTAAATCAGAAAGAAAAAGAAGAGCAATTGAAGCACTTGAATCTGTTGGTTTAGGAGATCAAGTATATAAAAAGCCAAATCAACTAAGTGGTGGGCAAATGCAAAGGGTTGCAATTGCTAGAGCTTTAGTAAATAATCCAGAAATTATTTTGGCTGATGAACCTACTGGTGCTCTTGATACTGAAACAAGTGCCCAAATAATGAAAATCTTAAAAGAAGTATCACAGGACCGTTTAGTTATTATGGTTACTCATAATGCGGAAATCGCTAATACTTATTCCACAAGAATAATTAGATTATTAGACGGAGAAATGATTGGGGATTCAAATCCGCAAATAACCGAAGAACTTCCAGAAGAAGAAAAACCTAAGAAAGCAAAAAAACAAAAGAAAGCATACGAGAAACATACATCAATGAGTTTCTTTACTGCACTTAGTTTAAGTTTTCAAAACTTGTTTACGAAAATGGGCAGGACAATCTTAACTGCTTTTGCAGGTTCAATTGGAATTATTGGAATATCTTTAGTTTTAGCTTTATCCCATGGTTTTCAAACTTATGTAGATAAGATGCAAAGTGATACTTTGTCAGCTTATCCACTTACAATCTCACAAAGGGCAACGGACTTTTCTACTTTAATGAATATGCAGCCCCAACAAGGAACTAATAAATATCCTGTTGAAGAAAAGATATATTTAAATAAGATATCTGAGATGCTGCAAAATTCAAGAATAGAAAATGACTTAAGTGATGAATATATCGATAATGTAATTAAAAATATTGATCCGAGTTTATATAATACAATTAAATATAAATATGGTGTTGAAGTTAATGTCTTTAAAGACATTGAAGTAATGAATACTACAATCTACCAAAAATTATCTTTCAGTTCTTGGTCTGAAATTGCAGTTGTTCCAGGAGTAGATCCATATGAGTTTTTCAAAGGTCAATATGATGTACTTGGTGAAAACTCTAGACTACCTGAAAATTTAAATGAAATAGTTTTAGTTGTAGATGCATATAATAGAGTTAGTGACCTTGCTTTAAAATCAATTGGGATTTTAGATTCAGAAGATGAAGCTGGTGGTATTGATTTTGAGACAATAATTGGTCAAACATATAAAATTGTTTTAAATGATAGTTTATATACATTTGATGGTAGTAAGTTCAAAAGCAATATCATTGGTTCTACGATGATTCCTGGAGCTATTTATAATAGTGAAAGTGATAATATAATTGAACTTGAGATAGTTGGAATTGTAAGACCAAATGCGAAAACAGAAATTGGTTCTGTAGATATGAACTCAATTATTGCTTATTCTCCAGAATTAACTAATTATATTTTAGATAAATCACTTAACTCTGAAATTATAACTTGGATGAATGAAGAAGCTAATGAAGGACTTTCACCTTTTACTGGTCTAGCATATGAAGCTAATACTGCAATAGGTGAAACAATTGAAAGTTTAAGAGAAGATGATTTAAATAAACTTGGGGGAATTAAAAAACCTAAGGAAATAGTAATTTTCCCTAAAGACTTTGATTCCAAAAATAAAATAAAAGACTATTTAGACAATTATAATAAAGAAACTAAACAAGAAGTAATTGATGAATACTTTAATGATTTAGGAATTAGTTATGAAGAAGCAACAGAAGCCCAGAAAAAAGAAGCTGAAGCTTTAGGTAGGGCTGCAGGAGTCTATTATGTTGACTTAATGGCTGTTTTAGTTACATCGCTTAATACACTTGTAAATGCAATAAGTATTGTCTTAATTGTCTTTACTTCAATATCTTTAGTTGTATCATCGATAATGATTGGTATTATTACTTATATTTCAGTTCTTGAAAGAACAAAAGAAATAGGTGTTCTTCGTAGTATAGGTGCAAGAAAGAAAGATATATCTAGAGTATTTAATGCTGAGACATTAATAATTGGCTTAACTGCTGGATTAATTGGAATATTAATAACTGTTATAGTTTCAATTCCTGCTAATATTATTCTAGCTAATCTTGTGGAAGTTAGTAACTTAGTTTTAGTTAATCCGCTTCATGCAATTATTCTTATTACAATATCAATGGTATTAACTGTTATAGCAGGTATAATTCCTTCTCGCCTAGCAGCAAAGAAAGACCCTGTTATAGCATTAAGAACTGAATAATAAATTAAAAACACATTTAAAACTAGTCTAACCTACTTAAAGTAGATTATACTAGTTTTTATTATACGATTATGTTATAATCTATGAGTATTAGTTTAAAAAAGGTGGTGAATATATGCCAATTTTAGAAAATATTAAAAAAGCAGAACAAGCAGCTGAAAAGTTGCGTTTAGATGCAGAAAAAAAATCAGAATTATTAGTTGAGAAATCTAAAGAAGAAGCAATGCTAGATGCTAAGAAAATTGTTGATGAGGCAAATGAGTATGCAAAGGCAAATGATAAAGCTACTTCGGAGTTAATTAGTGATCTTGAAAAAGAAACTAATTTGAAAATCAAGAAAGATAAAGAAAATCTTGATAAGAAGGCAACTAAGAATAATAAAGCTGGTTTAGATTACATCTTAGATAAGGTTTTTGAAAAATGATTGTTCCAATGAAAAAAGCACAAATAGTTGTGCTTAAAGAAGATAAAGACCTCATTTTAAAAAATCTTCAAAAACGCCAAGTTTTAATGCTTGTTTCAAGTAGTGAAGAAGAATTACATTATGATACTAGTTTTGAGGAAACTAATCTTAAGAAAACTGAAGATAGTCTTAGAATTATCAAGAAGTTTAGGGATAAGCCTGGCTTTGTAAGGCAGGAGTTTGTAGTAGATTATGAAGAATTTTCTAAAGATAGTTTAGAAAATTTAGAATTACTTGCAAATATTGAAGAAGCAAATAATGAAATACTCAAACTTACCTCAGAAATCGCTACTTTAAAATCAGAAATAGCATATTACAAACCTTGGGAAACTCTTGGCTATGAACTAGATAGTTTAGATAGTTCAAAATACGCTAGAGTTCATTTAGGTGAGATTAGAAATCAAAACTTAAATAAGTTTGAAGATGTAATTAATTCTTTTGGAGCAGATTACAATTTAGTTACAGCATCAGCATCTCATTCAAGAGTAATTTATGCTTGCTATGTAGAAGATGATAATGAACTTAGTAATCAACTAAAGGCGCTTGATTATCAGGAAGTTAAACTTCCAGAAGTTTCAATGAATCCAGAAGATATTATCCTTGAAAAACAAACTAAAATTGAAAGTAATTTGCTTCTAATTTCTCAGTTAGAAGATAAACTTAAAACTTATTCAGAAAAAGCAAATGATATTTTAGTCTTAGAAGATAAGTTACTATCCGATAAAGATTTAAAATCCGTCCCAACAAAAGAAACATATTCAGCTGTTTATTTAGTTGGTTGGGTAAGAAGCGATCAAGCGGATCGTCTAAAAGATACACTAGATAGATCAAAAATTATTTATGATCTTGCTTTAACTGATCCTAGTGAAGATGATGTTATTCCAACAGCAACTAAAAATGGAAAGTTTGCATCTGTATTTGAACCACTTACAAATATGTTCTCGGTTCCAAGTGTAAATGATGTAGACCCAAACCCTGTAATGGGATTTTGGTATTGGTTGATTTTTGGAATGATGATGGGAGACGCCGGTTATGGAGCAGTTTTATCACTGCTAATGTTTATACTAATAAAACTAACCAAACCAAAAGGAAATACTTACAAAATGTATAAGATGTTCTTTTACGGGGGCTTTGCAACAATGCTCTGGGGGGCATTGTTTAGTAGCTACTTTGGTTTTGCACTTTATGAACCAGTTATAAACCCTCAGGTCGATATAATGGAATTTATGATTCTATCACTTGCTATTGGTGCTTTTCACTTAATTAGTGGATATTTAATAAAAGCATATGGTGATATTAAAAATGGTAGAATCTTAGATGCAATATTTGATAACTTTGCCTGGGTGTTTCTAATTATTGGACTTGGTATGATGTTTGTTCCAAGTTTAAATAAAATTGGAATGATTGTTGCTTTAGTTGGAGCAGCACTAATTGTTTTAACTCATGGAAGAAAGAATAAAAATATATTTGCGAAACTTGGTGGCGGACTATATAGTTTATATAATTCTGTTGGAGTATTTAGTGATATCTTGTCATATTCAAGAATACTAGCGCTTAGTTTATCTAGTGCAATTATTGGATATGTTATGAATATCTTAGCAGGATTATTACATGGTTCTGTTGTTGGTTATATCTTTGCAGCCTTGATTTATATTATAGGTCATGCATTTAACTTAGTTATGGGCTTGCTATCAGCCTATGTACATGATAGTAGATTACAATATATAGAATTTTTTGGTAAATTCTATGAAGGTGGAGGGGTTGAATTTAAACCACTTGCCCTTAATTTAAAAAATATAGATAAAATTGAGAAAGTACAAATTTAGGAGGTTATTATTTATTATGAGTGATGGATTACTTATTGCTATCATTGGAGCAGGATTAGCTGCTGTATTATCAGGAATTGGCTCAGCTATTGGCGTTAAAATGGGTGGAAGAGCTGCAGCTGGTGTTTTAAGCGAAAAACCAGAATTATTCGGTAAAATTTTAATATTACAAGCCCTACCAGGAACACAAGGAATTTACGGATTCATCGTAGCTATTTTAATATTCATTAATTTAGGTTTGCTTGGTGGAACTCCAGTTGAAGTTACAACTGAACTTGGTTGGCAATATTTTGGTGCAGCAATGCCTATAGCTATTGTTGGTTTAATTTCTGCTATTCTTCAAGCACAAACTGGTGTTAGTGCAATTCACATGACAGCAAAACAACCAGAATCAAGTGCAAGAGGAATTATTATGGTTGCTCTTGTAGAAACATATGCAATTCTTGCATTACTTGCAAGTATCTTAATGGTTATAGGATTAGCGTAATATGACAAATGAAGTAGTGAACAAAACTATATATGATAAGATCATAGAAAAAGGTTCACTAGATGCGAAAGATATTACTAATCTTGGTAAACAAAAAGCAGAAGAAGCGCGCGATGTTATTATTGAAGAAGCTAATAAAGATGCTAGTAGGATTGTAAACAACAATCAAAGACAAAACCAAGATAAAGTAAAAGCTATGACAACAAATTTTGAGCGTCTAGCTAAAAGAGAAATCTTATTTAAGAAAAAAGACTTAATGGATCAATTGTTTGTAGAAGCAGCTACTGAACTACAAAAATTAAGTAATAAAGATTTATTTAATTTTGTTGTAAGTAGACTGCAAAAAGAAACACTTAATGGAAATGAAGTCTTAAAAGTAAATAAAAAAGATTATAATAAATATTTAGAATTGTTCTCAAGTAGTAAAGCAGCTAAATTAGTTGAACTTGATAAACTAAATAAAGCTTTAGGAAATAAATACAAACTTACTCTAAGTAGTGATGATGTAGACATTGAAGGTGGCTTTATAGTTATTAGTGAACATTTTGATATTAATTTATCTTTTGTAAGTATTTTAAATATTGTAAAAGGGGCTAACGAGACTGAACTAGCAAATATTTTATTTAGCGAGGCTAAGTAAAATGAATTATACATATATTAATAGTCAGATTAAAGTTATCGAAGCAAATATTTTAACGCAAGGCGACTATTCAAAACTAGTTAAAGTTAAGAAAACTGATTTTTTAAAAGCACTTAGCGATTTAGGTTATGGTAGGGGTGGAAATAGCCTTGAAGAAGTAATTAATGAAGAGTTAAGTGAAATTAAAAAGTACTTGGATGAAGCAGCTCCTGATCAAAGATATTTAGAACTATTTTATTTACTTAATGATGTTGTTAATATTAAATATTTATATAAATTTAAAAAATATAATTTAAGAGATTCTAAAAATTTCTTGGTTAGGGGAGTTTTTAGTGAAGAAGTTTTAAGAGAAGTAATTTTAGAAGATGATTTTACAAATCTACCAAAGACTTATCTTAAGTTATTTAAGAATATTAATAATAGTATTAATGATGTTGAAGATGCGCATACTTTAAGCGCGATTATTGATTCTAAAGTTTATGACTTTATTATGTCGAAATTAAGATTTTCTTTGAATGAACCGCTTCTTAAATATTTTAAAATGAAAATTGACTTCACAAATCTTCTAACATTTGTAAGACTTAAAAACTTACAATTAAGTTATGCTGATGGTAATGATTTATTTATTCCTTCAGGAAATATTAAACTAGATGTATTTAAGAGTTTATTTAATCTTGATATTAGTGAAGTGCCTAGAAGTTTAAGAAGTTTTTATGAAGAAAAATTAGAAGTTATTTTAAATAATTATTATAAAGATAATGATTTAAATAAATTAGAGTTAAGACTAGAAAATTTACTTCTTAGTGAAGTGAAAGAGTTTGAACATGATTCATTTGGATTCGGAATTATTATGTATTATTACTTAAGAAAACAAGCAGAAGCTAGAAACTTAAAGTATTTATATGTAATTCAAGATCCAAGTATGGACGACTTAATTGTTTATTAGAAAGGATTATTATGAAAAGTAAAAATGAAGTAGCTGCAATCGGTGGAAATGATGCGATTATTTTATTCAATGCTGTTGGAATAAGAACCTTTCTAGAAGATGATCCAATAGTTGTTGATCGAATCATTTTTGAACTTGCAAATGAAAATTATAAAATAATATATGTCTCTGAAGATCTTTATGAAAATATTTCAGAAACACTAGAAAAATACAAAAATATCACATTTCCAATTATTATGCCGATACCTACTACTGAAGAGGCAAAAGGTGTAGGCCTTAATAAAATAAAAGAGAATGTAGAAAAAGCCATCGGGTTTGATATTTTTTAGAAAGGATGGTGGCGTAGAATTTGAATGATAAACAAGTAGGCATTATTTCAAAGGTTTCAGGACCGTTGATTGTTGCCAAGAATATGAGAGAAGTCCAAATGTATGATGTTGTACGCGTTAGTGATAAACATCTAATTGGTGAAGTTATTGAATTACGTGGAGATTTAGCATCCATCCAAGTATATGAAGAAACTGCAGGAATTGGCCCTGGTGAACCTGTATATTTTACTGGTGAAGCTCTATCAGTTGAACTTGCTCCTGGTTTAATCGAAGGTATTTTTGATGGTATTCAAAGACCACTTGATGTTATTTACAATGCTCATGGGGATAGGATTCCTCTAGGTGTTGATGTACCAAAGTTAAATAGAGAAAAATTATGGCGCTTTAATCCAACTGCTAAGGTTGGTGAGAAGTTAGTTAGTGGCGATGAGATTGGTTTTGTAAATGAAACTACTGTAGTTAGACATAAAGTAATGCTTCCTCCAAATGTAAGTGGAACTCTAACTTGGGTTCATACTGGTGAGGCGACAATTGTTGATGTAATTGCGAAAGTTAAAACGGACAGTGGCAAAGTTATTGAAGTAAGTATGCTGCAAAAATGGCCAGTTCGTATTGGTAGACCATATAATCAAAAACTGGCTCCTAAAGCTCCAATGGTTACGGGTCAAAGAGTAATTGACACACTATTTCCTGTTGCTATTGGTGGTGTTGCTGCTATTCCTGGTCCTTTTGGAAGTGGAAAAACTGTAGTTCAACATCAACTTGCAAAATGGGCTGATGCAGATATTATTGTCTATGTAGGTTGTGGTGAACGTGGAAACGAAATGACTGACGTTTTAAATGAATTCCCAGAACTTAAAGATCCTAAAACTGGCGAAAGCTTAATGAAAAGAACTGTATTAATTGCCAATACATCTAATATGCCTGTTGCTGCTAGGGAAGCATCAATTTATACAGGTATTACAATTGCGGAGTATTTCCGTGATATGGGATACCGTGTTGCTATTATGGCTGACTCTACTTCTAGATGGGCAGAAGCTCTAAGAGAAATGAGTGGACGCTTAGAAGAAATGCCTGGTGAGGAAGGGTATCCTGCTTATTTAAGTAGTAGACTTGCTGAGTTCTATGAAAGAGCTGGTTTAGTTGAAACTCTTGGTAGTAAGAAAACTGTTGGTGCTATTACAGCAATTGGTGCTGTATCACCTCCAGGTGGAGATACTAGTGAACCTGTAAGTCAAGGAACTTTAAGAATTGTTAAGGTATTTTGGGGTTTAAGCGCATCTCTTGCTTATTCAAGACATTTCCCAGCTATTGACTGGTTACAATCATATTCATTATATGAAGATGATTTAGAAGAATATTTTGATGAAAATGTTAAAAAAGATTGGTCTAGATTAGTTGGTAGAACAAAGTCTATTCTTCAAGAAGAATCACAATTAAATGAAATCGTTCGTTTAGTTGGTGTAGATAGCCTAGAGTTTAGCGACCGCTTAACTTTAGATGTTGCTAGAAGTATTCGTGAAGACTTCCTGCATCAAAATGCTTTTGATGAAGTTGATACATATACATCACTGCCTAAACAATATGGAATGTTGAAGACTATTATTACTTGGTATGATGAAAGCTTAAAGAGTTTAAAAGAAAATGTTGCTTATAATAAACTAACATCAATGCAAGTTTTAGAAAAAATTGGGCGTTTAAAATACGTAACAGAATCAAAATTTGAAAAAGAACATAGTGATTTAAATAAAGAAATGGAGTTAGAGTTCGAAACATTAAGAAAGGTGGAAGATTTATATGCCTAAAGAATATAAAACGATAAAAGAAGTCGTTGGACCCTTAATGTTAGTCGACAATGTAGAAGGTGTAAAACACGATGAGCTTGTGCAAATACGTCAAGCTAGCGGTGAAGAAAGAATTGGAAGAGTTTTAGAGATTAATGAAGATAAAGCTCTTGTTCAATTATTCAACCCTTCTCAAGGTTTAAGAATCTCTGATTCTAAAGCAATATTCTTAGGTCATGGTATTGAAATTAAACTTTCCAAAGAAATATTAGGTCGTGTATTTGATGGGATGGGTAGACCAACAGACAACGGAGGAGAAATAATTCCCGAAGTTGTTCGTGATATTAATGGCTCCCCAATAAATCCAGTTGCTAGGGACTATCCTAGTGAGTTTATTCAAACTGGAATTAGTGCAATTGATGGACTTAATACTCTAGTACGTGGACAAAAACTACCAATATTTTCAGCATCAGGTCTTCCTCATGCTCGCTTAGCAGCTCAAATTGCTCGTCAAGCAAAAGTTAGAGGAACTGATGAAGATTTTGCGGTTGTATTTGCTGCTGTTGGAATTACTTTTGAAGAAGCAGACTTCTTTGTTCAAGAATTCCAAAAATCAGGAGCTATTGAAAGATCGGTATTGTTTTTAAATCTTGCTAATGACCCAGCAATTGAAAGAATTGCTACACCTAGAATGGCTATTACTACTGCAGAATACTTAGCTTATGAACTTGGAATGCATGTTCTTGTAATTATTACAGATATTACAAACTATGCTGAAGCTCTAAGGGAAGTAAGTGCAGCTAGAAAAGAAGTTCCTGGTAGACGTGGTTATCCTGGATATATGTATACTGACCTTGCATCTTTATATGAAAGAGCTGGAAGAGTTAAAGGTAAAGTAGGTTCTATCACACAAATACCAATTCTTACAATGCCAGAAGATGATAAAACACATCCAATTCCTGACTTAACAGGTTATATTACAGAAGGTCAAATTATTTTGTCCCGTGAACTACACTTAAAAGGTATTGTTCCACCAATCGATGTACTTCCGTCTTTAAGTAGATTAAAAGACAAAGGTATTGGTACTGGTAAAACTAGAGAAGATCATGCTGCAACAATGAACCAATTGTTTGCTGCTTATGCTAGAGGAAAAGAAGCAAAAGAACTTGCTACTATTCTTGGGGACGCCGCTTTAAGTGATATAGATAAAATCTATAGTAGATTTGCTGAAGAGTTTGAGAAAGAATATGTTTCTCAAGGTTATCAAAAAGATCGACCAATAGAAGACACACTAGATTTAGGTTGGAAATTACTTAAAATATTTCCAACATCTGAACTTAGAAGAATTAGCGTTAGCATGCTTGAAAAATACCTTGCAGAGGAAAACTAATTATGTCTTTAACAAGAGTTAATCCAACAAGGATGGAGTTAACTAGACTTAAAAGACAATTAGCTACTGCAAAAAGAGGTCATAAACTTCTTAAAGATAAGCAAGATGAAATGGTAAGACAATTCATGCTCATCATTAAAAAGACAAAAGCCTTAAGAGAGGAAGTAGAAGAACAATTATCGAAGATAATTAAGTCTTTTTCTAGTGCTCAACTTAAGACAAGCAAAGAAAGTATTTATGAATCATTAATGGTTCCAGCAAAAGCTCTAGAAATTGAAGTTGGGATTAATAATATAATGAATATTAAAACCCCAACAATTAATTTCGTTGATACTGGAAAGATAAGCCTAACCTATGGTTTTGCTTTTACACCAAGTGAACTAGATGGTTCAATACTAGCTTTATCCGAACTTCTTCCAAAATTCATTGAACTTGCGGGATTTGATAAAGCATGTGATATGTTAGCAAGTGAAATTGAAAAAACAAGAAGAAGAGTTAATGCTATAGAACATATTATGATTCCAGATATGGAAGCTAATATTAAGTATATTGTTCAAAAACTTGATGATAACGAAAGAAGCAATATAATAAGACTAATGAAAAGTAAAGAAATTATCCTTCAAAAGGATAATAGCTACTAAGTAAAAGAGTTCAACATAGATTGAACTCTTTTTAAAGTAGTATAAAGAGAGGAAAAATGAATAAATTTGTAGATTTAAATGTTGACCCTAAAATAAAACAGGGGATCAGCAAAAAAAAGTTTGAGGAGATGACTGAAGTTCAAGAAAATGTAATTCCACTTGCTCTTGAAGGCCACGACATTATCGCTCAAGCACCAACAGGGACAGGGAAAACACTATCTTTTGCTATTCCAATTTTAGAAATGATAGATCCAACTGATGAAGTTATTCAAGCAGTTGTCCTAGTTCCAACAAGAGAACTCGCAATTCAAATAACTGAAGAAATAAAAGAAACAGCATATTTTCAAAAGAATATTAGAATAACATCAGTTTATGGTGGCGAATACATTGAAAGACAAATAAGGGAATTAAAAGCAAGACCACAAATAGTTGTTGCAACTCCTGGTAGGTTAATGGATCACCTAAGAAGAAGAACAATTAAACTTGCAAATATAAGTACACTTGTTTTAGATGAAGCTGATGAAATGCTTAATATGGGTTTTAGAGAAGATATCGATATTATCTTAAAAGAAATTACTAATCCTCATCAAACAATGTTGTTCAGTGCAACAATTTCCAAAGGTATTGAAGAAATTGCTAGATTATATTTAAAAAACCCTAAGACAATTAAAATAAATAAAGATGAACTTACTCTTGATCTAATTGAACAAAAATATATTTTACTAGAAGAAAAAGATAAGATTGAAATAATGAGTAGACTTATTGATGTTTATGATTTCAAATTAATTATGGTTTTTTGTAATACAAAGAAAGATGTTGATGAAGTAGCAGCAAAACTTCTCCAAAGAAGCTTTAAAGTTGAAGCCTTGCACGGAGATATGAAACAAATGCAAAGAGATAGAGTAATGTCTAGATTCAAAGAAGGACTTATAAATATCTTAGTTGCTTCAGACGTAGCTGCAAGAGGACTTGATATAAGCGATGTTGATGTTGTATTTAACTATGATGTTCCAACTGAAGAAGAATATTATGTTCATAGAATTGGTAGAACAGGAAGAGCCAAAAGGACTGGTCAAGCTATTACATTTGTAACTAGAAGAGAAATGTATAAACTAAGATCAATTATGCTATATTCTAAAGCTCATATTTCATTACTTGAAATTCCAACTCTTGATAGAGTTATGAAGATTAGAATTGATAGAATACTTGCAAATGCAGTTAAGAATACTAATGATCTTAATTCTAATATGGTTAGATATAAAAAACCTATCTATCAGTCTATTGAACTTTTAGAAGAACAAGGTATTTCTAAAGATGAAATAATAGAAGCTTTAATATTTTCTGAACTTGACAACTTACAAAGTGAATATGAAATAACTAAAGTTACTGAAAAGTCAGATAAAAGACAATCAGATAAAAGGTCAAGAAAAAAACAAGACGATATTAGAATGTTTATTACTATTGGTAAGAAAGATAAAATTAAACCAAAAGATATCCTAGATTTACTTTCATCAAATGTTAGAATCAACAATAACGATATAAACAACATCGAGATATTAGATAATTTTTCGTTTTTTGAAGTTCCAAGAAGTAAAGCCGACCAAGTATTAAATGCATTTAATAGATTTAATGTTGGAAATAGAAAAGTAGTTGTGGAAATAGCTAAGTCTAAAGAAACAAGAAACAAAAGAAGAAGACGATAAATATTATTTACTACCAAGCCACCTCAAGTTGAAAAATATTCTTGCAATAGTCTTTCGATTGTGGTATTATATTGTAGTAAATAAATGCGGGTATGGCGGAACTGGCAGACGCGCTAGACTTAGAATCTAGTCTCTAGGGGTGCAGGTTCGATTCCTGTTACCCGCACCAAATTAGAAATTTGTTTGATACAATTTGTGTCAAACTTTTTTTATTTTGAAGATAGGGAATACATCCCTTTATTCCATTTCCACTTATAACTTGACCGACCATACCAAGACCTAAAAAGTATCAACTTTTAGGTTTTTTTAATTTTCAGCTATTACAATTTAACGATTACCCTACAATTTAACGATTACTTTTTAATGTTTAAGTGACAGGCTGACATCCCTTCATGGCGTAAATTGGTGGATAATTTTACTAAATTTGATAAAACTTCATTATATTTTTAAATAAATTTAAACAACCTT
>CAYOXB010000002.1:0-90946 GCA_964407835.1 uncultured Bacteroidales bacterium
GTTTCTACAAAATCTACAATAAAGTCATATCCTAAATATTCCATTAGCTCTTTTCTTCTTACAGATTTAGATCCTAAAATAATTTTCACAGTCTATCCTTCTATTCTTTCTAGTTCTCTTTGAACATAATTTACAATTTTTTGTTTTAGTTCTTCTTCTGGATAACTATTGTTAGCAAGTTCAATTGCCCAAATAACAGCACCTGTTGCTGGTGGAACCATTAGGGTTACAAAGTTACATTTCTTTTTTGTAAAAGCGATAACTTTTTCTTTAAAGTTATTTATCATAACTTCTGAAGCTCCTTTAACCCAAACACTACCAGCTAAAACAACAGTAACTTCATCATCGAATTCTAAATTACTTATAACTCCACTTACACTTCTTGCAGTATTTTCACCAACTTGTCTAAGAATATCGTTACTAACTTCATCACCTCTAGATGCTTCTTCGAATACTTTAGTATTTAAATAATGATAGTTGATTTTTCTAGCAACTATATTATCGCTAATAGCTTCCATCAAGTAATATTTATCAGTAATATTAAAGTAATCCATAACTATTTTAGTTAGTGATGTTGGCTTTCCAAAACGATATGAATCATCATAGGCTGCTCTAATAGCACATCTACCAATATGAGAGCCCCCTGCTTCATCTCCAACGATTCCGCCAATTCCGCCTACTTGTAAGTAATTTCCAAGGCTATCAATTCCACCACTTGAAGTTCCTGTTCCATTAATAGAACAAACACCACTTGTAGAAACTGCTTTAACTCCTAAAAAAGAATCATTAACAACTTTAAAATTCTTAAACCCTAAAACCTCTACAACTTCTTCCATTTTTTGTTTTTGGGTTGGTGTATCAACACCAGCAAGGCCAAAAACTGCAGCATAAATATCTTTAGCTTGGAGATTGTTCTTTGGTAAGAACTCACTAAGCACTTTATCCATAGCTTCATATGCGCCTGCATAACTTGATTTAAACTGTTCGTGGCTACATGTAGGCCCACGATGAAAGTCTATCAACTCCCCATCAATAGTAAACAGAAAATAATCTGTTTTTGTGTTGCCACCATCTACACCTAGTACAATTTTTTTCATTCTCTATTTTTCCTTAAAAAATTGAGGTAAATATTTTTTATGTGCTTCTTTTAATTCTTGGAAACATGGATATGCTTTTTTATAATCAAATACTAATGGATTAATTAATAAAGCGCGCATTGCTTCGTCTTCATCTCCAGTAAGAGCTGCATTAACAGAATGCTTTTCATACGCTTTAATCATTTGCATATATTCTTTAATATGTTCATTTTTAAAATGAGCTTTAATTGGTTTCGCACCATCTTTACCAACAACACATGATATTTCAATAACATCATTGTCATCCATAAAGTCAATAGCACCATTGTTCTTTACATTTACCACTTGAATATCTTGCTTATCATTATAAATAGAATCAACTAAATTAAGTGCAACTTCTGAATAACGAGAACCTCCACGTTTATTTAAAAGTTCAGGTTTAACATGAAGTGTACTGTTTGAATATATATCTAGAAGATTGTTTTCTATATCAATACAAACTTCTCCTCTTGTCTTTTCAACTTTTTTAGCTTTGTCTAGTTTATCGTCTTTAAAATAGAAGTATTCTAAATATGAAGACGGAATTGCTCCAACAGCTTTAATTAACTCTGGAGTAAATCCACTTGCTGGAATATTTTTCATTGCTTCACTATTAATACCTTCAGAAATAGCTTTTTGTAAGTAATCCACACCATCTTGTTTAATCGAAGTTACCCAACTCAAATGGTTCAAACCTACATATTCAACTTCTGCATTTGGTAAGCCAAGTCTTCTTTTTAAACTATCAATCATATTGATAGGAACATTACATACACCAATCATTTTTGTATTTGTGTGATTAAGTACAGCCTCAGCAAGCATGCCAGCAGGATTTGAAAAGTTTATTAACCAAGCATCCGGACATAGTTCTTCCATCCTAGAGGTAATTTTAAAAATCTCAGGAATTGTACGCATACCTTTGAAGAATCCACCAATACCATTTGTCTCTTGACCAATCAAATCATATTTAAGTGGTATTTTTTCATCTAGTACTCTAGCTGGAAGTTTACCAACACGAATTTGTGCTAAAACAAAACTTGCTCCATCTAGTGAATCATCAAGTGATTTAGTAAGCACTACTTTTGTTTTTAAACCAGCAGCCTCAATTTGTCTTTTTGCCAATCCACCAACTACTTCCAATTTGTGATCATCAATGTCCATTAAATATAGTTCTTCAACCGGAAGAGAATCTTTTTTATTTATAAATCCTTCCATTAATTCAGGAGTATATGTACTACCTGCACCAATTAACGCAATTTTAAGTTTTTTCATTTTGTACACCTCTTTATCTATATCCTAATTCTTGCAATAATTCATATAATATATCTGGAGAATCAGTCATAATAACATCAGCTCCAAGATCAATGAGTTTCCTCATATCTTCTTTTTTATTAATTGTCCAAAACTGAACTGAAATACCTCTTCTATGGGCTCTATTAACATATGTACTTTTCGCAAGCCTAACATTAATAGGACCTAATTTATATGCAACTGGAATTTGCAAATTCGCAAAACGATTTGGGTAAAATAAATTTACTCCAAACATTTGAGTTATAACAAATCCCATAACATCACCAACACTACCACCTTTTAAAATATTAGGGTAGGTTTCTCTTAAATATGTTGCAATGTCATCATGGAATGTTCCAATAGTAACTCTTCTAAACAAAGAATAAGTTTCTAGTAAATCATTTAAGTGGTCAGCAGCAAGCAGACCTAGTTCCCCACTATCTTTTATTTCTACAATATACATTAAATCACTATCTTTATATTTAAAAAATATTTCATCGATAGTTACAATATTTAAATCATTATCTTTAATTATTTGTTTTCTATTGGGGTCATCTAGTTCAACTAAATCTCGATATGGAAAATTACCATTAGTATCTTTAAACTTATAACCAAAATTATATTCTAATAATTCTTCTAAAGTAAATTCATTTACATAATAAGGTCTATCTTCACCATTAACCTCAACAACATCACTAGTCGCATTAATTGTACTATTGTGAATAGAGACTAACTGTTTATCTTTAGTCATAACTAAATCAAGTTCTAGAATATCGATATGATAATTATTTATCGAATAATCAAAAGCTTTAAATGTATTTTCAGGGTTTAGGTTTTTACCACCCCTATGTGCAGCAATTAATACACCTTGATCTTCTTTTTTAATAAATGGATTATCTACTACATCTTTTGAAGGTGGTATTAATTGAAGAATTGTAATAACTACAACAAAACTAAGTATAATTATCGTTAGGACTCTCAACCACTTTCTCTTAATTAATTTTTTCATATTGTCCCTCTTTTATCTATTAAACTAACTAATTTTAACACATATTTATTCTTTTAGCAAAGTATAAGTATTAGATAATTGATAATTATTTAAAAGTTAAAAAGAGCTAAATAAATTAGCTCTTCTATTGTTCTATTATCTCTAATATTTCAAACATTTCCTTAGCATCTTCTTTTTTAGTCGATGCAAGAATTGCTGTAACTTTAACTCTTACTTTCTTTTTAAAGTAATTTATTTCAATAGTATCGCCAACTTTTACTTCTGAACTAGGTTTAGCAATTCTACCATTAATTAAAACCTTATCGGAATCACTTGCTTCTTTGGCTACAGTTCTTCTTTTTATAATTCTAGAAACTTTTAAAAATTTATCTAGTCTCAATTTTTACTCAGTATCCTCAGCTTTATTTTTATTCTTAGCTTCTTCCATAGCTTTAATTTGCTTTTCATATATTTCTTGCAATTCTTCTTCTTTGGCTTTAGCTATTTTTTCAGCTTCATCTTTAGCTTTTTTCTTTTCCCACCAAGCAAGTTTACCAGTTTCTAGTAATTCATAAATATCTTCTCTCGTGAGAGTTTCAATATCCATTAAGTGTTCAGCAATTAGCGTTAACAATTCGCGATTTTCATCAAGAATTGTTTTTGCTCTATCATAGCATTCGTTAACTATTTCTCTAGTTGCTTCATCAATTTCTAAAGCTACTTGGTCTGAGAAGTTTTTATCCTTCATATAGTCACGACCTAAGAAAACCTCTTCAGCTCTTCTTTCATATTGAATAACACCAAGTCTACTCATACCATATTCAGTAACCATTGCTCTTGCAATAGCAGTTGCTCTTTGGAAGTCACTATGTGCTCCATTTGTAATTTCACCAATAAATAACTCTTCAGCAACTCTACCAGCTAAAAGCATAACGATAGAATCTAGTAGAGATGTTTTAGTTTGGAAATAAGTTTCTTCTTCTGGTGTCATTAAGTTATACCCACCCGCATCACCACGAGGGACAATTGTAACTTTTTGAACTATATCTGCGTTTTCTAACTTTAAGCCGATTACAGCATGTCCTGCTTCATGGAAAGCAACAGTTTTCTTTTCACGCTCTGAATATTTTCTACTTCTTTTTGCAGGTCCCATAAGAACTCTGTCAACCGCTTCATCAATATCATATATTTTAACTTCTGTTCTGTTTTCTCTAGCAGCAAGTAGAGCAGCTTCATTAAGTAAGTTTTCTAGGTCTGCTCCAGAAAACCCTGGAGTTCTCTTTGCTATATCTTCAAAATTAACTTTTGGAGATATTTTTTTATTTCTTGCATGAACTTTAAGAATCTCAGTTCTTCCTCTAACGTCTGGATTAGGTACTCTAATGTGTCTATCAAATCTTCCTGGTCTAAGTAGAGCAGGGTCTAATACATCAACTCTATTAGTTGCTGCCATTACGATAACTCCTGAATTTTCTTCAAATCCGTCCATTTCAGATAGTAGTTGGTTAAGTGTTTGTTCTCTTTCATCATGTCCACCACCTAAACCTGCACCTCTTTGACGTCCTACTGCATCTATCTCATCGATAAAAACAATACTTGGTGCTGATTGTTTAGCTTGTTTAAACATGTCTCGAACTCTACTTGCTCCAACCCCAACAAACATTTCTACAAAATCACTACCAGAAATTGAGAAGAAAGGAACCTTTGCCTCACCTGCTACAGCTTTTGCAAGTAATGTTTTACCAGTTCCAGGAGGTCCTACTAAAAGAATACCTTTTGGAATTCTTGCTCCTATCTCAAAATATTTCTTAGGTGCCTTCAGAAAGTCTATTACTTCTTCAAGTTCTGCTTTCTCTTCATCTATTCCAGCTACATCTTTAAATGTTTTTCTGCTTTGTTTATTAAGTCTTGCTCTTGATTTACCAAAATCAAATGCTTGATTATTTCCAGTATTTACATTTCTAAATAATAAAAAGAATAATCCACCATAAAGTAATATTGGTAAAAGCAATGATAATACATAACCCCAAGCTGAACCACTCAGTTTATCTACTTTTACTGGTACATCATGTAATATTAAACTTGGCATAACTGTATTATTAACTATTGTTACGTCCATTATAATTGTGTATTTTGCAATTACCCCAGTATCATTTAAATACTCTCCACTAATAGTAACAAAACCTGCATTATCTCCACCTACTGGAATTATCATTGCGCTCTTTACACGATTTTCATCAATTGCTTGAAGAAAATCATTTTGAGTCAATTCATCAGGTTTATTTGTAGTACTTCTAAAAAATAGAAATATACCAACTATTACTAATATTATTATTGCAATAACACCTATATCTAAGCCTCTTTTTGCTTTAGGCTTTAATTGCGGTCTTTGTGCCATTTGTCCTCCTAGTTTTGATATTCGGATTCTTTTAAGACTCCGATATAATCTAAATTACGATATTTTTCATTGAAATCAAGACCAAATCCAATTACAAATTTATTCGGAATTGTTTTCCCAATATATTTAGGTTCCATTTCAAGAACTCTATTGCTCGGTTTATCAAGTAGAGTTACTACCTCAATTGAAGAAGCCCCACGATCTTTTAATACATTCATAACTTCGTGAAGTGTTAAACCAGTATCTACAATGTCTTCTACCAAAATAACATGGCGACCTTGCACTGGAGTTATCATATCCTTAAGCATAACTACAGTTCCTGTAGACTTAGTTCCACCTTTATATGATGAAAGGTGCATAAAGTCCATTTGCATATCACATTTAATATGTTTGATTAACTCAGCCAAGAAAGGAACACTACCTTTTAATAATCCTATAAAAACAGGAAACTTATCCTTATAATCATTTGTCAGTCTTTTTCCAAGGTCTTTACATATTTCAACGATCTCTTTATGTTCTACTAATACTTCTTTTACAAAATCATCCATTTTCTAACTCCTTAATTTCTATTATAATATCATTATCTTTGATTTCTTTTAATTTTATACTTTTTCTAATACCTAAAATTGCTAGAATGTCCTCATCCTTTTCAAGAATAATTACTTTATCTCTTTTTAGAACTCCTACTTTTAAGTCTATTAATAAATCTTTAACTTTCTTAAACCCAGACTCTAGTAAAATTTTATCTCCTGCCCTACGACTACGAATTTTGACCGGCAGCATAGAACTATTATACCATAATGAGCTTGCTTTTTCCTTATTATTAACATCTGATTTTAAAACAAATACTGCAATAGTGTCATTTATTGAATAAGTTCCAACTTTATCAATAATCATTTCAAAATCAAAAGGTTTATCTAAATAAAATAATAATGTTATTTTATCATATTCTTTCACAAGTGTAAAACTTTCTTTAAATTCAACTTTTAAATTAGCTTTACTTGATTTTATTAAATTTATAATTTCAATAATATTAGCTTTACTTAATTTATATTTCTTTAGTATTTCAAAAAGAACTTCGATTTGAAAGAATTCGCTTAATTTTAAGAACTCTTCTTTTTGAAAACTAATCTCATCTTCTTTTTTATTATATGTATTAATAATATTAACTACTTTTCTACTTATAATATCAGATGCTTCAAATAAAGTTTTGGAGAATTCTAAAAACTTACTACTAGCGTCTTTTTCTTCACTAATGATTACTGGAATAATATCTTTTCTAATTCTATTTCTTGTATAGATATCTTCTATATTAGAACTATCTTCAAAATAAGTAAGGTTTTGTTCTTTTGCATACTCAAGTAAATCTTCTTTATCTACTTCAATTAATGGTCTAACTAATGAATAATTTTCGTAACTAGTAACGCCTTTTATTCCTGCATACCCTCTTAAATTAGATCCTCTTAATAATCTCATGATAATTGTTTCCATATTATCATTAGCATGATGTGCTAAAAGTAAATAGTCAGCCTTAACTTCATCAATAACTTCATTAAAAAAACTATATCTTTCTTCTCTTGCGAAACTTTGAAAGTTTTTATCTTCTGGAGCAGTTAATCTTTTTAAATGAAATTCTAAATTGTTTGCTTTTGCATAGTCTTTTAAAAACTCTTCTTCTATTTTAGATTCTTGTCTTACTTGATGATTAACATGAGCAATATGAATTTTAAGTTTATATTCATTTTTAATATTATTGAATATATTCAATAAAACCATAGAATCAACACCTGTTGATACAGCAACCACTATTGTCTTATTATTTAATTTTAAATTATTTACTTTAAAAAAGTTAGTAACAAGCTTTTCCATAGGTTTCTCCATTTAATTATTATACTATAATTTCATAAAAAACTCAATAATCAGAATAGACAAATAAAAGAGTTGTTTTAACTCAACTCTTTTTCTGTTTCTTCTTTATTTTCCAGTTTAGTTTTTGATTTTTTTATAATCTCTTCTACAGGAAACATAGCTAGATTAACTATAAAAATTAAAAACGGTAGTATTAAAATAATAATTGCTAGTGATGATATTAATTCAGGTAGTGGAATTAGATATAGTAGAAATGTGGAGAAAATAGTGCCAACAACTACTAATAAAAAATAATAAATATAAATTTTAAATACTTGATTTAGTCTTTCTTTGTTTCTATTTATTAAAGATAAAACAATTAGAGCTATTAAATATAAAGCAAATATAATTTGAACAACAAGATATCCTAAAAATGGTACAAAAATAAGCAAGGCAAAATTAAGAAACTGCCACTTACTTGTATAATAAAACTTCAACATCCTTTTAATACTTTTAAGCTCAAAGTTTTCTTGTTCATGAATTAGTAAAAGAGCATTAGTATTAACAACTAATACTATTGCACTTAAGGTTATTATAATAAATTCTAAAATATATCTTGTTGTTTCCATATAATTAAATCCCTCTATAATTATTATACTATTTTTTATCTAAAATAATATATTTTATGATAGTCTATATTTTTAAATACTTCATTAAATAATAGTCTGCTATAACTAAGCATATAGCAACAAGACTGATAGCTATATTATAGTAGTATTTAATATATCCTTGATAGATTATAAATGCTGTAGTAAGAATAATTAGACTGCTGATTATATAAAATAACCATCTTTTTATTTTAAGTATTCCAAACATAAAACCAAAGCTTGAAAATATTACAAACATAACTAACAAAAATATAAAATTTTGTATTTGAAATATATCTAAGATTGATGTAGTTGGTTCATAGATAAACATATAACCGAACACATAAAATACAATCAAAAAAAGTAGTATGGCAAAGCTAATAAGAAGATTGTAAAGAAATTTATAAAAGAATTCTTTTCTCGTTATTCCAAAATATAAATAATTATATACTTTTTTATAAGCTAAATTATAGCTAAATATTAAACCTACTATCGAAAGCACTCCAAGTAAACAATAAACCACAAAAGATTTATCCAATTCTAAATCTTTATATAGGATTAATAATAATCCCATAATAAAGAAAGATAGTATTATGACAAGTATTAATTGAACAACAGGATTATCAATTAATTTATTTCTCTTCTTGCTCATTTTTCACCTATAAATTTTTCAACATCATAAATATTTGTTAAGTCATATTTAAACTTACTCGCTTGAAAGCTTTTCAATTGCTGCTTTGTGTTTGTATTTATTGCAATTAGCTTTTCACCTAAAAACAACTTATTTCTAACTAAAAACTCTTTTTCTACTTCAGGCGCTAAACAAATTAAACTATCACTTGCCTCAACAATAACAACTTCACCAAAATCAGTAAAGACCATTATTTTATCAAGCTTATTTTTAAACTTAGCTAAATTATCAATACCTAAAATTACATTATTAAATGATGGTCCTGTTAAACTATTTGAGAAATATTCAAAATCACTATCATATCTTAGATTGGCTGTTGAATTGTTAACTATGATGTTTTCTACATCTAAACTACAAAGAAGCGCAAGATTCGCTAAAGAATTCCCAATTTCAGTAAACTGATGTTTATACGTTATATCTGTCTCGCCTCTAATATTAAGTTCATTTACTATTTTTTCAAAGTTCTCTTTATTAAAATTCAATTTATAATTCTTAAATGCTGTTTCAATTTTATTTGCTCTTAGTGTTGTTAGATATTTTTTAGAAAAATCAAAATAAACACGCTTGGAAAAATAATCTTTATTATCATATATACTTTTATTATCTAAGAATATAGTATTCCCATTTTTGTTTATCCCGCTTATCTTTTCTAGAAACTCTGTAACAAGTTCTTTACTTCGTGCAAAAACACCTATTTTTTCGTTGTCGTTAATAGTTGCATTAATTTTATAATTTTTAACTTGTAGGTTGTTAATATCTATTCTCATACCTAATCACCTTAAAAATATTATACAAGAAATAATACTAAAAATAAAGAAAAAAAGATATCTAAGTAATTTTAGATATCTTTTAACCTATTGAGCCTTCCATTTCTAGTTTAATTAATTGGTTTAACTCAACAGCATATTCCATTGGAAGTTCTCTTGCAAATGGTTCAATAAAACCCATTACAATCATTTCCAATGCTTGTTCTTGACTCAAGCCTCTACTCATTAAATAAAATAATTGATCATCACTTACTTTAGAAACAGAAGCTTCGTGTTCAATTCTTGCATTTTTATTAGATACAACATTAAATGGTAGCGTATCACTACTTGATAAATCATCAATTAAAATTGTATCACATTCAATTCTACTCTTCGCTCCTGCAGAGTTTTTACCATGCTTAACTAAACCTCGATAGTTTACTTTACCCCCACCTTTGGCGATTGATTTAGAAACAATCGTACTTGTGGTATTTGGAGCTAGGTGAATCATCTTGGCACCAGCATCTTGGATTTGACCTTTATTAGCAAAAGCAATTGAGATTGTTGTCCCTTTTGCTCTTTCTCCTTTTAATATACAAGCTGGATATTTCATATTAACCATTGAACCTAGATTGCCATCAATCCATTCCATATGGCCTCTTGCATCTACAGTTGCTCTTTTGGTAACTAAGTTAATAATGTTTGTTGACCAGTTTTGAATTGTTGTATAACGACAATAGCTATCTTCTTTTACAATAATCTCAACAATAGCAGCATGAAGAGAGTCTTTAGAATAAATTGGGGCAGTACATCCTTCAACATAGTGAATACTTGATGCATCTTCTACAATTATCAATGTTCTTTCAAATTGTCCCATTTGTTGGGAATTAATTCTAAAGTATGATTGCAGTGGTTTGTCTAGTTTTACGCCTTTAGGAACATAAATAAATGAACCGCCACTCCAAACTGCAGAGTTAAGTGCTGCAAATTTATTGTCATAATATGGAACAACAGTTCCAATATATTCTTTCACAAGTTCTGGATATTTCTTTACAGCTGTATCAGTATCACAAAATATAACTCCTAATTCATCAAGTTCTTCTAAAGTACTATGATAAACTGCTTCACTTTCAAACTGAGTAGTTACGCCTGCAAGATAATTTCTTTCAGCTTCCGGAATTCCTAATCTTTCAAAAGTATTCTTTATTTCTTCTGGAACTTCATCCCATGTGTTTCTAACACCATCCGAACTTTTTATATAATAAATATAATCATCAAAATCAATAAATTCTAAATTTGGCCCAAAGCTAGGTAGAGGCATAGAAATAAATTTCTCATATGCTTTAATTCTAAAATCTAACATCCACTCTGGTTCTTCTTTATACTTTGAAATAGTTTTAATTACATCTAAACTAAGGCCTTTACCAGTATCGAATACTCTTTCTGCATCCGTTGAAAAACCATATTTATAATCACCAACTATATTTTTTATATCATCTTTCAATTTTATCACCTTTAATTAATTGTTCCAATGCTTGCCAAGCAATCGTAGCACATTTGATTCTAGCCGGAAACTTCTTAACTCCTTCAAACACTAATGCTTCTTCAAGTTCTTCTTCGTTTTCTATTGTTTTTCCTAGAAGAAGATCATAATATTTATTAATAAGACTAAGTGCCTCAGTCGTTGTTTTTCCTTTTGCTAGTTCTGTTAAGATACTTGCACTTGCGCAACATATCGAACAACCTACACCTTGATGATTTACTTCAAGGATTTTTTCATTTTCTATTTTTGCTTCAATTGTAATATCGTCCCCACAAGATGGATTTTTAAAATGAACATTTTTATAACCTTTTAAAACCTTATTCCTTGGGTTTTTATAGTGATCCATTATTACTTGACGGTAGAGATTTTCTAAATTATTCATATTTTTCATCCAACCTTGCAAATAGGTCTATTGTTTTTTTAGTAGCATCAATAAACTTATCTATATCTTCATAATCATTATAAATATATAAACTCACTCTTAGGGTTGCAATACAGTCTAGCCAAGTAGTTACAAGCTGTGCACAGTGGTGCCCAGCTCTAAGACATATTCCCAAATCATCATAACAAGTTGCTGCATCATGGGGATGAACACCATTTAAATTAAAACTAAAAATCGGTACATCAGCATTTTTATTATGAATACTAACTCCTGCAATTTTTTGAAATTTTTCAATTAAATACTTCTTTAAACTATCTAAATGGTTTCTAATTTTGTCATAACCAATTTCTAAAATAAAGTCTATTGCTCTACCAAGGCCAATAACTTCTGCAATCATTGGTGTTCCTGCTTCAAAACAATACGGTGTATCTTTAATTTCAATTAGTTCTTTTGATACATTTTGAACCATATCTCCACCATAAAATATTGGTTTTAGTTTTTCAAGATGGTTTTTCTTTCCGTATAAAACACCAACACCAGTTGGTCCCATCAATTTATGACCTGAAAAAACAAGAAAATCACAATCCAAGTCTTTTACATCAACATTTATATGTGGAACTGCTTGAACAGCATCAACGATAACAACTGCTCCATATTTATGAGCTTCTTCAATAATTTCTTTAAGTGGTGTGATATAACCCATAACATTTGAAAGATAAGTAATCGCTACTACTTTTACTTTTTCATTCATTACTTTTTTAAAATTTTCAAAAGTAATTCTACCTTCACTATTTAAAGGAATATACTCAACTTTAAATTTCTTATCTTCTTTTTGATTTAACCAAGGAAGAATTGAACTATGATGCTCAAGTTCTGTAGTAAGAACTATAGAGTTTTTTAAACTATAAGTATTTGTATACATTAAAGCTAGTTTATTTAAACTATCAGTTGCGGAAGATGTAAAAATAATTTCATCGCTACTAGCATTTAAAAAGCTTGCAACTTTATTTCTTACATTTTCATACTCTTGGGAAGCTTTATAACTTAAATCATAAATACCTCTATGAATATTAACACCATATTCAGAATAGTATTCGTTCATTTTATCTAAAACAACTTGTGGTTTTAGACTAGTTGCACTTGTGTCTAGATAAACTAAATCTGGATTGTTTTTGTAAATTGGAAATTTGCTTTTCATATTTGTGAGCATTTTTTCCTCCTTATAGTTGGGAATTTACCCATTCAATTATATAATCTTGGAATTTACCTTCTTTAACTTCTTCTAATACAGGATTAATAAAACCACTAATAATTAACTTTTCAGCTTCTTCTTTAGAAAGCCCTCTTGTCATTAGATAGAAGATTTCATCTTGATCAATAGCACCAATTGATGCACCGTGATTTGCAACTACATCAAAATTATCTATTTCAAGTAGTGGATTAGCACTTAAGTCGGATTCAGTATCAAGTAATAATCCCTTTGCTCTTTGTTGGATTTGAGAATTGCTGCAACCTTCTTTAATAATCCCTCTTGAATTAATAGTTAAGTCAGATTTATTCTTACAAATACCATAGTTAAGTAAATTAGATGTAGTGTCTTTAAAGTTATGATTGATGTTAATATTGAACACTTGCTTTTTTGTAGAAGTATTTAATAATACATTTTTAATATCTACGCTAGAATTTCTTTCTTCCAAATAATAATTCTCAGATACTTTACTATTACTATTTAAAGTATATAAACTACTATATTTTAAATTTGAATTTTCCTTTAAATAAATATTAGTATTATTTTCAATATTTTCTGTAGCAATAGTTTTTCTTATCGAAAAATAAGATGCATATGCATTGTCTTCTAAATATATTGCAATATCTATTTTAGGAGAATTTGCTACTTCATAAAATATTTCATTTATACTCGGTTTAGCATCTTTATTAATTCTATATTCAATTTGAGTATCCTTATCAATTAAGTGAATAACTTTTAATTGTTCATTATTCTTTAAGTTAAAATCTAGATTAGCTCTGCTTGCTTCTACAATCTTACCGTTTCTAACAATTAAAAAATCTTCACCATCTTGTAAGAGCTCTTCTTTGATTAAAGCAATCATTTTTTAGCCCCTTGAGGGTTTACAGCACAAGTACCTAAAACAATATGTTTACGTTCTTCTACCATTGCATCTAGATCTTCATCTAAATGAAGCCAGTCATAGCCTTCTTCATCAATTTTCTTAATTAATTCTTTTCCACCAGTATATACAATTCTCCCACCAATCATAATATGAACATAATCAACTTCGATATATTCTAATAATCTTTGGTAGTGAGTAATTACGATAGCTCCAAAGTTCTCGCCGCGCATATTGTTTACATTTTCCCCAACAACTCTTAAAGCATCTACATCGAGGCCTGAATCTATTTCATCTAGGATAGCAAAACTAGGTTGAAGCATCTTAAGTTGAAGAATTTCATTTCGTTTTCTTTCTCCACCTGAAAACCCTTCATTTACATAGCGATGAGCCATATTTGGATCCATCTTTAAATCTGTAATAGCTTTATCTAAACTACGAATATATTTAAATAATGCAACATGTTCGCCTTCAGCCATTCTTGATTGTAGTGCTGTTTTAATAAAATCAGAATTAGTAATACCACTTATTTCAGTTGGATATTGCATAGCTAAGAATAAACCTTTTCTTGCTCTTTCATCAACTTCCATTTCTAAAACATCTTCATCATCTAAAAATATTTCTCCTTCTGTAACATCATAGCGATAATTTCCCATGATAGCTCCAGCTAGAGTTGATTTACCGGTTCCATTAGGTCCCATAATAGCATGAACTTCGCCAGTATTAACTACTAAATCCACACCTTTTAATATTTCTTTTTCATCTACACCTACGTGAAGATTCGTTATTTTTAAAGTCCTCATCTATAAACTCCTTTGTATCTAAATCCTATGCTTGTAACAAGCTCATTAAATATGAAACTCTCCTCAAGACCCTCTGTTATATATACATCATAAAAACTTCCGTTTTTAACAACCCAAACGGCCTCTATATTTCCTTTTTGTTTTATTAATTCCATTCCTTTTTTAAGTCCCAAAGAAAACAAAGCAGTTGAGTAACCATCTCCTTTGATTGATTCATCGGTTATAACAGAAATAGAAACCACATTATTATCGAAAGGATATCCGGTTCTTGGGTCTAAGATATGATGGTATTCCTTACCTTTTTTAGACATTATATATTTTTCATATGAACCAGACGTAACTAAAGTTTTATCACTTGATCCAAAAGATGCAAAAGTAGATTTTTTACCTTTAGTTTCATCACTGCTGAAGTCATAATATGGTGTAGCAATTCCTACTTTAAAAGGAACAGCCTTAGTAATATCTTCTGAATCATGAAATGATCCAACTAATAAAATATTTCTACCTACGTCAATAATCGCTTTTTCAATTCCATAATCAAGGACATTAGTCTTTAGTTTATCAGCCGCATATCCTTTTACAATACTACCTAGATCAATACCCATTCCTTCAAGAGGTAAAAACACTGTTTTATATTCTTCGTTAATAATGATTTTCTTATAGTCAACTAATTGTAAAACCTCATCTATTTCTTCTTGGGTTGGAATATCATAAAAAACAGGAAACCCAAGATCATTTTTTGCAGGTTTATTTGGAAAATCCCATAATTGCCAAACTGGTGAAATAGTAACATCGTATAAAGCAACACCGTTAACTATTGTTTCTTCACCTATTTCAATTGCTAACTTAATAACATCTATTACTTCTTGGTCAACCTCTACTGGACTAATACCAGCATTTTGATTTATCCTCATTAAATCAGTAACAACGCCATCTTTCCTATCTTGAACATTAAATTTCCTATCTAAATCTTTTAAGGTTTTGTTCATAGTAGTAACAAGGTCTGCAAATTTAGTTTCATCAGTTTCGTTAAGTGCCCAAATTTGTACACTATTAGGACTTGTGAAAGCACTATATAAGGTAAACTCATGATGTTCATACTTATCTTTTTCGTCGTCCCCGTTGTTTTCAATTACACAACCGGCTAAAACAATACCAACTAAAAATAATATAATTAGACTAAAGATATTTTTTATATTTCTACTCATTAAAATAATCTTCCTCCATACAACTATAGTATTATACTATAAATTCTTTAAAAATGCATTATATATAATATCAATTTCCCTAATAAAAAAACTAAAGAAAATTCTTTAGTCTTTTTTGTCATTATCAATATCAATTTTTTTACTTTGAAGCTGGGCTTTACGCCTTCTTGCTTCTAAATAATCATAGTCTGATTTCACCTGTGTTAGCTCTTCACCCCATCTTAAGTAGTATCTTAAAACTCCTTCTGTTGTAAAGCTATTACCAAGACTTTCTTTTATCTCTTCCCTAACTTGATTCTCTTTTTCTTTAAAAAACTTTTCATATTCACTAGGACTATCTTTTATTAATTGTAATTCCAAGTAGTAAGTGCTTAAAGTTATTACCTTATAAACTTCATCCTCAATTTTTAAGTATATATCATTAATTTCATCTTTGTATTTTAAAACACGTTCATACTCGATATCCCAAAGTTTCTTTGTTTCTTTAAACAATTTATCTGTCTTCTTCAAAAATATAAAACCAATAATTGAAAGTGCTAGATTTACAGCATATAAAAGCAAGATAAAATAATATGCTTCCACAATCCTAAGAAAAACAGTTAGCGAAATAAAGATAAACAAAAACAATGTCATTACTAAATAGTAAATCAAGTTTCCTCTTTTATTTTTAAGTTTAATAAAATCAGGATTAAAAGATGCATTGATGAGTTCTAATTCTGTAGCAAATTTTTGTTGGAGCTCATCTACTTCTGCTCTATATTTTACTAGACTTTCATTTCCTTGTATTTTCAAATTTGCTTTTTCCTCTCTTCTGTTTATTCTTCCCCAAATACTGCCTTTTTCACAAGTTTTCTTCTTTCACTACCTAATAAGTATTCAACAATAGCAAGCCCAAAATCAATTGAATATCCCATTGATTTAGCAGTAATAAAATTATCACTAACTACAACTCCCTTATCTTTTAGATATGTCCCACCAATTATTGCTTTTTCAGTTGTTGGAAAGCAAGTGTAATTTTTATTATTATATAGACCAAGTTTACCAACTTGTGATGGTCCTGCACATATTGCTGCTATTAACTTTTCTTTATCAGCAAAGTCTAAAATTACTTCGCTAAGTTTTTTACTTTGATTTAAAACTTCAAATACAGCTCTTCCGCCAGGTATAACTAAAAAATTATAATTTTCTAGTTCAATATCATCAAAAAATATATTCGCTTTTATAACCAAACCATTTTGAGTAATTACTTCAAGTGAATTGCTCATTGAAGCATAATCAAGTTCAAGCTTAGCTCTTTTTAAAACATCAATAGTTGCAATAGCTTCAGTATCTTCAAAGCCATTACCAAGTATAACTAAACCTCTCATTATTTTATCCTCCTTTGATATTGTCCATATAGTAGTTTTACAATATGAACAAATATATCTTTTCTTTTTACAAGCCCACTACTATAAAAACCAATAGCACCTTCCTTATATTTAATTCCACTTGTTGATAAATATTCATCCATTACATCAGCAAGTTCTCTTCCTTTTGAAAAGATTTCATCGATGATGAAGTTATCAAGTGGAATTCTAGTTCCTCCAGCATAATAGATATTATCATTTTCATCTATTAACACTCCCCAGTTAACTAAGAATAATAAACTCTCGTGTAGTTGAACACCAGCTTCAATCCCAATTCTAAGCCCGTCTATTGGTAGAGCTTTTGCCCTATTTAGAGCGCCTGTAATTGCTTGGCCATCACTTAGGGGTTGTTTACCAACATTACTATCTACTTCAACGCCTATTACTTCATAGTCTTTTAAAACTTCTTTTGTTGCATCTAGCTTTACAATATTTGTTGAACCTAGATAACACTTAGGCATTGTTAAGTTCCTCTAATCTTTTTTCATCAAAATCTTGAATTAAAGCTAGAACCATTTTCTTCACAGCTTCAACATCATCAATGTGAATCATTGCAGCAGATGAGTGAATATATCTACCTGGTAGACCGATGGTTGTAGAAAGAGTACCGCTACCTGCATACTGTGCTGCAGCTGCATCAGTTCCGCCCATTGATAGGAATTGTTGACATTTGATTTTCTTTTTACTAGCTAGTTTTTCAAAATATTCTTGAAGTTTTGGTTGCATTATATTTCTTGGATCATAAAACCTAATTAAAAATCCTTCACCAAGTTTTCCAAAAGCTCTTGGATGAGACGGGCTTAAGAAATCACCAACTGGAGAAACATCAATTGCAATGAATAAATCTGGTTCTACCATTTGACTTGCAGTGTATGCACCTCTTAGGCCAACCTCTTCTTGAACTGTTGCTCCACTATAAACAGTATTTGGATGTTCTTTGCCTTTAAGTTCTTTTAGAACTTCTAGAGCAATTCCACAACCAAAGCGGTTATCCCAAGCTTTAGATACAATCTTCTTACCATCTTCAGTAATATAATAATTATTCACAAAATTAATTTGTTGACCAATTTCAATGCCTAATTCTAGAGCATGTTCTTTACTATCAGCACCAACATCAACTAATAAATCATCAAACGATAAACTCTTTGGTGCATCTGCGCCCCTATTAATATGAGGTGGGATTGCCCCAACTATACCCCTAACTTCCTTATCCTTTGTTTGAACAACTATATTTTGAGAAACCATTACATCTGGATCGATTCCACCAATTGGGATCATCTTAATAAATCCTTGTGGAGTAATGCTCGTTACCATCGCACCTACTTCATCCATATGACCAGCAATCATTATAACTGGTTTTTCAGTTCCTCTAGAAACTCCAAAGATGCTTCCCAACTTATCTTGGATTATTTCATCTGTATGTTTTTGAATTTCTTCACGCATATAGTTGCGAACACTTCTTTCGTGTCCTGCAACACCATTTAAATTAACTAAATCTTCATATATTTTCATTCTTTTTCTAACATTCATTTTTTCACCTTTAAATAATATATTGTATTTTTAAAACTTTTAAACTTTTCTTCGTATTCTGTTGTAATAATTTCAGGATTTTCCTCTTCATGTAAATTTAGATTTATATCAAGGCACACAAATCCTGCTTCACTCATAGTAATAATACTATATTCAAATAATTTCTTATTATCTGTTTTAAATTCGATTACTCCATCTTCTTTAAGAAGATACTTATATATATTTAAAAAACTCTCTGCTGTTAAGCGCCTTTTATGATGCTTTGTTTTTGGCCAAGGATCTGAGAAATTCAAAAATATAGTATCAATACTTGCCTCAGAAAATAATTCAGCTAATTCTTCTGCATCTACATTTAAGATTTTAAGATTATTTAGATTATGTTCTTCAATATTTCTAGCTGCTTTTAAAAGAATACTTAAAGACTTCTCTAAACCTATATAATTAATATTAGGGTTTTTCAAAGCATGCTCAATTAAAAACTTACCCTTCCCCATTCCTATTTCTAAGTAAATGGGATTGTCATTTTTAAAAACTGTATTGAGTTTCCCTTTATAATCTTTGTAATCTAAGATTACAAAATCAGAATAATCTAAAATCTTCTTATCAGCATTTTTAATTTTTCTAAGTCTCATCTTATTTTCCTAGATTTTTTATAGCCTCAGCATAAATTGCAGTTGATTTAACTAAGTCTTCAATATAGACATGTTCATCAACTTGATGAACAACATCAACTCTCCCAGGAAAGCCCATTCCAAAAGCAACACCCTTAGTTAGAGCTCTTGCATATGTCCCTCCGCCTATTGTAAATATTTCTGTTTCTTTATCATTAGTGTATTTTACATATGCTTGATGAAGAGTTTTAACTAACTCATCGTTTGGATCTACATAGTGAGGTACTTGATCACTTATAACTTTTGCTTCGATATTAAACTTAGCTGCTTCTTCACTAAACTTTTTAATGAATCCTTCTTTATCCCAGTTAATAGGGTAGCGCAAATTGAGCCCAACTTTTCCGCTATGTTCATCAATATCTATAACAGCAACATTAACTGTTAAATCTTTCATAACTTTATCACTGAAGTCTAAGCTTAAATCTTTAAATCTAGTATTAGTTAGTTTAGTAGCCATAAAGCTAATTAATTTATTATTGGTATGTGGTAGTAAAAACTTAGCTAGATTAATTGCTGCATTAACACCTTTTTCAGGTTGCATAGCATGTGCACTTTGCCCATATAGTTTTAATCCATCATTAGCTTCACCCTTAAAGTTGTTATCTTTTAAATACTTTTTAAATTCAGCACTTAAATCTTCATTCATTCTCACAACTGCTTCATCTGGAACAACATTATAAGCTACACCACTTTTGAATTTTAAATTACTAAGTTCATTTGTTAGTAAGTCTATTGACATTATCCCTTTTTCACCATAAATTACAGGAAAACTTGCGTCTGGAGAAAACCCAATATTTGGCATTTGTTCACTCTTAAAGTATGCAGCCATACAGCGCCATTTAGTCTCTTCATCAGTCCCAATAATTAAACGAATTCTTTTATTAAGTTTTACATTCAAATCTTTTAAAATCTTCATTGCATATAGCGCACTAATTGCTGGACCTTTATCATCAACTGCACCTCTGGCAAATATCTTACCATCTTTTATTGTTGGTGAAAATGGAGGATTAGTCCATTCTCCAACAGCAGGGACAACGTCAACATGGCATAAAACACCAATGATTTCTTCACCTTCACCAAATTCAATATGTCCTGCAACATTATCTATATTTTTAATTTTAAAGCCAAACTTTTTACCTAAATCTAAAATATAATCTAAGCTATGTCTTATTCCAAGTCCAAATGGAGCTTCTTTGTTTTCTAAATCTTCAGCAATTACACTATCTATTGCAAGTAGCCCTTGTAAGTCTTTCACTAAGTCTTGTTCATTTAATTTTGCTTGTTTTAATAATTCCATATCTATCACCTTTTCATTAATCTATTTATAGTATACCATTTTTTAAATATATTTAAAGTTGAAAATATATTTTATAATAAAAAGTGTCGCTTTTAGCGACACCTAATAAAATTACTTTCTATTTTCTTTTACAAGTTTTAAATATTCATTAACGATATTATCTACATTAAATCCATATTTATCTAAAACTTCAGGTCCTGGTGCACTAGCCCCAAACGTCTTAACGTTTATAAGTTTTCCATTTGAACCTAAATATTTATAGTAATGTGCACCTTCACTTGCTTCAACAGCTAAGATATTTTTAACCTTTTTAGGAAATAAAGATTCTTTATATTCCTTAGCTTGTTTGTCATATAAATACATTGATGGCATACTTATAACTCTAACATCATGCCCTTTTGCGTGAAGTTTTTTACTAGCTTCAATAGCAAGTGTTACTTCAGACCCACTAGCAAGTATAATGCCCGTAGGTTTTTTAACCTCAGCCTTTATAATATATGCACCCTTAGTTAAGTTGCTTGCTTTTTCAAGATTAGTTAGTGTTGGTAAATCTTGACGAGTTAAAACAAGAGCCGTTGGAGTTTTTTTCGAATTATAAGCTTCCTTCCATGCATAAATTACTTCATTTGCATCTGCTGGTCTAATAACATTAAAATTAGGAATACTTCTTAGCATTGTAAGTTGTTCAACTGGTTGATGAGTTGGACCATCTTCTCCTACTGCTAGTGAATCATGAGTAAATACATAAATAACTGGAAGCTCCATAATACTAGCAAGTCTCATAGCTGGTTTCATATAATCTGAGAAGACAAAGAAACCACTACAAAATGCTTTTATACCACCATGAAGTGTTAAACCATTAGTAATTGCAGCCATTGCATGTTCTCTAACGCCAAAGTTTAAATTTCTTCCAATTCTATTTTGAACAGAGAAATTACCATCAGCACCTTTAGCTTTTGTGGAAGAAGCAAGATCAGCAGATCCGCCCATTACGGTTGGGTGAGCTTTTGAAAGAGCTTCTAATACTGAACCACTACTAACTCTAGTTGCTTGCTTATAATCCTCAGAAAACTTTACAAGGTTTAGAAAATCAACTTCAAATTCATTATTAGTTACTTTATTGAATTCATCAGCTAAATGAGGATATTTATAAACATATTTATTTCTAGTTTCTAACCATTCACTATATGCTTTTTGTCCTCTTTGAGTTACATTTTGTTTATAGAATTCATATACATCTTTATCTACATCAAAAGCTTGGCCACCAAGTTCATCTCTTAGCCTATTTACTTCTTCTTGAGAGAGTGGACTGCCATGAGCTTTTGAACTATTAGCAACAGATGTTCCTCTACCAATAATAGTTTTTACTTCAATAATAGAAGGTTTCTTTGAAGACTTTGCTTGATTAACAGCTTCTTCAATTGCCTGGATATCTTCACCATCTTCAACACGCAAATAATTCCAGTTCATTGCTTCGTATTTATTCTTTACATTTTCAGTATTAACTTCTTTTACAGCACCATCTAATTGGATATCATTAGAATCGTATAGAACAATTAGTTTATTTAAACCTAAATGCCCAGCAAGACTCATTGCTTCTTGAGTTACTCCTTCTTGTAAGTCACCATCTCCACATAAAGCATATGTATAATGGTCAATTAAACTAATTCCATCTCTATTGTATTTATTTCTTAAAAATTCTTCCGCAATTGCCATTCCAATAGCTT
The DNA here is from genome assembly GCA_964407835.1 of uncultured Bacteroidales bacterium. GTDB lineage: Bacteria > Bacillota_I > Bacilli_A > ML615J-28 > CAG-698 > DUVT01. Next base: position 22,420 of record CAYOXB010000002.1, read on the forward strand.
CTGGAATACCTTGTCCTAAAGGTCCACTAGTTGCATCAACTCCTGCAGTAAATGTTAATTCAGGATGTCCTGGAGTTTTTGAGTCAAATTGTCTAAACTTTTTTAAATCTGTAATTGTTAAGCCATAATTAGATAAGTGCAAAACAGAATAGAGCAAACTAGAACCATGTCCAGCAGCTAAAATAAATCTATCCCTATTAATCCATTCAGGAATACTAGGATTTACTTTCATTACTTTAGTAAATAAAGTATGAACAATTGGTGCTGCACCAATAGCCATACCTGGATGACCGGATTTCGCTTTAGTTATTTGTTCTACTGAAAGAACTTTCAAAGTATTAATAGACTTAAAATCAAGATTATTCATTACTTTCTCCTTCATTTAATATATTAAATATATAAGTAGCTCTATCTCCATAAGAACACTTAATCATATTACCTACTATTAAAACACCACTTGCCCCAAGTTCTTGAAGTTTTTCAACTTCAACCTTTTCAACATCATTAACTGTAACACTTACTCTACTTAGTTGTCTTTCCACATTCACAATGTTTTCTCTACCACCATAAACTTCAAAAAACAATTCCGCTTGGGATTCATCATGTGTTTCACTAATTTCTTGCTTTCTAGCCTCAGCCCTCTTTGTGCTATTTCTTATAGCAACTATAATTGCATAAACCATTAAGCCCATAATTGGCAGTACCGCTAGAGCTAAAATGATAAGCGTAACTTGAGTGTAGCTTAATGCTAAAATAGTCAATCCTAAAAAATTCATATATTTCTCCTTATTATCTTTTATATATATAATTATACCATAATTTAACCTAAATAGTAAATTGTAAACTTTACTTTTTAAGGATTACTTTTAGTCGATATTGAAAAGTTTTAGAAATTAATATATAATAGCAACATAGTAACGGGGGATTAAAATGACAGAATTTTTAGAAATCTTAAAATATATACTATTAGGTCTAATCCAAGGGATTGCTGAACCACTACCTGTTTCTTCAAGTGGTCATTTAATTTTTATAGATAGGCTTTTAAATAATCCAATTCCAAGTGATGTAATGAGTAATTTCCAAGTGATTGTTAATTTAGCCTCACTTTTAGCAATTATTATTTTCTTTAGAAAATTCATCTTGGAATTAATAACTGGCAGTTTTAAATATTTATTCAAAAAAGATCAATCTGGAAAAGATAATTTTAATTATGTAGTTTATGTTTTAATTGCTTCAATTCCTGTTGGAATTGTTGGAATAATTTTAAAAATATATGATGTCGATAAACACTTAACTAATTTATTAATAGTTGGAATATCTCTTCTGGTTACTAGTATTATTTTAACTCTTGGTTATGCCTTCTCAAAAAAGACAGTAAAAGAAGATATAATCTTAAAAGATAGTTTTATCATCGGTATAATTCAGATCTTTGCTTTAGTACCAGGTATTAGTAGAAGCGGACTCACTACAACTACAGGCCTACAAAGAAAAGTGCATCTTAAAAATGCACTAGTATTTTCCTTTATGCTCTACATAGTTGCAAGTTTAGGTGCAAGTCTTGTAGGGTTATTCGATATATTAAAAAATGGCTTTTCAATTAATATAAATATCTTAGGGTTTATCCTTGCTTTTGTTGCAAGTTTTACAGGAACTATTATAGTAATTAATTTATTCTTTAAATATTTAAATAATAAATACTTGAAATATTTTGCTATCTATTGCTTTACTATTGGCATAATAATTTTATCACTATTAAGATTAGGAGTTATCTAAAATGAAAATTACCGAGTGTATTACAAAAGATCAATTAGTTGATCACTATCTAATAAGAAAAATAGTCTTTATCGATGAACAAAAAGTAAGCTATGAAGATGAATTTGATCTTGATGAAAAAACTAGAATTCCTTTTGTTGTTTATAAAGATAACAAACCAATTGCAACTGCTAGAATTTTTCTTGCTAATGACTACTCAAAAATTGAAAGAGTGGCTGTCTTAAAAGAGTATAGACATTTAGGTATAGGTTCTCTAATCATGAACCACTTATGTAATTATTCTCTAAGCCACAATTTAAAACTTATAAAGATAGGTGCCCAAATATCTGCTTTAAGGTTTTATGAAAAACTAGGTTTTGAAAAATATGGAGATGAATATTTGGATGCAAATATTCCCCACTACAATATGAGAAAAGCATTGAAATAATCAATGCTTTTTTTAATTTTTTTTATAAATTAAATTTAAACCTTCTAAAACTAAATTTTCATCATAAATAACATCTTCTTCTAAATAGTCTTTAATGAATTTAGCTTCACCACCAGTTATTATAACTTTTAGATTTTCTTCTTTTTTAGTTTTCTTTATTTCTTGCTTCATTTTTCTCACTATTCCATCAATCATTGAAGCTGTTCCATATACCATTGCGCTTTGAATGCAAGAAACTGTATCTTTGCCTATTATTGATGGCGGTGTATTTAGTTTTACTTCTTCAAGCCTTGCTGTATTCTTAAACAAACCTTCATAAGAAGTCTTTACTCCTGGTGAAATAACTCCACCTATTAATTCTTTTTTACTATCTACATAAAATAATGTTATTGCAGTTCCCATATCGATAACAATATTAGGTGCTTCATACTTTTCAATAGCAGCAGCAATTCCTACAATAATATCTGCTCCAACTTGTTTTGGATTATCAACGGCAATCTTAACTCCTGTTTTAGTTCCAGGGCCTACGAATATTGGTTTTTGGTGAAAATATTTAAGGAACATCTTTTCATAAGTTAAATCTAAAGAAGGAACAACACTTGAAATAATAATACCTTCAATCTCATCTTTATTTAAAAGATTGTACTTAAATAATTCTAATAGTTTTACACCATATTCATCGTAGCTTTGCCCGGGTTTACTTTCAAGCCCAAAAGTGGAAATAAGTTCATCATTTTTAAAGATACCAAAAATAGAACTAGTATTCCCAATATCAATACATAAAATCATTTTTTCACCTACTATGCGCGTGAATCGTATCTTCCTGTACTTGTATTTACAATAATCTTATCGCCTTCATTAATAAATAAAGGAACCAAAACTCTTAAGCCTGTTTCAAGTACAGCTTCTTTTGTTGCGTTAGCTGCTGTATTGCCTCTAACACCAGGTGTTGTTTCAGTAACTTCTAAAGTTACTTTCTCTGGTAGCATAACACCAAGAATTTCTCCTTGAAATTCAACCATTGTTACGGTTGAACCTTCCAGCAAATAATTTTTTTCACTTTCTAGATTAGCTGCTGGAATTTCTATTTGTTCATATGTTTCCATATCCATAAAAGCTAAATGCATTCCATCATCATATAAGTATTGCATTACTTTCTTTTCAATAATTGCTTTTGCCATTTTTTCATCTGCTCTAAACGAAAAATCAGTTATTGCACCCGTTCTTAAGTTCTTAAGTCTTGTTCTTACAAATGCTTGCCCTTTACCTGGTTTTACATGTTGGAATTCCATAACTTGGTAAATATTACCTTCATATTCTACAGTCATTCCTGTTTTAAATTCATTACTCGTTACCATACTTCCTCCTTGAGTATCTATTCTATAATTTCTATATCATAACTTGCATTAAAATCTTCTAGAGATCTCAAGCTAACAATATCATCTTTTTTATGAAATAAATGCTTACTATTATGTCTATCACCATAACCAAGCCATGGTTCTAAACAAATAAATGGTGCATCTTTTCCATATGGTGTCCAAATCCCAAAGGATTTAAATCTTGAAAAACTTAGTTTCAAGCCTTTATTTTCTTTATTTAATAACTTAACACTATTTGACCTTATCCTTGGTATAACAATAGTATCAATTTTAAATAACTCATAATCTAATTTTATTTCTTTTAAATAATCAAAACGCATTACTGGCTCGTCAAAGTTCAAAGTTCCATCATTTTCAACTTTCGGAGAAGAAAAAGCTTCCTCAGTTTCAAATTCAATTCTATAATCTGTAAACTTTTCACCTTCATATAGTGGACAGTTAAATGCAGGATGCCCACCTATATTAAATAATATAGGTTCTTTGTTCTCATTTATAACTTGAAAGTTTGTTTTTAAACTTGAACCGTTTAAGGTAAATGTAATAAGAACCTTATACCTAAAGGGATATAACTCCAATGTTTCTTCATTAAAAGTATTTATAAAACTAATTTCTGTATCACTCTTTTGAAAAAGTTCAAATTCTTGAGTTCTTAAGAAACCATGGTTGTTCATTTTATACTCTTTGTTTTGAATAATAGTTTTTTTGTCTTTTAAAGCTCCAACAATAGGAAATAAGACAGGAGCACAGTAGCTCCAATACTTTGAATCTCTAGACCAAATGTATTCAATCTTAGTTGTTTTACTTTTCAGCGAATATAATTCTGCCCCAGTTGAATTAATTCTAACTTTTAATAAATCATTTTGGATTTCATAGATCATTAATTAGCCTCCCATTTCTCTTTCTATAGCATAAATATTATAACATACTTTTTTTGATATTGCATTATTTACTTTTAGAGTTTTTATCTATATTCTTTGCGCTTATAATCTTTTTTTGATATAATTTTAAATGCGAGGAACTAAATATGAAAGTAACAAAATTAACACCTAGGGGTTTTTGTAAGGGTGTAGTTAATGCAATTCATATAATAAATAAAGCTTTAGAAGATGAAAATCTAAAAAGACCTTTTTATATGCTTGGTAATATTGTCCATAATAAAAATATTGTTAATGCATTTAAAGAAAAAGGTGTTATTATTTTAGATGGTCCATCTAGAGTAAAAATGCTTGAGGATATTACTTCTGGAACTGTTATTTTTACAGCCCATGGGGTAAGTGATAAGGTTCGTAAGATTTCTGAAGCAAAAGGTCTTGATATTATTGATGCAACTTGTAAAGATGTAAGGAGAACTCACGATTTAATTAAAGATTTTATTGATCTTGGCTATACTGTTTTGTTTTACGGTAAGCAAAATCACCCTGAGACCGAAGGTGTTCTAGGTATTAGTCCTAAAATAATCTTGATTGAAGATTATTTTGACCTAGATAGTCTACCGAACATTAACAATCAAATGATAATAACTAACCAAACTACAATGTCATATTTAAATTTAATTACGGTTTATGAAAAACTACTTACTAAATACCCACAATTAGAACTGATTGACGAAATATGTAGTGCAACTAGAAGAAGGCAAGAAGCTGTTATAAATGCAAAGAACTTTGATCTTATTATTGTTGTTGGTGATAAACTATCAAACAATACAAAGATGCTAGCTAATCTAGCAAAAGAAAAAACAAATGCAATCCAAGTAGAAACTTTGAATGATTTGAAAGAATACAATCTAAAAGATTACAAAAATATAGCAATTACAGCAGGAGCATCTACTCCAATGATTATTCTTGATGAGATTGTGGATGCTATTGAGGAAAACAATACTTTTATTAGCAAACTTACAATTAAAGATTTCTTATAAAAACAAAAAGGCGAAATTCAAATTGAATTTTCGCCTTTAATTTTTTATCTTAAAGTAGCATTAAATTTTTCTTTTAATACTTTTAAGATTTTTGTTATTTTAGAATTAATTTGCTCATCTGTAAGTGTTTCATTCGCACTAAAACTTAAACTAATTGCTACAGATTTTTCATCTTTTGCAATTTTATCACCTACATATAAATCAAATACTTCGATTTCATTTAAATTAAGATTTTTAATTGCCCTAATTTCCTTAAGTATATCGCCAACTAAGACGTCTTTCTTAACTAATATTGCAATATCCCTATTTACAAAAGGAACTTTTGAAATAGCTTCATAAATAATCTCTTTTTCTTTCACATTAAAGATCTTATCAAGTTTAATTTCTGCTACATAAGCATCATCTAAATCTTTTTCTTTTGTATACTTAGGATGTAGTGCTCCTATAAAGCCTATAAACTCTTTATTTAAATAAATCTCTGCACTTCTTTTCGGGTGAAGTTCAAGGCATTCTTGTTCTAGAGGTCCAAAGTCAACTTCTAGCCTTAAACTTTCAAATAGATTTTCTAGTATTCCTTTTAAAAGGAAGAAATCTGCTTCTTCTTTATGACCTAAAGACTTAGAAAATTCATTGGTGATTAAAATACTTAAATTTTCATACTCTTTATATGCTTGATCTTTGTAATAAGTTCTACCAATTTCAAAGAATGCTAGGTTTTTAATCTTTCTGTTTAAGCTATACTGCGCAACTTCCACTAAAGAAGGCACTAATGATTTTCTTAGAGTACTTCTTTCACTACTTAAAGGCATTAATACTTCCACATTCTCACCTTGTTCATGAATCAATTTAAACTCTTCATTAGCGTTTTTATCTACTAAAGCATAAGTTATTGTTTCACTTAAGCCTAAACCACTTAAAACCTCTTTAATAAAACGTCTTTGTTTTTGGGTTTTTGTTAGATAACCTGGGTTTGTTGTTTTAGGTAGAGTAATTGGTAGTAATTCATAACCATATAGTCTTGATATTTCTTCAACAACATCTTCTTTTATCCTAATATCCATTCTTTTTGATGGTGGAGTTACTATAATACTATCTTTTTCTAAACTAACTTTAAACATTAGTCTTTCTAAAATTGATTTTATATCATTACTTGCAATTTTTACACCTAATATCTTTTCAACATCACTAAGTTTAAACACAATATCTGCTACTTTTGGTAGGGGGTTTGTTGCACTTGCGATATTTCCAACTTTTGCCTTCGCATATTTATTGAGTAAATAGGTTGCATAGTCTAGGGCGAGCTTTGTAGAGTTAAAATCTACCCCTTTTTCAAACCTAATTGAAGAATCACTTCTTAAATCAAGCCTTAAAGATGTCTTTCTTACTGATTCTTTATTAAATACAGCAGCCTCAAGAACTATATCTTTAGTATTAGCTGTTACTTCAGTTGCAGCACCACCCATAACACCTGCAATAGCTACTGGATCTTTACCATTTGTTATAACAACATCAGATTTTAATAGTTTTCTTTTTTGATTATCTAAAGTAATAATTTCTTCATTTTCATAGGCATTTCTTACTAATATTTTACTTCCAAGCAGCTTATAATCAAAAGCATGGAGTGGTTGCCCAAAAAGGGCTAGGATGTAATTTGTTATGTCTACTACATTATTTATTGGTCTAATGCCAAAAGCGATTAGACGCGAAATTAACCACTGAGGAGAGCTTGTTATAACTACATCTTTGAAGATACGTCCAAAATAGCTAGAACAATCATTAGTTTCGATTAAAACCTCTAATTTATCCTTTACATCTTCTTTTAATAGATTATAGGCAAGTGGTTTAAGTGGTCTATTAAAGACTGCACTTACCTCAACTGCAAGCCCTAGCATTGACAGTAAGTCACCTCTATTAGGTGTTACATCAACCTCAATTACATAATCATCTAAATTTAGAGCTTCTAAAGCATTACTGCCAACTTTTACATCATCTTTAAAGACATAAATACCAGCTTGGTTAGCCTCATCAACATATTTTTTCTCAATACCAAGCTCTAGAAGTGAACAAATCATACCATTTGATTCAACACCTCTAATTTTAGTCTTCTTTATTTTAAAATTATTAGGAAGTATTGCACCATTTAAGGCAACAATAACCTTTTGACCCTTATCTACATTAGGAGCACCACATATAATTTGTAATTCTTCTGCTCCTACATCAACTTTACATAAAGATAAGTGATCACTATCTTCAAGTTTACTTCTTTCCTTCACAAATCCAACAACTAAATTACTAGCATCTACTAGTTTCTTAGCAGTTTCAACTTCAACAGAGTGTAGAGAAAGCTTATTTACTAAATCACTTAAGCTAATATTAGCTAAATCGACTAATTCTTTTAACCATTCTAATTTTATATTCATATTGCCCCCTAAAACTGTTTTAAAAACCTTGGATCATTTAAATAAAACTGACGAATATCATCAAGTTCATGTTTGAGCATTGTGAAGCGTTCAATTCCAAGACCAAAAGCAAAGCCTTGGTATAGGTTTGGATCATAACTAGCCATCTTTAAAACATTAGGATGAACCATTCCAGCTCCTAATACTTCAATCCAGCCACTACCTTTACATAAACTACAACCCTTACCACCACATTTAAAACAAGTAACATCAACTTCAACACTTGGTTCAGTAAATGGGAAGAAAGACGGTCTAAATCTAACTTTAGTGTTCTCACCAAAAATCTTCTTTGAAAGTAAGCTTAGAGTTCCCTTTAAATCAGCCATAGTTATATCTTTATCAACAACTAAACCTTCAATTTGCATGAATTGATGGGAGTGAGTTGCATCATCATTATCCCTACGGTATACTTTTCCAGGACAAATAATCTTTACTGGCTTACCTTTTAACTTTAAAAGGGTTCTAACTTGAACAGGAGAAGTATGAGTTCTAAGTAAATTATTTTTATCAATATAAAAAGAATCTTGCATTTCCCTAGCAGGATGACCCTCAGGAAGATTCAACATTTCAAAATTATAGAGATCTTCTTCTACTTCTGGGCCTTCTTCAACAGTATAACCCATTCCAACAAACAAATCTTCGATTTCATTTGTAAGTTTAGTAAGTGGATGCAGACTTCCATTTCTAAATTTCCTACCAGGCAGTGTAACATCAATAGCTTCACTTTCAAGTTTAAGATTAATTAATACTTCATTAATTTTATCAAGGCGTCTTTTAATAGCTTCTTCCACAAAAGTCTTAAACTTATTAATAGCTATTCCTGCTTCTTTTTTCTCCTCATTAGATAAGTCTTTCATTACAGCTAAAATTGCTTGAAGTGGGCTCTTCTTACCTAAGTAATAAGCTTTCTTTTCGTTTAAATCATTTATTGATGTAACTGATTCTAACTCTTTTGTTACTTCTTTTTCTAAAGACAATAATTTGTTTAACATATTTCCTCCTAAAAAAATAAAAAACCCTTATAAACCTAAGGGCGAATATATCCGCGGTACCACCTTATTTCAACATTTGTTGCACTCAATTATTTTTTAACGCAGTTATCTTCAGCGGGCAGACCACTCCAAAGGTGAATTCATAGTTATATTTTCAAAAGACTTCCAATCAAGGTCTTTATTTCCTGGAGAAAATATAAATGCCTACTACTATTCCTCTATCATCGTTTTAAATATTATATCATTCATCCTAGTCATTTTCAAGACCAATAATAAATATTCAATTATTCGCTTTTATTTGACATCTACTATGCATTAGTGTAAAATTTATAAAAAGGAGATAGTTATGTATTATACACCTATAGTTATTGAAAAAACAGGTCAAGGAGAAAGATCATATGATATTTACTCTAGACTATTAAAAGATAGAATTATAATGCTCAGTGGTGAAATTAATGATGCACTTGCAAATAGTGTTGTTGCTCAACTATTATTCTTATCAAGTGCAGATCCAGAAAAAGATATATTCATCTATATTAACTCTCCAGGCGGTTCTGTAACTGCTGGAATGGCAATCTTTGATACAATGAATTTCGTTACTCCAGATATCCAAACAATTTGTGTAGGTATGGCAGCATCAATGGCAGCATTCCTCTTAGCAAGCGGAACAAAAGGTAAGAGATTTTGTCTACCAAATAGTGAAGTTTTAATTCACCAACCACTAGGTGGAGCAAGTGGTCAAGCTACTGAGATTCAAATTGCAGCTGAACACATTCTTAAAATAAAAGAAAGAATGAATAAGATGCTTGCAAAAATGACAGGTAAAACATTAAAACAAATTAATGAAGATACTGATCGTGATAAGTATATGTTTGCGGAAGAAGCCGTAGCATATGGAATAGTAGATGCAGTCTTAGCAAAAGAAAAAGGTATTTCTTAAATGAAATACCTCTTTTTTATTCTGGAATTATAAAAGCTCTTCTAACTTTATCAAAAAATTCTGTTTTTTCTTTTTCAATAAATCTAACTTTAGTATCTGAAAGTTTCGCAAATACATTAGTAAGCTCTTTAAACTCTAAGTGTTTACCATCAACACTTAAATAAATATGTTCGTGTCCTCTTATTTTAAGTTCAATCTTGGAATGTTCAGAAAGAACAAGGGGTGAAGATAAACTATTATAAGCTCGATTATTAATCGAAGCAAATTCAGTTAGTTGAATTGCTTTTATTTTAGGATCAATTACACTTCCCCCAAGTGATTTGTTATACGCTGTACTTCCTGTAGGAGGAGAAATTAATAAACCTGTTCCTCTAAATGTTTCAAAATGTTGGTCGTTAATACAAACATCAATTATTTGTGTATGAATTGGATTGGTTATCGCAATCTCATTCACAGCTAAATCACTATATTCTTCAGTATCACTTTTTAAAGTATACTCTAGTAAGTTATAAGAGTTAAGTCGGTAGTTATTCTCTTCGATTAACTTAACAACTAAATCCAATTCTTCAATTACAAAATCAGTAAAGAAACCAAGCTTACCAGTATTAATCCCCACAAACTTAACAGTATTAAGTTTGTTTTTGTACTTATGTATAGCTCCCAACATTGTTCCATCCCCGCCAAATGAAAAAACTATATCTGGATTGAGGTCATCTCTTTCAAAAGGAATATTTACATTATTAACTTTTCCGTAAATTGCATACTTCATCTAATCACCATTTCTTTATACTATTAATGAATAACTCAAGATTATCAAGTTCATATTCTTCGCCTCTAACCTTTTCAGCGACAGTCTCTTCAACTGCTATTTGGATATTAGACATTTCATCATCTAGTTTTGTAGTGACTTCTGCTACTCTTAATAGTCTTTCTTGAATTTCTTCAGGAATTTTTCTATAGTATTTATATTTAAGCGAATGTTCAATAGAAGCCCACAAATGCATAGCATGTGTTCTTATTTGAAATTCTATATTTATTGGGCTTTGCCCTTCTAATGTTTCCACATTATATCTTGCTATAACATGAAGCGACCTATACCCACTTGGTTTAGGGTTTTTAATATAATCTTTAACTAAAAATATATCTACATCTTTTCTAGTTTTTAAAAGTTCATATACTTTGTAGACATCTTGAATATATTTACATGTTATCCTAACACCTGCTATGTCGTATACATCTTCTTTAATCCTAGAAAAATCAATGTTTAACCTCTGTGCTTTTTCTAAAATACTAGAAACGGTCTTAACCCTTCCAGATACAATTTCTATTGGTGAACTTGCATCTTTTAAAATAAAATCCTTACGCATAGATTCAAGTTTTATAATAAACCCACCCACTGCAAGTTCATAAGGCAATAAAAAACTTTTCCAATAATTGCTTTCATTAATCATTAATCATACCTTCTTATATATATTGTCACTTATATTTTACCACATTTTATTCATTATTTTAATCTATTTTTAAAATATATATAAATCAACTCATTTATTTTTCCTACTTGATTTTTAAAAAATATTGTGTATAATATAAAAGAATAAAGAAAATGGAGGAAGCTATGGATCAAAAGCATAAATATCAATTTAAAACTCTCCTTACATTTGATGAGTATAATAAATTATTAAAGAGGTTTAATGGCTTTGCATCAGATGTCCAAACTAATCATTACTTCGACACAAAGCGTTTTTCGCTAAAGGCTTTAGAAGCATCTTTAAGAGTTCGTAATAAAGAAGGATTAGAATTGACATTGAAACGCAAAAACAGATATCAGCTGTTAGACACAACAATTTCAATTGATCAAAATTTCTTTGATGAATTAAAAGAAACAGGTGTATTACCAGAATGTGAAATAAGCAAACAACTTTATTCGATGATTGGTGATCAAAAACTATTTAATTATATTAGTTTATCTACATCAAGAATTTATCTTTCATATAAATCTGGTATTGTTTTAATTGATAAAAGTGAATATCTTGAAGAAACTGATTATGAATTATCTTTTTTAGTGAGCAATTACAAAGAAGGTAAAAATGAATTTATTCAACTAATTAATGAGCTTGAAATTGTCTATACAAAATCTGAAAAGAAAATCAAAAGAGCAATGCAAGCTTATAAAAGACATATTAGTAATTAAAAACACTTCTTACGAAGTGTTTTTTTCTTATTCATATAGATAAATCAAAGCTATCTATTTAGAACTCATATTTAAATTATTTTCAATGCCTTATGGTATTCACAGTTTTCTGGGTCATCGCACTCTAAGCATTCACGCTCTCTTATTTCTGGAGGTAAAAACAATTCAATATCATCATCATTATATCCTACTTGTATTTCATCATCAGTAACGATAATGGGGCGTTTAAGAACGCTAGGATTGGCGATTATGAATTGAATAAGATCATGAACTTTCATTTGTTCAATCTCTTCTCCTCTTTCTTTATATATATTCGACCTTGTTGAAACAATATCTTCAAACCCATTCTCACTATTAATTAACATTTTAAACAAATCGTCTCTTGTTAAAGGAGTAGTTAAGATATTTTTCTCAACATATTCTATATTATATTTCTTAAAGTATTTTTTGACTTTTCGACAAGATGAACAACTAGGTGATGTATAAAGTTTTATCATGTTAGCATCCTCCTTCTCTTATCTGCCTTATTTTATCATTTTTATGGCTTTTTGTAAACAAAAAATAAATTTATATTTTGAAAATCAAAGCGAGATAACAATTATGTTTATCTCGCTTTAGTTTTTATCTTAAAAAGAAAAACCAAATAATTCCATAAAACAACCCAAGTATTATTAGTACAACCGGAATCCAGACTATTACTGCAGATAAAACCATTGTCCAAATTTCTTTATTTGTTATTGGGTTTTCTCTTAAGTTATCTCTAATCTCTTGTTCTTCTTCTGGAGTTAATTTTTTATTATAAATTTTTTGTTTCTTCATAAAAATGACATGCAACAAAATGATTTGGTTCTACTTCTCTAAATTCAGGAATATCCATAGCACATTTTTCTCTTGCTAAAGGACATCTAGTCCTAAATTTACATCCTGAAGGTGGGAAAATATTCGATGGAATATCACCTTCCAAAATAATTCTTTTTTGTTTGTTCTTGGTTGTTGTTGGAATTGCTGAAATTAATGCTTTAGAATAAGGATGTAAAGGATTATCATATAGAGTTTCCCCATCACATAATTCTACAAGATTTCCTAAGTACATAACTCCAATACGATCACTAATATGTTTAATTACACTTAAGTCATGGGAGATGAATAGATATGTTAGATTATTCTTCTCTTTTAATTCTTCAAGTAAATTTAGTATTTGTGATTGAATTGAAACGTCAAGCGCACTTACTGACTCGTCGCAAACTACAAATTCAGGTTGCAAAGCTAGTGCCCTAGCGATAACTATTCTTTGTCGTTGCCCACCAGAGAATTGATGTGGGTAGCGATGAATCATATAATGGTCAAGACCACACTTAGCCATTGTATCAATTATATATTCTTCTAACTCAGGACTTTTCTTTTTAAATAATTTATGTTCTACAATCGCTTCGCTAATCGCTTGTCCTACAGTCATCCTAGGATCAAGTGATGAATATGGATCTTGAAATATAATTTGCAATTTTTGACGCAATACACGCATCTCTTCTTTTTTAACTTTTTCTAAGTTAATTGCATATTGTCTATTACCTTCAAGTTTCTTCTGATATTCCGGCCATAAGCAACGTTCAGTTATCGGTTGCGGATTAGCTAATCGATATTTTTCTAACTCTTGTAAGGTAAGTTCTTGATTTTCTTCATATACTTTAACCTTATCATTAAGCTCTAAAGCTTTTGCTTTTTGTTTTTCGATTAAGTCATTAGTTTTTGAAATATCCTTTTTGAGTTTAGAAACAGCTTTTTCATCATCATTTAAATCTAATTCAGCATTAAATTTTTCTAGTCTCTTATTATTTAAGTTTATTCTAGTTTCAAGTGCTTTTATTTCTTTATTAGCTTTAGTTTTATCACGATGAAGCATCTCTTCTTTTAATAGAAGTTTAGAAATTGTTTTAATTTCAAGTTCTAAAATAAATGCTCCGGCAATTTCACTACCTGCTTTTAATGTTCTTGATGCATCTTTTTTATTTTCAAGTGATCTATACTTAGCACGTGCAAGTTGTCTTTCTTGCTTACTTTCAGTATATTTTAAAAGTTCACGTTTCAATTTATTTATAGCTTTATTAGTATTTTGTACCTTTTTATAAGTTACCATAATGGATGCATATGGTATGTGAAGAAGAGTAATGTAGTTTTCAACTGCTACAGTACCATCATAATCTTGGAGTTGTTTTGCAACTCTTTCAACTTCATCTTCCCATTTAATACCTTTACCTATATCTACTAGTCCAGGATTTGCTTCTTTAAACTTTCTAGATTCTTCACGAAGATGCTTTAATGTATCATTTACATGATCTGTTCTAATTTTAAGTTGTTCATCAATAAGTGCATTTATTTCATCATACTTTACTTTATATTCAACCTTTAGTTGTTTGTGTTCTTCTGATGCAATATATGCCTCAAGTTGTTTAACTCTTTCATCTTCTTTTTCTGATTTCTTATAAAAGTTACTAGCTTTCTTTTGGATTGCTGGAAGTTTTTTAATATCCTTTAATATATAACTAGGATTTACTTCACGTAAAGGCAGCCCATAATAAAGAGCACTACCACTAGTTATTGGATATAATTGAAGGATAATTCTTCCAAGTGTAGACTTCCCACAACCACTTTCTCCAACTAGCCCAAGTGTTTCGCCTTTATAAATTGTTAATGAAACATCATCTACAGCTCTTACATTTAAAACTTTTCTTTGAAATATATGTTGACGTTTAAGCGGGAAAAACTTTTTTATCTTCCTCACTTCTAGAAGAGGGGCTTTTTTAACTTTTTCAGTCATGTCTTTCTCCTCTCTTTGGATATAAACATCTTACAAAATGACCAGGTTCAACTTCGACACTTTCAATTTCCTGTGATACACATTTTTCAGTTCTATATTTACATCTAGGTGCAAATTTACATCCAAATGGTAAATCAAGTGGATGAGGAACTGATCCAGGTATAACTTCAAGTTTGCCTTTGTTGCCATCAAGTCTTGGAATTGATGCCATTAAACCTTCTGTATATGGATGTGAATAAGTAGGTTCTTCTCCAAAAATTGTTGTGTTTGGAGCTGACTCAACTATTTGTCCACAATACATAACAGCTACATCATCTGCCATTTCATTAATTACACCAAGGTCATGGGTAACAAATAAAATAGATGTGTTATATTGTTTCTTTAAATCGTTCATTAATTTTAATATTTGCGCTTGGATTGTTACGTCCAGAGCTGTCGTTGGTTCATCTGCTATTAAAAGCTTTGGTCTACATGCTAAAGCCATAGCAATCATAACTCTTTGGCTCATTCCACCTGATAATTGAAACGAATAAACATCTACAATTTTCTCAGGATTAGATATACCAACATCATCAAGTAAATCAATTGCTTTACTTCTAGCTTGTTTTTTATCTAAACCATGGTGAAGCATTAATACTTCAGCTATTTGACGCCCAACTTTAAACACAGGATTTAAACTCGTCATTGGTTCTTGAAATATTACAGATATTTCATCACCACGAATTTCTCTAAGTTGATTAGGTGTCATTTCTGATAGTAATTGACCATCAAAATGAATTTCACCTTCATGAATTTTTTGATTCTCTTCAAAGAGTTGCAAAATACTCATAGCAGTAACGCTCTTACCTGAGCCTGACTCACCAACTAAACCTAGTGTTTTTCCTTCTTCTATATTTAAAGACACACCATTGGCTGCCTTTATTATTCCTCTTTTAGTAGTAAAATACGTATGAAGATTTTTAATTTCTAATAGATTCATAGTCTTCCTACCTTTCGTTTGATTTTGGATCCATTGCTTCTCGCAGACCATCGCCTACTAAGTTAACACTTAAGGCAGTTAAAACAATAAATACTGCTGGAATAATCCATAACCACCAATAGTTTTTAAGTACGCTTATACTTTGAGCACCAGTTAACATATTACCCCAAGATGGTTCTGGAGCTTTAACCCCAAATCCTAGGAATGATAATCCAGACTCAGTTAATAATGATCCTGCATAAGAAAGAGTTGTACTAACAATAACAACGTTAATTACGTTTGGTAAAATATGACGAACAATAATATGTCTTTCTTTTACACCAAGCGCTTTAGCAGCCATAATATAGTCTTTTTCTCTTTCTGATAAAATCTGACCTCTAACAAGCCTAGCTAATCCCGGCCAAGATAATAGACCTAAAACAACCATTATTAAGTATACTCTAGTAGTATCACTAAAATTATATTCTTGAACTACAATTGCAAGTGTCATCGCAAGAGGTAAGAAAGGGAATGAGTTAACAATTTCACCAAATCTCATTAATAGATTATCTACCCATCTGCCATAAAATCCTGCAATTAATCCTACTGTTAATCCTAAAACTAAGGAAACAGCAACTGCAACAGCAGCTAGAGTTAATGTTTTTGTTCCCCCAGCTATTATTCTATATAAGTTGTCAGCACCATTTTGATCAGTACCAAAGAAATGTCCATTATTACCCCATGAAGTAATTGAACCATCTTCACCAATACTATAGCCAATAAAGAAATCTGTAACAAGAGTCTTAGTTTTGGGCATATTTTCTGGCATATTAAGCTCATTAAGACGGTTTTTATAACCCCATAAATATGGAGTACCATTTTCATCAACTGCAGTCATAAATGTTGCGCCTGTTGTAATACTTATAATTTTACTATTTACAACTGCTTCTGGAATATTGTTTAATTTGTTTTCTGCTGTAGCTTCGCCCCATACATGTATATTACCTGCTTCTGTCAAGTAAATACCATTTTTAAATGAACCTTGTACAGTTGAAATTCTATAACCTCTTTCAGCTGCACTTTGAGTTAATTCAACAGGGAATCTATCTAAAACTGGACCAATATAACCTGTAATTATAAAACTATTGTCTTCTAATTCATATAGAATATGTTCATATAAAATATGGATCTTAACAATTTTATTATTAGTAATTGGTTCTAATTCTGTAATTAAATCAGAAATTGCTATTAAATCTTTCCATTCTTGTGTTTTTACTTCTTCTTCATTTACTTCTTCTACTGTTACTTCTAAGTATTGAAGTTTATTTGAATAAATTCTTATTGAAGTTTTATCTCCATTTAAATCCACTTCAGGAATAGAAAATCTAGTAACTATATCATCAAATGTTAAGAAGGTTTTAGCAGATTTGTTAACTTCAACATTATATCTCCATTTTAAATTGCCTTCACTTAATAAAATAACTACATCAAGTGCATTAGTACTTTTATCAGGCTCTGAAATACCCAAGGTCTTTGTAATACCCCATGTGTATACTACACCTGATTCTGTAAGTACTGATGTAAAGTTATCACCAGCATATATTTTATAAATCGGATCTTCTTCTATTTTTGTAACTACTGATCCCGGATAAAGCGTTCTAGCTTCAGGCATAAAGTATGCTTGAATACTTTTCTTATATTCATAAAAAGCTGCGTCTGTTCCTGGATTATAAATAGGTATTTGAGTAATTTCAAATGTATTATTACCCCAACTTAAAATTTCTTTATCTTTTGTCAAGGCAACAACATGTTGAGAACCAACAGATAATTGAACGATATCCTTAGCTTTTTCCTTTACTTCAGCTGGGATTTTTTTAATATTATGCACCCCTGCTCCCCATACATAAACATTATTAGCATTTGAAATTGCTACAGTAAATGCATTTCCAAGGCCCATTAAAGGAACTTCATTTCCATCTTCGTCTTCTACAAACTTAACGCCTTCTTTTTTAAGATTCTTAGGCACTTTTGTATACCCCATACTTGGTGGTAAATAAATTTGCGAAGTTTCTTGATAACTTTTATTAAAATCAATAACATTAGAGCCTATTATTATAAACAACAATATTCCTGTGAATATTACCAAACCAACAATAGCTACTTTATTATTAATAAACTTTTTAAATATTTGTCGTGTAGGGCTTAAAATTTCTTCTTCCTTTAAAACTGAAGATTTTTTCCCTTCATCTTTGATAATTAATTCATCATCTAATTCATTTTTATGTTTTCCAAAACCGAATAAGCGAACAAATAAATTTTTAATTGATTTCATTATTTTTTTGAAAACTGATTCTTTATTTTCCATATTCTACCCCTATTCAAGTTTAACTCTAGGATCTACTAATGCATAACTAACGTCCATAATAACGTTGGCAAATAATCCTAAAATTGCATAAAATAAATTCATTGCTAAAACAATAGAATAATCTCTTGTTTCTAGTGCTTTAATTAACAACCTACCAATACCATTAATTGAGAATACTTGTTCTGTAATTGCAGAACCACCAAAGATTCCAACTAAACTTCCTGCAACAATAGTTACAACAGGAATTAATGCATTTCTAAAAGCATGTGAGTAAATTACAACTCTTTCACTTAGACCTTTAGAACGTGCAGTTCTTATATAATCCTTCTTCAATACTTCAATCATAGCATTACGAACATATCTAATTGTTCCAGCTAAACTTCCTATGGTTAAAGTTAAAACTGGCAAGAAAAGATGTCGAGTATATTGCCATAAAACTGTAAAAGCTCCATCACTATCTCTTATGGCAGGCATTCCTCCAAATTCTAAAATCCCTAATGTTACAGGAAATAAAAATATAAGTCCCATACCTATAAAGAATGTCGGCATCGAAGTAAATACCAAAGAGGCGACTTGCCATGTAGTGTCGTAGACCGAAAATCTTTTTACAGCAGATCTTATTCCTACAAATATTGCAATCACAAAGGCAATAATCAAGGATAAAATATTAATCAAAATTGACGTCCGCAACGGTTCTGATATAACTTCCTTAACTTGAAGCCTTCTTGATGTAGAATATCCCAAATCTCCCTTTAATGTTCTACCTATCCATAAAAAGTATTGAGCAGTTAATGATTTATCTAACCCCAATTCTTTTTCTTTTTCTTTTATAAACTGTTCTCTAGCAGCTGGGTTTCTAACAAACTCTGGTGAAGCCAAAACATCACCATAAGCCATTTCTACTGGGTTTCCTGGTACTATTTTAACAATTCCAAACAAAATAATTGAAATTACTATAGCTACAGGTATTAGTGTTAAAAACCTTTTTAATAAGTACTTTCCCATTATAACCTCCACATTTTTATATATTCTATCATTTTTAATATTATATTTCAATAACACAATAATAAAAATCATTTAATATATTTACAAATAGAAAGGGAGAGACTATCTCTCCCTTAATATTTTACTAATATTAATCTAATTAAAATTAGCCAATTTTAATATCACAAATTCCCTTTGCCCAGCTCCATACAGGACTAGTGTCTACGCCTGAAATTCTGTTGTTATAAACATCAAAATATTCATTTGAGTAAATTGGGATATTTGGTAAAATTTCATTCCATCTAACAACGAATTCAACAAATAATTCTTTGAATTCAGCTTTAGCTGCTGGATCTAATTTTTGCATTAATTCTGTAACTCTATCAATTTCATCATCCTTAGTCATACCAGGGTTGTTTGTAGTTCCAGCTAGAGAACTATGCCAGCTCCAGAATGGGTCATAATCTGAATAGAAGTTTGTAGCTAAGTTAAAGCTATGATATTGTAAATCTTCTTCAGATTTAGAAGAACCATAATAATAATTATCTAATAATGTGTCGAAATCGCCTTGAGTTAATTCGAATTTAAGCCCAGCTTTCCAACCATTTTCTTGATACTGTAATAGAATTGCATCCCCAATTTCTTTAGATGCACTAAAGTGATTGATGAATAGCGGATCTTTATCAGCATTGTGACGTAGGTAACTTCCATCTGCTTTTGCTTTTGCAGGATCAAATGGTGTAACGCCGTCAGCTTCAAATTTATAAGAACTTTCGTCTAATTCTTGATTTGCTTTATCAATGTCAAGTGTATAGTTAATTAATTTTTCTTGTAATTCTGCTTTTGTTTCTTGGTAGAACCATTGAGCTTCACCATAAGGTCCATTAACTAATGTTCCATATCCACCTAGGATTTGGTCTAAGAATACGCGTCTGTCAAGTAAGTAAGCCATTGCACGACGTACTTCTACTTCTTTAACAGGCCCAAAATATTGAGCAAATGCGATTAATCCATAACCATTTCTAGCATAAGATACTAAACTAACTTTTTTAGGATTGTTTTTAGCATCTTCAATTTTAGCACCTTCAACAACACCGTTAACAAGGTCTACAGCTCCACTGATTACTTGTTGAACGTCTGTTTCAGTATTGATTGATTTAATAATTACATTTTGAATTGATGGCTTTTTGCCTTCATAGTTTGTTTTGAATTCTGGGTTAAGTTCTACTCTAACAATTTGGTCTTTGAAACTTACAAATTGGTAAGGTCCAGCAGTAACTACTGGTTTAAAACGTAATCCTTCTTCAGCTTTGTTAATTGTATCAGCAACTGTATCTTTAATATCTTTAGTAGCATCTACTTTTGTAATATATGATCCTTCTCCATCATCTTTTACATCATAACCTGGTAGATATGCATGTAATGGGATTGGGCTTGAACTAACCATTGTAACTTCATAGAAGTATGGTAGGTTATCTTCATCAATTGTTAATGCGAATTCATATTTTCCTAACAATCTAACACCAGGGAATACTCTATCTTCAACTGAATAAGATTTTTTAGTAACCCATTTAGTTCCTGTTACGTTACCTTCTTCGTCTTTAACATCAACTTCTTCTTGATCTGCAGGATCTTCAGCTTTTCCGTATCTATACTCTTCAAATCCTACAAGATAATAACCAGCATTTGCACTTGTAGCAATTGAAGTCCAGTCATTAGAAGATAATAGCAACATAGCAGCTACATATTCTTTTGCTGTAATTTCAGCTCCTGTGTTAAATTTAAGGTCTTCTTGTAATTTAAATGTATATGTTTTGTTTCCTTCATCATCTTCTGAAGTTGTCGGCGCGCTTGCTAATACAGCTTTTGTATCCCAAACAAATTCGCCTGCTTTAGTTTCGACAAGTGTTCCATAACCATGAACTAAATCACGTACATAGACATCATAAGCACTGCTTCCAAAGCCAGCTATGAAGTCTCCACTTAGATTAGGAGTACCTACAGTAAGAGTATCTTTACTGTCTTTGTCACACGCTGCAAGTGCAAATACAGCAAACAATGCAACAACAAGTACTGCTAATTTTTTAACTAATTTCATACTTTATTTCTCCTTTATGTATTTTTTACACACCAAAGTGTATACAACTATTATACATAATATTTATTTCTTGTCAACATTTTTCGAAAATATCAAAAAAGAAATGAAAATGTAAACGTTGACATTAAAAAAATAAATTATATTATTCTCTATTTATCGCTTAATAAAACGCTTACATTGACCATTCTTAAAATAACTTGTATTTTTTTGAAAAAGTTATATAATAATAGTAGTTGATTATAACCTAGGAGAATTATAAATATGAACATTGTATTATCCGGCGTCAAGCCTACCGGTATTCCCACTTTAGGAAACTATATTGGCGCTTTAAAAAATTTTGTGAAACTACAAAACGAGATGACTGACTATGAATTTTTCATCTTTGTTGCTGATCTTCATGCTATAACAGTACCTCAAGATCCGAAAGAATTAAAACAAAATGTTAAAAACGTCGCAGCTCTTTATCTTGCTTGTGGACTTAATCCTGAACGTCTAACTCTATTTGTACAATCTGAAGTTAAAGAACATGTAGAGCTTGGATATGTAATGCAAAGCATTGCATATATGGGTGAATTAGAAAGAATGACACAATTTAAAGATAAAGTTCAAAAACAAGAAACTGGCGTATCATCAGCTTTATTTACTTATCCTGCTCTAATGGCAGCCGATATTTTACTTTATGATGCTAAGTATGTCCCTGTAGGCGAAGACCAAAAACAACATTTAGAACTTACTAGAGATCTTGCAAATAGATTTAATAACCGTTTTGGTAATACTTTCAAAGTCCCAGAAGACTTAATTAGCAAAACAGGCGCAAGAATAATGGATTTACAAGAACCTACAAAAAAGATGGATAAGTCTGAACTGGAAAATAAAGGTTGTATTTTTTTACTTGAACCACTAAATAGTATTAGAAAAAAAATAAAATCAGCTGTAACTGATAGTGAAGCTATTGTAAAATATGATAAAGCAAATAAACCTGGTATATCTAATTTAATGACAATCTACTCTGCAGTAACTAATTTAACTTATGAAGAAATTGAAGTTACTTATAAAGGAAAAGGATATGGTGATTTCAAATCTGATTTAGCTGAACTTGTTGTAAATGAGATAAAACCAATTCAAGAAAGATTTGAGGAAATCGTCAACTCTAACTTCTTAGATGAGATTTTAGATAAGGGAAGAGAAAAAGCTTCATTGTTTGCAAGCAGAAAAATGGAAAAAGTCTTTAAGAAACTAGGACTAAAAAGATAAAAAGATTAGCTTTTTGCTAATCTTTTTTAATGCTTAACTAAATAATAGTTTTTCTTGCCTCTTCTAATAACTGTAAATTTACCTTCAATTGCATTATTCTTAGAAACAACAAACTCCCAAGACTTTTCTTGTTCACCATTTATACTTACTGCGCCATTTTTAATGAACTCACGAGCTTCTCTTTTTGATGAAGCTGCTTTTATTTCTACAAGCAAATCTATTAAATTCATATCTTCATTCAATTCTAAAGATGGAACATCTCTAAATCCATCACTAATTTCAAAAGCATTTAAGCTTTTAATATCACCGCTGAACAAAGCTTCACTAACTTTTAATGCTTGTAAGTAAGCATCCTTACCATGAACAAAAGAAACCAACTCTTCTGTTAGGACTTTTTGAGCAAGTCTTTTATGTGGTTCTGCTAAGAATTCTTTTTCAATCTTTTCTATTTCTTCTTTTGATAAGAAAGTATAGTATTTAAGATATGTTACAGCATCATCATCTGCAGTATTAATAAAGAATTGATACATTTGATATGGTGTTGTTTTTTCTGGGTCTAGCCATACTGTACCACTTTCTGTTTTTCCAAACTTTGAACCATCACTTTTTGTAATTAGAGGTATTGTTAAACCATAGGCTTTAGCTTCTGGTCCTTCAATTTTTCTAATTAGATCCATACCAGCTAAGATATTACCCCACTGGTCTTGGCCACCAATTTGCATTTCACAATGTAATTCTTTATTTTGATACATTTTTAAAAAGTCAATACTTTGCATTACCATATAAGAAAACTCTAAGTATGTTAGACCGCTCTCAAGTCTACTTTTTACAGAATCTTTGCTGAGCATTATATTTATGTTGAAATGTTTACCATAGTCTCTCCACATATCGATTGCAAGCATACTACTTAACCATTCAGCATTATCTAAACTAAATGCAGTTTTATTGTCAAATTCAATAAATCTTGCAAATTGTTTTTTAAATTGATCAGCCCATTCTTTAACTGTTTCAAAAGAGTTAACTCCTCTTTCTGTTTTCTTTCCACTTGGATCCCCAATAAGACCAGTACCGCCACCAGTTAGAGCTATTATTTTATGACCTGCTCTTTGAAATCTAAGTAGGGTAATGATTGGAACTAAAGAACCTATATGCATACTATCTGCAGTAGGGTCAAACCCACAATATAGGGTAATTGGCTTTTCTTCTAATCTTTTCGCAAGTTCTTCTTCATTTACAATATCGTAAATGAGTCCTCGCCATCTTAATTCTTCTAAAAAATTCAATTTTATTTCCTCCTTTAATATAAAAAGTCCTTAAGAAAAACTCTTAAGGACGAATAGTATCCGCGGTACCACCTTATTTTTTAGATTACTCTAAACACTCTAGTTACACTGAAACTCCTAAGATGTATTTCTAAATAAATTTGTTTTAAGTTCACACCTACCACTTAAATCTCTGCTACTACAATAATTACTTATACTTAAGCCTTATTCATCGTTTCTATTTAGTTGAACCTCTCCATATTACTTGATAATCCACAAGTAAATTATTAGGTTTTTTTGTTTGATCATCGTTTTGCATTAGTTCAGTTAAATGAGCCATTGCAATATTTCCTATTTCATAAATAGGTGTTTCTACACAAGTTAGCTTTGGATTGGATAACTCTGCATATCTTGTGTTTTGAAAACCTATTACTTGTAGATCTTCAGGAACCTTATAACCTTTATTCATAGCTATATTCATAAATGAAATAGCCATAGAATCTCTAACAACTAAAGCAACTTCAGGAATATCATTGTCAATGATAGATGCAAATTGTGGTTCATTAATTTTTAAATTCCCACTAGATCTAACTACATTTACTTTTAGTCCAGCTTCATCCATTGCCTTTTGATAGCCTTTTTCTTTTAATTCATTAACTGTATAGTTGTGTTCTGTACCAATAAACATTATTTTTTTATTGCCTCGATTAATCATTTCCTTTGTGATTTCATATGCACAATTTTCATAATTAATACCAACACTACCAAATTCCTCAGTAGGTGAAACCATATTTACAAATACAACTGGTACTGGAGTATATTTAACATGTTCAATAGTGTCTTTAGTAATTTCATCATTCATTAATAAAATACCATCAACACTTGATGCAATAACCTCACTCCACACTTCTGATTCCAAATTAGGATCTGTGTTAGTAAATAGTCTAATAGTATAACCAAATTTCTTTGCACTATCGTAAATACCTTCTATCATTTCAGCAACACTTGCTCTTGAAATAGTTGGAATTACAATCGCAACAGTTGTCGATCTTCTGCTTGCTAAACTACGAGCATTTGCATTTGGCTTATAGCCTTTTTCTTTAATGATCTTCAATACTTTTTTTCTAGTCGACTCTTTTACTTTTTCCGGATGATTTAAAACCCTAGAAACAGTAGCCAAACTAACACCTGCAGCTCCAGCGATATCATAAATTTTAGCTTGATTCATAATTTTCACCTTCTTTACTTACAGTATATATATTAACACACAATGAAAATATTTTCAATAATTTTTGTAAATGAAATTTTATTTACATTATTAACTTTTAATCATGCATGAATATTCATTAATTGTTTTAAATCTAATCCTGTTTTTGATTTATTTCTTGATCTTTTTCTCTTATTGTTTTTTCTAATTTTCTAATTCTAGCTTCTTTATATTCCTCATCCTCTTTATCTCTCTTATAAATTGAATAGCTAAAAAGCGCACCACCATTACATACTACAAAAGCAATGACACTGTAAATTATAGCTTGTGCTATAGGTAAATTTTCGGAATGATTTATTGAAACAACAATTAAAACAATAGGTATAACTATAGAAGTAACAACTAACATTATTGCATTACCTAAATATCTATATCTTGGTTTCATTTATACTAAACCTTCCTTTCCTTATATTTTTAATTAAAAAACAAAATTGCCTTTCTTAAATACAGCAACATCTTTACCATCTTTTGTATAGCCAGTAATTTCCATATCGTCTGAACCAAACATAAAGTCAACATGAGCCATAGATTTATTATAGCCTTTTGTTAACAACTCTGCTTCTTCCATTTGTAATCCACCTTTAATGTTCATCGGATAAGCGTTACCTAAAGCTAAATGACAAGATGCATTTTCATCAAACAATGTATTAAAGAATAAAATATTAGTATTTGATATTGGTGAATCATGGCTAATTAAAGCAACTTCACCAAGTCTAGAACTTCCTTCATCTAATTCTAATAAACCTTTTAAAGCTTCATATTCTTTTTCAGCTCCAAAATCTACAACTTTTCCTTCTTCAAAAACTAGATAAAAGTTTTCAACAAGCTTACCTTGATAGTTAAGAGGCTTTGTTGCAACAACTTTACCATTTGTTCCAAACTTATGTGGCATAGTAAATGTTTCTTCTGTTGGAATATTAGGTGCAAAATAAACTCCACCCTTTGATTCTTCTCCTCCACCAGCCCAAATATGACCTTCCACTAATTCAACTTTTAAATCAGTTCCTATTGAATTCTTAAAATGTAAGTATTTAAAATCATAATCATTTAATTTTTTATTGTGATCTGCAAGTTCTTTCATATGTTTTTCCCAGTCACTTACTGGATTATTAGTATCTGTAACTCGTGAAGCCATTAAAATAGCATCTAAAAGTTTCTCAAATGATTTTTTATCATTTGGAAATACTTTATCTGCCCATGCTTTTGTTGGATAAGCAACAACTAGCCATTGTGATCCATTACCCATTAAGTGTTTTTGGTAAAAACTCATCTTCTCAAATGAAGCTTTATTTCTTGCTTGCATTTTTCGAGGATCAACATCTTTCATTAATCCCGGTGTTGGTGCAGAAATTGAAATTACTGCAGCTTTTTTGTCTACGATATATTGTGTTTGTGCTACAACATAATCAGGTATCTCACTCATTTTTTCCATTGATGCATAATCATAGAAATATTTATTAGTTACATCATCGTTCCATCTTACCATTACATCGCTCGCTCCAGCTTTAAAGCCGTTTTCCACAATTAGTCTAGTAAAGTCTTTACACTCAACTGGTGAATTAATAACAAGCATTTGACCTTCTTGAATATTAACACCAATCTTAACAGCAAGTTCTGCGTATTTGTTTAATTTTTCTAACATAAATTTAATCTCCTTTTAATCTTATCTAGTATTATAACATAAAAAGTATTTATAAAAAATAATTTGTGTTATAATTTACAACAGAAAAGGTAAAATTTTGACTAATGAAAAAAGTATTTATAATTGGTGGCGGTCCATCTGGGATGATGAGCGCTATATCTGCAAAAATTCATAATAAAAACTTTGAAGTTATTATCTTGGAAGCTAACAATTCTCTTGGTAAGAAATTACTGCTTACTGGTGGAGGAAGATGTAATGTAACTGTTAATGCAAACGATAATGACATTGTTTCGCATATCCCAAAAAATGGTAAGTTTTTATATAGTTCCCTACAAAATTTTAGCTCAAAAGATATTATTGATTTTTTTGAAAATAATAATTGTCCTTTAAAAGAAGAAGAGTACAGTAGAATTTTTCCAAAAAGCAATAAGTCTTCTTCTATTTTATCGGCACTTGAAAACAAAATAGTTAATCTTGGAATAAAAGTAATCTATAATAGTAAGGTTATCAACATTAACAATAAAGAAAAATCAGTTACAACAAACAGTCAAAAATATCATTATGATTATTTAATTATTGCAACAGGTGGGATTACTTTTACCCACACTGGATCTGATGGAACTGGTTATGAGTTAGCTAAATCTATTGGACACAATATAACAAAACTACTACCTGCTGAGGTTCCTCTTGTGTCTAATGATTCCTTCATTCAAGACAAAACTCTTCAAGGTCTTTCTTTTAAAGACATTAGTTTAAAAGTATTAAATAACAAAAAGATTTTAAAAGAATTGCACCATGATTTAATATTTACTCATTTTGGTTTATCTGGTCCAGCTGCGCTAAGGGCTAGTTACTATATTCAAGAGTTATTAAAGGTAAATAGTATTGTCAACTTAGAAATTGATTTTCTTCCTAATCTTAGTTTAGAAGAACTAAAAACACTAACTTCTATTAATATTCCAAAAAGACTAAATGATCATTTAGAAACTATAGCAACAAAAGAGGTAACTAAACTACACTTAATAAAAAAATTCCCCATATCGGTTTATTCAACAAGGGGATTTAATGTAGCTTTTGTAACTAATGGTGGAATCAATATAAAAGAAATAGATCCCAAAACTTTAAAATCGAAGCTAGATATTTCCGTTTCTTTTTGTGGGGAAATAATAGATTATAACGGCTTTACTGGAGGATATAATTTAACTGCAGCATTTTCTACAGGTTATACTGCTGGAAAATATTTAAATAGCAAATAAAAAAAAGAGCATATGCTCTTATTTTTTTGCTCTTCGTTCTTTGATACGAGCAGCCTTTGCTGATAAAGTACGAATATAATTAAGTTTAGCTCTACGAACTTTCCCTAATCTTACTACTTCTATCATCGCTACGTTAGGTGTATGAACCGGAAATGTTCTTTCAACTCCAATTCCGTAAGATATCTTACGAACTGTGAATGTTTCACTAATTCCACCACCACGTCTTTTGATTACTAATCCTTCGAAAATCTGAACACGTTCTCTTGCTCCCTCTTTAATCTTTACGTGAACTCTAACAGTATCACCAGGACGGAACTCAGGAACATCATTTCTCATATACTCATTAGTAATTGAAGCAATCATTTCTTGACTCATTGTTTTCACGCTCCTTCTGCCAGTGTTCATATATATTCCATTCTAAATATTAGCGGAACACCGTGATCAGTTAATTTCTTAACCTTAAATATTATACATTATTTACTTATATAACGCAAGAAAAATAGAAAACTAATTTTTATAGAAATTAAAAAAGCCAAATTAAATTTGGCTTTTTATTACTTTTCTTTAATAATTTCAGCTAGTGAAGTTGCTAAACCTGCAACACCTTGTAGATTTGATGGAACAATTATTTTAGTAGCTTGTCCCTTACTCATTTCTGTAAGTGCTTCGTATGCTTTTAATGTTAATACAGCCTCATCAGCCTTAGCTAATCTAATTACTTCAATACTCTTTGCTGTAGCTTCTTGAATAGCAATAATAGCCTTAGCCTCACCTTCTGATCTTAAGATAGCAGCTTGTTTAATTGCTTCAGCTTTCAATATTTCTGATTCTTTGAATCCTTCAGCTTCTAAAATAGCAGCTCTCTTTTCACCTTCAGCTCTTAAAATAGCTTCTCTACGTTCACGTTCTGCACGCATTTGTTTTTCCATTGCGTCTCTAATATCTTTAGGTGGTAAGATGTTTTTAAGTTCAACACGGTTAACCTTAATTCCCCATGGGTCTGTTGCATCATCAATGATAGCTCTAATTTTCGCATTAATTGTATCTCTACTTGTAAGAGTACCGTCTAAATCAATATCACCAATAATATTTCTTAGAGTGGTTGCAGTTAATTTTTCGATTGCATAAAGTGGATTATCAACACCATAAGCATATAACTTAGGATCTGTAATTGAAAAGAATACAACTGTGTCTATTTGCATAGTTACATTATCCTTTGTAATAACTGGTTGTGGATCAAAGTCATATACTTGTTCTTTTAGATTAACTTTTTTTGCTATTCTATAGAAAAACGGAATAAGAAAGTGTAAACCTGTTTCCCATGTTGTATGGTAAGATCCTAATCTTTCAATTACATATGCATTTGCTTGTGGTACTATTCTAAAACTTGTAGCTACAAGTATTAGTAACAATATTATTACAACTACTATAGCTATAATGCCTTCTGGAGACATTGCTAAAACTAGATTTGAAAACATAAATTTAATTCTCCTTTATTTCTTTTTTAATTACTATAAGTTTAACACCGGATATTTTCTCAACAATAACTTCTTCATCTACTTCAAAACTATCCTTATTTTCTGTTACGGCGCGCCAATATGCTCCATAAACTATTACTTCACCAAAATGATTTGGAGAGATTGCCTTTGTCACAATCGCAGTTGCTCCTATTACTCTATCCATATTTGTTTTTTCTGCTGGTTTCTTTGCAAGTTTTTTTACCAATGGTTTAGTTGCTATGAGTAGAGCTATCGACAATACAAAGAAAGTAATTACTTGATAAATTATACCAACACCAAATAATGCTAATATAATAGCAACAAGTGCACTAATACTGAACCATATTGTAGTTAGATTAAATGTTTGTAGTTCTATTACTAGAGTTACGACAAAAATTGCTAACCAAATACCTGCGTATGTCCAGCTAATAATCTCTATATCTAAAAACATTATATTCCTCCTTCTTGGCTATTTCCCCTTATTTATATTATACAATATTTCTGAATTAAATAATAGAATTATTTTAACAATCACAATCTCCAACATCTGGAATAAAATCATCAACTAATTCTACATATTTATTGTAGCCATTTTTAAAATATCGTATATTAGTAAACCCCTTCTCTTCTAGTTTACTTGCAACATAGTTTGAGTTTCCATTACCACTGTCAATTAAAATAATCAAAGTTTTATATTTATTTCCTAAGATTGTACTCAAATCACTAACAACTTTATCAAGTGCTTCTTGCTCGTTTTCTATTTTATGAACTCTTGAACAATAAAATCCAGGTATTCTTCCTTCATAACATTCTTCATATTTTCTTAAGTCATAGGCTTTTGTTTTACCATTGCCTATATTATTTAAAAGTTTATTGAATGATGCAATGTCTTGATCATCATATACTTTAATGTTTTCTTTATCACAAGAACTTAAAAGTGGGACAAGTAATAACAGTAAAACTATTAAAACTTTTTTCATAACTCTTTACCTTCTTTTATAAGTTTAAGAAACTCTTGATCTTCTTTAGTAAGGTCTACTTCTTTTAGTAAATCAGGTCTTTCAAAATATGTCCTTTGTAATGATTTGAATCTTCTGTACTTTCTTATATTTTCATGATTTCCACTTAAAAGTACTTCTGGTACTTCTAAGCCTTCAAAAACTACAGGTCTAGTATATTGTGGGTATTCAAGTAAGTTAGATGAAAACGAATCATCTATGCTAGAATCAATATTCCCTAAAACATTAGGTTTAAGCCTAACAATTGCATCAACAATCGCCATTGCTGCTATTTCTCCACCAGTAAGAACAAAGTCTCCGATTGAAACAGCTTCATCTACATAGTGTTTTATCCTCTCATCTATACCTTCATAATGCCCACATATAATTATAATATGTTCATCGTTTGCTAGTTCTTGTGCATAGCTTTGGTTGAATGTCTTTCCAACAGGAGTAGTAATCATCTTTCTTGCTTTATCGAAATTAGGAATATCTCTTAAACAACCTACTATTGGTTCAACAGCTATTATCATACCTGCTCCGCCACCATATGAATAATCATCTACTTTTTTGTTTTTATTTTGTGAGTATTCCCGATAATCATGAATATAAATTTCTACTTCACCTTTTTCTTTTGCTCTTTTGATAATTGAACTATCAAGTGAAGCAAACATTTCAGGGAATAATGTTAAAATATCTATTCTCATAATAACCCCTCAATAGGTGTTATTATTATCTTTCCTTCTTCTAAATTTATATTATCAATAAACTCTTCCACAAAAGGTATTAAAGATATTTCTTTATTTGGTCTTTTCACTTCCAAAATTATCCCTTGAGGTACTTCACTAATATCAATAACTTTTCCAATTAAATTGTTTTGATTGTCATATACGTCTAAATCAATTAAATCATCGTAATAATATTCATCATCCTCTAGTTCATCTAAATCTTCAACATCCACATATAATTCAAATCCTATATATTTAAGTACATCATTTATATTATTAAGATTATTAAATTTAATTAAATCTAAATCCTTATGAACACGGTGAGAATCAATTACTATTTTTTCTAATTGTCCATCTTTTTTTAAATATAAGGTATTACCAACTTCAAACCTAGAAAAGCTAGTATCGCTTTTAACTTTTACTTCGCCTCTAATACCATGTGTTGTAACTATTGTTCCTACTAATTTTAAATCCATTGTTTTTCCCTCTTACTTTATATTTAGATATGAGATGCGTGTTCAAATACTTGAATAATTATTTGTTTTATATGTTCATCATTAAGTGAATAATGAATTTCTTTTCCTTTTCTTACGCTTTTCACAATCCCGTTATCCTTAAGGTTTTTAAGTTGATGGGATATTGCCGAAGTAGTCATTTCAAGTGCTTTTGCGATATCTCCAACAGATCTCTCTGCTTCAAATATAGTTTTCACAATTCTAAGTCTAGTCTTATCTCCCAGTGTTTTAAATATGTTTACACTTTTTTCAATATTATACATAAACCTTCTCCTATTTACTATGACTTGTGGTTACCCTTCATTTATATTATAACATTTATAATATTTAAATTAAACACTAAGCTATTTATTTTATAGACAATATATTAATAAGTGTATAAAAAAAGGCTAGCTTAAACTAACCTAAAATGAATCTACTGAGATTTCTATTTTTTTACCATAACGTGCTGCACAAGCATGAGCTATAGTTCTAATTGCATTAATAACTCTACCTTTTCTTCCTATAACACGACCAACATCATCAGAGTGAACCATAATTTGTACACTTACTACATCATCTTCTTCAGTAAAAGCTTTCACAACTAATTCTTCTGCATGATTAATAAGTGGTACAACCAAATCTGTTACAAATTTTTCATAATTAATATCTGACATTGCTTCACCTATTTGTTTTGCTTAGCATATTGTTCCATAATCCCTAATTGAGAAAATAGAGATCTTACAGTATCTGTTGGTTGTGCCCCATTATTTAGCCATTTCAATGCTTTTTCTGTATCTACTTTAACAGTGTTATCTTTTTCGATTGGATGGTAAGTTCCAACTACTTCGATAAAACGACCATCACGTGGGTTTTTAGAATCTGCAGCAACAATACGATAGTACGGACGTTTTTTCGCACCATATCTTTGTAATCTTAATTTTACAGCCATATTTTCCTCCTTGTTTTTCTAACCAATAAACAGTATATCATAAACACAAATTGCTGTCAAGTGTTTTCGCTTAACAGTTATCATGTAATTAATTCTTGAATCTCTTCTTTATTCAGATGTCTATACTGACCTAATTGAAGTTTATCGTCTAAAACTAAACTACCAATTGAAATGCGTTTTAAATATCTTACAGATTTTCCAATTTCTTCACACATTAATTTTATTTGGTGAAATTTCCCTTCCACAATTTCAATATATGCTTTATTTGTATCTATTATTTCAAGCTCAGATGGCAGAGTACGGTGCAGATCATTATTTGGTAATTTAATATTTACACCTTCTTTAAATCTTAAAATATCCTCTTCCATAAACTTGCCATCAACTTCCACATAATATTTTTTCTTAATATTTGATTTAGGATTTGTTAATTTATGAGAAAGTTGTCCATCATTTGTCAGTATTAATAAACCCTCACTATCCTTATCAAGTCTACCAACAATAAACAAATTGTATTTTTTATACTTATCTACTAAATCAAGAACAGTTTTTTCTCTATCTTGAGTAGAAGAAATATAACCACTAGGTTTATTCATCATTAAATAAACATATTGTTCATAAATCAACCTTTGATTATTATAGATTATTACATCTTCTTCAGTTATTAAAATATTAGAACTAAAAACTACTTTTCCATTAATACTAATTTCTTTATTTTTTATTAGTTTTTTAGCTTCTGTTCTACTAATATCAAGTGTATAAATTAAAAATTTGTCAAGTCTCATTTCACTTCTTACCTTTACTATTTATATATTATCATATTAAACTTATTTAATGAACTATTTTTATACTCTAGTCTTCTTATTAATTGCATATCTATAAATATTGTGCTAAAATACTAAAGAGGTAAAAATTATGCTAGTTTACAAAGATATTATCAAAGAAGACGATAAACGTTTATATGAAAAATCACTACCGATTAATTTACCACTTTCTGAAGAAGATATAAAGTTATTAAATGATTTAAATGAATATTTAGAAAACGGTTATGATGAAGAGTTAGCTGCTGAGGTTGGTATTAGACCAGGAGTTGGTTTGTCAAGTGTTCAAATAGGAGTTTTAAAAAGAGTTTTTGTCATTTATGCCTATGATGAAAAAGGCCAATTATTCCATTTCGGTGTTGTAAATCCCAAAATTCTTTCTGAATCAACAGAATTAACTTTTATTCCAACTGGAGAAGGATGCTTGTCTATTGATAGAGAAACATATGGCTTAGTTCATAGACCAAAGAAAATTAAAACTAGATTTCATTTATATAACTTCGAAGATAAAACTCTTAATGAAGTTACAATGGAATTTGAAAATTTTATTGCTATTGTTTTCCAACACGAATATGATCATTTGAATGGTATTTTATTTATCGACAGATTTGATAAATTTAATCCTTACTTTATACCTGAAAATTCTAAGCCTATTTTATTTGGTCTAGAAGATAATGATGAAGAGTAAAAAGAGGGCATAAAATATGCACCTCGTTTTTATTTAATATATTTAAAATACTTTAAAGCATTATATATTCCATCATTATCAATAGAATCTGTAATATAGTCTGCAACTTTTTTTAAGTTTTCTGTAGCATTTCCCATAGCTATACCTAGACCAGCAAATTCTAGCATTTCAATATCATTG
This sequence comes from uncultured Bacteroidales bacterium, assembly GCA_964407835.1. Classification (GTDB taxonomy): domain Bacteria; phylum Bacillota_I; class Bacilli_A; order ML615J-28; family CAG-698; genus DUVT01. Next base: position 56,754 of record CAYOXB010000002.1, read on the forward strand.
TCGCCATCACCAAAGACAATAATGTCTTGAATATCAATCTTTAGGTGTTTAGCAAGAAACAAAACGCCTTGGCCTTTACTAGCAGATCTTGGTAAGATATCATATCCGACATCTAGCCACTTTATAAATTGAAATTCTGGATTTGTTTTTTCTAAATCTCTAGCTTCTGTTTCACTACAAAAAACCCAAGCTTGGTAAATATTGTTATTTAGATAAAACTCATTATCAATTGGTGGTATTTGTAAGCCTAATCGTGTAAAACTATCTAGGCTACGCAAGCCTTGATTAGAAACTGCTTCACTATTGCTACTTTGAAATCCATATGTTAAGTTCATTTTATCCATTTCAATTGAAACTTTCTTCAATAATTCTTTTGAAATAGGATTTTCATAAATAACTTCACCATCAGCTTCAATGTACTGGCCGTTAATTAAAACATAGTCATTGAATAAGTGGTTGATTTCTTTAATATCATCAAGCATAAATCCAGACCTACCAGTTGCAATTGCTGTATAAGCAACTTCTTTTAGTTTTTCAAGTGCTTCAATTGTAGACTTAGGAATAGAATGTTTGTTATTATCAAACAATGTTCCATCAATATCAAAAACAAATAATTTTTTCTTCATCATAATAAGAAAATACTATCATAAAAACGAATAAAAAACAAATAAGATTATTGCAATTTAAATTAAAGATTTATTTTATATTTAGTTTTGTATATAATAGACTAAAGAAAGGAGCTAGCTATGCTCTCTAAACAAACAAAAACATATATTAATAGACTAGAAGGAAATGATTTAAAGATATTCGCTCTAGGCGGACTAGATGAAGTCGGCAAAAATATGTATTGTGTAGAAATAAATGATGAACTAATCATTATGGATTCAGGTACAATTTTTCCTGATTCAGATTATGGCGTTGATTTAATCATTCCTGACTATACATATTTAAAAGAAAATGAAGATAAGATAATCGGATTATTCATTACCCATGGTCATGAAGATCATATCGGTGGAATTCCTTTTCTATTAAGACATGTAAAGATACCAAAGATTTATATAAATGGTCTTGCATTTGATCTTGTGAAAAACAAATTAAATGAACATACTATGTCTAATATAGATTTTATTGAATTTACTGATGATTCAGTTTTCAAGTTTAAAAACTTTGAAATATCTTTTTTTAGAACAAATCACTCAATTCCAGATTCATTTGGAATAGCAATTAAAACTATTTATGGTTATGTACTAAATACCGGAGATTTTAAATTTGATTTTTCCCCTCTTTCAAAACACACTGATTATGCAAAACTAACATCCTATTCTGAAAAGGGAATAATTTGCTTGCTTTCTGATTCTACAAATGCTAATGTTACAAAACTTTCAGCATCTGAAATGAAAATAGGCGAAAGCATTAAATCAATCTTTACTAAAATCAAAGGTAGAGTAATAATTTCAACCTTTGCATCTAATGTATATCGTGTCCAACAGATTGTTGAAGCAAGTGTTGCAAGCAATCGGAAGATTATAGTTTTTGGTAGAAGCATGGAAAAGACAATAAGTCTTGCAAGGAAGCTAGATTATATTAAAGCTCCAGATGATACTTTCATCAAAGCAAAACAATTTGTCCATCTTCCACCTAACCAAATAACAATTCTTTCAACTGGATCTCAAGGAGAACCTCTTGCAGCACTATCCAGAATTGCTGAGGGGACCCATAAACAAATAAAAATTATGGAAGGAGATACTATTGTCTTTTCATCAAGCCCAATTCCTGGTAACCAAGAAGCAGTTAATAGAACAATAAATAAGCTTTACCGTGCAGGCTGTAATGTAATTATCAATAGCCCACTAACAGATACCCACACTTCAGGTCATGCAAGTGGTACTGAATTAAAGTTAATGCTTGCTTTAACTAAGCCGAAATACTTTATTCCAGTTCATGGTGAATATTCTATGTTACAAAAACATATTGAACACGCAGTAGCTACTGGTGTTAAAAAGGAAAACTGTTTTATCTTAGATAACGGTGATGTTCTTTCTATTAATAAAGAAGGCACATCTACTTCACTTAAAGTAAAAGCTGGAGAAGTTTATTTAGACAGTAACTATTTAAGCATTGATAATCAAATTATCAAAGAAAGAAAAACTCTAGGTGATGATGGAGTTGTTTCTATAGTCTTTTCCACAATCAACTATAACCTTACTAAAAATCCTGATGTTGTTTCGCGTGGTTTTATTTATGTTAAAACAGCAACAAAGTTTATCGAAGAAATTCAAACAAGAGCTGCAGACTTATATAACCAATACTTTATAAACCATAAGGTCTATAATAATCAACAATTCTCAAACTATTTAAATGCTGGCTTAAGCGAATATATTTATGAGAAAACAGAAAAAAGACCAATTATAGTACCAATACTTTTAAACTCTTAAAAGAACTCATTGAGAAATCTCTTTGAGTTCTTTTTTTATTCTAACTATTATGATAATATATACTAGGTGATAAAATGCTAAAGTGTCCAAACTGTAATGAAAGTTTACAAAAAGTAAATAAATCGTATAAATGTAAAAACAACCATACTTTTGATATTTCAAAAGAAGGTTATTTAAACTTATTACTAAGTAAAACTAATGCTGGAGATAATCAAGAAATGATTAAAGCTAGAAATAGTTTTTTAAATAATGGTTATTACAATTTTTTAAAAGAAAGAATTGGAAATAAAATAAATACTTTACTTAATATCAACTCTATTATTCTCGATGCTGGTTGTGGAAGTGGTTTTTATCTAAATAATCTTACACAAAAAAATATAATAGGTTTAGACATATCTAAACATGCAATTAAACTAGCAGCTAAAAACAATCAAAATGCTTTGTTCATCGTTGCTAGTGCAAATCAAATACCTCTTGAAGATAGTTCTGTCGATTTAATCCTAAACATCTTCTCTCCTTTCTTTAAAGATGAGTTTAATCGAGTCTTAAAAAAAGATGGATACTTATTAAAAGTAATACCTAATTCTGACCATTTAATTGAATTGAAAGAAATTCTTTATTCTAGAGTATATAAGACAGCTGAAAAAATAATCGAAGAAGAGAGTTTGGAGTTAATAAGTGAAGAGAACTATACTAGAAAAGTTCTAATACACAATAATGATCTTCCTAATTTATTAATGATGACTCCTTATCAATATAAAACAAATAAAGAAGACCTTAAAAAGATAGAAGATATTAGAAATCTTGAAGTTACACTTGACTTCAAAGTACTACTATATAAAAAAACATTCTAATTTATTAGAATGTTTTTATTTTCCATTTTCCTTCATTATTTGATTCTTAAATATCCTATATATTTCTCTTGCCATTAATGCATCTTCAAAGGCATCATGGGATTGTCCTTCTTGTTCAATTCCACTAAACTCTTCATAAGTGTTAAAAAGCCCTAAATCCACTCGTTGATTATAATAGTTCTTCACAACTTGCATTAAGTTTATATATCGCTCTTTTATATTAAGTGGTTTTAATCTATTTATTTTAAACGATTGTTCTAGAGTTATAATATCGTTTCTTCCCCAAGCAATTATTTTTATATCATATTCATCAATTAAACGCTCTATAGTTTGATATAGTTCAATATATTGAACCGCATCTTTAAAATCTTCTCTAGACTTATTTAAGAACTTTAAAGTTCTTAAATTAAGAGAAAAGTTACTTTTTGGTAGAACTAAATTTTTATCTTCCAAAATTACATCACCCTTAGGATCTTCTAAAATCATCCCGTACTGAACTATTTCAGGAGTGTGGGCTTTTGATTGGTAATATGAAGGCAGGGAAAACTCTAAATCTAAAAATAATTTATAAACATTGTTTTCAAGTAAATCAATGACCCCTTGTTTTATTAAGTCAATATCAAAATATACTATTTTACCACTAAATGTAGCAATAAATATTTTTTCAATTGCAATAACTTCATGAGCTGAATAAAAACCATATTTTGTCTTTTCTTTTTCCGCTTGAACAAACACAAAAGGATATTGATATAAATAATAAGAAAAGTCTTTAAAAAACTTACGCGACATATAGATGTAGTGTATTTGTTTTCTACTTTTTACTTTTATAATTCTTTCTCTTGGAATTACTTCCACTACTTTTCCTTTAATTAACATATAAGTTAAGTTTCTCCTATTGTACTAATTTTAATATTTGTTCTATTTGCTCTTCGGTTAGTTTCATTTCTAATAGTTTGTCTTCAAATGTTTGAAAATTTGATTCTTTTAAAGCAAGAAGAATTTGTTTTTTCTTTACTTTGCCAATACCTTTAATAGCATCTAGCCTTGAAGACAATGTGTTTTTAGAATGAACTAAGTGATGGAATGTAATTGCATATCTATGAACTTCATCTTGAAGATTTTCTAAAAAATGAAATAAATTTGATTTTTTATCTAAAGCTAGCTCTTCTTCATTATAAAATATATAACTAGTTCTGTGATTTGAATCTTTACCTAGTCCTGCAACAGGTATTGAAATCTCTAAATCATATAAAGCGCTCATTGCTGCATTAACTTGAATTTTGCCACCATCTACTATAATTAAATTCGGAAACTCTTTCTTTTCATTTTGTAGTCTAGAATATCTTCTTGAGATTACTTCATATATTGACTGATAATCATTGCTACCTTCTACTGTTTTTATTTTATATTTACGGTAGTTTTTCTTTTCTGGTAAGCCATCAATATAATTAACCATAGCACTTACACTATTTGCACCTTGAATATTTGAATTATCAAATACTTCAATATTATTTGGAGTAGCTATTTTTAATAATTCACCAAGTGTAATTACAGCTCCATAAGTTCTTTCGTATTTATTTCTTTCTTGTTGGAGCAGACCACTTAGTTTAGCTTTTGCATTTTCATAAACTAAATTGATATATTCTTTTTTCCTTCCAATCTTTGGAACAACAATATATTTTAATAATGATTCATCTATAGATGATATATCAATATCAGGTAAAAGTATTTCAACTGGAAGTGGATTGTTATTTACAAAATAGAATTGACCAATGAAATTTAAAAACATTTCTTCAGCACTATCCATTAGTTCAAATAAAAATCCATTTCTTTCAACAGTCTTTTTACCTCTAATATGGAATACTTGAATGCTTATATGGTTTTCTTCTACATAATAGTTAAAGACATCAGTATCTGAAATATCAATTTCCATCTTTTGTTTTACAGATATTGCTTCTAAATCATTAATTAAGTTTCTATATTCAATTGCTTTTTCAAACTTTTCTTCTTCACTAGCCTTATACATTAGTTTTTCTAATTTATTTTTTAGATCTTTTGTATCGCCTTTTAAGAATCTATGAATATTTGCAATTATCTCAGAATATGTTAATTCCTCTACTTCTTTAATACAAGGTCCTAAACACTGCTCTATATGATAATATAAGCATTCTTTTTTAGGCATGATTCTACATTTGCGAAGTGGATAAAATCTGTTTAAAAAATCAACTATTTCTTTTGCTGCATAACTATTTGGATATGGTCCATAGTATGTTCCTGGTTTTGATAAATCCCTTGTATAGTATAATCTTGGATGTTCTTCATCTGAAATACAAATATATGGATATTGCTTATCATCCGTCAACATAATATTATATTTTGGATTGTGTTTTTTTATTAAATTAATTTCTAATATATACGCTTCTGTTTCACTAGATGTAATAATGTAATCAAAGTCTACTATTTGGGAAACTAATTTTGTTGTTTTTGCATTATGAGACCCACGAAAATAAGACTTAACTCTGTTTGCTAAGTTCTTGGCTTTTCCAACATAGAGAATCTCTTTATTTGCACTGTACATTAAATAGCATCCAGGCTTCTTAGGTACAACTGCTAGTTTGCTTTCTATTTTATTTCTATCCATAATACTTACCTCAAATAAGCCATATTTCTATGGCTTATTTCTTTATGCTTGCAAGAATTCTTTCGATTTTTTCTCCCTGTTCTAGCGATTCATCATATTTAAATTTTAAATCAGGAATTTTTCTTATTTTAATTTTTTTACTTAAAGAGCTTTTAATATAGCCCTTTGCTTCTAATAAGTTTTTAGATGTTGATTCTTTTTGTTCATCTGTACCAATAACAGTATAGTAAACTGTTGCAATTGAATAATCATTTGTAACTGAAACTTTAGTTATAGTAACAAATCTTAATCTATCATCTTTAACTTCTAAACGAATAATACTACTAATTTCTCTTTCGAGAGTTTTTTCTAATCTTTCTTGTTTATAAGCCATCATTACACCTGCTTTACTTTTACCATAGTATAGGCTTCTATTACATCGCCTACCTTAATATCATTATAGTTTTCAATAGTGATACCACATTCAAAGCCTAGTTTAACTTCTCTAACATCATCTTTAAAGCGTTTCAAAGATGAAAGCTTGCCTTCATAAATAACGATAGTGTCTCTCATTAAGCGAATATCAGAGTTTCTAATTATTGAACCACTAGTTACATAACAACCAGCAATAGTACCAATCTTAGATGCTTTGAAAATATCTCTTACTTCTGCTTGACCAAGTACTTGTTCTTCAAATACAGGATCTAACATACCAGTCATAGCTTTTTCAATATCTTCTAAAACTTTATAAATGATATTATACATTCTTATTTCAATGTTTTTCTCTTTTGCATAATCAGTTATATTAGCTACAGGGCGAACATTAAATGCAATAATAATACTATTAGATGCAACTGCTAAGTTAATATCATTTTCATTAATAGCACCAACACCACATCTAACTATATTAATTTTCACTCCATCAACATCAAGTTTTTCAAGTGAAGTCTTAATTGCTTCAATAGAACCTTGAACATCACCTTTAACTATTAAGTTAAGTTCTTTATTATCTGAGTTAATATTATCAAATAGATTTGCAAGAGAAACTGGTGCACCTACACCCATTTCAATATTAAATGCTCTGTTCTTTCTTTCTTCAGCAATAAGTCTTGCTGTTTTTTCATCTTCAAAAACCATGAAGTGATCTCCAGCTAACGGAACTAGGTCTAAGCCTGTAATTTCAACAGCTTTAGATGGTCCTGCATTTTTAAGTAAAACATTCGTTTCATCAGTCATTGATCGAACTTTTCCGAATGCATTTCCAACTACTACTGGATCTCCAATTCTAATTGTTCCATTTTGAACAAGTAAAGTTGCAACAGGTCCTCTTCCACGATCTAGCTTTGCTTCGACAACTAAACCAACACCTAAACGGTTTGGATTAGCTTTGAAGTTTTCAATTTCTGCAGTTAAGTTAATCATTTCTAATAACTCGTCTACACCTTGTCCTGTTAAAGCTGAAATAGGAACATAAATTGTGCTTCCACCCCATTCTTCAGGAACTAAGTTTAAGTTAGCTAGTTCTTGTTTTACTTTATCTGGATTAGCTTGTGGCTTATCCATCTTGTTTATTGCAACAACAATTGGAACTTTAGCAGCTCTAGCATGATCAATTGCTTCTTTTGTTTGTGGCATTACACCATCATCAGCAGCAACAACTAAAATTACTATATCAGTTACGTTTGCACCACGTGCACGCATTTCAGTAAATGCAGAGTGACCTGGCGTATCAATAAATGTAATTACTTTTCCATCTGTCTTAACTTGATAAGCACCGATATGTTGAGTAATTCCACCTGCTTCACCTTTTACTACTTTAGAATTTCTAATTGTATCTAGTAATGTAGTTTTACCGTGGTCAACATGACCCATAATTGTAACTATTGGTGGTCTACCAACTAAGTTCTCTTCTGCATCTTCGATTTTAATTTCTTCAAATCTAGTAATATCTTCTAAGATTTTATCTTTAACTGTAAATTCATAGTCTTCTGCAATTATTTCTACCATTTCTTTTTCTAATGCTTGAGAAGCACTAACCATAAAACCTAGCATAACTAATTTCTTAACTACCTCACCAATTGAAGTTTGAAGACCATCTGCAAGTTGAGCAACTGTCATCCCCGGAGTAAAAACAATTTCTTTAGCCTTAGCTTTTTCACTACCAGTAATATTAGCTTGGCGTCCTCCGCGTTTGCTTGCTTTTCTTTTTACATTTTTAAGTCTAGTGTATACTTTAGTTTCTTTTTCATAATCATTATATTTATCATCATAAACTCTAGTTAATTCTAGTTCATCTTGATCTTCAACAACCGGCTTTGCTTTTGGTGCTGGTTTTTGTGCTGGTTTTTGCACCGGCTTTGCTTGTGGAGCTTTTGGCTTTTCAACTGGTTTTGCAGCTGGTTTTGCTTGAGTTGGAGCTTTTGGCTTTTCAACTGGTTTTTGTGTTTTTACATCTGCTGGTTTTGCCTTTTCTACAACTGGTTTCGCTTCCACTTTTGGTGCTGCTTCTTTTTCAGGTTTTTTGGCAGGTGCTGGTGCTGCTGGTTTTTTAGCTTTTGCTGGTTTAATATCTACATTATAAACTTTGCTAAGTTTTTTAATAATGTCTTGACTAATGTCTGTTTCCAAATCTGCTTTAATTCCAACATTATCAAGTTTTTTTAGTAGCTCTTCAGCTGGAACATTGAGTATTTCTAATATTTCTTTAACTTTCATTTTCTGCACCTCCTTCTAAATTTTTATAAATGCTTTCAGAAAAACCTTGATCTGTTATACCTAAAACTTTACACATAGGTTTTCCCGTTGCTTGTGATAGTTCATCACAAGTAAAGTTATTATTAAATTTTACTTCATAAAAGTAAGTTTTTTTATTAAATTGGTCTATTTGTCTTTTTGATGCATCACTTGCAACAAAGACAATTTTTAAATCATTATGTCTTAAACTTTTTAAAACAGTATCTTCACCAGTTACTAGTTTTCCTGCTCTTTTAGCTAGGCCTAATAAATTCAATACTTGTTTTTTATTCAATAGAATCACCTAGTTCACTTAATAATTGATCGTATACACTATCTGGAACTTTAATTTCTAAGTGTCTATCTAATATCCTTTTGCTTTTTGCAAGCAAAATCGCTTCTTTATTTTTTGATAAATAAGCGCCGCGACCTTTTGCTTTTCCTGTTGGGTCAACTACTGCTACTTGCTCTTCGGTTCTAACTATCCTAAACATTTCTTTTTTAGGATATTGATTGTTTGTAGCTACGCACTTTCTTAATGGAACTTTCTTTTGTTTCATCTGTCCACCTCTTAGTTAGTATTATACTAAACTTCTAACCCTTCTTCTTTTGCATCGGTTTCATTTTTAATATCTATTTTCCAACCAATTGCATAAGCTGCAAGTCTTGCATTTTGACCTCTTTTTCCAATTGCAAGAGAATACTGATCATCTGCAACTATTACAGTTGCTTCTTTTGTTTTCTCATCTGCAATTACACTAAGCGTTCTAGCAGGCAAAAGCGCCTCAGAAATAAGTTCTTCTGCTGTTTCTTTCCAAGTAAAGATGTCAATTTTTTCACCATTTAAGATTTCATTAATTCTTCTTATTCTTAAACCACCTTGGCCAACACAAGCACCTTTTGGATCAAGACCAGTTTTAAGTGATAAAACACCAATCTTAGTTCTGTCTCCTGGATCTCTTGAGATTCCCATAATTTCGATTGATCCATCAGCGATCTCAGGAATTTCAAGTTCAAATAATCTCTTCACAATTTCTCTATTAGTTCTTGTAAGGAATATTTTGGGCCCTTTTGTTGTTCTTTCAACTTTTGTTATATAAACTTTCTTTTCAGTTCCTACTTCAAATGTTTCTCCAGGTAATCCTTCTTTTTCTGGCATATTAGCTATTACACCTTTACCAACATGAAAAGATACAAAGCCATTTGAAAAATCAACTACTTTTGCATTCACAACTTCGCCTACTTTGTCTTCAAAATAAACATATTGATCTTCACGTTCTAATTCTTTCAAACCACCTAAAAGACTTTGTTTGAAAACTGAAGCTGCTTTCTTTGAAAACTTATTCAAATTGATTTCTGTTCTAATTTCTTGGCCTACTTTAATTCTTGGTTTGATTTCCATTGCCTCTTCAAGTAAGATTTGGCCTCTTGGTCCTTCTGGGTCTACTTCGTCTACTACATATTTAAATTCAAAAACTCTTATTTTCTTTTTTTCAAAATCCCATTCAGAGATGATTTCTCCAGAAAACCCACTATTACGACTAGCAACTGAAATTGCTACTTCAACTTTTTTTAATACTTCTTCTAAATCTAAGCCTCTTTCGTAACTAAGTTCTTCTAAAGATTCATAAAAGCTTTTACTAATCATTTTTAATTCTCCTCCTAAAATTTAACCGCTAATCTAATTTTTGCTATTTTATCTCTAGCAAAACTAATTGTTTGGTCAGTACCTTTACTATTAATTTTTATTTTAATTTCTTTTTCTGTAACTTCTTCTAAGTCACCATAAAATTCTTTTTTACCTAATTGCTTTGCATATAACCTAATACAAACATATTTACCAATTGAATCGTTAATATCAAACTCTGAATTTAATTCTTTTTCTATTCCTTCAGATGATACTTCTAAATAATACTCTTCTTCAATTAAATCAAGTCTATCTAGTTCGTCTCCAATTAATTTATTTAAATCTGCAGAATCATCAATTGAAAAGAACGTATCCTTTTTCGCAATTACTCTTAAGATTTTAAGTCCCATTTCATTCACAAATTCAACGCTAACTATTTCTAAGCCTAGCTCGTCTGCACATTTATTTGCTATATCTTCTATTTGCTTCATTCTACTCATAATAAAACCCCACATATGATTATTTAAAGGAGTGAGAAATCTCACTCCTTCATTTTAATACCTTACTAATTATAACATTAAGTTATTTGCTTGTCAAACCAAAAGAAAAATTAATTAATTTTCGTTGGAAGAGTTGAATATAAGATTACTGACTCATCATATCCAGTACTTGCATTAGTGATTTTTACTTGATAAGAAATTAATCTTGAAATATCATCTAGTTTAATAATTCTACCAGAATTATCAACATATTCTGGAGAATCTGAAATGAATTCAATTGTATAACCTGCTAGTTCTTCAAGTATTAAATACTCCGCATAAATCATATCTAGCACATTATTATATAAACCTGTAGCTCTTAACACAGCAGGACAGTCTTTTCCAGAAAAATAATTATGTTGACGAATATCTGTAATATCTAAATTGTGTTTAGATAGTAATGAAGACATTAATTTAGCCGTTCTATGCCAAGTTGTAAATAGATTACTTCCTTTATTAATAGTAGTTTCAATACCAATAGCAGTTGAGTAAGCTAAATAAGTATCTCCTTGGAAAGTAATTTCATCATCCGGGATATGTTGGATTATTTCATCTTCATCAACAGTATAGTTCCAAGATCTAAAACCGTAGAGCCTGCCTCCGTTTAGTACTTGAACTGTTCTATTACCAGTACCAACCATATAAATAGCATGCATTCTTGCAGTAGCGCCTGGACTAGAGTTTCCTGTGTCATGAAATGTAATATTAGAAATGCTTATTTTTTTAACTCCAGGTCTTACACTCCAAAACTCAACATCTTCAACTATTTGTGGCGTAACTATCTCTCCTACATATGGATTTGGTTTAGTATTGTTATATTGATCTTTTAAAACTGTATCAACAGGGATCAATTCAACTTTTAAATTCATGTCTGCTGCCCAGAATAAGTTTACACTTCCATAAATTAAATCATTTACATTAGGATCTAAATTACTCTTAGCTCGCATATGTACTGGATTTGATACATTGAACTTCTTTAATAAATCAATTGGATCAACTTCCACAACCACTGTATATACTCCTACTTTACCACTTTCAACTGAGGTTGCTGTAATATCAACCTCACCAGATCGGTGAGTAGTTACTTTCCCATTTTGATCAACTGTTGCAATAGCTTCATCACTACTTGCCCATACAACGTCTTTGTTTGCCTCATTTGGATAAACAACATGAGTTAATTGCACTTCATCAAGCAATAATATTGGTGAAGTTTGTGCTCTTACAACTTCAATTGATTCTACATTTGGAATTAACACAGTAATTTCAATAACCTCCATTGCACCTGTTAAGTTAGAAACAATACCTATTTCTACGACCCCAGGTTTTATGCCCTTCACAACACCCGTTTGATCAACTGTTGCGATTGTTGTTTTATCTGAATACCAAGTTACATTTGAACCTAGTTTTTCATCAGTTGCAGTTAACGTAATTGTTTGACCAGCATATACCTTAGTTGGCCCAGCAATTTGAATATTTCTTTCTTCAACAACTACTTTAATAGTTGCGCTTATTTCTGGTTTGCCATCAAGGCTTGCAGTTATTGTAACTTCCCCACCCTTTAGAGCTTCTACTAAACCATTTCTGTCAACTTTTACTATTTCTTGGTTGCTAGATTTATATAGTATTTTTAAATCACTATTTGTTTTAAAATCTAGCTGTTTAGTATCAAATACATTCATTGTTATTTCAGCTTCTAAATTATTAGTTATTTCAAATTCTTCACTATTACAACCAATTAATACTCTAACTAATAGTATTGCAATAAAAACTGTTAAAGCACCTTTAAATACTTGTTTCATTCTTCCTCCATTATTTCTTTTCGTCTTTTTTTATTAAACTTAAATCAACATGACAATATCCATATGGATTTTTATCTAAATAATCTTGATGGTAGTCTTCTGCTAAGTAAAATCCTTGTTCTTTTTTAACCTCAACAGCTACTTTGTTATTATATTTTAAATTCATCTCAAGAATGAATTTATCAATAACTTCCTTATCATCTAGATTTTCATAATAAATACCAGTACGGTATTGAATTCCAAAATCTCCACCCTGCCTGTTTAGGCTGGTAGGTTCTATAAATCTAAACATATGTTCCAATATTTTAACTAAAGATATTAGGCTTTCGTCATAATATATCTCTACAGCCTCAGCATGCGTAGCTCTTCCAGCTAATAAATCTTCATAGCTTGGACTAGCAATATTTCCATTTACATAGCCAGCATTTGTATTGATAATGCCTTTTAACTTTTTATAGTATGCTTCTACTCCCCAAAAACATCCGCCTGCTATAACTATTCTTTTCATTTAAGCTCCTAATTATTAATACTTATATTAATTATAGATGATGATTTTATTTTTTTATCGCCAGCTTCTAATTCCAGTATAATTTCTTTTGTTGTGATATCTACCTTCTTAATTATACCACAATACTGTTCAATATAACCCCTATTAAAAATTTCAATTGTAATTATTTCTTTAGAATTTAAAGCTAAAGCTAACTTTCTTTCTTGTTCTTCGAGTTCATCAGGAAATAAAACAGGTTTTTTAATTTTCTCTTGTTCTTTCTTTGCTTTTTGAATTGAATCACCAAAACCTGTTAGAGCATCAAATGATTGCCATTTACCTTTACGATCATTATTCGGCATTATGGCCTCCTATTAGTTTATTTCTCTTAGTTAGTGTTCCTTTATCAGTATCGCTGACTGCTAAATAAACTGCATTATTTCCATATTTTTCTTTTATTGTTCCAAGTGTTTGGTATAAAGAATGTTCTTTTTGTTTTTTCTTTATATCAGTAAATAAATCCGTTTGGAAAAACTCTTCATTACTTAGTTTCCCCACTCTTATATCTATTCTTCTTATTGGAATGTTTTCCACATTATCAAAATAGATTTTCTTAAAGGCTGTCACTAACTCATTTCTACTATTGGTTTTAGTGGGCAGTGTCATTTGTTTAGAAAATCCACCACCAAATTGTTTAGAATAACCAACAGCAATTGAAATCAATTCACAATTAAGTTTCTGAGTAACAAGTTCACAAGCTATTTGGTCAACAGTTTCTAAAACTACAATATATGCATCTTTGAAATTATAATCTTCAAAGAATACTTGACCATGACCAAAACCTTTTGCCTTTGGAATATAAGTTCTAGCTTCTTGAACTGATGTTCTTTCGATCCCATATGCATGTTCTAGAAGTTCTTTTCCCACAATTCCGAATTCTTTTTCTAACTTTTTAAGAGGAGTTCTTGCAAGATCTCCAAGAGAATGAATATTATATTTCTCTAATCGTTTTGCAATACCACGTCCTATACCCCAAATATCTGTAATAGGTTTGTGATCCCATATTTTTTCTTTTAAACCCTCTGCATCTAAATAAGCAACACCGGTTGGTTCATGTTTTGCAAGTAAGTCTAGTGCAACTTTCGCAAGAAACATATTCTCACCCATCCCACAAACAGCCGTTAATTTTGTCTCTTTATATATATCATCGAGTATTTTCTTACTTAGTTCTCTTGCACTCATATTGTAATACTTTAAATATGGACCTAAATCAAGAAAAGCTTCATCAATACTATATACATGAATATCTTCATAAGATACATACTTCAGATAGATATTATAGATTTTTGTGGAAAACTCAATATATTTCTTCATTCTTGGTTTAGCGTAAATAATATCTATATTTTTAGGTAGAGTATAAATCCTGCAGCGGCTTTTAACACCATATTTTTTAATATGTGGGGTAACCGCAAGAACAATTGAACCTCCACCACGCTCTTTATCAGCTACAACTAAGTTAACCTTAAAAGGGTCAAGACCTCGGAGGATACATTCTACTGATGCATAAAAAGATTTTAAATCTATACAAATTATCATGTTAACCTCCTTTTTCTCATTCTATCATATCGTTTTTTAATTGTCTATTAGATAAAAAATGAAAGTTTTTCAAAAGCTAAATGAAAATATTTTCTATTAAATTTAGTGTTTTACTTATAATCATAATTCAAGTATTAATCAGATTTTTTTGATACAATAAGTCGTGTGGAGACAATTATGAGAATAATAGATATAAATAAACCAATCAAAAAGATTGTGGATGAATATCCTGAAGTTAGGGAAATTATGGTTTCTCTTGGTTTTAAACACATAGCAAATGCTGCTATGTTGAATACTGTAGGTCGCTTTGTAACTATTAAAGAAGGTGCAAAGATGCAAAAGATAGATATGGATTTAGTTGAATCAACTTTTAAAGAAAATAATTTTATATTGGAGGAAACAAATGAGTGAGTTTATAAATAACAGCAATGATAGAAAACAAAAATTAAAAAAATTAATTAAGGGTTTACACGAAGGAAGAGACTTTGATGATGTAAAACAAGATTTTGAAAGAGATTTCGGAAAAGTTTCCACAACTGAAATTTCTCAAATAGAACAAGAACTTGTGAAAGAAGGAGTTACAATCGAAGAAATTCAAAAACTATGTGATGTTCATGCAGCAGTTTTTGAAGGTTCAATTTTTGATATTCATGCAACTAAAGACTATAGTAAAATAGTAGGGCATCCAGTTAATATTTTGTTTGAAGAAAATAAAGCTCTAACAAACTTAGTAAACACAGAAATTAAACCTCATTATGATGCTTATTTTAAAAAGCCTAATCATATGTCCCATTTAATGTTAAGAATCGGTTTTGAAAGACTTTTAGAAATTGAACATCATTATTCAAGAAAAGAAATGGCTTTCTTCCCATTTTTAGAAAAACATGGTATTACTGCTCCACCAAAAGTTATGTGGGGAGTTGATGATGAAATAAGAAAAGGTATTAAACTAGTAAATGAACTTTTATCTAAACCCGATATTAATTTAGATGAACTAAAAGATGCAATGGACTTTGCAATTAATCAAGTAATTGAAATGATTTCTAAAGAAAATAATATTTTAATTCCTTTAATGAGCGATACTTTTACTTTATATGATTGGATTCAAATAGATGAAGCTAGTTCAGAATTTGGTTATACTTTAGTTAAGCCTAAAGGTTCTTGGAAAGTTGAAGATAAGGAAGAAGAAAAACCAAAAGAAGAAAAAGAAACCTTATCTGGTGAGGTTTCATTTGATGCTGGAACTTTACTACCGAATGAAATTAATGCTATTTTAAATTCACTACCTATTGATATAACATTTGTAGATAAAGATGATAAAGTTAAATATTTCTCGCAAGCTGAAGAAAGAATATTCCAAAGACCACTTACAATTATTGGTAGGGATGTTGGTTTATGCCACCCACCAGCAAGTGTTCATGTTGTAGAAAAGATTGTAAATAGTTTTAAATCTGGCGAAAAAGATGTTGAAAGCTTTTGGATTCAAAATGAAAAAATGTTCATTGTTATTAAATACTATGCCGTAAGAGATAAAGATGGAACATATTTGGGTACTCTCGAAGTTAGCCAAAACATTAAATCACTTCGTGAACTAGAAGGCGAAAAAAGATTATTAGACTAAAAAAAAGAAAGTTGAAATTCAACTTTCTTTTATTTCTTTAAATTTTTGTAAATAAGTCCTTGCCTACACCACAATCTGGGCATTCCCAATCTTCTGGTAAATCTTCAAAAGCAGTTCCTGCAGGAATGCCTTGTGTTGGATCACCAAGTTCTGGATCATAAATATATTCGCAAGCATCACATTGATATTTGTCCATAAAAAAATCTCCTTTCGTGATTCTTCTTTTATTATATCATTATAATGACATTATTCAAATACTTTTTTTGACATTTGGAAATAATATCTATATAATATAGAGAAATATAATTATTAGGTGATAATATGCAAGGTTATAATTTAATCATAGTATTTGATAAAAATCGAGAAAGAATACTATTATGCGAAAGAAAAAAGAATCCTTATAAAGGTTTATTCAACTTTGTTGGTGGTAAAATTGAGAATAATGAATCCGGCTTAGACGCAGCTTATAGAGAGTTGTTTGAAGAAACAAATATAAAAAGAGAAGATATTGAACTAACTTTATTTATGAAAACTGATTATTACTTGGATAATCTATATTTAGAAGTTTGGGCTGGGGCATTAAATAGTGATGTTATTCTCTTAGAAGAAATGAATAGACTATTCTGGTCAAGCTTAGATAATGATTTCTTTAATATGAAAAAATATGCTGGCGAAGGCAATATGGGCCATATGCTAGAAATACTAAACTACCATAAAGATATAATTTTAAATAAAAAACCTGAACAACATTAATTTTGTTCAGGTTTTTTTAAATCTAAATGATATAAAATTATACTCCCAGCAACACTTACGTTCAAAGACTCCAAAAAGTCATTTGTTTTAATATAAATATTGCTATCTGTTAGTTTTAATATTTCTTCTTTTATTCCGCTTCCTTCATTACCTAGGATTATTGCGACTTTTGAAGGTCTTTTTAACTCGTTTAAAGATACTCCTTCTTTTACGCTTGTTCCAAAAATCTTAAATTCTTTTTTCTTTAGTTCTTTTATTATAAGCTCAAGATTTCCTACTTCTAGATTAAGATGAAATATTGCACCTTGTGATGCTCTAATTAATTTATCATTATATAAATCAACACTATCTTCACTAAGATATACTTTATCAACGTTAAAACCTAAGCTGCTTCTAATTAAAGCTCCAACATTTCCAGGATCTTGAACATTATCAAGTAATAACGCTGTTTTGGTTTCTTGCTCATCTTGCTTTAAATAATTACAAACACCGATAACTTTTTGAGGAGTCTTTGAAAAAGCAAGTTTTTCAATTACACTATCTGATACTTCAATATTATTAACTCCTTCAAGTCTATATTTAATATCTGAATATAGAACAGTTTCTAAATTATTGGTTTTATAGGCCTCTTGGATTAAGTGCTCTCCTTCAATTAAAAACTTTCTTTCTTTTTCTCGGTACTTCTTATCTTTTAACTTTGCAAGTTCAACAATATATTTATTGTTTCTTGATGATATTATTTCCATAGCCCCACTAATGTTACAATCATAAGTATTACTGTTATTAGAGTTTCAAGGCCTTGAATAATAAATATGATTGAGAAAAACCTTCTTTTAATTTTATCTTTGAGTGTGAAAAAGATAATTGTAGAAGCAACTATGCTAATAAATGGTAAGAAGAAGAATGAAACGATTTCCCATGCTCTCGTATATGAATTAATAAGATTTAAAAACCAAGAAGCAAAGAGCAAACTAATCATAGACATTACATAGAAAAACGAAAATACAACTTGAAAAACACCATAGGCAAACATCCAAATAGGAAATTTATCCCAGTTTGTTTTGTGTTGTTTTAATAATGCTTTTTTTTCAGCTTTTAATTCTCTGTACTCTTGTTTTAGTGCTTGGATATCTTCTTCTGTTATTTGACTTTCTTCAAAGTATAATTCATCTTCTGCAAATTCTATTTTTGTGTCAATCTCTTGCATTTTGAGTTCAAGTTCATATATAAGTTCTTCTCTTGTTTTTTCTTCTGTTGGAATTTCTTGTTCTTCAAACTCTTCTAATTCTAAGTTTGGATTATTATTGTCCATTTTGTCCTCCATTATTTTTATATTTCAAATTTTTCATAATCATCACCAATTATAACATTGGTTTTATTTAAATATGATAGACTATAAAACTCTAAGTTTCTTAAGCCTTCTTCTCTTAATTCATCTAAATCGCATTTAGCTTCTTCTATTAAAACTTTATTTAGTACTGGATTTATTACCGGATGTTCTGGTACAAAAATAGTACAACAATCTTCATATGGTTCAATAGAAATTGGATATGTCTTTATTGCTCTTGCAATATCGATTATTTCACCTTTATCCATAGTAACAAGCGGTCTTATAATTGGAAAGTTAGTAACATCATTGATAACATTCATACTTGTTAGAGTTTGAGAAGCTACTTGACCAATACTTTCACCGTTTATTATAACATCAAAATTGTTTTTGCTTGCTATCGTTGCAGCGATTTTATACATTTCTCTACGCATTATAGTTATATTGTATTCCGGCTTTATTTTACGTCTAAGTTCTTCTTGAATTTTTGTGAATGGATAAACTATTAGATCAATTTTACCATTACTAGTAAATTTGCTTAACTCTTCAGTTAGATCAATTACTTTTTGCAGTGCCATTTGAGATGTATGTGGTGGGGAAGCAAAATGTAGAGCTGTAATATGCACACCTTTTTTGATTGCAAGGAAGCCAGCAACAGGGCTATCTATTCCTCCACTCATCATTAGCAAGCCACTGCCTGCCATATTTCCTGGATAACCACCTAAACCTTTTATAGTTTTTGTGAAAATAAATGTACCTTCAGATCTAAGTTCAATTGAAAGCGTAAGTTCTGGATTGTGTACATCAACATATAAGCCTGGAACTTTCGGCATAACTCTTCTTGCAATCTCTTGAGATATCTCTATTGAAGTTGCAGGGAATTGTTTATCTCCTCTTTTTGTTTCAACTTTAAAACTAATTCTATCTTTATTTTTACTTTCATTTATTAAGTTTATTGCATTATTAGCAATATCTTCATATTCTGCTTTTACTAATCTACATAAACTATATGAATGTAGACCTACGATAGTATTTAAAACTTCAATTATTTTATTATAATCTTCATTATTTAGGTAAATATAAAAACGATAGGAAGTCTGTGAAAAACTTAAATTAGTAAATTCCTTTAACTTTGTTTTTATATTTCTATTCATTTGGTTTTGAAATCTATTATAATTCTTTTTCTTTAGAGTCATTTCGCCATAGCGAACTAAAATTAAATCATACATTATATTTTCTCCAACACTTCAATTAGTTTGTTTATTTCATCTTTAGTAGTTAGATGTGAAAAACTAATTCTAATACTTGAGTTTGCTCTATCTTCTGAGTTTGTCATTGCATATACTGTTCTTTCAAGTTTTTTCGTTTTAGAACTACACGCACTACCAGTACTTACATATATTTCTTCAGCTTCTAGATAGTTTAATAAAGTGCTACCTTTTAATTCCATTATTGATATATTCATTATATATGGACTAGCATCTAAAGGACTATTAATAATAATCTTTTTAAAGTCTTTAACTTTATCTCTAAAATAGAGATTTAATTCTTTTACATATTCATAATGTTCTTTTAATTTTAGTAAATTAAGTTTAATAGCTTTTGATAAAGCAACAATTAAAGCAAGATCAAGCGTTCCTGGTTTAACCTTATATTGGTTATTAGCTCCAAATATTCTAGCTTCAAGTTCTATTTTGTCTTTAACAGCTAATACACCAATTCCCTTTGGTGCATATATCTTATGTCCACTAAAGGTTAATATATCTACTTCACTAAAATTAAATTCAGGTTCTAATTTACATATTCCTTGAACAATGTCTACATGAAGTTTTGTTTTTGGATATTTTTTAACTAATTTGATTATCTCATTAATTGGTTGAATAGATCCTACTATATTATTAACCCACATAATGGATACTAATATAGTTTCACTATTAAGTTCTTTTTGAAGTTGTTTCAAATCGATAATACCTTTTTCGTCTACATCTAAATATACTACTTCAAAGTCTTTTCCCTCAATCTTTTTATAAATTTCAAAAACAGAAGGATGCTCAATCTTAGTTGTTATAACTTTTCCGTGATTAAACTTTTCCACAATCCCAAAAACACCTAAGTTATTAGCTTCAGTTGCATTTGATGTATATATTAAATTATGATTAGGTATTGATAAATCATTCTTTATTTCATTTGTAGCTTTTTCATACATATAAAAACTAAGTTGTCCTAATTTATGAAGAGAGTTAGAACTTGCGAAAAAGTTATTTTGTGTTTTTATATATGTATCTAATACTTCTTTATCAACTGGTGTTGTTGCAGTGTAGTCTAAGTAAATCATTTTTTTATCCTTTCTTGTTTTATTTTATAAAGATATTTGGTAAAATATATTTGTAATGAGAGGTAAATATGAATAGTATATTGCTTGCTTTAGATGAATTATTAAACGATGATTTCTTTGAAATGTCAATTCTTGCAAATTCATCTGCATTTATTAATCAAAATTTTGAAAATCTAAATTGGGTTGGCTTTTATATTCTAAAAGAAAACACGCTTTATCTTGGACCTTTTCAAGGAAAGGTTGCTTGCACAAAGATTGAAGTAGGAAAAGGTGTTTGTGGAACATGTGTAAAAGAAGGTCTTCCTCAACTTGTTAATGATGTTCATACTTTTACCGGTCATATCGTTTGTGATGATGCTTCTAACTCAGAAGTTGTTATCCCTATTTTTATAAATGGAAAAACTTATGGTGTTTTAGATATTGATAGCCCCCTACTTAATAGATTTACAAATAGTGATTTAGATTTATTTATTAAAATTGGTAAAATAATTGAAAAACATCTAGCTAAATTAGTTAATATAAGTTAAATTATTATACCACATCAAGAATACTTTTAAAATAAAAAGGCGAGAATTTCTCGCCTTTTTTAATTATCGGTTGTAGAACTCAACAATCAGATTTTCATGAATGTCTGGTAAGAATTCACTTCTTTCTGGATGACGTACATATACACCGCTCATTGTTTGTTCGTTAAATGATACATAATCTTTTCTTACAACTAAAGCTTCTAAAGCTTCTTTTACAATCGTAAGATTGTGAGATGCTTCTTTTAAAGCTATTGATTGACCAGGAGTTACTACATATGATGGAATATCTAATTTCTTACCATCAACTTGGATGTGTCCATGAGTAACTAATTGTCTTGCTTGACGTCTAGTTGTAGCGAATCCTAGGCGATAAACTAAATTATCTAATCTAGATTCTAACATGATTAAGAAATTCTCACCATGTTTACCTTTCATCTTGCCAGCTGCAATGAAAAATTTGTGGAATTGTTTTTCAACCATACCATATGTATAGCGAACTTTTTGTTTTTCCTGTAATTGGATACTATACTCAGATAGTTTTGCGCGACGTTGCCCGTGTTGACCAGGGGGATAATTGCGCTTTCTTAGTTCTTTCCCGTTTTCTAATGTGGAATATTTTAGTCTTCTAGAAACTTTCCACGCGGGACCTGTATAACGTGCCATATCTTTTCCTCCTTATATTTAGTTTAAAGGACCTGAAACAATAAAATATTAGATTGAATTTGGTCTTCGCTTAGCAGCAAGCTACTAACCCCTCTACAGGCATCATCTATTTTTTCTATTTTTCAAGTGCTGCTTTAACTGCACTTTTTATATTATATACTATTTATTTCTTTTGTCAAGAAATATCTATTATAACCTACTTTTTAACAGCTGCATTAACAAGTTGAATAAAGTCTTCAGCTTTTAAGCTTGCTCCACCTATTAAAGCTCCATCAATATGTGGTTGTGCCATTAATTCATCAATGTTTTCTAGTTTAACGCTTCCGCCATATTGAATTCTAAGCGCTTCAGCAGTTTCTTTATCATACATTTTAGAAACATGGCTTCTAATAAATCCACATGTTTCATTAGCCATTTCACTTGTAGCTGTTTTTCCTGTACCAATTGCCCAAATAGGTTCATAAGCAATAACTAGAGCCTTAACTTGATCTTTTGTTAGACCTGCAAGGTCTTGCTCTAATTGATTTACTAAATGTGATTCAGTTTGTCCACCTTCTCTTTGTTCTAGACTTTCGCCTACACACAAAATAGGATTCATATTATATTTATAAGCTTGATGAAGTTTCTTATTTATTGCTTCATCAGTCTCATTAAACATTGCTCTTCTTTCGCTATGACCAATAAGTACATAACTAACACCAATTGCTTGAAGCATTGGTGCAGATACCTCACCAGTAAAAGCTCCTTGATCTTCATAATGAACATTTTGGGAACCAATTTTCAAATTTTCTCCTTGGCGTTTCACCAAGCATCTTAACACTGTAGATTGGGCAAATATAACACTTTCAACATCTTCTGCTTTTGGAATAAAGTTTGCAACAGCATAAACGAATTGTAAAGCTTCGTCTCTAGTTTTATACATTTTCCAATTTCCAGCGATAATAGGTTTTCTCATTTTCTTCTCCTTAATTTATTTATTATTTATTATTGTAACTCCAGGTAGTTCTTTACCTTCAAGGTATTCTAAACTTGCGCCGCCGCCTGTAGAAATATGCGTGAACTTATCAGCAAATCCTAACTTAATCGCAGCTGCTGCGGAGTCCCCACCACCAATAATAGTAGTTGCATCTTTTAATTTTGATAATGCAATACAAATTCCATTTGTTCCATGAGCAAATTTTTCAAATTCAAATACTCCTGCTGGTCCATTCCATACAACAGTTTTTGCACCTTTTAGTTCTTTTTCAAATTGCTCTAAAGTTTTTGGTCCAATATCTAGACCCATTTCATCAGCACTTAATTCATCTGCTGCAACAGTTCTGCTTTCTGCATCTTCAGAAAATTCTTTTGCTGCAACAATATCAATAGGTAAAACTATTTTACCCTTTGCTTTATCTAATAGTGATTTTGCAAAGTCTACAAAGTCATCTTCACATTTTGATTTTCCAATTTCATAACCTAAAGCTTTATAAAATGTAAATGCCATAGCTCCAGCTATTAATATTTTATCTGCTTTTAGAAGTAAATTTTCAATAACAGAAATTTTATCGCTTACTTTTGCGCCTCCTAAAATAGCAACGAATGGGCGTTCTGGATTATCAACTGCTTCACCAATAAATTTAATTTCCTTTTCCATTAAAAACCCAGCAACAACAGTATCTAGATTAGAAGCTATACCAGCGTTTGAAGCATGAGCTCTGTGAGCTGTACCAAATGCATCATTTACAAAAACTTCTCCCAAGCTTGCCCAATATTTACCAAGTTCTGGATTGTTCTTAGATTCTGCTTTATTATTTAAATCTTCAAAACGAGTATTTTCAATCATCAGAACTTCTCCACTTGCGAGTTTACTTACTGCATCTTCAAGTTCTTTTCCTCTAGTATCACCAATAAACTTAACTTCTTGTTTTAATAATTCACTAAGGCGTTTTGCAACTGGTTTTAAAGAATTTGTTTCTTTATCACTTTCTTCTTTGATTCTTCCCAAATGAGATAATAAAATTAATTTTGCACCTTTTTCTAATGCATACTCAATTGTAGGTAATGCTTGAACAATTCTGTTTTCATCGGTAATAACTCCCGATTTCATCGGAACGTTAAAATCAACTCTCATCAATACTTTTTTGTTCTTTAGTTCTACGTCTCTAATTGTTTGTTTTGCCATTTCATTTTCTCCTTTTATATTTTATTACTGCTTATACATTATAACATAATTTATAAAATATGGAAGCACATACAAAGAAATAAAATCGTTTTTATTTTTCTTTAAAAAACTGCCTTTAAAAGGCAGTTTTGACTATTTAAATAACAATTAGTATTTTTTAATTCTTTGGTCTGTTTCGATATCAAAGAAATGACATTTTTCCATATCAAATGCAAGAACCATTTCATCACCCATGTGAATATCAACTCTAGCATCAACTTTAGCAACTAAGTTTTGAGCATGCATAACTGCATTAATTAGCGTTTCAGCACCAAGAAGTTCTGATACATCAACTTTTACTTTTACTTTTGAATCTGCTAGTTGTTCAATTTTTTCATCACTGTCGTAAATATTTTCTGGGCGAATTCCCATAATAATTGGTTTTTCTAAATATTTTTGTTCTTTTAAATATTCCATATGATATTCAGGAACTTTAATTCTAGATAAACCTAGTTTATGATCTCCTACTTCAAAGAATCCTTTTTCAGTAACTCTTCCTTCGATGAAGTTCATTGGAGGTGTTCCAATAAATCCACCAACGAAGATATTATTTGGAAAATCATAAATATCTTTTGGGCTTCCTACTTGTTGGATATATCCGTCTTTCATAACTACAATTCTAGTTGCCATTGTCATCGCCTCGATTTGGTCATGAGTAACGTAAATTGTAGTAATTCCTAATTGTTCAGTTAATTTAATAATCTCAGCACGCATTTGTACACGTAGTTTTGCGTCTAAGTTAGATAGTGGTTCGTCCATTAAGAATACTTTTGCATCACGAACGATAGCTCTTCCAAGAGCAACTCTTTGTCTTTGTCCACCAGATAAAGCTTTTGGTCTTCTTTCTAAATAAGGTTTCAATCCCAAAATTTCTGCTGCACTTTGAACTCTACGATCAATTTCATCACGTGAGAACTTTCTTAATTTTAATCCAAATGCCATATTATCATATACAGTCATATGTGGATAAAGAGCGTAGCTTTGGAAAACCATCGCGATATTACGATCTTTTGGTGCTACATCATTGATAACTTCATCATCAATTCTTAGCTCGCCAGAAGTAATGTCTTCTAAACCAGCAACCATTCTAAGTGTAGTTGTCTTACCACATCCAGATGGTCCTACTAAAACGATGAATTCCTTATCTTTAATGTGTAAGTTAAAGTCTACAACTGCATGAACATTGCCATCGTAAACTTTATTTAAGTTTTTCATTGTTACTGTTGCCATAAAATAATCTCCTTTTATTTATTACAGTATTATTATACTTATATTTAAAAATTAAAACAATGTGCAACTTGCACATTGTTATTTAACTTTCAATAACCAATATAAAATATTAGCATCATAAAATTTTTGTAAATTTAGTCCTGTTTCCTTTTTAATATAATCGAGTTTGTTTATTACAGTATTACGATGCATATATATAAGGTTAGCTGTTTGCGTTACATTTAAATTAGTTTCAAACATTGCTTTTATTAAACTTTCTATTTGTGGGTCTTCTAAAACTGTCTTTAAAATAATTGGTTTTATTATTTTTAAATCATTAGGGTCATTTTTAATAATTTCAGTTACTAGATCTTGATTAGTCATATAAGGTTTTTGTTTGTTTTTGAGGTGTTTATTATATAAGGCAAATATTTCTAAAAAATTGTTATTGGAAAAGCTTTGTTTAGAACTTACATAAATTGAGAACTTTGTGAAAAAGTCATCTATAAGTGAGCTAATAATATCTTCAAAATCAAATTCAAACTCTTCAAAATAAACTGCTATTATTTTCTCATCATATTCGAAGAAAACAACCTCATTAAGTATGTCTTCAAAAAAAGCTTGAAACTTCTTTGTTTCTAAATCTTTTCCTCCATCAATAATTAGAAAATAAAAGTGTTTTTTATTTAAATTATCTTTTTTATTATGAATAAGATAGTTATATAGTTTTTCTTTATTCTGACTATTCATTTAATCACCTTTATTAAATCTTAATTAGATATATTATAACATATATAATTATCTTTAAAAATAATTAATTATTAATCTTTAATATTTTTATATAAAATGTTATAATGTCCCTGTTGCGAGGTGAACATGAAGAAATTTATTTTAACTTTTCTTTTTGTATTTACATCACTTTTTATAATTGGATGTAATGGAAAAGAAGAAACTTATTTAAAATTTGAAGAGGAAGAAATTTCTGTAACTGTTGGCGATAATCTTATTTGGAGTTTTTATACAAATATTGAAGACTTAAGTGAGGTTAATATTAAGATTGCTAACGATAACTATATCGAACTAAGTGATGGGAAATACACTGCTATTAAAGCTGGTGAAGTAACTGTTAAAGCTACTTGGTCTAAAGATAGCAAAGTTACTGATTCTATTTTAGTTATTATTAATGATTTAGAGCGAGAAATTATCTTTGAAGAAGAAAGCATAAGTATACATAGTGATACTACTTATAAATTAGAACTAGATTTTGTTAATCTAGATTATTCTAATTTAGGTTATAGATTTACAAATTCAGGAGTTGTAACTCTAGATAGCGAGTGGAATATTATTCCAAAAACAATTGGCTCTACAGTTCTTACAATATTCTATTTGGATAATGAAGATGTTAGTTTAGATATTCCTATTATTATTACTCAAAGGAAAGAGTTTAAGTTTACTAAAGATGTTATTGAAATGGATGGTTCTAAAACTGAAGAACTTCCACTTAATTTAATTGGTTATACAATTAGTGACTTTGGATTTTTACTAAGTGCAGATAATATTATTAGAATTAATGGAACTACTGTTACTGCTGTTAATGATGGTTCTGTAATTGTAAAAGCATTTTTAAAGTCAGATCCTTCAGTTTATGAAGAAATGGAATTTATTGTAGAATTCCCTGAACCTGAACTTACAATATTCGACTATGAATATTGGGTTAATACAATGGATAGTAAATATGATCCATATGAAATACTTTATACAAAAGAAGAAATTCAAGCATACAATGCCGTTGTTTGGTCTGATTACAGCAAAACAAAAGTTGTTGATATTTTAAATCAACCAACTTCAGGCACAAAACAAGAAGTAACTAATGAAATACAATCATATAATAATATGAATAGTTATAATGTTTATAATGATGAAACACAACAAAGAATTACAAACGAAGAAAAACAAATAATTTTAGACAGAAGAAATCTTAATGCAGTTGCAGATAATGTTAACTTTGAATTTGGTCTAATTACAGACTTTGCTAGAATGAGATCTTATCCTACTAACTACTATTCACAAGGCGAAGCTTTAGATAGATTCCAAGAAACTTCCCTAAATGTTGGTGAAGGTGTAGTAATTAAACATACTAGTAGCGATGGCAAGTGGTACTTTGTTCAAGCATATAACTATAAGGGTTGGGTAGAAGCTAAGAACATTGCTAAGACAACATATCAAGTTGTTAAAGACTTTTTAACAGCTGAAGATTTTATTGTTGTTACTGGTGATAAAATTGATATTTTAGGTGCTCCTGTAAGAATGGGACAAACAATACCTTTTACTTCAAAAACTGAATCTGCCTATGTTTTATCATTCCCTACTAGAAATACAGAAGGAAATTTAGAACTTGTTGATTATTCATTAAGTACTGAAGAAGATTTTAATGAAGGTTATTTAGATTATACATTTGCTAGTGTTTTAGAATTAGGCTTTAAACTTATAGGTATTACTTATAGTTGGGGCGATAAATACTTAGATGGAAGAGACTGTTCTTCCACAATGAATAATATTTACGCAGTATTTGGATTTAAACTCCCAAGAAATACTTCCAACCAAAATAAAGTACCTGGTTATTCTTTAGACACTACAGGACAAAACCGTCTTACACTACAACAATTAAAAGATGATTATCGCCCTGGATCTCTAATATTCTCATCAGGACATGTAATGATGTATATTGGTGAAAACGAAGCAGGCGAATCTTATATGTTACATACAACAACTGGGTCAGGTGGAACAAGCCCACTTCCTGGTTGTAAGCTACAATCTGTAGCTTCATATGGAATCAATTCAATGATAGCTACTTTAAAATTATATGATTAATTTAAATAAACACAGAAACTATTTGTTTTTGTGTTTTTATTTTAATTTAAGCTTATATTTGTTATAATGTGAAGAGCATAAAAAGGAGAAAGCTATGGGTAATCTATTAATAGAAACAAAAAGAATAATACTTAGAAAAATTAAACTAGATGATGCGGAAGCTATGTTTAATAATTGGGCAAGCGATGATGATGTAACTAAATACTTAATGTGGCCTACTCATAGAAGCATTAAAGACACTAAAGATATAATTAATCTTTGGTTAGATAATTATAAAAAAGGTGATTTTTACCAATGGGTCATGGAACATAAAGAAGCAAAAGAAATTTTTGGAACAATTGGTTTATTTGTTAATTCTAAAGGCGAACTTGAACTAGGTTACTGTATAGGTAAAAATTACTGGAATCAAGGCTTAACTTCAGAAGCATCTCACGCTGTAATAGAATTTGCTTTCAATAAAACAAATGTTGACTATATTGTTTCCAGGCATTCAGAAGAAAATCCCGCATCCGGCAGAGTAATGCAAAAGAGCAAAATGACTTATACTCATTCATCAATAGAATTTTCAAACAAAAGAAACAAAGAAGAGACTGTTCTTCACTACATAATTAAGAAGGAGGACTTTAAATGAAATTTATATCTTGGAACGTAAATGGCTTAAGAGCAGCTATGAAAAAAGGATTTACTGATTTTTTTAATAAAAGTGATGCCGATATTTTTGCTATTCAAGAAACTAAAATGCAAGAAGATCAAAAGGATTTTTCATTTCCTGGTTATTACGAATATTGGAGTAGTGCAGAAAAGAAAGGATATTCTGGAACTCTAATCTATACTAAATATAAACCCATAAATGTATTTTATGGAATTGATGGTGATAAATATAACGATGAAGGACGAATTATTACTTTAGAGTATGATAGCTTCTTCTTCGTAAATACATATGTTCCTAATTCACAAAGAGAATTAACTAGATTAGATTATAGAATGATCTTTGAAGATGAGTTTAGAAATTACTTAAGTCAACTTGATAAAATCAAACCAGTAATACTATGTGGGGATTTAAATGTAGCTCATCAAGAAATAGATTTAAGAAATCCTTCCACAAACACAATGAATGCTGGGTTCACTATTGAAGAAAGAACTAAATTTTCTGAACTATTAAATGCTGGATTTATTGATTCTTTTAGATACCTTTATCCTGATAAAATAGAGTATTCTTGGTGGAGTTATATGTTCCAAGCTAGGCAAAGAAATATTGGATGGAGAATTGACTATTTTGTTGTATCAGAAAGATTAAAAGATAACCTTATTGATTCTTCAATTCAAACTGAAATAGAAGGAAGCGATCACTGTCCTGTTACATTAGAAATAAATATATAAAAAAGGCTAGAATTTTTCTAGCCTTTTATCTTTCATTTCTTAATGATTCAATTGGTGTTTTTCTAGATGCAAAGAGTGCTGGGATAAATCCTGAGATTAAGGATAATATAATACTACCAAATAATAGTATTAGCATATAACTACTTTCAAACTGAGCAACTATAATTCCTTCTACACCTCTGAATTGAACAGTATATTGTTTGACCATAGTTTGTACATAGTTGTTAACCGGGTCTAAAAGCAGTAAAACGCCAAGTATCCCAAGAATTCCTGAAGCAAAACCAATCATTCCTGTTTCCACATTAAAGAGTCTTGCAATATCTTTTTTTCTTGCACCTATACTTCTTAAAAGTCCAATCTCTTTTGTTCTTTGAATAATTGAAATATATGTAATAATTCCAATCATGATTGATGAAACAACTAAAGATACAGAAGAGAATATAATTAAGACAGTTGAAAAGACTTTAATTAATTCAGTAAAATCATTTGTAACACTATTCATATAATCACTAAAGTTAATATTTACTGTTGCATCTGGGTTTATATAATTATCTACATAATCTTTAATTATTAAACGGTCATGGAATCTTTCAGTATAAATAGTTATAGCATTAACTTGATGAATTGCACCTAAAGCAATTAGTTGCTCTTCATATTGATATTCTATTGAATATGTTGAAGATGATGTAACATACTTTTCAAAAGGAATACCGGTTAAAACATTCATATCATAACCATGTTCAATTTGATCTTTAACTATATCTGAATCAAGACTACTTTCATAAATCAAATCCGTTAAATCTTTAGAGTATAAAATACCATTACTATATATATTAGCATCTCCGCCTTTTATAGGTCTTAAGATACTTGTTATTCTTAATGTTTCTTCTGAATTATTGTATAGACCTTCACGATCAAAATTTTGCACATACCTTGTACCTATATCAGTATAAAAGTCATTATTGTTAATTAACTTATATTCAGTACCTACAATATCTGAAAAACTAATCTTTTCATCATCGTATTTTACTTTCAACGAATCAAGTATGCTTGCACTAATTGAGTTATATGAACTAACTACTAAAGCTAATTCATTATAACTTGTTGGATATTCTCCATATAGTTTGTCATATTGATTACTCATAAAACTTAAGTCTTCAGTCATTTCCACAAAATAACTATTATATACAACTTCATAATTATTAATATCTTCATTATGATAAATTAAATTCATCTTTATTCTACGGTTATAATTTATTAATGAATATAAGTTATTATCCATTTCTTCTAAATAATCAACAAAGCCTTTGTCTATTACATTATAGTAGTCCATTTTACTTTGACCTTTTAGGATATATACTTCCTCTTCTTCAGGATAGATTAATAGTGGAGGTTTTTCTTCCCCGCTATCGTCTAAAATTTTTGAACTTGAGGATATTCTAATTGGATAACTTACAAGTGCTGATTTTTGAACATCTTCTATATAGAGATTAAGTCCTTTTGCTATCGACAAAACTAGTCCTATTCCAATCATTCCAATTGATCCCGCAAAGATAATCAAGATTGAACGTAGTTTTGTTCTGAAAAGATTTCTAATACTTATTTTAAAGCTTGTTAGAAAACTCATCGATGTCTTTTGTTTTGTATATTGTGTAGTTGGTTTTAAATCTTCTACTTTTTTATTATCGCTTATAATTTCTCCATCGAGCATCTCTATCACTCTATCAGCATAAATAGTTGCTAGTTCAGTATTATGAGAAACTAATAATATTAGTTGAGTTTTAGATATTTCTTTTAAAATTTCCATTATTGCTTTGGCATTTTTGGAATCAAGTGCCCCAGTAGGTTCATCAGCTAAGACTACACTTGGTTCATTAACTATTGCTCTTGCTATTGCTACACGTTGTATTTGCCCACCACTTAATTGATTAGGCATTTTCTTAGCTTGGTCTAATAAGTCTACTCTTTCAAGTGCTTTATTAACTAACTCGATTCTTTTATCTTTTGAGTAGTTTACTAATTCTAAGGCAATCTCTACATTTTCAAATACATTTAATTGAGGTAATAAATGATAGTTTTGGAAAACAAAACCAACTTTTTGATTACGATAACTATCCCAGTCCCCATCTTTAAAATCAGTTGTATCAACATTATCTATTATTAAAGTACCTGATGTATATAAATCTAGGCCTCCAACTATATTTAAAAGAGTCGTCTTCCCACAACCGCTTGGACCATGAATACAAATAAATCCCTTTTCTTCAAAATTTAGATTAATATTTTTTAAGGCTTTTACTTGTACTTCACCTAAATCATAATTTTTTGTAATGTTTTTTAAACTAATCATATTAATTCCTCTTTGTTGTTTATTATAACATTAAAATAAAAAATCACAAAATAAAAACCCTTTTTAAAAAGGGTTTTTTATTCGTTAACAAACACAAATTTTTTTGTTTTCTTAGCAATTTCAATTCTAGGAATCATTATTATTCTTTTACAAGTTGTACATTCTAGTTTACAATCAACACCAACCCTTTTTATTTCCCATTCTTTACCACCACAGGGATGTGTCTTTTTAAATTCTAAAATGTCACCAACATTATATTTAATTAGAGCTTTGTTCATGATATACGATATTTTTATTGAAAGGCATTTGAATATTATTAGATTCAAAAACTTCTTTTAATTGTTTTCGAATAGCTCTTTCAACAACCTGATGTTCTTCTGAATGGGTTTTAACAGTAACTCTAATTGTAACTATATTATTAAGATCAACTACTCCTTGAATATTTGGGCCTTCAATAATTTGTGAGTATAATTCAGGCATTGCTTGTAAGCCTTCTTCAATAAGTTTATATAAATGATTTATATCTTCTTCATATGCAACTGGAATATCAACTATTCCAATTGAAGGGTTTTTTGAAAAATTAATAATATCGACTATTTCACCATTTCTAAAAGTACATACTTCACCTTTCCAGTTAACAACTTTCGTTAATCTTAAGCTTATTTCAGAAACTCTACCCTTGAAGCCTTTTATTTCTACAACTTCATCAACATCATAGTTATTAGAAAAAGCTAGTGCTATACCTGCAATTAAATCTTTAATTAATGAGTTTGCCGCAAGACCAATTACAAGAAATATTATTCCTGAAATAAAAACAATTGGATAAACATCAACATTCCAAATAGCAAGTATAGTTATAATAGCAATTATAAATATTGTATAACGAATAATATAACTAATTAACTTAATAGTTTTTTTATTTCTTTTTATTTCTTGTTTATTACTAAGTCTATTAAATACAAATAAAATAAGAAGTATTGTAACAACAGCAAGTACTAAAATAATAAAGGTAGTAATTATGCTTTGATAATTGTTTCTCCAAAACTCTAAAAATTTATCCATCGAAATCTCCATTGTTAATTAGTATTTCTTTTGCTAGTTCACGATACTCCATGCTTGACTTAGAATGATACGCAGTTTTTAGAACTGGTTTACCTTGCATTGGTGCTTCTTGCAAATGAGCTGATCTACTAATTACAGTTTTAAATGTTTTTGTTGGGAAGAGTTCTTTAACCTTATCAACAATTCTATAGCCTAAAACATTTCTATTGTCGAGCTTTGTAAGTAGTACGCCTTCAATAGTTAGTTTCTTGCCACGTTTATTTTGTTTTGATTGAACATTATTAATTTTATTAACTATTTGAGTTAAGGCATCATATGCCAAGTATTCACATTCAACTGGAATAATTACAGAATCTGCAGCTATTAAAGCATTATCAATTGTTATTCCAAGTGATGGTGGGCAATCAATTAAGATATAATCATATTGCTTTTTTATGTTTTTAATTTTTTCTGAAAGCAAATATTCTTTTTTTGGATTATCTGCTAACTCTTCTGTAAGTTTTGTTAGTTTAATTGATCCTGGAATAAAGTCTAAGTTTGCTTCAATTGTTTTATAAATACATTCTTCTACTTTTGTATCTTCAAAAAACAATTCATATGAAGATGTCTCTATCAATTCTCTTGAAAATCCTAAGCCTATAGTTGCATTAGCTTGTTCATCTAAATCAATTAGTAATACTTTTTTATATCTGCTTAATGCTGAGCTTAAATTAATCGAAGTAGTCGTTTTACCAACTCCCCCTTTTTGGTTCGCAACTGCGATAATTTTTCCCATCTTTTCCCCCTTTTTATAAGTGTTGTTTCTTAATTATAGAAAATTTTCTAGGATATTTTAAATTTGTCTTTTTGTTTTTAGTAAACTCTAGGATTGTTCTTGTTCCCATATCCTCTGGTAATATAAAATTATAATTTCTTTTGAATTCTAAATCAAGTTTTTCAATTGCTTTTTTTGAGTTTGCTAATTCTTCTTGATAATTAGAACCCTTTAATGCTAGAAAACTTCCACCAACTTTTAGATATGCTGTTGTTAGTTCTAACAGTATTGGAAGAGTTGCTACCGCTCTAGCAACAACTACATCAAAGCAATCTCTTTCTTCTATTTCTATATCTTCACTTCTTTTATTTAAGATTATTACATCTTCTAGTTTTAATAAACTAACTAGTTCAGCTAAAAATTTACAACGTTTCATAGTTGGTTCTATTAT
>CAYOXB010000003.1:0-47245 GCA_964407835.1 uncultured Bacteroidales bacterium
CTTGCATGTATTAGGCATGCCGCCAGCGTTCATCCTGAGCCAGGATCAAACTCTCATATAAAATTTATATCCCGCTCCACCTGTTCTATTTAGTTTTCAAAGACCTTATATTCTAAAATATAGAGGATGTCCCTTTTTTGAGACAACCTTATATATTATATAGTAAACGTAATTAAAAGTCAATCTTTAAATTTATTTTTTTATAAAACAAAATAAAAAGACTTCAACAGAAAGCCTCAATTTTTCATTATAAAACTGAATAAATTTAAACTGTTGCTCTCCTTTCTTTTTACTATATAATTTCAGTGTTACCACTGCAGTGTTGCCACTGGAATTATATTATACTATAACGGTAAACAAAAAGCAACTAAAATAACAATTATTTTTAGTTGCTTTTATTTTTACTATTTTAATTCTATTTTTTTATGGCTTAGTGTATATTAACCAATCAGTTAATGGTAACATATCAATTTTACGTCCTAATTCATCTGCAAAGAAATGTAAGTTAGGATTTAATCCTGCTTCAATATATCCAGGACAGAATAAGAATCCACCAGCTGGGATTTCATACTCAGTAAATCCTTCAGGAGCAAACGCCATTGCTGGAGTAGCAACAGTAGTTACATAACCATCTTTATCAAGAACGAATGGTTTATAAGCTGCAGAGTTTGCAACAGCTCCAAGTGGGTTAATATCATCTTTATCAACATAGATTGTTTGATCTGTAGTATTTACAAATATTACAGTTGCAGAACCCCATTGTTTAACTACTTTAGCATCATTATTAGAGCTATCAACAAACATTTTTCCATCTCTTTCAACTAAGTGATCAGCTGTAAATTCTTTTCTATTACCATAAGCAAAGAAGAAATACCAAGTTTTTTCAATTGTTTCTTCGCCAACTTGTCTTTCAAATGTAGATTTGAAATAGAAGTCTTCAAATCCTAAAGCATATACTGTACCAATTCCACCTTCTGCTGCAGGCATACCATCATGAGGATCATGATCTAAACCAGTATACCCAGTTGTTCTAATTGTAAATGCAAACTCATCTGGGCTAGCAACAATACCAATATTCATTGGGAATGTTAAAACAACGTCTTCTAAGCCAGGGCTAGAGAATTTTGCATATACTTCAGTTGGAGTATATAGAATTTTGTGAACCAATGCTTTCATTTCTGTGTTAAATTCACCATCTTTACCATACCAAGAAATTGTAACTCCTGGATAGCCATCAACTGATGTTGGAAGATCAGTTAATTGATCAGGTATTTGAGGTGATGCACCATATGTAACTTGTTTAGGAAGTTCGAATTCAGAAGCTCTGAAAACAAATATAGCTTTACCAATATCATTAAGAGGTACAACAGTAACTGTTACTTGAACGTCTTCTGTAAATTCATAGCCAAGTCCTTTATAATCAATAGTAACTGTAAATGTAACTTCAACTTCTTCGCTTAATTCCATATTAACAAAATTACCATCATTATCTAAAACTTCAGGCTTGTCTGAAACCCAAGTAAGTTCAGCACCAAATTTATTATCAGCTAAAGGTAGGCTAATACTTGAAGTAACTTCTAAGTTTTTAAATGATTTTAACGAACCTTCATTTAAAATATAGTCAACCTTTTCTTCTTTTGTATAACCCATAGCTAAAACATTAAATTCAGCCATTTCTAATAATCCAGCATAACCAACGCTTGCAGTTAATTTAACTGGTGTATCATTGTCAGGGCGAGTAAATTTACCAGCAGTACTAATAACATCAGCTTTACTTGATGTCCAAGCGATATTTAATCCTTGAAGATTAGTATATTTACCAATTAATAAATCTCCAGTAACTTCATCGCCGACAACAGCCATATAGCCTTTAACAGCAGCAACAACTTGAGGAAGAATAATGTGATTATTATTATTTAAATCCATAACAAGTCTAAGAGTTCTAATAGCTGAAGATTCAACATCATCATATTCCACAAATAATGAAACAGTATCTGTAGTATCTCTAACAGTCATGAATTGATAACTAGAAATAGCAATTCCTGCTGAGTTTCTCCATTGAACATTAACATCTGGATTTGGGTGTTTAGGAAGTTCAAATGTTTCAGTTACATACTCAGGAAGTTGAGCTAATAAATATTCAACAGCTCCATCTGCAATTTCTTTTGCTGTTCCTGCAGCAACAACTTTAAGTTCAATACTATCTTTAACTGTATCTTTCAATGCAGCTTTAGCAGTAATAACTGCTTCACCAAAGCCAACAGCAAATACAGTTCCTTCGCTATTAACAACTAATACATCTTCGTCTGATGATTCCCAAACTAAAGTTTTATTAGCTGCAGCAGGCATAACAAGAGCACCTACTTTTAAACTTCCGCCTAGTACTACTTCTTCTGCATCAGCAGAAACCGTTACTGAGTTTGGAGCAAAATCATCAAGTGTAACTTTAGCCACTACTTTAACAGTAACAACTGCTTCTACATCCTCATACTCTTCCAACCATACAGAAATTGTGGTAGTTCCCTCTTTAAGAGCTACAACTTTTCCACCTTCATCAACAGATGCTACTGTTGGATTTTCAGATGTAAATACTAAGGTTGCATTCTCTGCTCCTTTTACTTCTGCTTTTAATTGTGCTTCTTCGCCAACAAATGTAGTGAATTCAGCATCTAAAGAGATGGAAACTTCAACTTTATCAGAACAAGAAGCTAATATAAAGGCAAAAACAAGTAAAAAGATAGGAATTAAAATTCTTTTTAATTTCATAAAATCTCCTTTTGTTTTTTTTAAGAAGAAAATCTTCTTCTGTATTTATTATATCACATTTCAATATATTTGTTAAATAATTTTATCTGGATTTAAAATGTTTTTCGGATCAAAAACTTTTTTAATACCTTTCATTAATTCAGTCTGAGCACCTCCAAGTAATAAATCCATATATTCTTTCTTCGCATAGCCAATTCCATGCTCACCGGAAACTAATCCACCAACATCTTTTGCTCTAGTATAGAGTTCCATAAATATTTTATCTAGTTTAACTTTAAATTCTTCATCACTCAAATCATCCTTACAAATATAAATATGTAAGTTTCCATCTCCAGCATGACCAAAGCTTGGAATTCTTATATTATATTTTTCTGCAAGTTCATAAGTAAATTTAATAAAGTGACTAACCTCAGATCTTGGAACAACAACATCGCATTCATCCATTTGAGTTGTGGAAGCTTTAATAGCTTCTAGAAATGCACCTCTTGCAGACCATACTGAATCTTTTCTTTCAGCAGTATCTACTATTAATACATCTTCTGCTCCAAGTTCATTAAGACATAGTTCAGCTGCCTTCTTATATTTATCTTCTAATTCTTGATCGCTCATACCATCAAAAGTTAG
The DNA here is from genome assembly GCA_964407835.1 of uncultured Bacteroidales bacterium. GTDB lineage: Bacteria > Bacillota_I > Bacilli_A > ML615J-28 > CAG-698 > DUVT01. The sequence goes on from CAYOXB010000003.1 coordinate 3,391, forward strand.
TAGAATATAAGCATCATTTTTAGAATCCGGGAATTTTTTACCTAAAAACATTTCCGAAAAGCCAATTGTTTCTTTTCCAAAGAATTCAACAGCCGTAGGTTCTGTTTTACTTTTTAAAATAGCTGGAACTTGATCAATTCCATATTCTAATGATTTAAATGGAACTAGTAAACTAATTGACTTAGTTGGTGTAGTTATTAATTTTAAATAAGCTTTAGTTATAATAGCAAGAGTACCCTCACTACCGATAACTAAGTTTTTAAGAGAATAACCCGTAGTGTCTTTCACAACATTTCTACCAAGTCTAGTTATTTCACCATTTGGTAAAACAACTTCTAAAGATAAAACCCAGTCTCTAGTAACTCCATATTTAACAGCACGCATTCCACCAGCATTAGTTGCAATGTTTCCACCAATAGTTGCACTTTTCTCACCGGGATCTGGTGCATAGAAAAATCCTTTAGGCTCAACATATTCATAAATATCCATTAAAAGTACACCTGGCTCTACTTCTAAAACCATATTGTTTTCGTCTATACCAATAATCTTATTCATTTTAGTCATGTCTAAAATAATACCACCATGTATAGCAACACATGCACCAACTAAACCAGTTCCACTTCCTCTAACTGTAACAGGTATAATATATTCATTTGCATATTTCATTATTTTTGATATTTCTTCTGCACTCTTTACTTTTAAAACAACCTCAGGCATATTCTTAACAGTACCAAGTTCATCTTTCGCATAGTCTTCACTAATATCGCTACCAACAATAATGTTTTCTGGACTTATGAATGAAGAGAAAAATTCAATATCTTTTTTATCTATTTTCTTATACATTTAATTCACCTAATTTAATCCTTTAAAAGCTTTAATATCTTCAATTAATTTTGGAAGTATTTCAAATACATCTCCAACTATTCCATAATGCGAAACATCGAAGATTGGAGCTTTCTTATCATTAGTAATAGAAAAGACAACTTCACTACCAGTCATACCTGCAGTATATTGAACAGCTCCACTAATTCCTAAGTTTATCAACAACTTAGGAGCAACTGTTCTACCACTTAAACCAATTTGTTTTCTTGGGTCTGCAAGTCCCGCTTCAATTAAAGGTCTAGTAACAGCAATTTGTGCACCTAGTAAATCAGCTAATTCTTCAGCCATCTTCAAACTTTCAAGATTATTGAAAGGTCTACCAACAGCAACTATAACCTCAGCCTCACTAATATCAATTTCTTTTGGTTTTTGTTTGATATTTTGAAGTCTCATTGAGGACTCAAAACTTAGTTTTGAAGTATCCATAATTTCTACTTTACCAAAAGGTTTAACCTTTTCTGGCATTTTAAATATTTTATATCTAACTGTTGCCATTTGTGGTCTGGTATTAGGACAAACAATGCTTGCCATAATATTCCCTCCAAATGCTGGACGATTTTGAATTAAGTCAGTATTTTCTTTCATATCTAAAATAGTACAGTCAGCAGTTAAACCTGTTTTAAATCTTGCCGCTACACGAGGAGCGAAACTACGACCAATTGATGTTCCACCGTATAATACAACTGTTGGCATTATTTTTTTAATAAAGTCTTCCATCATATTAGTATACATCTCTACATTGAAGTGATTTAGTCTAGGATCAACATATGCATAAACTTTATCAACACCATATGAAAGAAGTTCTTCATTCATACTATCTACACTGTCTGAAAATACAACAGCATAAACTGGATGTTTAATAACTTTAGCTAATTCTTGAGCTTTACCTATTAATTCTAAAGAAACAGGATGAATTTTGTTTTCATAGTGTTCAATGAAAACAGCAACACCAACCCACTGACTCTTGTCAATTTCAACAACCTTATCTTCTTCAAGCGAGAAAACTGAAGGATCTTTTCTTACACATATCTTACAGATTCTACAATTACTATTAATAGAAACTTCATTGCCGTCCCATTCAATAGCAGCAAAAGGACAAAGCTTTGGATATTCTTCACCTTTAGCCTTTATAACATTTTTATTATCAACTAATATTTTAGCCATAGACCACCTACAACACTTTGATTTCTTTCATTTTTTCAAACATCTTCGTAGCCAAATCTTGGCCTTTTTCATCTTCCCACATAACTTTATCAGTGTTTTTTGATGGCGGGAACATTCTTTCAACTTGTGTTGGAGAACCCGTTAAACCGTAATGTTTTTCGTTTTGATCTTCAAAATCTCTAAGTGTAAAGATTTTGATTTGTTCTTTCTTTACTTCTCTTCCAACTTTATAGGATGGAAGCCTTGGAGTAAATATACCTTTATCAACTGTAATAAGACATGGGTAGTCAATTTCCCATACTTCAATAGTATTATCCATAGTAACTGATACTACTACTGATTCTTCTTTTATTTCTATAATATTATCAACATATGCAATATGAGGTATATGCAAGTTTTCTGCTATTTCTGGTCCTACTTGTGCAGTATCACCATCTGTAGTTTGCTTCCCACAAATAATCAAATCATATTTACCTTGTTTTTTAATCCCACCACTAATAGTATAAGCAGTCGCAACAACATCTGCGCCCGCAAACTTACGGTCAGTTAAAAGGTATCCTTCATCAGCACCCATCCATAGGGATTCTTCTAATACCTTAGTTGCGGAAGGGGGACCCATCGTAATAGTCGTTACTTTTGCTTGTTTTTCTTCTTTAAACCTTAGTGCAGTTTCAAGTGCATATAGGTCATATGGATTCATTTTGGAATTGCTTCCATCGCGAATTAGATTACCAGTAACTGGATCAATTTCCACATTTGAACTTGCTGGCACTTGTTTAATACAACATACTATATTCATTCTTCTATCCTTTCAAAAACGCAACCGTTTCATTTATTAATTCATTTTTTTGTTCGCTTCTATCATAACCATGACCAGCTTTTTCAATTAAATGTAAAGTAGCATTAGCGTATTTCTTTTCATATTCTAAAGCAAGTTCATAAGAAACAGCTAAATCTTTCATTCCTTGAACAATTAAAACTGGTTTATCAAATTTTTCAATACCTTCTATTACATTATATTTAGAAAGCGATTCATACATTGCTAGAGATAGTGGATAATTACCTAAGTCTGCATCACCATTTGCAAGTTTTGAAGTAATTTCATATCTAGATTTAATTGTATCTAAAATTAAAGCTGCAGGTGAAATAAGCACTAGCTTTTGAAAATCATCTTTTCTCTTTCCTGCTATCATTGCAGCTAAAGCTCCACCCATACTAAATCCTAATAAATAAACTTCTTTAACTCCTTCAAGACTTTTTACATAATCAACCAATAGATTAGCCTCATCAACAAGACTTGTAAAAGTAAAATCTCTAAAACTACCATCGGATTCGCCATTACCACTAAAATCCATCCTAAGACTTGCTAGGCCTTCTTTTTCTATACTTCTAGATATATCTCTAAATATTCCACCATGTTCTGTTTTATTACCAGTAAAACCATGATACATCAAAACTATTTTGCCATTAAAGTTACTTGGCCAGTGGAGATATCCTCTTAGGGTTTTTCCCTTTTGATTATCTAGTTCAATATGTTTCATCATTTCTTCACCAATTCAAGGGCATTTCTTAAGTGTCCTTTTGTTTTATTTAAAAGCGAGTCTACTTCTTCTTTACTATCTACATTTCCTAAAATCGCAAGTAGTGCTTGCTTCACGCCACCAAACTTAGTAATAGCAGCTTGAGCAACATTATCATCTACCCCAGTAATATCTACAACTATGCCTCTTGCTCTGTTTACTAATTTCTCATTAGTAGCTTGAACATCAATCATTAAATTAGAATATACTTTGCCCATTTTAATCATTGAAGCAGTTGTTAGCATATTACATATAAACTTTTGAGCAGTTCCGGATTTCATTCTAGTAGAACCAGTTAATGCCTCACTACCAGTAATAGCTTCGATTGGAAAGTCAACCATTGCAGCAATTGGTGAATTAATTGCAGTAACAATACATCCCGTTACAGCACCGATTTCTTTAGCATATTCAAGTCCACCTATAACATATGGAGTTCTTCCACTAGCAGCAATACCTACAACAATATCACTAGCTGTTAAGTTTATTTCCTTAAGTGCTTCAATTGCTAGATCTTTTCTATCTTCAGAACCTTCTTTTGCGGAAACGAATGCATCTTTTCCACCAGCCATCAAGCATTGAACCATGTCATCTGACACACCAAATGTTGGTCTACACTCAACAGCATCAATAATTCCAATTCTTCCGCTAGTTCCTGCGCCTAGATAAATTAAACGTCCGTCTTTATAAAATGCTTCCACAATTCTATCAACTAATTTTGTTATTCTAGGGATTTCCTTTTCCACAGCAAAAGCAACTATTTTATCTTCTTCATTTATTCTTTTTATAATCTCTTCTGTAGGTAAAACATCAATATCCATAGTTCTTGGATTCCTTGATTCAGTCCCAATTTTATTTAAATCAATTTTCATTTATTTCTCCTCAATAGGCGTTATTTTGCCTAATATCACGCTTTTTTTGGCGCCTGTTGCGCTTTTCACATTACCTGCTCTATTATTCAAAGTAAGGTAGCCCAACACCACAAAGGCAACAGCCTCTTTGGCATCACTAGAGATTCCATATTCATCTCCAGTCATAACTTCAACTTTTAAAATTTCCTTCATTCTTTCTAAAATATACTTATTATGACTTCCTCCACCACTAACAATAACTAAGTCAATATTATCTAAAAACTCTTTATAATTATAAATAATTGAATATACAGTAAATTCAGTTATCGTTGCAATGATATCTTCCTTATCATAATTATCTAACTTAAATTTTAGAATCAAGTCTTCCATAAATTCTTTAGTATATAATTCCCTACCTGTAGATTTAGGAGGTTTTCTAGTTACAAAAGCATCTTCTTTTAAATAATCAAGTAATGGTTTAATTACCATACCTCTTAAAGCAATCTTTCCTCCATCATCATAAGCAAGCCCATAATACCTATTTACAAAATAATCAATCATTACATTACCAGGCCCAGTATCAAAAGCAAGTACATTATCAATCGAAGTGTTTTTCTTCAAATAAGTTAAATTACCAATACCACCTATATTTTGTAAGACTATATCTTTGTCATTTGATCTAAAAATTAAAAACTCACTCATTGGCACAAGTGGAGCACCTTCTCCACCAGCTGCCATATCCATAACTCTAAAATCATAAACAACTTTAATATTAGTATGATAACTAATAATACTTGGTTCACCAATTTGTAGAGTTGAAGGGATATTATCATTTATTTGCACTGGATTATGGAAAATAGTTTGTCCATGACTTGCAATAAAATCAATATCTTCGTATTTAAAGTTAGTATTTTCTAATAGTAAATTAACAGCATCTAAAAACTTATATCCAAGTTCAAAATTTAAACTACATATTTCACTTAACTTTGCAGTTTTGTCATTTAGGTTTCTCATTATCTTATTTTTAAAACTCTTTTCATAGGTAAGAGTAGTAAACTTAAGCAACTTAAACTGATCATTTTTTATTTCAACTAAAGCAGCATCAACACCATCAAGTGATGTTCCACTCATTAAACCTATAGCGATCATATTAAACCCTTCTTTCTTGCAAGACAATATGCTCCATATACTGGATCGGTATTGCTTGAAATATTTTGAATATTAATATTCATCTCTTCTAAAGCAATTAGAATCTCTTCTTTCACAAAAGGAGCCTTTTCAATAAAACTACCATTGAATCCAAGAACTGCATCTTTAGATAATTTCATGTTTTTAACTGCCTTACGTACTTGGTCAGCTAAGTATCTTCCTGATTTCTTTAAAATAGCAATTGCTTCTTCATTTCCTTCTAAGGCTTTTTTAGATATAAAAGGTGAATAACTAGCTATTTCAGTTTTTGTATTTGCATACATAAACTTTCTAAATTCATTTAAAGTAGTAATGTTTATTAGTTCCATGAACTCTTTAGCTAAACTTGAATAAGTCATGTTTTCTTCATAGTTATTAATAATATTTACGATTAACATTTTAACCGATGCATAACTAGACCCAGCCTCTGTTAACAAAACCCCAAAACCACCATATAAAGTATAGTTATCATCTTTAATTCCAGCAACAGCACTACCTGTCCCACCAATAACTAAAATACCTTCTGTATATTTATTTTCCAAAATCGAATTCAAACCCATATAAACATCACTATCAATGCTTACTTCAGTATTAAATTTCTTCGCCATTTCTTCTTCAGATTTTGAAACATCACCTAAAACTCCAAAACCAGATAAACCTAGATTAATAAACATAATTTCATATTCAAAATCCAGTTTATCAAGTAACTTTATAATTATCTTTTCAATAATGCTAACAGCCTCACTACCAACTACAGCAGGACTACCAGCCCCACCAATCTCTTCAGCAATTATCCTTCCATTTTCATCGAAAGCAACTACTTTGGTTTTAGTCCCACCAGCATCTGCACCAATGATTATTTTTTTCATACTCAATCATTCCTCAATTATAAAGACAAATGGTTCACTAGGCTTAATACCTTCTATTAATTCTTTAGTTGCTATAACTTTTCCGATTACATTAACACCTTTATCAGCTTTCAAAGACTCTAAAATAATCCCAATCTCACCTTGATAACGACCATTATTTTCATTATCCATTGTAAGGTCTAAGAACTTTCTATCAATTGTATTTTGAGCTTTTATTTTAAAACTATTTACTCTTTGAGCCGATCTAATTAATAAGTCAGAATTATCCATTCTATTTCGATGTGTTTTCTTTAAATGATTTAATTCATCCATAGTTAATTTAACTTCAAGTTTAACTGGAAGTTGCCATTTTGAAAAATCAAACTTACAAGCAAACTCTAGTTCTTCTTTAGATGCATAAGCATCTGAGAAAATAATTTCAGAAAAGCCTAGTAACTTCATTTCTTGTAAAGCAAGATCAAGTCTTAAGTCCCTATGAGCTTCTAAAGTAGGTATTCCTTTATATAAAGGTGGACGCTTACCACCACTAGCAGGGATATAACCCATTACTTTAAGTCCAAACTTTTTCAACATCTCATTTGTTTTTAATACTTTTTCAAAACTAAGTCCCGTATCAGGTTTAGGATAAAAGTTTTGCGATATTCTTATTTTTGATAAATCAATACCTAAAGCACTTAAACGTCTAAGTTTAGCTTCGCTAATAGTTGAAGCATTTAGTTCAAGAATAAATTCTTTTCTATTATAGAGCTCAACAGTTTCTTCATCACTAAAACCCCAATCAAGACGTAAGCTATAAATTTTGGGAATTTCAAAGTTTTCTAACATTGGTTTAGATACATCTAAAATTATTTCAAAATCAAGTTCATTAGCATATTTAATAACAGTATCTAACTCTTCCATAAAACCACTATGCATTTCAGGTATATGAGCAGATATAAATACTTTTCTTATTCCTACTTCTTTTAATAAATCTAAATATTTTATATTTTTTTCAACAGGATATTCACTTAAGCCTACATATAAGCTAGCTCCAATTTCTGGTGCAATATTTAAGCTAATAGGAAGTTTTCCAGTTGGTGTAATTTCTTTATTAAAATACTTCACAATTGTGCTAACACTATTTGGTGTATATTCATAAACACATAAATAGTTTTCCACATAATCAAATTCTTGAATATCATATGGATTTCTTGTAGAGATAACAAATAAATCCTCTACTTGCTTATAGAGCTCATTAATTAACTTAACTTGTCCATTATGAAACTTTGCATTATAAGTACAAACTAGAACCTGCTCGAAGAACTTTGCATCTTTTAAAATCTCTTCAATTTCTTCATCAGTAGTTCTTACACTAATTTTCCTAGTTTCAAAAGGTAGCCCTTTAGCTTTAATTAAGTTAATAATTGATCTTGTGGAAACTATATCTTCCGCAATTGTTGTTGCAAAAGGCTCAGTTGCAATAACTAAAGTTTTCTTAGCTGGATAAAAATCCTTCCCCCTTACTTTAGTTAGAGAATTATCGACAACTTTACTTGCTAAATCCTTAGATTCTTTTTTTGTAATAAGTTGATGCTTTTCCTCAAAAGATTTTTTATAGAAAAATTCTTCCATTACAGGATAAACTTTTTCTTTATATTTTAAAACTCTTGCTACTTTTTCATCTAAAAGCTCAAGTGGAAAAGTTCCATCTTCAACAGCTTTATATAATAGTTCAAAAGTATCTTTTTGATTTTTTAATGTTTGAGAAACTAATACTATATCTAGCCCTGCTAAAAGACCCATCAAAACACCTTTTGGTGTTGTATAGTTATCGCTTATAGCTTTCATTTCCATACAATCACTTACGATTAAACCTTCAAAACCAAGTTCATTTCTCAGTAAATCAGTCATTACTTTTTTTGAAAGAGTTGCTGGTAGATTACCTTCTTCATAAGCAGGAAAGAAAACATGAGCAGACATTATTGATTCAACTCCTGCTTTAATAGCATTCTTAAATGGAACAAGCTCTATCTTTTCAATTCTTTCTTTGCTGTGTTTTATAGTTGGTAAACTATAATGACTATCAACATTAGTATCCCCATGACCCGGGAAGTGTTTTGCTGTTGCAATAACGCCAGATTCTTGAACACCTTTAATAAAATTAATTCCATATCTACTAACAAACTCAGGTTTGTCTCCATAAGCCCTAACACCAATTACAGGATTCAAAGGATTATTATTAACATCTAAAGTAGGAGCTAAGTTAATATTAATTCCAAGTGCTCGTAGTTCTTCTCCAGAAACTCTACCTAATAAATAAGCATTATTTGCTTCTGTTGCACCTATTGACATTGCACCAGGTAAAAAAGTCGCACCATCCATTATTCTAGTTACCATTCCACCTTCTTGATCAATGTTGATAAAAGGCATTACTTTAGTATTTGCCATTATCTCTTGATGAAGTTTATAGTTTAAATCATGGATTTGCTTTAAATCTTTATAATTTCTTGCAAATAATATAATATTACCAAGTTTATAATCTTCAATTAATTCTCTAACATGTTCATCATAAACAGTTCCCGGAAATCCCGCAAAAATTAATTGACCTATTTTTTCTTTTATATTCATTTCATTTAGTTTCTTCATCTTATAACACCTTAGTAAATCATATATTTTTTTCTAATATTAGAAAAAGCTTTAGTATCTCTTTTTAATATCTCATATTGTTCTTCTAAATTATATAATTGATCTTTAATATAATTAGTTCCCGTATTAAACTCTAACATACATGGTTTTCCTTCCACATAAGGAGCTCTAACTTGAAAATCATTTGGATACATTGTTCTAATAACTTCAAGCATTGACCATCCAGTCTTAACTGGTAAGAATTTATCTCTATCAAGTACATGAACTTCTACTCCTCCACATACTTCATCTTTATGTTTAGAAAAAGTAGGAGTAAAAAATTGTGGTCTAAAATATACTCCAGGTAAATTTAACTCATTTAATTTGTCAGAAAATTCATATGAATCAACAAATGGAGCTCCAACTAATTGAAACGGTATCGTTGTTCCTCTTCCTTCTGAAATATTAGTTCCTTCAAATATACAAGTAGCATTATACAAAACTGCAGTTGTTGGAGTAGGAAAGTTTGGAGATGGCATAACCCAAAGTAAGTTAGTATCCTCATAATACATCGTTCTTTGCCAGCCTTCCATTTCTATAACTTTTAAATTGCACCCAATTTTATATTCTTCATTAAACAAATGAGCAAGCTCACCCATAGTTAGGCCATGTCTTTGAATAATAGGATAATATCCAATAAATGAACGGTAATTTAAATCTAAAATATTACCTTCAAAATCTTTACCATTAACTGGGTTAGGTCTATCAAACACAACAAACTCTTTACCTTCTTCGCTTGCAGCTATCATCGCATAAGCCATTGTATAAATATATGTATAAAACCTTGAGCCCGCATCTTGTATATCAATACAAATAACATCTACATTATCAAGCATTTCTTTAGAAGGTTTCCTGTCTTTTCCGTATAAAGAATAAACTGTAACACCAGTCTTGTCATCTACATATGTATCTAATTTTACACCTGCTTGCAAGCTACCTCTAACACCATGCTCAGGAGAAAAAAGGGCAACTAAATTTACCTTTTCATTAAGTACATCAATTGTAGATTCATACTTACTATTTATTCCTGTAGGATTTGTAATTAAACCTACTCTTTTACCTTTAAAAAAATCTAAATGTTTATCTATTAAATCTATTCCAAGTTTCATTTTCATACCTCTACTTCTCACTATTTTCTTTTTGCTCATTAAGCATACTACTAAGCAAATAATTATATTTATGTTTGTTCATTTGAAATATTATAAATTGTGGCAAACTAATTCCTAAAATTAAATAAATTGGAAGAAAGTTCATCCCAAGCCAAGTTAAGGTTAATAGTGGAATAAAAAGTATGATTATTCCTAAAATTGTTTGACCCATATACTTGAAGGAAAAATTAATCCCTATTCTTAAATATCCTTTTGTTTTCATTTTAAAATATGTAACAAGAAATGTTAAGTTAATATATACAATTACTAAAAAGAGAATTATTAAAATTGAGATTGTTAAACCTATACTAGCAATAACACCTAGTGCGCTATTTTCTAATTCACTACCTAAGAAGTTCCAATAAAAATAAACCCCTATAGCAACAACAATTGAAATAGAAAATAAAATTATTTCAATTATATATGTTCTTTTAATAGTATCTAGCAAGTATTTAAAATACAAAACAAATACATTACCTGTTTTTCCTTCTGAGTAATCTTTTATAACAAGCATTGAACTAATAAAAGCAGGGAAGAAACTTATTGCCATTAAAACAATAGCTACTAAAATTAAGATTCCTTGGCTTTGGTTTTTATAAAAAAAATAAAACGGAATCGAAGCAAATAAAAAGGATGTTAGAAAGAGTAAAACATTTAAAAAGATTAGCCTATAAAACCACTCAAATCCTCTATAAAATTTACCATTTACAAATTTTTCTATATCCATAAGATGCACCTATTCCACCTTTAATATTATAGCATAATTTAAGGCCTAAAACAATACGAAGTTACCTATCATAAAATATCAATATAGTAGTAAAAAAGGCATTCTATAAATATAGAACGCCTCTTGTTTTAATTTAAATCAGTTTTTTATAAAACGATTATTATCCAAATTGAGCTTGTAAAGCCGTCATGAACACTGTATAGTATCTGTCAGCAACAGCCATATAGTCTTCGCCATCAACTACAAATGCATTAACCATTGGTCCAGCATTTGTTGCAGAGTCTACGATTGAGTAATATGGGTCATAAATAACTTTATCAGCTTTGAAGAAAGCAATCGCTTCAATAGATGCTGGGTCATCAAGCTTAAATTCAGCAGCTTTAATAATTAATGAATCTTCATTATATTGTGGATCTGCTTGCATCTTAGCAACTGTTCCTAACATCATTTCTGTCCAAACACGGTAAACGTCTTCAGCAGTTACACCTTCTGGATATACTCTACCCATTGGGATTTGATAGTTTGCTCCACCTTGGTTAGATACTCTAGTATCTTCTTTATCCATACCATCTGGATATGGGAATGGAACATAACCATATCTTGTGTCTTCTCCCCACAAATCATCAGGGAATCTGTTACCAGTTTTAATAAACCAATATTCACCTACGTTGAATAATGATTTTCCAGTTGTAAATGTTGGGTTAACTTCGTCCCATGCATTTGAGCCCCAGATATTATCACTATAAACATATAAGTCTCTTAGTAAATAACCAGCTTGTACAGCTAATGGGTTAGTGAAGTTAATAGTCATAGCAACTGTATCAACTAATTTTAATCCAGCAGCTGAAGCCATACCATAGAATAAACCTGATGGTTTACCACTGAATACTGATTCTTCTTCTTCAAGAACACCAGATGCTTCTTCAACATATTGAACAAATCTTGACCAAGTCCATTCGCCTTCATTAAATAATTGAGCAGGACTTACTAATCCTCTTTCTTCCATTAATGCAACATTATAAATTAATGCATGATATGGACGAATTGAGCCATAGTCATTTTGTAATAATGAATACATAGCACCTTTATAAGTTGATGCATCTTTAAGAACAGGATTCATTGAGTTCTTACCATATGTATTATAAAAATCAAGAACATCAACAGTTGCATTTGCATTTGCAAATTGGATTAACCAGTCTGTTGTAGATACAAAAATATCCATTGCTTGTTCATTTGTATTTGCGTTATTAATTACATAGTTAATTCTTTGAGGACCCCAAGGTGCAGTATCAGGGAAAACACTTACTGTTAATGTAGTATTGAACTTGTTTTCTACTTCTGCCCAAGCTTCAATTTTAGCTTGTTTATCAAGTCCTACATATCCTTCTAGATGAGGATCATGCTCATGTGGTACATGAGGTGCTGTAAATAATATAATTTCATAGTTATTTAAGTTGTTTGGTGCAGGAAGTGGAACTTCAGGCTTAACAGTAATGTCATAGAATCTTTCTACTTCGAAGTCAACATTTGAATAAACTCTAATAACAGCTTTACCAGCTTTAATTCCCGTAACTATACCAGATGCACTAACTGAAGCTAGATCTGGAGTTAAAGACTCCCAAGTAACTCTTTGAGAAACACCACTAGGAAGTACTGAAGATACTAATGCAATTGAGTAACCTTCTTCTACTTCTTTTTCCCCTCTAACAACGATGTCTTCAGGATCTGTAATAACTTCTCCGCCACCTGTTGATTTAACAACAGTAACTTCTAATGTATCTTTAAAACTAGGATCTGCAACTGAAGTAACTGTAATAACAGCTGTTCCTTCTTTAAGGCCAGTTACACGTCCTTTTGAATCAACTGCTGCAACTTCGTCATCACTTGATTCCCATACAACGTCTTGAATTGCACCAGCGGATAAAGCGCTAGCTTCTGGGTATACAGTAGCAGTTAAATTAATATAAGCATTAACTCTAAACTCACTTCTGTCAGCTTTAAGTTCAATTCCTGTTGGATCATCCCAAACTATTGGTGCTTCAATATTAATTGTTGCAATCTTTTGCATTCTTCTATTTTCTGTGGATGTAGCCACAATTTCAACCGTTCCAGCAGCAAGAGCTGTTACAAGTCCAGTTTCACTAACTGTTGCTTTAGCTTCATCTCTACTAGTCCAGATAACCGTTTGTTTTGCTTCTGCAGGTTCAACTTTAGCTTTTAATTGAGCTGTGTCGCCTACTTGCATATTTGTAGGTGCGTCTTCGATTACAATCGCTCTAATTGCAACTGTTTCGTCACCATTTCCTTCACCGTTATCGTCATCACAACCATAAAGAGTGAAAGCTAGAACAAAGATTAGCAAAAATGCTATCCATTTTTTCATTTTATTCCTCCTATAATTTGATTCCCTATTTATGAAAGGGATTACACTAACATTATACAATAAACAGTCTTTCAATGCAAGAAAAAAGTAAATTGTATCTCGTTTTAAAAAAGCTTTTCGTCATCAAAATATTATTTTGATAATAACAAACTTGCCTCTTCATCTATTATAACAATTACATTGCCATGTTTTTTTAAAATTGATGCAGGAAAAGATTCTGTTAGTGGTCCTTCCACCAATTTCTTTACTGCTTCTTGCTTTCCACTACCAGAAGCAAGAAGTAAAATTTGCTTTGCGTCAAGGATATTTTTAATACCCATAGTAATCGCATGATGTGGTACTTCATCAATTGAATTAAAGAATCTTGCATTGTCTTGTCTTGTTTTTTCCGCAAGTTCCACAACAAAAGTTTCTTGATCAAATGAAGTTCCGGGTTCATTGAAGCCAATATGGCCATTGCCACCAATACCAAGTATTTGTAAGTCAATTGTGTTTGCTTTTAATTTATCATTATATTCTTTACTAAGTTTATCTAAATCATCTCCTACTGAAGAAGGTAGATTAATGTTTTCAGCTTTTATATCAATATGATTGAATAAATTCCTAAACATAAAAGAATAATAACTTTCAGGATGATCTTGTGGTAATTCACAATACTCATCTAAGTTAAATGATTTTACATTTTTAAAAGAAACTTCGCCTTTTTCATACTTCTTAATTAAATTCTTATAAAGACCAAGTGGTGTAGAACCTGTTGCTAAACCTAAAATAGCATCAGGCTTATTCATAACTACATCAACTAATATATTACTAGCAAGTTCACTTAATTCTTCATAGTTTTTTACTTTAATTACTTTCATTATTCACCTCATAAATTTATTGGTAATTTCCCAACAGCTTTTTGTTTACCCATTAGTACTCTACTTAAGGATTCTAAAGCTTCAATTGTTGGTTCATAAGTACATATATAATTCTTACATCCCTCTAATTTTAATAAATCATATGGGGAGCGTAAACTAACTACAATAACTCTACTTTTATCCAAACTATTAAATAATTTACTTTGATAATCATCTTCTTGAACATTATAAGTAAATAAAATTATTTTATTATAGCTATCTATATCTTTTAATATATCTAAATAGTTTTCACTATTATATATTTTTTCATCAATGTTTAGATATCTTGAAAGAGTATCATATTTTTGCTTATCATTGTCTATAAATGAAAACAAATTGATTTTAGGAAATAAACTTAAAACATTATCTTTATCTGTAATAGGAATAAGTCCACCATCTTTAACTATCGTCGTACTTTGATCATAAAGCCTTCTTGATAGTTCGTTGTTTTCTTTTAAGTTAATCATTTGTAGATTTGGTCTAGATTTAGTATATTTTGCTTTTAGTTTAAGTATTTTATTAACAGAGAAGTCAATTCTTTCTATAGGTATTTTACCTTCTTCTACTAATTTATAAAATGTATTATAAATAAACCTTTGTTCTTCTACACTAGCCTTCCCACAAAATACTAAAATATCATTACCAGCCATTACTCCATTATAAATAACTTCTTCAAAAGTAAAGTGTTTAGAAATTGCACCCATAGTAAGACTATCTGTTACAACCAAACCTTTAAAGTTTAACTTTTCAATTAGAAAATCATTTATAATTTTTTTAGAAAGTGAGGCTGGATATTTAGAATCAAACACTTCATAAACAATATGGGACATCATCACTCCATCAATGCCTTTATCAATAGCATTTTTAAATGGAACAATTTCAGTCTTCATAATATCACTATATGAATCCGTCACGATAGGAAGCCCCAAATGTGAATCAACGCTAGTATTACCATGGCCTGGAAAGTGCTTAATTGTTGGGAGCAAACCACCATCTTGAAAACCTTTAAAAGCATCTTCACTTAAATCTGCAACAACTTTAGGGTTATCCGAATAACTTCTAGAGTTTATAACAGGATTATTAGGATTGTTATTTACATCACCAACAGGTGCGAAATTCATATTAAATCCTAAATTAACTAAATCTTTAGCAACTGCTTTTGTAATTTGGTAAACTTCATCTCTATTAGTACTTGCAAGTGTCATCGCCCCTGGTAGGGCTGTTATGCCACTCATTACTCTTAAGACTGTTCCACCTTCTTGATCTAAACTAATAAACATTGGAATCTTAGAATCTTTTTGAATTGCACTATTTAGTCTAGACACTTGCACAACATCTTTAATGTTTCTTGCAAATAACACTACACTACCTAATGAAAACTCATTTTTAAAGACTTCAAGTTGTTCATTATAATCAAGACCATGGAAAGCAAACATTAACATTTGACCTATTTTTTCTTTTAATGATAATTTTTCTATTTTCATCTTACTACTCCAATAAATAAGGCGCAGCAAATTTTCTGCGCCTTAAATTTTTATCCAACGATACCCGTTCTTTCAATACTTTCTACAAACAGTTTTTGGAAGAACATATAACCAACTAATACAGGTAACATCATGAGTAGTGCTGCCGTATTAGCAATTAATGCTCTAAACATTGTGTTTGTTCTAATAGCTTCATCCGTAAGGTCTTGGAAATATTCTAATCCACTACTAGCCCATCCAGATATAATTGCTTGAAGTCGCTCAGATCCTGCAGATAACTGCGTTGATAATACTGAGAATCCACCGCCAATGAATCCAAATAGGTTTGCAAAGTAATAGTCATTCCATTGCCATACAAACGAGAACAAGGAAACAGTTACAATCGCTCCACGAGCATTAGGTAACATAACACTCCAGAAAGTTCTGAATACTCCAGCACCATCTACTTGTGCACTTTCTTCTAATTCAGGTGGTAATCCCTTGAAAAATTGCCTAAATAGATAAATAAATATTGCCGATCTAATACCTTGCCCAAAGGCTGACATTAGAAATACTGCCATAAAATTACCCATTAGTTTTATTCCAAAGAATGATGTGTTTGTGAAGAACAACATCCTAGCAACATGTAGTGTTTCATTTGGAACTACTAGAGTAAGTAAAGTAAGGTAAAACAGTATTTGACTACCTTTAAACCTTAGTCTTGCGAAAGCATAACCGATTAATGCTGTAGATATAATTTGAAGAAGCATAGCTCCAACAGATATAAATAATGTATTCCAAACGGATACTCCAAAGTCTAATAATTTATATGCAACTTGGAAATTTATAATTGAAAATTCAGACGGAATCCAAATAATTTGTGGGTCCGCAATTGTATTTGGATGTCTAAAAGCAAAGGAGATTTTTTGGAAAATTGGTAATATAATTACAAACATCAATCCAATTAGTATAAGAGTTCTAAATATAGCCCCTATAGTAATACCAGCTTTTTTAGCTCTTACTTTTTTCTTAACTGGATCTTTCCAATCTACTTTAAACTTATCGAAACTTTCTCTGAATTCTTCTTTAAACGTCTTTTTATTCGTCATAGTAGAACACCATCTTTGATAGCCCGAATAATACGGCAGCTATTAATATTAGTGAAGACAGAGCAAATAATAGTGACATTGCTGCATGAATTCCATAATGTGTTAAGTAACCAAGCCCCGTCGCTAATTCTCTTACACCAGCTCTACTAAAGACATTAATTGTACTCAGTAGATTACTGCGTAAGAATGAGTCAACGATAGTATATACTCCTGCCGTAAGCATTAACGGCGAAACCATCGGGAATGTAATCTTCCAGAATATTTCATATTGAGTTGCACCTTCTATTTTAGCTGCTTCATATAAATGTCTTGGAACAGATTGAATTCCGGCTAGGAATATTAGTATTTGGACCCCAGAGTTTGAAATTACTTGGTAAATCTGATTTGTCATTCCTCCTAAGAAGGAAGCTACACCAGCTGGTAGGTTTGCATCTAAGATGAAATCCATCATACTAAATCCCCCAACAAATATTGAGGATTGCGCACTTTCCATTGCTGCTGTAATTGATGAACCTGCTGACATTGCTACATCAATTGCTTGTGAGTTAAAGATAACTGGCATAAAGAACATAGCTCTTACAAATGCACGACCTTTAAATTTAGAATTTAAAAGAACTGCTATAATTAAACTAAATATTAGAATAAATACTACATTAAATATAGAGTCTTTAAATGCATCAAAAAGTGTTGTGGAAAAGGTTGAGTGTTCTTTTAAAATATATTTAAAGTTGTCAAGTCCAATCCACTCTGTAGCAACACCAATGTGTTCTAGAGTTGAAGAGTTTAAGTTTAAGTTCTCAACTCTAGAAAAACTATAAATGATAGTTATAAAGAAAGGTATTAAAAAGAAATATATTAATCCTATTATTAAACCTATTGTAAATACAAAGCCCATTGCTGATTGGCGTTTTCTATAACTCCAATTCTCAGTTAGCTTTCTAGGTAAGTAAAGTAGAATATCTTTTACTTTTCTAAAGAATTTAGATATTCCAGTTTTTTCGAAAAATTGACCTATTTTACTAAAAACTTTTCTGAAAAAACTAACAACTGAAGACCAAATTTTGATAAAAAATTCTTTAATTTTTCCCATTATCTCGCCTCCTCAATTACTAAGAACCAATTAGGTCTAACATTAATACCTCTTGCATCATCATTATAATATACATTAGTATAGTTAATTATAATTTTAAGACCATTGCTGTACTCAACTTCATAAACATCATCTTTAAGAATTCTATGAGAAGTTAAAAACGCTTCGTTATGAATTCCTACTTGGTTTATAATATCATTAAGTCTAATAATATCGTTCTTAATATTTGTATAATACGTATTATAGAACATTGTATAGTCAGTTTCTAATAGTATTTTTGTATCTTCATAAGATAATAAGAATTGTAGATTAGATCCTGTTTCCAATGCCTTTAATAAATACCAATCACTATTTCTAGAACTATCATAGTTAACAGCTGGACCAGCATAGTCAAATAAGCCACTAATAACTAATTGATAGAAAGGAATAGTGTAATCATAATATCCTAATAAAGAAGATTCAAGTGGTACATCAACTGCAAAATCAACATATTTAAAAGCATAATCAAATGGAGCAGAAATCATTGTTGATTGTAATGAACCACTTAATTTTTCTAATGCTGCAATTTGATGTTCCATACCTAGTTCAGGATAAGTTACTCTTGTTCTACTATAGTCACCTACTTTTTGATTGCCTAAGTCAGTTAAGAACGCTCCTTTAATCGTTAATTTATTATATGATTTAAGATATTTTGTTACATAATCTACATAATAAACTGGAGACAACATTGTATTAGGTTTAATAGTATCACTTGCTCTACCTGTTGCAAGATTATATTCACGATGTTGTGAATAAGTGCTTCCAACTGTTTTTGCAGTATATTTTAGATTACCAAAATTATAAGCATAACCTTTATTTGTTGTTACTCTTACTTCTGGATAGAAAGCAATATAGTTTTTCTCTAAAAATTTAGCAAGTTCAATCATATCAGACTTACCGCCAAGCTGTCTAGAAACCTTAGCTTTATTAGTTGCTTGAGGTTCCATAGCATCAGTAGTCCAAGACCTATAGGCAACAGCTAATTCTAAAGCTCCCTCATTCATAAGTTCTTCTATAATTATTTGTGCTTGGTCAAATGTAGTAAGACTGTATTTTACATTATGTGCTACCCCTAGTGTAACTATTCGTTTTTCAAATGAACCAAGGAATGTCAGAGCAAGAACATTGCTATCTGTCATATCTTTTGGATATAAATCATACTTATCTATTAAATAGTTTCGATATTTTTGAGCTAAAGTTACATATTGGATATTCCCTGAATTATCAATAAATTCATGTGGCAACATAAAGTGATATAAATACTTAAAGTCGGTATGTGATCTTTCTCTAGACCATTTATTAAATGCTGTTTGCGCAGTACCAACATACACAGTTTCATTTTCTCTTAATAAAGCAGTAAAATAAGCTGTGTTTTTTGATGTAGCTGTTGCTCGCTTAAAGTTTGCATAGATCGAAGTTAAGTTTGCGCCTCGATCTGCAATTGCCAGCACTCCTTTTCTTTCAGTTTGATCTAAGAACCCAAACATTCCAAACATCATTTGTTGGTTTGAAAGAGTTTCTTGAGTATCCCTAAATGTAAATGACATATCTGGACCATAAATAGTCTTACTGTAGGCCGTATATCCCAGTGCTGATTTAGGACTATTAAATGACATAATAGCCCCACTACCATCTGGCAAGATGATTTGGCCCTTACTTGTTTCCGATGAATTACTTGTCATAAACGGTAAAACATCAATTGTATGAATTCTTGAGTCATGAGAAAACTTTGTTCTTAATCCATCTTCTCTATGTTTTTTTCCTAAACCTTCTAAAATAGAATCATTAAGAATAGTTGCTTCTAAACCTTCATTTGATAAAGTAAATCTAACAGCTACTTGGAAAATTGGTGGAGTTGACTCAACCTCATTACCAAATTTATCGTTTTGTAGATTTGCTCTTTCAACATCAAGAACTTCTTGAACTGGACTACCATCTTCATTATATAAGAAGTTTCCTTCTTCATCTCTTGCGTGATAGCCACCAATTGAAATCCTTTTATTTACTTCTACATAGTTACCTTCTTCATAAACAAAGGCTTTATTACTATTTAAGTCTACAAAATATTCATATGAATCCATCTCAGTAATTAATGTCGTTAAGTTCTTATCTTCATAAAATTTTCTGTCAGTACCATAGTAGCCATTTTTAACAACCGTTAAGTCTTCAAAGTATAAGATTGGTGTTTTTACAGTAATCTTATCTCCGATGACAATGCCTGGATAGTTTGCTGCGTATGTAGAATAGTTATTCTGATTTATTGTAATGTTTTGTGCTTTATAGTAGAAATAGTTAGGATCTTTATCCGTATCTAGTTTATACATATATTCAAACATCTTTGTAAACTGAGTTGTACCAGAAGCTTTCTTTTCAAATACTGGAGAAAGATTAGCTGTAGTATAACGCCAGTCAGTACTATATGTTACAGTTTCAGTTTTTCCATCTACTGTAACTTCTTCTTTAGCTCTTAAGCTATAATACCCATTAAAAATACTATCTAAAATATTTCCATTTGCGAAAGGATTAGCAACACATGGTGATGCTCCTTCAGCATTAACATCAGGAACATTATAATGTTCACCTATTTTCATCTTTAAAACATTAGTTGGATTTCCATTTTCATCTAGCTCTACAACATTACTTAAGTCATATCTTGTTGGAAGTTTATTCCCTTCTTCATCAAGAATTGATGTTCCAGAAAAGATAGGTGTTACAGTTGCAAGATTGTTTTCTTCAATATAAGCAGCACATTCATGAGAGAATGTAAATCCGCTTGAATACTCTAATCTATTACGAGCAGTAATTCCATCTATGTTCGGAATGAATACTAAATTACCTCTAAAGTATTCAAAGAAGTCATCACGATCAAATTCTTTCGGGAAGAAAGAGTCGATAACTGTAAATTCACCAAGTTCATATAAAATCTCAATTCCGTTTTCAACATCAAATTTAATCTTATAATGTCTTTGTTCTGTTCCAGTTAACTTATCTTCATAAGAAGCACTATTTGTAATAGTATTAAATGGAATATTTGCAACCTTATCATTTGAACCAATATATTTTAATAATATATTAGAACGAGCTTGTGTTGTTTTATCATCTTTTATAGCTGAATCAAACTTAGTTCCAAAAGAATTAATATCGTATTTAATAAATCCTTCTTTTGTTTTAACAGTAGTTGGAGTTGCAGTACTATTTACTCCTACAGTAATAATCGTTGTTTTCTCATCAAGATACATTGTATATGTAGTATTTTGAGCAACGATCTTTGCAGAACTTAAAATAAATTTAGCAATGAAAGGTGCTACTTCACTTACTAATTCATATGATCCTGCTTCTAATCCCGCTACTGCTTCATTCATCTCAACTAAAGAATCATAAATAACATAACGATTTCCATCAGCATCATATTCACTATAATCTAAGTATCCTTCATATGAAAACTCAATATTTAAATTATCTAGTGCAAACTTATTAAGCCCACCAACAAAATATAGTAACGAGGTTACACCTAATGCTATAACTATAGCAAAGGTTAATATGTATTTAAGTTTTAAAAATCTCATATTTTACCTCCCTACATATACCTTAAAGATATTTCTTTATATAGGGTATAAATAAAACTATATACTTGTTGATACAAGTCAAAAGCAAGTAGGACAACAAATAATATAACTGAAAGTGCTATAAATGTTCCAAGAATAGAAGCAACATTTTTCAAAACACCAAATTCATGAATAGAAATTAGTCCGAAAAATATCATATAGCCCATTAGGAATGTTCCTAAGCCCAATAATAAATTATAAAATCCAACTTCTGCATTTGTAATAAAATTAGACAATACTAATCCTAAAGCTTTTGTAACTATAAGTGGAAACAGCGAATAACAAAGCATCATAAAGATTTCTTTCATTTTACCTTTTCCATCAAACAATGTTGTAATACTCCAATTAGAAACCGTAATTAATACAATTGGAAGTACTACTAAACTTATTTCCTTGAAAGTTTTTAAATCATTTGGATTATTTTGACTAACAACAAATCCAGAATATTGAAATTGCAATATTTGAACTAAAATTAAAAGAATCATAAACGTTATAGCAACGCTCATCTTACCACGTTTTTCACGTTTAAAATAATCATAGCCTTTAATAGGATGAGTTAATATATAAGTAGGAAACTTTACAAAGTGTTCGTAAAAGTAAGCTAAATAACTTTTAACTTTTTGGAAAAAAGCTGATGGAGATTTCTTTTGATTATTTACATTCTCAGTCATTGCTATCATCCTTTCCTTCTTTACTTTGTTTTTTTAGTTTAAACCCCTTATACAATTTATACCCATATCCAGCAATTATTAATACAAACACTGTAGATATTACAGGTGTAAAGTATTTTTGAATAGTTTTATCCCTTGAAAGTTTATATGCTCGTGAATAATAACTTACATTATATCCAATTTGGAAGTATTGCATTGCTTCTTCATATCTTTCTTGATTAAGAAGCGATTTACCTATTCCAACATATGCATATTCATAGTTTGGATTTAATGCAACAACGTTATTCCATTCTTCACTTGCCGCAACTAAGTTTCCTTCATAGTGATATTTAGTTGCTTTATTAATTACTTTTGCAATGTCAGTTGGTTCAAATCGAAGAATTGACTGTCTAGCTTTATCTAGGATTATAATATTTTCTCCTTGATAGTGAATTGCTACTGGGTTTTTCAAGTCATTAAGTTCGTTACCTGTTCCCGCAGAAATATAAAGTAAGTTTCCTTCATCATCATAAGTAAAGAAACGTCCTGTTTTTTCATCAGTTACAGAATATACCCCATAATCATTTACAGCAATACCTGTAAATCTTGATGGCCCACGCAGTGCAGTATTCGTTCCTGTTCTAATATATACTAAGTCACCTTTTGGAACAGAATAGCCATTTCTAGTAAGTACATCTATACCAGTTGGATTAATTCTCTTAATCATTCTAGTATCATCGGTGCCATTTACTGCTCTTGAAGTTGTATATATGAACTCTTCTTTATCCATTGCAATACTAGTAAAGTTAGTATTTAAAATAGTTGTTTGTCCTTTAAGTTGTTCTTCTGTCATAAAACGTCTTTGGAACGATTCCCAGAAAGACAAGGTTGTATAGTTAACACCTACATAACTACTAAACTTACCATCAAAAGTCATTTGCATTATTCCTTCATAAACACCTTCAGAAATAACAAACATTAAGCCAGGTCCATCTGTTACAACCCTAAGAGGTTTAAACTCTTTACCTGAGAAACTTGAGTCTGTTGGTGTAGTTACAATTTGAACAACTTTATATGACTTTGCATCTAAAATTATTATTTGATTATTTAATTTATCACTTAAATAAATAACATCTTGATATTCGCCTTTAATGATAAAGCCTTTTTCATCTCTTGTTGGTCTAACTGCACGATAAACGCCACTTAAACCATTTGCTTGAATGTAGAACTTTTCGCTTTCAGTTCTATCTTCGTATGGAATATCAGCAACAGCAAAGAACTCCGCAAAAGACATTCCTTTTTCAGATGAAAGATATGTTTCAAACCTTCTGGAAGTACCCGGTTTAACATTGCCCGAAGAATCAACTTCAGTTTTCCCGGTCTTAACCGGAAGCAGTTGAGCTTCAGTAAAGTTTTCTGGAAGAATTTCAAACTGGGTTACTTTTCCTTGGTATTGAACATCACCATTGAAGAGTAATAAGTAACTTGAGTTACTATCTACAACATAAATTATATCTTCTTCATTACCTTCATCATCAACTTCAGTATAAATAAATAAGTCTTCTGGACTCTTAAAAAACTTTTCAGAAAGTTTTTCACCTGATGGGCTTGTCCAAGCATCACTGATGATTGTATAAATACTGTCTTTGGTTACAGAGTAACCAACAGAAGAATAAATTGGCTGTCCACTATGTGAATATGTATACCCAACTGCAGCATTAACGCTTAAAGCTGAAACACTAACTATAACGAAAACTAAAGTAATTAAATATCTATATATCTTTTTCATATATATACCTATTTCATCCCCGAGTGAGCCATAGTATCTAACATTGAACTTTGAGATACGATGAACATTACTACAGGTACAATTACCATAATTAAGCTAACCGCAGCTAGCGTTCCCTGTCTTGCAGGTCCTGCAGATGCTATTTGAGTTAGAGCATAGGATAACATCTTATAGTCTTCTCTATAAATATATGTTGAACCTTCTGCTGCCCATAAACTTTGGAAGTTTAAAATTATTAAAGTGATTGATGCTGGTTTAACAAGTGGCATTATTATTTTACGATAAATAGTAAATTCACTTGCACCATCAATTTTTGCAGATTCAATTAACTCCATTGGTACATCTTGCATAAACTGTTTCATTAAATATAAACCAAGTGAAGATGCAATAACTGGTAAAATAATTGACCAATGCGTGTCTATTAAACCTAACCCATTTAAAACTATGTAGTTAGGAATACCTCTAACAGCTGCTGGGAACATTAAAGAATAAGTAATTAAACCCATAATAAGTGTCCCACCAGGAATTTTATATTTCGCTAAAGGATAAGCACACATTGAAGCAATAAATAAATGTCCAACAGTTCCTAATATTGTTACTAATATAGTATTGAATAAATATCTAGAAAAAGGAACTAATGAACTCCCTAGAACAACACCTAAATCACGGAAGTTATCCCATGTTGGGTTTTGAACAAGGAATCTTGGAGGATATTCAAAGATTTCGTTCAGCGGTTTAAAGGCATTACTAATGATTAAAACCATTGGTAAAATACTTATAAAGCCTGCAGCAGCAAGGAATATAAACAGAGCTAAGTCCCCTGCTTTTGATCTATTAAGTCTTTTTTGCTTTTTAGATTTTTGCAATACTTTAAAAGCTGATATTTCCGCAAACGGCCTGGAGTCTATCGCTCTAGATTTACGTTCATTTCTCTTCTGTTTTTTAGTGTCTTCAAGGTGTTGGGTTGTTTCTTCATTTAATAGTTCTTCTTTTGATCTATTCATTATGTCCCCACCTTTCTTATTAATTTATTAATTACATTTTTAAGAATTATACCTGAGGCAAATAATATAGTAGCAATAGCTGATGCATAACCCATTTCATATCTCAATCCACCATAGTCTTGTAAGTGATTTAGAATAGTATGTCCTGCATAACCGACCGATGGGAACCCTGCCAGAGCAGTAGTTACACCACCAACAGCTAAAGAACCACTAATTTGGATTACTGCGGCAAATATTAGAATACTACTCATATTAGGTAGAGTAATATACCACAACTCTTGCCACCTATTTCTTACTCCATCCACTGCTGCTGCTTCGTATTGAGTTTTATCAATACCTTTAAGACCAGCAATTAAGGATAGGAAGTTTACACCCAAACTCATCCATAACTGAACTACAATAACAATCGGCAAGATATAATTCGTATCTTGGAGCCAGGTTATCGGTTCGGATATTAAACCCCAGTTTATTAAGTAGGCATTTGCAAAGCCGTAAACGTCACTTGCAAAAATCAAAGCCCAAATTGCTACTGCCCCACCAGCAAGCGATGGTGCGTAGAATACTAATGTAATAATAGCTCTTAGTTTTTGTGGTAATTCATTAATTAACCAAGCAAATACGAAAGCTATAATATATCCTAATGGCCCAGTAATAACAGCAATAATAAGAGTATTCTTTACAGCTGTTATAAATATTGGGTCATTTAAGAATAAGTCTAAATAGTTTTGTGCGCCAACCCACTTTGGAGTTTCTAGCATATTAAAGTATGTGAATCCTAATAAGAAACTCATTACAACTGGTACAACAGTAAATGTAAGGAATAACAATAAATAAGGAATCATCATTAAATAGAGCGATTTGTTTAGATAGAATTTTCTTCTCCAAGATTTTTTTCTACTCCAAAGATCAAATTTACGATCTTGTTCTTGAAAAAATCTTCTAAAGGAAAACTTAGGTTTTTCTTTTACTTGTTCCATACTTCAATCTCCTAGTTTTCCAAGCCAAATTCGGCTCTTTTTTTAGATATCTCAGCATTTATATATAATATATATTCTTGCAATGTTTCTCGAGGGTTCTTACTATTATTAACTACTTCACGGAATGCATTTTCAATATTTCTTCCTGTATAATATCCACCCGGAACTTCAGGAACACCAACACTGTTTTCCCATTGTGGGATTAAAACGTTTTGTTCTTTTCTTGTCCAAGATAGGCTCTTAAATGCAATTACGTTTGCAGTATTATGTCTAGCTGCAGCCCCTAGAATAGATTCTAGTTCAATTGCATATAGCGATTGAGTTTCTGCAGATACCCACCAACGCATGAAGTCCCATGCAGCTTCAGGGTTTTTCGCATTTTTCATCATAACTGTAGCACTTCCATAAGCAGCACCACTATTATTTAAATTCCCTTCAGAATCAATTGTTCCAGGTAGTGGAGCAAATTCCCATTTACCTGCAATTTCAGGTGCAAATACAGAAATTGTATTAAACATTTCATAACCAGCAATTCCTATTGGAGTTTCTCCAGTTTTAAAACGGTTAATGAAACTCGCCGCAAGTGGGAATGAATAGTCTGTATAATACTTAGTCCACTGTTCAAAAGCTTGCATCGCTTCTTCAGTATCAAAGTTAACTTCTTTATTATCGTTACGGTAGAATGTACCATTTCTTTGGTATAGCATTGTTGCAAATACTGAGTTAACTACACTTGATGCCCCTGATGTAGAAATCGGTAAATAGAATTGCAAGTTAGAAATAGATAATTCTCTAACTAAACTAGTTACTTGATTCCATGTTTCTGGAACTTGCCAGTTTCTTTCAGTAAATATATCAGTTCTATAAAACATAACTAAATAACTTTGGGTATTTGGTAAAGCATAATAGCTATCTTTGTATTTGTAAGGAACCATTGCGCTATCAAAGAATAAATATTTTGCGTTTGGATCAGTTAATCTTCCTTCGTTATAATTAACGCTTGGATCACATAGTCCTTTTTCCGCATTAGTTGCAGAACATATACCTGTTACTTGATAAAACTCATCAAACACAGATACATCATAAATCGCATTACGCATTGCGTAGTTTACAGGTAGGCCATTATCTACATTCAGTGCGATATCTGGTCCTCTTTTTGCAATTGTTGACGGTAATAATACACCTGGTGCAACTACTTTTAGTTTTACATTTATTGGTGTTTTTCCATCTTCAGCTAAAAATGTTGTAAGGTTATTAGATATAAGTGTACTAATCGAGTTAGCTTGTTCACGACCTGCGGATGCACTCGTTAAGAACCATACTTCAACTTCTCTTTCAGTTTCTTCTAAACCAATAGTACCTATAGATTCATAATCAAAGAAGAATGAACTAAAGAATGCTTTAATACCAAACCATAATCCAGTAAAGAAGTTTGAATTTGCTTTTGGTAATGCTTCCATATCAGTATGAATATAAATAGATTCAATTTGTAATGGTTGACTTCTTACTTCACTAATCCAGTTACCTAGAGCAGAAATATTATTTGAGAAGTCAGAAAGTCTTTCAGTTATTGTTCTTGGTTTTTCTAGCATTAAGCTTAACTGCAAAATCATTTTATCAAGAGCTGCTTCTTTATCACTCTTATCACCAGAAATAGCTACAACATCTGCTAAAACTTTTTCTATGATTTCTTTTGCAGCTTCAAGAGTTTCAAGTGTACCTTCAACTCTAGGAGTTCTTCCATCACCTTTATCATATAGATAATAATCTTGATATGGGTCAGGATTAACTGTTGTAATTGCAATAATTCTTAAATATAAATCATTCAGTAAATCAATAGCGGATTGAATTCTACTTACTAAGGATGCATATTCACCTAAAGTAGATTCGATTGTTAAAGTATGAACTTTACCGCCTTCTAAATAGAATAAGAACGGATCTTCTTCTGTACCTAGAGTAACAATACTATATTTACTATTGTAAGAAAATCTTGCAGCATTTGCTTCCGCAAAAGGTATTTCACCATCTATATAAACTCTTCTAGTAGAGAACATTCCCCTAGCAGAGTCTTGCTTCGCTCTTAGAGAAATATAATAAAGTCCACTTTCATAATTTGTAAGATCAATTTGCCAAGAAATTGCATCCCCTGGTGTAGTCCATTTAGTTCCTCCAATTGCATTTAGCTTTTGTTTTACTGGATGAACTGGGTTATTCATTGGGTCTGTTCTATCTGCTATAGCATATAGAGTAGGAGATGTTCTTTCATTAGAATCTTGAGCTTCAATTTTAATTGGAGCTTCTAGAACATTAATTTTTTCATCTTTATATAAAGCACTATATTCTGCATAAGATAAATCTTCTTTATATGAAGTTATACCTAAAGATGCAATTGCCATTGACTCACGAATTGACTCAAAAGTAATTTTATTTTCTCCAGCCTTCAAATAAATTAAATATGGATGCACTATATAGCCAGTTTCATCTCGTAGATATAATTTTCTTTGAACATCAAAGATTTCTACTTGAGATGGTTTCATATCATTTCCAGTTGTATCTTCAATAATATCGTTTTTATTAGTCCAAAATCTTGGAAACTTAACATTATCTAAATTGTCAAATTGAACTGGATGATCTTCTTTGTTTATATCAATTTCTTCATTAACAATAATTCTTCTTTCAATATTAGAACTTCCATGTTTAACGGGATAATAATTAACATAAACATGATATAGTCCCGCTTCTGAAACTGTAAATGACCAAGTTGCAAATCCAAAATCACTTGTACTTAGAACATCTACACTATTTCCTTCTGCATCTTTATATAGTCCATATAAAACTTCAAAGTTTTCCGCATTAGAACTAATTGCTGCAGAACTACCTGGAATTATAATATCTTCTGCTAGTTTAGGTAAAGTCAACTCAGACATCTTCAATTCATATTCATCTAATGCTTCTGCTGGTTTACCTGCTTTTATTTTTAAGAAATTTTCATAACTTCCTCTTGGAATATATTCCAATGGAGTTTCGCTCATAGACAAAATGTGCCCACTTTTAAAACTCGAAATAACTCCTGAAATTACAAAGCCTACAACAGTAAATAAAAGCAAATATAATAACCCTTTTTTTATGGCTGCAGGACTGATTTTCATTTTTTTCTTCATTATTCCACCTCTTTAAGATAATCCGAAATATTTTTAGTAAATAATATAAATTTCTCTAAATACTTAACACTACTATCAAGATCACTATATTTGTTTCTTGAAAGCCATAATCTCTTTTGTTCTTCTATTAAATAATTTCTAGACTTTACTATGCCATCTAGTAATTTAATTTTCTCGTTTAATTCTAAATCATTATTAAATGAATAGTTCAAATCATTGATTAATCTAACTAAATATACAGCGTGTTTTAATTCTGCTTTAATTAATTCACCATCATCAATTTGCATATTTGTTTGATCAAGCTCAGCTAATCTTAAGTCAAAGAATTTGTTCATAGACTTATAATTCTCAGTACTTAATGTAGCATTTTTCATTCTTTCATAATAATACTCATATGGCTTTTCTTCTTTAACACCATAGTTTGCCCACATAAATGTGTGAAAAGCAACTGTGCCATTGGATCTATAATCATTATAATAACGATAGTAATTACCAAGTTCTAAAACTGTATTTGCTATTATATTTTTAGTATCTTTAAAAATATATTTATTTAAATAATCAGGAAGAGAGAAGTAAGTGCCTTCTTTTACTCGCCAGCTCATTAAACCACTAAAAATAAGTGGAGCATAACTAATTGGTAAAAATTGCAAGTGACCAAAGTCACCCCAATCAGTAACAATTAAACCTTCTCCATTAAATGCTTCTGTGTATACAGAGGCGTTTTGAATATTTTCCCACCAGTCATTAGTTCTTCCTAGAAAACTACACCAGCTAGTAGTTGCTGGAGCTGCTAGGAATTTTATATTTAAATCACTTAATTTCTTTAAGTTACGTTTAAATGGATAAATAGCATCGTATCCCCAATCAATGAACAACATATCTTTTGGAAGTTTAGGTAAAACTTCTGGGTGATGGAGTAAAACGTCACCCCAAATAAATGGTTGTTTATCG
Organism: uncultured Bacteroidales bacterium; assembly: GCA_964407835.1. Lineage (GTDB taxonomy): Bacteria > Bacillota_I > Bacilli_A > ML615J-28 > CAG-698 > DUVT01. The sequence continues at coordinate 33,581 of CAYOXB010000003.1, forward strand.
TATTTCTTTATTTCTTCATAAGCTTTTAAAACAAAATCTAAATAAACTTTACCAAGGCCATGTTTTTCTACTTCTTCTTTTGATTTACCTTTACCAAGTTCAAACGGTTCATCAAAGTTCATATTGAAATACTTAGAGTTACTAATAGGTAGCATATCTGCATACATCTTTTTCACAAGTTCAATACTCTTTGGATCAAGTGGATTTAGAGTTGATGCTGATCTTTGTCTTCCCCAAAGGAAGATTCCTTCAGGTACTTCAGCTAAATCTTTAAACTCATCGAGTTCCAACCACTTTGCCATATGCCCAAATCCATTTTGATTTGGAACTAAATCAATCATTTTACTATTCGCATAAGCTTCAAGTTCTTTATACTCAGCTATTGTAAGATAACTATTTTCTTTTAAATATTTTGAAAATGACTTATATTCAAAACTAAACCCTTCAACATATAATTCTAAGTGATTCATCTTCACATCACTCATCATATCGATAACTTTTTTAACCGTTTCTACAGTTGGAACTTTATCACGGCTAATATCTAGCATTAAACCTCTAATTTTTAAGTCAGGCTCATCAAACAATTCTAAACATCTAATATTTGAATTACCACTTTGAATTTGATTCAATGTAACAAGTGCATAATATGCTCCTTTTTCTGAACTTGAGTTAATGGTAATTAAATCTTCTTCTACTTTTAGTCTATAAGCTTCTTCATCAAGATTCTTATCTACTAAAAACTTAAGGTTAGCTTTTTTTTCGCTACCCTTTTCTACACTCCATTTAGTTTTTAAATAGTTAAAAACGTTTTCGTATTCTTCCTGAAAAAAAGCAACAAATAACTCTGGAAAATAATAAGACCCATCATTTAATTTTTGTTGCTTCACATTCGGATAAATTCTATACATATTTTGCTCCTATATAAATAGTTTTTAACTTTGTAATAAAGTTTTATCTTTACTTATTATATAACATAATAGGCTTTTTTTCAAGTTGTAATTTATATTTTAAATTTAAAGAAAATATAAGAGGCTCTAAGTTTTATAGATGTTTAACTTTCTTGGGTAAGTATGGATATAGATATAAATTTCTTTACTGACTTTACTTTTTCTTCCCATATAAAAATACTCCTAAAATAGATAGATTCTTTAAGAAGTTTTATGGTTTTGTGGTTTTTCTTAAGAAGTTTTGTGGTCAGTATCTTTTTATGGCAATATTTGTCTAATAATAATCAGTTAGCTATATGGAAAATGAAATAAGTTTTTAAGAAGCTTATTTTGCTTATAGAGCTCTGCAGTTGCTTATTTTGATGATGCTAAGACAAACATTATAGATTGATTTAAATAGGTAGAACTATATAAATTAACCAGGTAAAATTGAAATAAACCACTCTTTCATGTAAAAATAAACAAGATCATTTATAGCTTTATTAAAATCAAAGAGAATAGATTTTGAATATAATGATTTAGATGCAATTAAACTATAAATTCTTTATTCAAATTATCCTATAAGTCCACTTGAAACTGTTTATTATAAATAATTTGTATACAAAAAGTCGTAACTCTTTTAGTTGAATTACGACTTAATTTTGTTTTAAGAAGTTTTGTGGTCATAGTACTTTTTCAGCTGTTTTTGACCACAAAACCATAAACTATCTTAGAGAGCCAATAGATAATGAATTGCTTTTATTTAATTCACTGTCTACTTTAGGAGTATCATACCGTTATGGCTAGAATGACTATTTTCTTGACCTGCAACTAAGTTATAGGGTCCCTATTTTAATAGATACAATTTTTTTATAGAATACTCCACCTAAGCTACATTGTTTAAACTCAAGTACAACTAAGGTATTACAATTACATCAATTATTACTGTAATCCTATTATTTTTCAAATAACTTCCTGTTAATACAAAGCCTCCAACTTGGTTTACAGCTATATTTCCCCACTCATCAAGATATACTGTTAAAGCATTTTCTTGTTCTGGTATAAATAAACTCCAACTATAATCTTGAAACCACGGATATGGGCAATTAACTTCCTCTAGTGCTAGTCTAAATGTTCCACTATCTGTTTCAGAATAATTAACGGTTAGTGTGCTATTAACTATCAAAGGATCAGTACCTGCGTCTTCTATAATAGTAAATTCTTTTATAAAGACTTTAGAAGGATCTTCCTTTAATACAGCCATTATCTTAACTGTTCCAACATTCTTACCTAATACTGTTCCATAATCTGTTACAGTAGCAATACTTTCATTACTCGAATACCAATAGTAATCTAATCTCGATGATGATGTATCATAAATATAGTTATAGTTTGGATAGATTATTCTTGTGAAGGATTTTGTGATAAATAACTCGTTATAACTTTTAACCTGACTATTCATTTCAATTGTGTTAATTTGACTTCCGCACAATGCACCCGACTCTGGATCAGTCATTAAAATATGACTTCCTGATAGGGTAACATGTCTAGTAATCTCTACATTTAAGGGCTGATTATCATTTTTATTATAATAACCTATATAATAAATACCTTCTTCTAAGTTTAAGGTTTTAGGCTCAGGGTAATCTTTCGCATGTAATTCATCTATTATTTTAACTACAAGCGAGTATGTGTTTGTTATTTTATCATATTCTAGTTTTGTAAGAATAAATAAAGTGTTATTTTGAAATCCTGAATATGATGTAGAAAATGTAAACTTACCTGTTTGGTTAATTATTAGTTTTTGAAAATACTCTCCATGTGTAGTTTCATTAAATATATTTATATATTCATTTGAAGTTAGAGATAGATTGAATAAATTTATCTCTTGACTTGTTACTGGATTAATTCTTAGATCTAGTGATGCGAGTTCATTTGAAGCCATATTTATGTCAATATAAAAGTAACCACTGCTTGGTAAATAGACAACCATTCTATTTATATTTTCACTTGTTTTTGCTTCTACTGGATAGCCACTAAATTTAGTTAATATATTACTTCTACTACTATTACTATAAATTGTAATTGCACCTTCTGGATAGTAGGGAGACACATCATCTATAAGTGTTCCATTAAGTGTAAACTCATAAAATCCTGCCCCATTATTATTATAATACTTTAATTGATTTTTATATTCATTTAAACCCATTTGATGCAAATGAGTTAGAACATCATTGTCCTCATTATATTCTACTTCCCAGCCAGTATGAGGCCATCTAAGTTCATATTTTGTAGTTATTGTTCCACTAGCTAAATCATCATCAAATCTTATATCAATATAATATATTCCAGGATTTAAATAAACAATTAATTCATTTGTAGATCCATCAATTAAATTCATATTTGCATTATAGATACTCATCCTAACAAGGGACGTTGCAGTTGAAGTAATCTTATATGACTTTGGACATTCAACGTTTAGTTTATATACCCTGTTCTTCTCAGTTGGCAAAGAAGTGTTTCTGTTTGATGTATGAAAACAATTTAATCTAAGTAGAGAAAAAGAGTTAGTATCTACAATATATGATGAATAGTAACTCCAGTTTATTGCATTTTTATACTCCAAAATTCTGGACGTTGGCACAATTATTTCTTTTAACTGGTTGCATCCATAAAAAACATCATTGCCTAATTGGACACTATTATTTGAATCCCTTGTTAATTTTACTTTATTAAGATTAGTACAATTTATAAACGCATTATCAGCAATTTTAATGATATTCTTATGTATTGTTATGCTAGAGAGCATTGTTTGGTCTTTAAATGCCTCTACTCCAATTTCTTCAACAATTTTTTTGTTTATGATTGGTGGAATTTCAAATTCACCATATATTAAATAGTTAACGTTATCAATTCTTATATATTCATCCGAAATGGTGGTTGTACTAAAGAACTCTCCAGTTATTAATCCCATTCTATAAATCAATTCTTCTGCACATACTGCACAAAATTGACTAATAGTGTTTTGCATATGGCATGATAAGTGAGGTTTGTACCAGTCATAAGAAATATCACCTTCATTATAAGAATATCTATAAGCACTTATCCCGCCAAATTTTCCAGCGTAGCCAATCCAGTTTGCCCATTTGATTGTATTTAGATCTCCATTATTTGTTTTGTTCGGAGCTTCTATTAGATTAAAATGCTCATTATTCACCCAATATTCATCAGCTAAACCCCCTAAAGTATGTCCCATTTCATGTGTAAGAATTGAACCGTTTCTGCTATGCGAGGATATTATAGAAATATCACCACCAGTCCCACCCCATCTAGTAGAATTACATATTATAACAGCTGTTGGAGAATCAGATTTTACCAATTCATAGGCTTTATGATATTTTTTTATATCTAATCGTCTTTCAACTGTACCAGTTTCTTCTCCTCCATAAAAGCTACTTCCAAAGTAATTATCAACAATATGATTATTATTATAATCTGCATCTCTACTGACCCCAGACTCGTTTGATATAACTTCAATAGCATAAACAGTAAAAAAATCTCTAAAAAGATTATATGGGTAAAATCCTTTTGCATCGGAGTCTGGATTACCAAGCAGAAACTCAACCACTCGTTGAGCTGAATCAATAAAATCCTCCTGCTGATCTGCTGTATATCCATCTCCCATTATTGTTAAAACAATACTTTGATCATCGGGCTTTCCACTACTTATTATAATATTTTCATTAAATAATGTTTTGTTTGTTCTACTTTTTTTCTGTTCATCTCCGACAGGCTTTGGATCTGTTGGTAAATCCATAATTTCAATTGTCCCATCTTCATTATATATCTCACGGTAATTTTTAAAACTTGAATTTATAGAACCTCTTATACTATCTAGAGTTTCTTCATCAATTCTAACATTTGACCCATTATTAAAAGAAGAAGCTCGGATGCTTTTACTTGCTGGTGAACTAAACACTAGAACAAGAACAAGAAAACAAAATATTTTAATTAGACATTTATTACATTTTTTTATGAGTGCGTACCTCCTAATAATTATTCTCCATCTAATACAGTGATTTCACAACTTAACCAATCAAAGGTAATAGTGGCCTTTCCTGGCTTTAGTCCAATAATTTCTATTTGTTTTGAATTGTTAAATTCGTTTTTTATTTTAACAACAGATGAATCAGAACTCTCCCAAATTGGCATAACTGTATTAGAATATACAAAGTTTACTTCGTTAATATTTATCATCCTTGACAAAACATTGGACGTGTACATAAGATTAAAATAATCTTGTTTAGACAACTCCAAAAATAAGGAGTCTTTTCTAAAACTATACTTTTTAACAGAATTTATATCAATATTTGGAAAATCTTCTTTACTATAATCTTTATCCCAATCAAAATCTGCTAATTTTATCCATAGACCTGAATATATAAATTCTTGATGGTATATTTTAAAATCACCTTCGATAGAAATTTGTAATTCTTCCCCAACTTTAATAGTATTAGATTTACTCACTAGTTTACGATTATCATATCCTTCAAATGGTATATCCTCGCATTTATAAGCAATCTCCACCATCTCGTTTTGGGAAATTAAATTAATAAACTTTTCATGATCATCATCTTTGAGAAGAAAAAGAAGTTTGTAATTAATTGTTGCATCATAGTCATAGTATTTCTCAACAATGTAAATTTCTTTATATTCATAGCCTTTAAATATATCTTCAATTTCGTTATATACGTTATTTCTATATTTTTTTTTGATTCTAGCATATACAGCAGTATTGTTTGACCACTCTAATATCTTGACATTTTGCTGATGCTCTCCATTATTGTTTAAATTCTCGTCTTCAACATTACATCCTATAAGTCCAATAGCAAACAATATTATAATAATCCCACTAAATAATTTTTTCATTTATTTATCTCGTTTCTTATAGAATATAACTTCTTGGTCATTACTACTATATTTCTTTTGCTTCTTTTGTCCAAAGCTTTTTTAGTTTCTCTCTTGCTTCTACAAGTGAAGCAGGTTTATCTTGAGTAAGGTTTTTGAATGTGAAAAAGGAAGTACCTAAAATATTATCATAGTTTTGATTATATTTTAATTGATTAATAATCTCTTCGCTATTACTCCAGTTTCCTTCTTCTGAATAACGATATAAACCTTGTCCCATATATAGCTTAGTATTTGTTTCTTTTGCTATTTTTGCCCACCATTCAGCAAGGTCAGCATATTTAACTAGTTCAAACATTGAACCATCTTTTGCCTTCTTCCAATAATCTAGATCAAAGTAGTTTTGAGGAACTACATAATCAATCCAACCTTTTTTCATCCATAGGTAAACATCAGCATAAAGGCCTGCGTAGCAAGTAAGACAAGAGAAATGATTATTAGAACCCTTATCCCATGCTGCATCAGTTGGTTCATTAAAATAAATACTATTAGTTCTATATATTCCAAATGGTGATATACCAAACTCAACTTTTTTGTCTAGTGTGTTTAATTTCTTATGAATCTTTTCAATTAGTTTATCAACATTATTTCTTCTAAAATCAGCAAGCTTCACAAACCCAGACTTTTCAAATTTCATTTTTTCATCTGGATCTCTTATTTCTTCATATGGATAAAAATAGTCATCAATATGAATTGCTTTTACATTATACTTTTTAGCTATTTCATAAGACACATCAGCAACATAATCTTGAACTTCACTTGAATATGGATCTAAGATTAATTTATCTAGCACTGTTTCAATAGTTAAGTCCGGTCTAAGTCTTGCAAAGTTGTTTGGAGCAAGGCTTGCAATATGTTCTTCTTTTGTCATATTTTGTTCAGTATATCTAACTGTAGATACACGGTATGGATTTAACCAAGCATGAACTGCTATTCCTGCTTTATTAGCTTCTTCCACAAAAAATCCAAAAACATCAAAGCCCGGATCTTTTCCTTCAATTCCAGTAAGAAATCTACTCCATGGTGCTAGTTCTGTTTCATATAATGCATCGTTACTAGGTCTTACTTGAAAGATTGCGGTATTGAACTTATATTCCTTTAATACATTAATAATATTAAGTAAATATTCTTTATAACTATCAATGCTTTCGATTTTAGGTAAGTCAATATTTCCTACTGTTGACACCCAAACAGCTCTAGTTTCTACACTTTTTTCTACATAATCTTTTATTAAAACTTCTTTGTTTGTACCGTAATAAGTAATGTTTCCGTCACTTGAAAATCTTTTAATCGGCTTCATACATTTCCTCCATTATCGTTATTGTTTGTTTATCTGCATCGAGTTCAACTTCTAATCCTATTGGTAAACTTATAAAAGGAAGGTCATGGCCCGAAGCAAAATTATAAATTACAGGCTTATTTAAGTTAGCAAAATATTGTTTTAAAACTTCTAAATGATTCCAACCTTTATAATTTTCATCAGCAATATCACAATTAGTAAAGTAACCAAGAACAAATCCTTTTGCTTTTTCTATGCTTTTTGAGAGTTTCAAAGAAACTAAATATCGATCAATTGCATGGGGTTTTTCATTAACTTCTTCAATAAAAACTATTTTATCTGTGAAGTCAATTTCATATGGTGTACCTATTAAATTGTTTATTAAAGTTAGATTCCCACCAACCAGTTTACCCCTAGTAATACCGCCATTTATTGTAACAGCATCGTTTTTAGGATTTTTAAGAACTCTACCTTTTTGTTTTTCAAATAATATTTTCGAAAAATCTTCATATGAAAAATCATCAAACTCATCTTTTCCTATATATATTCCAACCGGTCCATGAATTGTAGGGATATTTGTTTTTTGGTTAATTGCATTTAGTAAAACAGTAATATCTGAAAAACCAATTAGAGGTTTTGGATTAGTCTTAATTAAATCATAATTAAGATTATCAACAATTCTACTACATCCATAGCCACCAAGCATAGCAAGTATTACATCTACTTCTTTGTCAGCAAACATTTCATTTACATCTTCAGCACGAATCTCATCCGCACCACCTAAATAGCCATATCTCTCGCCTATTGATTTACCATATTTATATGTTAATCCAAGTTTAGTAAGTCTTTCTTCTAAGGTTTTAATTCTTTTATCTTCAGTGTTTATCGTGCTAGCGGGAGTTATTATTCCTACTTTAGCACCTTTTTTTATCTGCTTTAATGGCATTGTTTTTAACTCTTTTCTTAAAACTAAAAACGATTGAACCAACTTCATTCCAGCATAGAAATAAATATTTCTAGCAGGATTTTCACTACCTGTAAATAAAGTCATAAACTTAGCATTGTTCTTCTTAGATTCATCACATAAAACTGAAAATAAACTTTTACCTAAACCTCTACCTTGAGCTTTTGGATGAATTCCAATTCCCCCAAGATATGCTCTTCCACTTGGTTGAGTATAAACAGGACCAGTCCAGCCTAAAATTTCTCCATCTTTTTGAGCTATTAGTAATGGGTCTGGTTTTTCTTTTGCGAGATTGTTCTTTACAACACTACGCCAACCCTCATTTTTAAGAGCATCAAATAGTTTATCAAATCCATAGTGAATATTTGGATCATAGTAAGTTATAGTATAACCATCAATTGCATTTATTTTTAGGTTTTCTTTAACCTTATCAGGCAATTCATAAGTTTCTAAATTTAAATGATATGAGTCTTGTTGTCCATTTACAATATAACCATTATTTGCTAGAAGAAAATAATATGGGCTATTTACAGGCACTGCTGGAGCGCCTGGATGCTCGTGTTTATCATAGCCTGGTACATACCATTCAAGCAAAATTGGATTATAAAATAAATTTCTAATATAAGTTATCCCAACACTTTTTAAGTATTTCTCAAGTTCAAATAATATTTCAGTTCCTATACCTTGACGCCAGTAATTTTTATCTACAGCAACACAAGTTATATAACCAGGTGTTTTATAGGCTGCTAAATTATTATTGTTATATGTTGCATTACCAAAACCAACAATTTTATTATCTTTAACAGCAACTAACATACCTTCATTTTTATAGTGAGGATTTTTCAAAAATTTATTTTCAAAAGATTCTTTTGAAAATGGGGAAAAGATAGAATATGGAACTACAGAATTATTCCATAGTTCAACTATCTCTTCTAACATTTCTATTTGAAATTGTTTTATTTTCATTTTATCCTCTATTTCTGTCCAGAAAAATGACTTGCTATATAATTACCTAGTTTAGCTCTAACAGGGATTATCTTTATATTATCCCTTGTTGGATGAACTCTGTTTGTAAGCATTGTAAAGCCAATTTTATTTTTTCGGTCTATAAATATATTTGTTCCAGTAAAACCTGTATGATGGATTGTCTCACTGCTTACTAAATCACCACAAGATGGATAATCTCCACCTTTAATCCAGCCAATTGTGCGAACTGAATTGACATGAGCAATTCCAATTTTTTCTTCAACTTGAGGAGTATATAGTAAATCAACACTAGCTTTTGATAAAAATCTCTTTCCTTCAAAAACTCCATCGTTTAAAATCATCTTAATAAAGTTACTTAAATCTTTAACTGTTGAAAAAACACCAGCATGACCAGCAACACCACCAAGGATATATGCTTTTTCATCATGTACTCTTCCTCTTAAATAGCCTTTGTATATTTCGTCATCTCTAAATTCAGTCGGAGCACAGCGATCTACATCTTCTGGATTATAGCATGTGTCTACCATCTTAAGTGGTTTAAAGATATTTTCTTTTGCAAATTCATCTAAAGGCATCTTTGTTATTTCTTCAATAATAAAACCTAAAAGCATAAAACCAATATCAGAATATACTATTTTGGAATTAGTTGGATAAACTAAATCAGCTTGATATATTTGAACAAGTAATTCTTCTTTATTTTTAATTTTATGTGAAGCAATAACATCAGCTTTTAAGCCAGATGTATGGGTAATCAAATCCCAAACAGTAACTGTCCTATGTCTAAATCTTGGTAAGTATGAACTTACAGAATCAAATAAACGAAGTTTGCCACGCTCTAATAACAACATAATTGAAGTTACTGTACTTACAACTTTAGATACTGAAGCTAAATCATAAATAGTATTTAATTCAATTTTAGTCTTTTCAATATGACTCTTCATACCTAGACTACCAAAGTAATCTTGATCTGCAACTATACAATAATTAGCTCCAGGAAATGCTTCATTTTCTATTGCTTCTAAAATCAATTTTTCAAAATTTTTAATCATAAATAACACCTCACAGTTTAATTAAATGTCTAGAGTAACGATTCATAAAGTTACTATAACAAATTTTTTCAATGTCTTCTTCACTATATCCACGGTTTCTTAAACCCTCAATTATACGATGGGCTAGGGTTGCATCTTCAACACCTTTAATATTTGCACTTGGAAAATCTCCTAAATAATCCATAAAGTCAAATCCAAACATTACATGGTCAATGTCCATAACTTTAACAGCTTCATCAACATGATTTAAAAAATGTTCTAAATCTCTCTCATCTTCATTTTTTGATACAAATGTTTTCGCAAGAGTAAGTCCAAATAGGCCATCTGCTTTTCTTAAGGCTTTCATTTGATCAAGAGTTAAGTTTCTTCTATGGTCGCATAAGTATTTAACACAGCCATGGGAATAAATAATGTTTTTATTTGTATATTCTAAAACATCATAGAAACTTTTTTCATTTAAGTGAGCCAAGTCAACAATCATATCTAGTTCATTCATAATATCAAGAAGTTTCTTACCTTCTTCTTTTAAGCCTGAATCAGCTTCTCCAGCTACACCAGTAGCATAAATATTAGCTTCATTCCAAGTTAACATTGCATGTCTAATCCCTAAATTATATAGTTCTTTAATATCTTCTGCTTTTTTAAGGTTCATTAGCCCTTCTAAGCCAAGCATTAATTCAAACCCTGGAAGTTTTGTCATATCAATTTCAGCTAGAGCAATTTCAATTGATTCTTTTAAATCAAACTCATCAGGAGAATACATTGTCCAAATGCCACCCTTAATAACAGAGTTAGAAAGTTGCTTTACATGCATATCTTCAAATCTATTATTAATACCAGCTTTTTTACTCATATACAAATCGTATAAAATATCAGTATGTACGTCAAATATTTTCATTTTTACACCTCAAAATTACATGTTTTGACTAAGTCTTCTAAAGACTCTTTTTTTATTACTTCAGTTATTTTATCCCCTTTAACAAATATAACTGCACCCCTAGTTAGTCCATTATAGTTCATCGACATTGAATATGTGTATGCGCCTGTTGCATAAACTATTATAGTATCTCCAACTTTAACTTCAGGAACCCAAGTATCTAAAGATATAATATCTCCAGATTCACAACACTTACCAACTACATCATAGAAATTAAGTAAGTTTTCGTATTTTTCATCATCATCTAGATTATCTTTAATTTTATTAGCAACTTCAACTGTGTATTTAGCTCCATATAAAGCTGGGCGAATATTATCAGCCATACCACCATCAATGAATATATACTTTTTACCAGCAAAGGTAGTCTTAAGTCCACCAACTTCATATAAAGTAAAGCCTGAATCACCAACAATTGATCTTCCTGGTTCAATCATTAATTTTTTAATACTTAAATCTCTTTTTGCAATTTCTTCTTCTACAGTCGAGACTATAGCGCTTAATATTTTAACTAAATCAATTTCAATATCTTGATCTAGATATTTAATTCCAAATCCACCACCTAAGTCAAGTGTTTCAACACGGTGATTGTGCCTTGCTTCAAATCTACGAATAAAGTTAAGCATTGTCTTTGTTGCTGCAACAAAGCTCACAGGGTTATTTATTTGCGAACCTATGTGGGAATGAAACCCTTCTAAATTTAAATACTCACAACGATTATATACTTTCATAATCTTACCAAGAATTTCTTCATCATGAATTGATTCACCAAATTTAGATGACATTGTTCCTGTTCCAATATATTCGTGAGTTTCAGCTTGAATTCCTGGATTGATTCTAAACAATGTATTAACATGGGTTTTTCTTTCTTCCACAATTTTTTCTAATCTTTGAAGCTCACGATAATTATCAACAATTATATATTCTACTCCTAAGTCTATTCCCATATTAAGTTCTTCAGTACTTTTATTGTTCCCGTGTAAGATAACTTTATTCATTGGAAATTTACTCTTATTAATTAAATATAAATCACCCTTAGATACTGCATCAATCGATAGGCCTTCTCTATTCAAGATATTACAAAGGTATGGTGCAATAAACGCCTTTGAAGCATAGACAATTTCACATTCAAATTTATCTGATTTGAAATTATCTTTAAATATTTTAATTTTGTTTTCAATTCCAGCCTCATCATAAACATATAAAGGAGATTGATACATCTTCCTTAAATCTTCGAGGCTATAATTTCCTAAGTATAAATTACCGTCTTTTACATACATTGATTTAGTTCTCATATTGTTCTAAATTGTTTTTAATATCTTCTAAGATATTAAAAAGGTCTTCCTTTCTTTCTATATTAATAAGATTTTGTTTTACTTGTTTTAAATTTCTAAGTCCCTTTAAATACCAACTAGCTAAACTACGCATTTCTAAAACCGCAAGTTTTTCTACTTTTTCTTCTAACAGATATTGAAAATGCTTTTCACACATTTGTACTTTTTCAAGTGCTGATGGTGCAGGTTTTATCTTTCTACCAGCGAAATAGTCTACTAAATCCCTTATTAGCCAAGGATTACCAAGACTACCCCTACCAATCATAATCATATCTACACCAGTATATTCAAACATTTTAATAGCATCTTCAACACTTCTAATATCCCCATTACCAATAACTGGAATACTAACTGTTTCTTTAACTGCTTTAATATAATCTAAATTAACTTTACCAGTATATAAATCTGATTTAGTTCTTCCATGTATTGCAATAAGTGATGCTCCAGCATCTTCTATTTCTTTTGCAACTTCTCTTGCATTAATACTCTTATGGTCAAGCCCTGCTCTAATTTTAACACTTACAGGCTTATTAACCTTTTCTACAATCGCTCTTACAATCTTACCAATATTTTCTGGATCAGCTAAAAGGCTACTTCCTGCATTTGCTTTTAAAACTTTTCTTACAGGACATCCCATATTTATATCGATAATATCTGCATTAGTCTTTGTATCGATTATTATACTTGCTTGGACTAAAGACTCAAGATCACCACCAAAAATTTGTAAGGAGATTGGGTGCTCACCATCATCAACATCAGTTAAGTCGAATGTTTTATCATTGTCATAAACTAAACCCCTAGAACTAATCATTTCTGAATAGACTAATCCCACACCCATTTCTTTCATAATTCTTCGATAACTTTTATTTGTATACCCTGCAAGCGGTGCTAAAACAATTCTATTTTTTATTTCTACATCTTTAATTTTCAACATATCTTTATACCTAAACACCTTTATAATTATACCACATTTACTGATATTTTTGAATAAGAAAAAATATTATATTAGCTAATGACTTGATTACTAACTAAAATAGGTATAAAATATTGTATAACCTAATTAGGGGGTATAATTATGAAAATAGTAATTGTTGGAGTTGGAAAAGTTGGAACAACTCTTTGTGAGGTTCTTGTAAAAGAGCATCACAATATAACAATAATTGACAACAATCAAAAAGTTGTAGAAGAATTAATTACAAAATTTGATGTAAGTGGCATAGTAGG
>CAYOXB010000003.1:47345-66241 GCA_964407835.1 uncultured Bacteroidales bacterium
GTTTTCGCAAACAATAGAGTAGAAATTGTTGGTGTGAAAATAAAAGAAGATTCTGAACTTCTTAACTATAATCTTGAAGAATTAAGAAAAAAATATAAAATTAAGTTTTTAATTTGTGCTGTAGAAAGAAATAAAGAAGCAATTATTCCTAATGGAAAATTTGAGTTTCAAGCAAATGACACCATCTTCTTCACAAGCTCTAACTTGGAAATGGTAAAACTATTTAAAGAACTTGGCATATATAAAAATAGAGCAAGAAATATTATGATTGCAGGTGGTGGTGTTATATCTTACTACCTAGCTAAACAACTACTTGAAGTATATAGTAAAGTTAAAATTGTTGAGCTTGACTCAGCAAGGTGCTATGAACTAAAAGAACTACTCCCAAGTGCAAGTATTGTTCATGGAGATGCAAGTAATATTGACCTTTTAAATGAAGAAGGGTTTAAAGACATCGATGCTTTTGTAACCCTAACAGGCTTTGATGAAGAAAACATCATTCTAAGTTTATATGCTAAAAACGCCAATATATCTAAAATAATTACTAAGATTAATAAATTCTCATATTATGATATATTATCATCCCTCGATTTAACTTCAGTTATCTCGCCTAAACTCTTAACCGCAAATATAATATTACGCTATATTAGATCTTTAGAAAATGTTCTAAACTTCAAAGTAGAAACACTACATAAATTTATTAACAATCAAGTTGAAGCGTTAGAATTCTTAATAACTGAAGAAAGCGAATTAACAAACGTCAAGTTAAAAGACTTAACTCTTAAAGATTCTATCTTAATTGCTCTAATATTTAGAAAAAATCAAATTATTATTCCAACAGGCGAAGATGTAATTCTACCTCAAGATAGAATAATTGTAGTTACAAATAAGCATAATTTATATAATTTGGAGATTTTAAAATAATGAATTATAAAATAGTTTTAAAAACATTAGGAAAATTGTTTTTTGTGGAAGCAGGACTATTAATTATTCCACTAGCTTTAAGTCTTATTAACAAAGAAGATATTTATCTAGCTTATTTAATACCTATTCTTATACTCTTAATTATAGGAAAACTTCTTTCCTATATTAAAACTGACAAAACTGATTTTTTCGCAAAAGAAGGTTTTGCAACCGTAGGTATAGCCTGGTTAATCCTTTCATTATTTGGTTCAATTCCTTTTGTTATAAGTGGCACCCTACCAAATTTCTTTGATGCATTTTTTGAAACTGCATCAGGTTTTACTACAACTGGCTCATCAGTAATAGTAAATGTGGAAAATGTCTATAAAAGTATTCTTCTTTGGCGCTCACTTACAATTTGGATTGGAGGAATGGGAGTCCTAGTTTTCATTATTGCTATTATTCCCCAGTCAAATATTCGTTCAATCTATCTTTTAAAAGCTGAGTCAACAGGACCAAAGGTAGGAAAACTAACTTCTAAAATTGTTTTTAGTGCTAGGATACTATATTTAATATATTTCTTTTTAACACTGATTTTAGTAATTCTACTTGCATTTAAAATTCCTATCTTTGATAGCATTAATTATGCACTTTCTGCTGCAGGAACAGGCGGGTTTTCAATTCATAATAATTCTATTGCTCACTACAATAGTGCGTATGTAGAAGTTGTTATAACAATATTTGTAATTATATTTGGAATAAATTTTAATATCTTTTACTTAATACTGATTGGTAAGTTTGCTCAAGCATTCAAAAGTGAAGAACTTAAAACTTATTTAATTATAATTACAACAGCTATTCTTTTAGTTGCATTTAATACACTAAAAATCTATAATAACTTTCTTACAGCTTTACGCTATTCATCATTCCAAGTGGCTTCAATTATGACAACAACAGGATTTTCTTCATTTGACTTTAATACTTGGCCAGAATTCTCAAAATGGATTTTAATTATTTTGATGTTTATCGGCGGATCAGCAGGTTCTACTGCTGGAGGTATTAAAGTATCTAGAGTTATTATTTATTTTAAAACAATAATTAAAGAAATTAAACATAGTTTATTTCCTAATCAAATATCAATTATTACATTCGAAGAAAAAAGAGTTACCGAAGAAATGTCAAAGGGTGTATTTTCTTATCTTGCAGCATACTTCTTTATCTTAATTATTGGAGTTTTAATCATTTCAATTGATAATAAAGATTTTGCAACCAACTTCACAGCAGTACTTACTACTATTAGTAATGTTGGACCTGGTTTTAATGTTATTGGGCCAACTGGCAATTTTTCTAGTTTTTCTAATTTATCAAAATTCACTCTTTCATTTATTATGATTATCGGAAGACTTGAACTATTTCCAATCTTAATTTTGTTTTCACCAAAACTTTATAGGAATAAATAAAAGGATTAACTTTTTAAAGTTAATCCTCTTTTTTTATAACAAATTGATTATGTTTAGAAGAATATTCATATTCAGCTAAGTTTAATTTCTTTACTAGTTCATTCTTATCAATATTTAAATCTTCACATAAGCTATCTAAATCTCTAAATGAATTTCTAAGCTTTGTGTTTACAATACTAATTACTAAATTAGTATCCATTTTCAAATAATCCAAAATTAAACACCTTCTAAACTTAATTCTTCATTTTTTTGGTATTGAAGTTGATATAACTTATAATAATGACCACGTTTTTTTAATAACTCTTGATGGGTTCCCTCTTCCACAATTACACCCTTAACTAATACAATTATATTATCTGCATGTTGGATAGTGGAAAGACGATGAGCAACCATTAAAGTCGTTCCAATATTAATTATCTTCTCTAACGAATCTTGAATCAACACTTCAGTTTCTGTATCAATATTAGCTGTAGCTTCATCTAAAATAATTAGCTTTGGTTTATGAACTAATGTTCTTGCAAAACTAAGGAGTTGCCTTTGTCCACTAGAGAAGTTATTTCCACGTTCACGTACTTCTTCATCATATTTATTAGGAAGATTATCAATAAACTTATCTGCATTGACATATCTACATGCTTCATAAACTTCTTCGTCTGTAATACTATCTTCTCTTAATTTTATATTGGACATAATAGTTCCACTAAATAAAAATACATCTTGAAGCATTTGTCCCATATGTTTTCTAAGTGATGAAATCTTAATATTTTGAATATTAATACCATCGATTAATATTTCGCCAGAATTGATTTCATAGTTTCTTACTATAAGTGATAATATTGTAGTTTTTCCACTTCCAGTAGCTCCTATGAAAGCAACTGTATCATTTGCATTAATCTTAAATGATATTCCTTTTAATACCCATTCATCTTCTTTGTACTTAAACCAAACATCTTTAAATTCAATATTCCCTTTAAAGTCTTCTAGTTCTATAGCATCATCTGATTCAATAATCTCTGGTTCTGTATCAAGGATTGTGAAAATCTTTTCTGCTGATGCTAGGGCTGATTGTAAAATATTGAACTGTTCTGCTAGATTTTGAATTGGATCAAACAATCTATCAACAAGTTGAATAAACGTAACAAGAACTTCTAGGCTAATTGCAGTCTTAACATATGTTGTTAGACCTAAATAACTTCCACCACTTACCCATAAAACAATCATTACAGCCGTAAAGTAAATAGCAAAAACAGATGGTCTGAAAACTCCAAAGATAAAGATTTCTTTCAATGATGATTTTCTAAGTTTATTGTTTCTTTCTTTAAACTCATTATTTTTTTTATTTTCTTGGTTAAAAATTTGAGTAACTTTCATTCCAGATAAGTTTTCAGATAGGAATGTATTAACATTCGTAAGGTCTGTTCTTACTGTTCTGTATGCTCTTCTTGAATATTTTCTAAATATTACAGTTAGAACTACTAAGATTGGGCTTAAAGCTAAAATTAATAATGTTAGTTTTGCATGTAAGAAAAACATAACACCAAGAGCAAAAGCAATTGAGAATACTGATTTAATTAAATTAATAATTACACTAGTATATAATTCGTTTAAAGTATTAGTATCGTTAGTTACTCTAGTAACTAATTTTCCTATCGGAATATTATTAAACTGATTTGCGGAAAACTTTTGAATATGAGAAAATACATCTTCTCTTAC
Organism: uncultured Bacteroidales bacterium; assembly: GCA_964407835.1. Classification (GTDB taxonomy): domain Bacteria; phylum Bacillota_I; class Bacilli_A; order ML615J-28; family CAG-698; genus DUVT01. The sequence goes on from CAYOXB010000003.1 coordinate 51,422, forward strand.
TTTATAAATAATCTTTTGACCTGTCTTTTGAAGTAAGATTGATTGAATATATACAACAACACTAGAAACAACTAAAGAAACTGCAAATGCAATAACAATAATTATTAAGTTTGAAAATACTACATCATCGCTTTCTAAAACACCAACAGCTTTCCCCATTAAGATTGGAACAGCAAAATTAAGTCCAACAGATATAATCATTAAAACAATTGCTAAAGCAAATTTTAATTCTTCACCCTTTGCATATTTAAATAATCTACGAAGTAGTTTTGCATCATTAACTTTATTCATTAATAACACCTCCTACTTCTTCTTCAAGTTGTTGGAGTTCAACCATTTTCTTGAATTCTAAATTATTTTCTAATAGTTCTTTATATTTACCAAAGCCAACAACTCTACCCTCATCTAATAATAATATTTTATCCATATGTTTCACAGTAGAAACTCTATGAGCTATTAGAATAGTTGTTTTGTTCTTTCTTGTTTTCTTTAGATTGTTGATAATCTTCTCTTCCGTATTAACATCTACTGCACTAACAGAGTCATCAAGGATCAAAATTGGTGCATGTTTAAACAAAGCTCTAGCAATTGATATTCTTTGTTTTTGTCCACCACTTACAGTAACTCCTCTTTCACCGAGGATCGTTTCATAGCCATCTTGAAACTCAATAATATTTTCATCTATATCAGCAAGCTGTGCCATATCTTTAACTATATCCATATCTAGAATAGTAGAAGAAAAACTGATGTTATTGGCTATAGTATCACTGAATAAAAAGTTGTCTTGAGGAACATAAGCAATATTATCCCTTAAGTCACTAACTTTATAATCCATTAGATCGACTCCATCAACAAATACTTTGTCTCTTTCTATATTATATAGTCTAAGAAGCAAATCAACTAGAGTTGTTTTACCACTACCGGTTCTTCCTATAATGCCAATATTTTCACCCGCATTAATTTTAAATGAAATATTGCTTAGAACATTTGTTTCTTTGCCAGGATAATGGAAATCTAAATTATCAAAGACAACTTCACCTTTAATTGCTTCATCTAAGCTATGTGTTCCATCAAAGATTTCTTGATCTTCATCAAAGAACTTGTTTACTCTTTTTAATGATGCTTTAGCTTGACTACTTAAGTTTATAAGTTGAGCAATTGCCATCATTGGCCAAACTAAAGTACTAAAGAATGAAATATATTTTACCAAATCTCCAATACTTAAATTAGCTCTTGCAGCTTCTCCAATACTGCTTAAGTATACTAAATAACTTCCATAGCCTATAATGATTGTAAGAATAGTACCGATAAGTAAAGTTATTAAAACTTGAAGCAACATTGCAGCTTTTACAAACTCAACATTCTTATCCATATTCTTTTGATTTATTTTATTAAAAGCTAATAATTCTTTAGCTTCCTTCACAAAAGCTCTAACAACGCCAATACCAGAATAGCTTTCTTGAGTAAAATCAGTTAACTCTGCATAAGCCTTTTGGCGCTCTGTAAATTTCTTGCTCATGTATTTACCTATAATTCTACCCATTATAGCAATTATAAGTAGAGGGATTGTTGAAAATAGAGTTAATAGCCAGTCAATTTTCCACATCTTTACAAATGACATAACTCCAAGTGCAAATACATCTACAAGCATCATAGTTCCCATTGCAAAAGACATTCTAAGCGTTTGTAAGTCATTAGTAAATAAAGCCATTACTTCGCCCACTTTGTTTTCAGAATAAAATCTCTGTGGCATCTTTAGGGCATGAGAAAACATTTCATCTCTAATATCTGTTTCAATCCTAACTCCATTACCAAAAATGGTAACGCGCCAAACAAACCTTCCAGTAAACATAATAGCAACAATAATCAATAACTCATTCATTGCATCAAATAATACTTCTTTTGTAAGTGTATTATAATCAATACCGTCAACAATTATTGCTATTATTTCAGGAAGCTTTAGTTGATAGATATCTACAAAAATTAATGCAGCTATACCTAACAAGAAAAATATTCCATATTTAAAATAATATTTGTTAATCTTTCTTCCAAAAATCACTGTTCGTTCTCCATTTCAATAGATAAAATTATAACACAATCGGTAAAAAAATACAATAAATAATACCGAAAACCCATCAATTATGACGGGTTACTCTTTTTCGTTATATCTGACTAAATACATTAGATTAGAAAGCAAAACACTATTGCTTAGATTGTTTAGTAATTTACTAAACAATTCTTCTCTATCAAAATCTATTCCTTTGATTTTCTTCATCGAAATAGCTTCAGGTGTTGTAAAGTTCTCTTGATTTACATTCAGACCAATACCAATAATAATATAATCTAAATTTAATCCAGAATATTTTGTTTCAATTAAAATTCCTGCTATCTTTTTCTCATCCACAAAAATATCGTTAGGATAAATAAAATTTGCTTTAATTCCATAGTCTTCCAAAGTAGTTATAATTGATGCAACAAATACTGGAGAAGTATCCTTTACTTCAAAAGGAAGATTTCCTTTTAATAAAATAGAAAACAAGAGATTTTCACCTTTATTAGATTCCCATTGTCTACCGAACTGACCATATCCAAAAGTTTGGTAATCTGCTTTTACAATCGTAAAATTAGGAAGTAGATTGTGTTTCTTCTTTAAATAAGAATTTGTTGAATCAAGTTCGGAAAACTCAATTGTATATTGATTAAAATCAATCTTATTCATCTATTCACCTATTGTGAACATTATTTCACACTCGCAAACAAGTTCATTATCAACTTTCGCAACACCTCTACTAATTCCAAAAGAACCTTTAAATCTAATTAACTCAGCATCTAAATCCAGTACATCACCAGGAACAACTTTTCTTCTAAACTTTGCGTTTTTAATCCCAGTAAAATAAGCAATCTTTCCTTGGTTTTTTGGATCAGATAAAACTGCAACAGCTCCAACTTGAGCTAATGCTTCAATTATTAAAACTCCAGGCATTACATGTTCATCAGGAAAATGACCAGAAAAGTAAAATTCATTTGCGGAAGTGTTCTTAATACCCCTTGCTCTTTTACCTACTTCTAGTTCATTTATTCTATCAACTAACAAAAATGGATAGCGATGAGGAATAATTTTTTGTATTTCATTACTTGATAACATATATCCTCCTAATACTTCTTAAGAATTAGTGCAGCATTTTGTCCACCAAAACCAACACTATTACTTAAGCCATATTTCATGTCTCTTTTCACTACTTTATTTAATGTATAATTTAAGTCACATTCTGGATCTGTTTCTAGTACATTAATCGTAGGCGTTACTATACCTTCTTGAAGTGATTTAGCTGTAATAATTGCTTCAATTGCACCTACAGCACCAAGTGAATGACCAGTCATTGACTTAGACCCACTTATATTTACTTTATAAGCTTGCTCACCAAGAGCATTTTTTATTCCTAGAGTTTCTAGTTTGTCATTATATGGTGTTGAAGTACCGTGTGGATTAATATAATCTATATCTTCGGCTTTTACATTACCATCCTTAAGAGCAACTTGAATTGCTTTAGTTATTCCTTCAGCACTATCTTCTGGTGCAGTAATATGAAATGCATCACAAGTAGACCCATATCCAACAACTTCACAATATATTTTAGCTCCTCTTTTTTTAGCATGTTCTAATTCTTCTAAAATTACAACCCCACTACCTTCACCGACAACAAAACCGCTTCTATCTTTATCAAATGGAATTGAAGCTCTTGAAGGATCATTACTAGTATTTAGTGCTCGCATCGATGCAAATCCACCAATTGATAATTCGTTTATTGGTGCCTCACTTCCACCAGCAAAAGCAAGTTCCAAATAACCATCCCTAATATATCTAAATGCTTCACCTATTGCATTAGTTCCAGCACTACATGCTGTTACTACTGGAAGATTAGGGCCCTTAGCTTGAAACTTAATAGCAATAATACCTCCAACTAAGTTAATAATTGAATGAGGTATGAAAAATGGTGATACTCTGTCTCCTCCTTTTTCATAGGCTTTTATTGCTTCTTCCCTAATCGTATTAATGCCTCCAATTCCGCTAGTAACAAAAGTACCAAATCTATCTGAATCATAAACTGCATCTTTTAAATTTGAATCTTCATATGCTTGCGTAGCAGCAATTAATGCAAATAGCATAGTTCTATCAACCTTACGATATTCTTTTGGTTCTAAATATAAGTCTGGATTTAAATTCTTTACTTCTGCAGCAACTTGAACTTTCATTGTCGAAGCATCAAAAAGTGTAATCTTATCAATTCCATTTTTACCATTCTTCAAAGATTCCCACATTTCATCTACATTATTACCAATTGGAGTAACTGCTCCCATTCCTGTAATTACAACTCTTCTTTTCATCAATATACCTACTGCATTACTAATCCACCATCAACATTAAGAACTTGGCCAGTAATATAACTAGCTTCACTAGAAGCCAAGAAGGCAACTGCATTAGCTACATCATCTACTTCACCCATTCTCGACAGTGGAATATTATTTGCTATTTGATCTACTATATTTTCACCAAGATTAGCAGTCATATTTGTTTTAATAAACCCAGGAGCAACAGCATTCACTGTAATTCCTCTTTTTGCTAATTCTCTTGCAAGAGATTTAGTTAAACCAATTACACCAGCTTTTGAAGCACAGTAGTTACTTTGACCAGCATTACCCATAATCGCAACAACTGAAGCTATATTTATAACCTTACCACTTCTTTGTTTCATCATAATTTTACTAGCATGACGAGAAGTGTTCCAAACTCCTTTTAAATTTACTTCAATTACTTTATCAAAATCATCTTCATTCATTCTCATAATTAAATTATCTCTAGTGATTCCGGCATTGTTAACTAAAATATCAAGTCTTCCATATTTTTCAAATGCATAATTGATTAACTTCTCTGCTTCTATATAATTAGCAACATTAGCTTGAATATAATCAACTTTGCAACCTTGTTCGCTTAATTCTTTTGCTAGCTTTTCAGATGCTTCTTTACTTGAATTATAATTTATAACAACTGTAGCACCTAACTTAGCCAACTTTTCAACAATACCTCTACCTATCCCTACTGCTCCACCCGTAACAATAGCAACATTTCCATTTAAGTCCATTATATATTCTCCTTATACTTCTTAATATCTTCCAAATTATCTAAACTAAATATTGGTTTTTCCAAACTAATCTTCTTAACTAATCCACTTAAAACTCTACCAGGTCCTATTTCAATAAATTCATCAATATTATAATCTGTAATAATTCTTTCAATTGTTTTAATAAATTGAACAGGATAGTGAATTTGTAATTTCATAGCATTATGTAAATTAGAATACTTTAAAGCTTCTGCATTATAATTCATAATAATAGGAATAATTGGAAGTTTCCCTTTATAAGTGTTTATTTTATTTTTATAAAGATTAGCTGCCTCTTCCATTAGAGGGCTATGAAAAGCTCCACTAACATTTAAAACAACTGCTCTTTTTTTATATTCATCTCTTATTAGTTCAACTACTTTATTTATTGATTCTTCTAAACCAGAAATAACAAGTTGATTTGGTGAATTATAATTAGCAATCCAACAGTTTCCAATATTTAAACAAATCTTATTAAGTTCAGTTTCATCCATACCTATAATAGCGGCCATTTTACCCCTATTATTTAAAGAAGATTCCTCCATAATATTTGCTCTTATCATCACTATGTTTATAATTTCCTCAAAACTATAAATTCCACTTGCATATAAAGCGCTATATTCACCTAAACTAAAACCACTTACTACTTCCACATTTAAATGAAACTCTCTTTTAATAACTTCATATAAACAACAAGAAGTAACTAATATAGCCATTTGTGTATATTTAGTTTGATTGAGTAAATTATTTTCACAAAACACTATATCTTCTAAACGATAACCTATAATCTTATTAGCAATTAAAAACATGTCTCTTACATATTCAAAATTATCATATAGGTCTTTTCCCATATTAGGATATTGTGCTCCTTGCCCCGCAAAGAGCAATGCTACTTTTTTATTCAAGATAATTACCTATAATATCTTTAAATTGTTTTTAAAACTATCAATACCTACAAATAGATCTTCAATAATTTCTTTTACGGGTCTTACATCTTTAATCAAACCAGCAATCTGACCTGCCATAAAACTACCTGTATCAACATTACCATCTAATACAGCTCTACGAAGCGAACCAAGTGTAAGCTTTTCAAGTTCTTCAAACGAAGCCCCTTCAGCACTTAACTTCACATATTCTTTTGCCATTTTGTTTTTTAAAACTCTAACAGGGTGTCCTGTTTGTCTACCAGTTACAATTGTATCGGTATCTCTTGCATCTACAATCATTTGTTTATAATTATCATGAACTGGGCATTCTTCACTTGTAAGAATGATTGTTCCTACTTGAACTCCAGTTGCACCAAGTGCAAATACAGCTAAAACAGCTCTTTGATCACCAATTCCACCAGCAGCAATTACTGGAATATCTACAGCATCTACTACTTGAGGAACAATTGCTAGTGTAGTTAATTCACCAATATGTCCACCAGCTTCAGTTCCTTCCACAACAACAGCATCAGCTCCTGCTTTTTCAACTCTCTTAGCTAGGGCAACACTTGGAACTACTGGAATTACTATAATACCTGCTTCTTTCCAAGCTGGAATATAAATATTGGGATTACCTGCCCCAGTAGTAACTACTTTCACTTTTTCTTCAATAACTACTTCAGCTAATTCTTTCACATGAGGATTTATTAGTAAAATGTTAACCCCAAATGGCTTATTAGTTAGTTCTTTACATTTTTTAATTTCTTCTCTTAGCCAATTAGCATCATTACCACCTACACCAATAAGGCCAAGTCCACCTGCATTACTTACTGCAGCTGCAAGCTTATGATTAGCTATATTTGCCATACCTCCTTGAATAAGGGGGTATTTTACATTTAATAATTCACATACTTTATTCATTTGCCTCTCCTTTATAAAGTTAATAAGGCTGCTCCCCCAAGTAAAGCCACCACCAAATCCCACTAACATCACTTTATTATTTTCAGTGTTTTTAACTGTCTTAATATATTCATCAATAGCAATTGGTATACTAGCACTTGAAGTATTCCCATAATCTGAAATATTCATAAATACTTTATCCATTTCTACATTCAAGCTCTTTGCAGCACTTTCGATTATTCTAGCATTGGCCTGATGAGGGATTAAAACATCTATATCTTCTATCTTTAAATTAGTTACATCTAAAACTTTATTAACACTTTCTTCTAATATCTTAGTTGCAAATTGATATACTTTTCTTCCTTCCATTCTAATTAATGGATCTACAATAATAGTTTCTTCTAAATCTCCTCTTGAACCACAATAAATATAAGAAGGTTTTGCCTCTTTAGTCTTTTGGATAATCATAGCTCCTGCTCCATCGCCAAATAAAACACAAGTATTTCTATCCTCATAATTAATTGTTTTTGATAGAACCTCAGCACCAATTACTAAAGCTGTTTTATATTGTTCACCATTTAACATTTGGCTTGCGATATTAAGAGCATATATAAAGCCTGTACAGGCAGCATTAATATCAAAACACATTATATCTCTATGATTTAGATCAAGCTTTGCTTGAACAAAATTCGCAACTGATGGGCTTAAAACATCAGGCGTAAAAGTTGCAACTATAATTAAATCAATTTTATCTTTATCAAAGTTAATTTTATCTATAGCGTTTAGAGCTGCTTTAGTTGCTAAATCAGAAGTTGTCTCATTTTTTACTATTCTTCTATTTTTAATTCCGGTTCTTGTAAATATCCATTCATCATTAGTATCTACAATCTTTTCCAAGTCCTCGTTTGTCATAATATTATCTGGAACATAACTTCCCGTTGATAATACTTTTATATTTATAAATTTCTTGTCCATATATATTTTCTTCACTAAAATGTTTCAATAATACTATTTAGTTTTGTAAGTATTTCTTCTACTACTCCTACTTTATCTTTTTCGATACTTTTCATAAGTTTAGTAAGTATTTTATAATAAAATTTTCCATATATGTTTACAGCATTAATAGATTTATCAGTCAAGTAAACAATAATAACTCTTCTGTCTTGTTTGTGCCTTGTTCTAATAACATAACCCTTCTTTACCAAAGATTCTATTGTAATTGAAAGAGTTCCTCTAGTTATCTTTAATTCTTCTGCAATTTCAGACATTGACTTTGTATTTGAAATCCCAATAATATATAAAACTTTAACTTCATTGGGTGTAACATCATCAATGCCATTTTTTCTTAAATATTCTCTTTCAAAAAATTGTAGTTTTGATTGGAATTCAAAGAAAGATTCTCCTATCCCTGTAATCATATTTTCAAACTTCTTCATAAATGCCTATACTTCTATATTTCTTGTACCTTTTTTGTAGTAATTCTTCTGTATCAATTTGATTTAATTCTCTTATTTTGTTAATTAAATCTTTTTTGAATAAAGCAAAAGGTTCGCTAGAATCGATGTGAAGCCCACCCTTTCTTTCTGGAATTATTTTCTCAATAATTTTGTATTTAAGTAAATCATTTGCTGTTAGTTTCATACTATCTGCAACTTCTTCTAAATTATCAGTTGTTTTATATAGGATTGAAGCAAATCCTTCAGGAGAAAGAATTGAATAAACTGCATTCTCAAACATCCAGATTTCATCACTAACACCAATACCAAGTGCCCCGCCACTTCCACCTTCACCTAAAACTACAGAAATTATTGGTACTTTTATATTAATCATTTCCATTAAATTTTTAGCAACTGCTAAACCTTGACCTCTTTCTTCTGCTCCAACACCGGGATAAGCTCCTGGTGTGTCGATAATAGTTAAGATTGGGCGCTTGAACTTCTCAGCCTGCTTCATTAAACGAAGAGCTTTACGATAACCCTCAGGATTCATCATCCCAAAATTAGCTTTTATTTTAGCCTCAGTAGTTTCGCCTTTTTCTTGAGCTATTATTGTAAATGGTATATCTTCAATAAAACCAATACCACCAATAAGCGCACTATCATCTTTATATAATCTATCACCATGTAATTCTACAAATGATGTTGTTATAGCTTTAATTAAGTCTTTCGCTGTTGGTCTTTTATTATGTCTAGCAAGTAGAACTCTTTCCCAAGCAGTAATTTCATTTATTTTAGCCATAATTAATTACTCCTATGTAGCAAAAGAAGATTAGCTATTGTCTTCTTTAAATCTTTACGATCTAAAACAATGTCTATAAATCCTTTTTCTTTTTGAAATTCAGCAGTTTGAAAATCATCTGGAAGTTTCTCGCCAATAGTTTGTTCAATCACTCTTTTGCCTGCAAAGCCAATCATCGCTCCAACTTCAGCAATATTAATATCACCAAGTGATGCAAAAGAAGCAAATACTCCTCCTGTGGTAGGATTAGTAAGCACACTAATAAATAATTGTTTTTCTAAATCATAATACTTTAGGGCTGCAGATGTTTTAGCCATTTGCATTAGGGAAAAAATACCTTCTTGCATTCTCGCTCCTCCCGAAGCAGAAAAAATAACTAAAGGTAATTTCTTGGTTGTTGCTAGTTCAATTAATCTTGTAACTTTTTCACCAACAACACTACCCATACTTCCCATCATGAAATAACTATCCAGCACACCTAAAGCGACATTAATCCCTTCAATTTTCCCCTTCCCACAAACAAAAGCTTCCGTTTCTTCTTGGGAATCTTGATATTGTTTTACTTTATCTTTGTAATTTGGAAAATCAAGTGGATTTAAAGTTTGGATATTAGAAAACAATTCCTCAAATGATCCCTCATCAACTATAGATGCTATTCTTCTTCTAGCATTTAAGCGGAAATGGAATCTACATTTCGGGCAAACAGAATCATTTAATAAAAGAGCATCCCTATATATAGGTTCATTACAATTATCACATTTGATAAAGACCCCATCTGGAATGCTACTTTTACTTATATTACTACTTTTACCTCGAATATCTTTATAATATTCTAGTCGCTTTTTTCGACTATCTATAAAATCATTCATTATATTTGTCCTTTATTGAATCTAAAAATTCCATCAAAAAGCTTGTGTCATAAATACCCCTAACAAAATGGGCATTATGCATAATCAAATAGAGTATTTCTCCATTCGTTTTAATACCATCAACAATAAATTGTTCCAAGGCTACTCTCATCTTGCGAATAGCTTCTTTTCTTGTATTTGCATGAACTACAAGTTTGCCAAGTAAAGAATCATAATATGGAGGAACAATATAATTTGAATATAGATGCGTATCTACTCTAACCCCAGGCCCACCAGGAAGTAAAAGGTTTTTTACTAAACCAGGAGATGGTCTAAAGTTATTCTGAGGATCTTCTGCATTAATTCTACATTCAATTGCATGTCCAGAAAATTCTAATTCTTTTTGTTTTATTGATAACTCTTGATTAAAAGCAATTCTAATTTGCTCTTTTACAATATCTACACCAGTAACCATTTCTGTAACTGGGTGTTCAACTTGAATTCTTGTATTTACTTCAATAAAGAAAAAGTTTTTATCTTTATCTACTATAAATTCAATAGTTCCTGCATTTTGATAATTTATGCTTTTTACAAGTTTAATTGCTGCTTCTCCAAGTTTAGTTCTTAATTCTTGATCTATATATGGGGAAGGACTTTCTTCAATTATCTTTTGATTACGTCTTTGAATAGAGCAATCTCTTTCACCTAAGTGAATTACATTACCTTTTGAGTCTGCAAGTATTTGCACTTCAATATGATGAGGGTTTTCTATATATTTTTCAATATATACTCCACTATCACCAAAGTTTACAGAAGCTTCTTGTTTTGTTAGTTCAAATATCTTAATAAGATCATCTTCAGATCTAACAATACTAATCCCTTTACCGCCACCACCATTACAAGCTTTAATTAAAATAGGATAAGTAATTTGCTTTGCTATCTGTTTTGCTTCTTCTAAGTTTTCAACAATGCCATTAGATCCTTCTACTACTGGAACACCTGCTTCTTTTGCAATCTTTTTAGCTTCAACTTTATTGCCTAATTTTTTAATGACCTCACTACTAGGCCCAATGAACTTGAGATTACATTGTTCAACCATTTCCACAAATTCATCATTTTCAGCTAAAAAGCCATAACCTGGATGAATTGCGTTACATCCTGTTGCAATTGCAGCAGAGATAATATTTGTTTTATTTAAATAGCTTTCACTACTTTTCGCCTCACCAATACAAATAGCTTCATCAGCTAATTTCACATGCAAAGAATCTTTATCTGCTTTTGAATAAACTACTACTTGGCCAATGCCTAATTCTTTGCATGCTCTAATTATTCTTACTGCTATTTCACCACGATTAGCAATCAATATTTTGTTTTGCATACCTATACAATTACCATAAGAACTTGATCAAAGCCAACAGGATTAGAATTCTTTACTTTAATTGAATCTATAACTCCTGAAATTGGAGCAGTAATCTCATTCATTATTTTCATAGCTTCGATAATACATAGTGTATCGCCTTCTTTAACTCTTTGACCAACCCTTACAAATGGTTCTTCATCTGGAGAGTTTGCCGCATAAAAAGTACCTACAAGTGGTGATTTCACAAGATATCCTTTTTCTTCTTCTAAGGAAGAAATAATTTCATTATCATTTGTTTGAATAACTTTTTGGATCTGTTCTTTATTTTTGGATAGTTTAAGTTTAAAACCATCTTTATCAATTTCCAAAACAGTCATGGATGATTTTTCAAACTCCTTTATAAGAGCTTGAATTTGTTTGAAATCCATAATACCTCCTATTTATTCTTTTCTAAAAATGAAACAATATCCTTAATGGTTTTTAAATCTTGAGCTACATCATCTGGAATTTGTAAATCAAATTCATCTTCAATTGCCATCATTAACTCAACAGCATCTAAACTGTCAGCTCCTAAATCTGTTTGCAAATCTGTTTCTAGTGTAATTTCATCTTTACTTACATTCAATTCACTAGCTACAATTTGAATAACTTTCTCAAATACCATTTTAATTCCTCCTCTTAATGGTTAATATATCCAAGCGCAATAGAGTTTAATCCAATATGAGCAACAAGTGTTGATGGGATTGGGAAAACAAATGGTTTTGCGCCAGGAAATTTCTCTTCTATAACATTTAATAAAAAGTCTAATGCTTCTTGTTGACCAGTATGACCAACATGAAGAATTCCAGTTTTTGGATCAAAGCCTTTTTCCACATGTTCAACCATTCTAACAATGGCTTTTTTATATGTTCTTACGCTTTCTACACTTACTAGTTTTCCTTCTTTAGTTAATTGGATAACAGGTTTAATTCTTAATACATTTGCGATAAAACTTTTAGCATTGCTTAAACGCCCATTTTTAACTAATGAAGTTAAATCATTTACAGTAACAAAATAAGTTGATTTCTTTTTCAATTCTAAAATTGTTTCTACAATTTCTGGAACAGATTTTCCTTCCTTGGCTAATCTAGCAGCTTCAAAGCACATCCCACTTAATATAGATGCAGTAGTTTGAGTATCTACCACTTCTATATTTATGCCTGAAACCATGTCTTTACTCATAAAACCATTTTGGTATGTTCCGCTAAGTTCTTTTGAAATAGGAATATAGATAATATCTGTATATCCTAAATCTCGAATTTCTTCATATTTCTTTGTTGTTTCCCCCACGCTAGGTTGTGATGTTTTCGCAATCGTTGTAGATTTAGCTAATGCTTCATAAAACAAAACATCTTTATTGGTTGCGAAATCAGTAAATACTTCATCTCCAATAAAACATGGTATATCAATTAAAAATATATTATCGTATTTATTTTCTAATTGATAAATTGAAGATGAACTATCCGTTAAAATTGCTATTTTCTTTTCCATAAAATATACCTTTCTTATAATTTGGACTTCAAATTATTTGAATATCAAATTGTTTGATATACAAAGTAGATTTTATCACAAAGATAATCACTTGTCAACTATAATATAATATCTAAAGCAAATATAACAAAATAAAAAAAGTCTTACCCTAAATGCCCATATCCACATACTAAGACAAGCTTAAGGCTGCTTCAATCACGACCTGACCTGGTTCACTGCTTAATATTGGATATAGGTTCTTAAAGTAAGACCTTTATAATTATATCATTTTTAAAATATTGTTGCAAGAAAACTAAACACTTCTTCTTTTTCTTAGATCTTGAAAGAAACTTTTCATTAAATTACTAATTTCTTCCTCAAGTAATCCAGACGATATTTCTACTTTATGGTTAATTTTCTCAAGTTCATTTATATTAATTAGACTTCCTAAAGCTCCAAACTTAGGTTCATTAACTCCAAAGACAACTCTTTTAATTCTTGCTTGAAATATTGCTCCAGCACACATTAAACAAGGTTCAACTGTAATGTATATAGTTGCATCATCTAAGATTGCTCTACTTAACTTCTTTGTTGCTTTATCAATTGCTATTATTTCCGCATGAGCTAGAGGAGATTTATTATTAACTTTTTTATTATGGGCTCTTGCGATAATCTTATCATCAACAACAATTACACAACCAATTGGTACTTCTTCTTTTAGGTAGGCTTTCTTTGCTTCTTTTAAAGCTTCTTTTAAAAACTTATTGTCCTTTTCCACTTGGTTTATCCCTGACAACATGGCAGTGCCTACATCTTGCTTCATATTGTTCCTCAGCCCCGATTAATATTATTGGATCGTTATAACTAGCAGGCTCCCCATTAATAATTCTTTGTGTTCTTGTTGCAGGTGCTCCACATACTTGACATATTGCTTCTAGTTTTGTAACAAACTCAGCTCTTGCAAGAAGTTCTGGAACAACGCCAAAAGGTTCTCCTCTAAAATTCTTATCAAGACCAGCTAAAATTACTCTTACACCTCTATCAGCTAAGTCTTCTGCTAGAGCAATAATACCTTTATCAATGAACTGAACTTCATCAACAGCAATAGCATATGGCAGTTCATCTTTAATATAATTATAAATCTCTTTTGCTTTATCAATTTCAAAAGAAGCAGTTTTACTTTTATTATGCGAAACAATCTCATTATTACTATAACGATTATCTATTTTCGGCTTAAAAACCAAAACATCCTTTTTCGCATAATGAATTCTTTTGATTCTTCTTAAAAATTCTTCAGTTTTTCCCGCATACATACTACCAACTATAACTTCAATCCAACCAGCTTTATTTTGTAAATCCATAATATCATCTCCTGTTGATATTATACATTATCTACCATTTTATTACAATTACTATCTAAATAAAATAAGCCTTATCAATACTGTTTATGTTGACAGTTACTCAGTAATAGTGTATAATACATAAGTATTAAACTTATCATGGCTAGACTATGGCGGAAGGAGAAAAAATGAAAAAAGGAATTCACCCAGATTATCACCAAATTACTGTTGTTTGCACAACATGTGGTAATGAATTTGAATCTGGATCAGTATTAAAAGAATTACGCGTGGACACATGTTCAAAATGTCATCCATTCTATACTGGACAACAAAAATTTGTTCAGGCTGCTGGTAGAGTTGAAAAATTCAACAGACGTTTAGAAAAAAAATCGAAATAATTTTAAAAGCAAGAGAATCATACTATTTAACTCTTGCTTTTTTATTTAGATATGCAACTCTCTTTCGTGATATAATTTAAATGTCCGTAAAAACCACATCGAAAGGAGTTCTATGAATAATGATACCATAAAATTACTAAAT
>CAYOXB010000004.1:0-60575 GCA_964407835.1 uncultured Bacteroidales bacterium
GGAACAGAATCTGCAGCTGTAATTAAAGAAAGAGTTGAAAAAGCTCGACGTGAAGTAGATTTAGCTTATATGTATGACTATATTGTTGTAAATGATACAGTAGAAAATGCAGCAGATAAAATAGTTGCTATAATTAGAGCAGAACACGCAACGGTTGAAAGAACAATGCGTAAATATAAAGAAATGTTAGGAGTAGAATAAATGAGTGTTATACGAGATGGGATGAGATATCCATCAATAGATCAATTAGTTTCAAAAGCTCATTCTAAATACAAACTTGTAATTGGAGCAGCAAAAAGAGCTAAAGATATTAATCTTACAAAAGACCATTTTGTGGAAAGACCATATAATACTAAGAGTATTGGAATTGCTCTTGAAGAAATATATTTAGATAAGATTAAAATTGTTGATAAGAAAGAAGAAGAAGCATTCAATGAAGATTGAGTGTTTTTTATTACCTTTCTTTTTTTTTACTTATTTTTATGTTAAAATAGTAATATAAAGTAATTTAGAATAATACTACTAATATATTGTATAGAAGGAGGAACTAAAATGTATGCGAAAATAATTGTAAACCTAGCGACAACTGAAGTTGATGAATTATATACTTATAAAGTTCCAGAACAACTAAAAAATGCTATTCATATTGGTAGTAGAGTATATATTGAGTTTGGATTTCAAAAAGTTTTAGGTTTTGTTTTAGAACTTACTGATAAACTTGATTTTAAAGGTGAATTAAAAGAAATATTAGAAGTTATTGACTTCGAAAATGGTCTTAGTTTAGAACAAATTGAGCTTGCTAAAAAGCTTGCATATGATTTAAATACCCCAACAATTTCAACTCTTAATTTAATGTATCCTAGTTTCATGCAAACAAAGTTAAACAAATCACTAATATGTGTTAATTTTGAAGAACTTGATGCTGAGGTTGCTTTACTTTTTAAAGATAGTAAGAGCCTTTTAATAACTAATAAGTTATTAGAAAACTATAGCAAAATTAAAAAAGAAATAGATAGAGGCAATTTAGAGATTAAAACCAATATCTATACTTATGGTAAGAGAAAACAACTTAAATATTATTATCTAGTAGATAATAATTTTAAAGTGTTAAATAATAAAGAACTCGACCTTGTAGAATACTTAAGAAATAACGAAGAAGCAACTCTAGAAGAGTTGAAAGAAAATTTAGGTGTTAGCGATAGTTTAATTAAAAAGTTAGAGACAAATGGAGTTATTAATTATACGTTAAGAGTACCAACAGAAAAGTATTTAAATAATGAACCAACTTATATTATTGAGCCTTCCACAACCTTAGAAATGTCTGAAAACAAGTTTTTTAAGCTTCAGGATAAACCTTATTTACTTTATTCTAATAATTATAAATTTAGAAACGAATTTATTATTAAGGTTAGTGAGAGAATTATTAAAGAAGGTAAGCAAGTTTTAGTTATTACTCCAACTGTTTTAGAAAACATAAAGATTTATGATTTTATTAAAAATGCATTACAAGCAAGAGTTTTAGCTTTTTCATCAAAATTATCAAATAGTGAATACTATTATAATTACAATCAATTAATAGATAATAATGTTGATCTTGTTGTTACAACAATGTCAGGATCTTTTCTTCCATTTAATAATCTAGGATTAGTAGTTGTTATTGATAGTGAAGATTCATACTATATTAATAGCCAATTTCCAAAGTATAATACTGTTGAGGTTGCTAAGTTTAGAGCCCATTATAATAATGCAAGACTAATACTTGCAACAGTTGCACCTAAAATAAGCGAATATTATCAATATTTTTCAAATAAATACTCACTTATTTCTAGCCATGATAATCTAGGAACAAATAATATTGATTTGGTTAACATGAAAGAAGAAGTTTTAGATAACTTAATAAGTAGAAAGTTAAAAGAAGAGTTAACTAAAAACATAAATAATAATCAAATGAGTGTTTTAATCTTAAATAGCTTAGCTTATAGAAGATTAATTTTATGTAGTAAATGTGGAGAGATGTTAACTTGTCCAAACTGTAAGACTAATTTAGTTTATTCAAAAAACAAAAATAATTATAGTTGCTATAGTTGTAATTATCAAACCTCTAGACCAATATGTAGTTGTGGCTCTTCAAAATTTGATCACTATGGTTATGGTTTAGAACTTTTAAAGGAAGTATTAGAAAAAGAATATCCTAAAGTCAGAATAACTCAAGTTGATAGTGAGTCTTTAGTTACAGAAAATGATTATCAAAAGCTTTTAAGAGTTTTGAAAAACAAAGAAGTAGATATAATAATTGGAACTTATCAAGTAGCTTCTTTAGTGAGCACAAATATTTCTTTAGTTGGGATTATTAATATTGATTTACTGTTAAATCAAAATGATTATAGAAGTAGCGAAGAAGTTTATTCTTTAATTACAAAGGCAAGATTAAATGAAAATGCTAAATTAATTATTCAAGGTTATAATTTAGAACATTATTCAATTATCAATGCAATTAATAATAATTATGAAAACTTTTTTGAAAAAGAATTAGAAATGAGAAAAATGTTATCATATCCTCCATTTAATGAAATAAGTAGATTGTTAATTACTGGAGAATATAAAGATATATATTATTTCTCAAATTATTTTAAAAAGATATTTTCAAGAATGACAAAAACACAAATTCTTGGACCTGTTTACTTATCTAGAATTAAAGGAATTCAGTTAATTATTAAATACGAAGAATATGAAAAATTAGAACGTGTTATTAATGAAGTAGTGAAGAAGTTTGCAGATAAGAAAATATTAGTTAATTTTGAAAGATATCCATTAGGGTTTAATTAGAGGTAGAAGATGAAAATAATTTTTATGGGAACACCTGAGTTTTCAGTTGAAATTTTAAAAGCACTTATGAAAAACTATGAAGTAGTTTTAGTAATTACTCAACCAGATGCATATAACTATAGAAAGAAGGAGTATATTCCTACTCCTGTTAAAAAATATGCACTAGAAAATAGTTTAAAAGTTATGCAACCTGAAGAAATAAAAGAAGTTGAAAAACAAATTTTAAAAATAGATGTAGATTTAATAGTAAGTGCAGCTTATGGTCAATTTGTATCGCAAAAAATAGTTAATCATCCAAAGCACAGAGCTATAAATGTTCATGGTTCGATTCTTCCTAAATATAGAGGAGGAGCACCAATTCAAAGAGCTATTATGAATGGTGAAAAGGAAACTGGAGTTTCAATCATTTATATGGAAAAGAAAATGGATTCAGGAGATATTTTAAAAATATCCAAAATTCCAATTTTAGATGAAGATAATCAAGAAACTATTTTTAATAAACTAAGCATTCTTGGTAGTAAAGTTGTTGTGGAAGTAATTGAAGAATTAAAACAGGGAACTGCAAAAAGAGTTCCTCAAATAGAAGCAGAAGCTACTTTTGCTTATAATCTTAAAAAAGAAGATGAACTTATTGATTTTTCAAAAACAGCTCTAGAAGTCTTTAATCAAATAAGAGGATTAAATCCTAATCCTGGTGCTTATTTTAAAATGGATAAACAAAATATAAAAGTTTTTAATTCTGAAGTAGTAAATATGTTTACTAATAAAGAGTCTAGTATTATAATTGATATAACTAAGAAAAGTTTTATTGTTAGTTGTGGGAATAATACTGCAATAGCAATAACTGAAATTCAACTACCAGGTAAGAATAGAATAAAAGTAAGTGATTTTCTTAATGGTAGGGGAAGAGAAATAGTTCAAATTAATAAGGAGATAAATAAATGAAACCTAAAATTATTTTTTCAAGAGATGAAATGTTTCAAATGAATAGAGATATTCTTTTATCAAGAGGAGTAACTATTCAAGAGATTGCTGAAATTGCTTATGCTCAACAATCAAAATACAATCCTGATATTTCAATGCAAGTATGTATTGAAAGTGTAGAAAAGATTCTAACATATAGAGATATTTTTCATCTTATACAATTAAGTGTAGAAATCGATCGTTTAACTGAAGAAGGAGTTTTTAGAAGCCCAATTCAAGAAATTATGAGAGCCGATCTAGGAATGTTTGGGATTGATGAAATATTTGGTCTAAATATTGCTGCAATGTATGGAACAGTAGGTCAAACAAATTTTGGTGATATCGATGTTAATAAGCCTGGTGTTGTAAGAAGACTTAATGAAGAAGGCAAGGGAGAACAATGCCATACATTTTTAGATGATGTTGTTGGAGCACTAGGTGCTGCAGCATCAACTAGAGTTGCCCAAATAGTTAGTGAAGATGAGTCTATTAAAGATCCTAACTATGAACCTATTAGATTTGATATTTAAAGTTGCAAATGGCTAAAATATATATCTGCCCTAATTGTAATGAATTACGCTTGCTTGATCTTTGCTTGAATTGTAATTGTAAAATTAAAACTAAAAAAAATATTTACTTTTTTCTTAAAAAAGTAAATACTTTTTTTAATTCAAGTAGTAACTATTATGAGCAAGAAAATAAAGAAATATTTTTAGTTATAAGTGAAGTAATTGAGTCAATAATGCCCCAAGGTAGAATTTTAGATCTTGGCTGTGGCGATGGTCGGTTAATTACTCCCTTAATTAAAGATAACTATGATGTTATTGGTATGGATTTTTCTTTTAAAGTTTTAAAATCTTTTCAGAGTAAGCATAAATTTCACTCTAGAGATAACTACAAATTAATCTTAGCAGATGCTCATAAAATACCTTTAAAAGAAAATAGTGTTGATTTAGTTATTGCAAACAATCTATTTCATCTTTTAGAAAGTCCAGATGATGTAATTGCTGAAATTAAAAGAGTTTTAAATGAAGATGGTTATTTATTACAAATATCTAATAATATAACTAATGAATATTTTCACCAAGATAATAATTTTAATTTGTATTTTAAAATTATTAATTCATATAATAATTTTTATCAAGAAAGCTTAAAGAAATATAATTTAAAATTAAAGGAGCATAGCAATTTTAATATTTATAAATCTTTACAAACAAACTTTAAGCTTAACAAAACTGTTCAAACTAAAACTATAATAGTAGAACATCATAAAAACATAAAAGATTTTTTTGCTCGCGAACTAAAACAGTTAGATTACTTAAAACAAGATATTCCAAAAAATATTAATCAAGCAATAATTAAGAATTTTTTAAAATATTTAAAAGAAAACAAGCTTTTAAATTTAGAAACTAGATTTAAAGAAAGTTTAAGTTTTATAATTGATTCTTATTCAAACATAAATAATTAAACCCATTGTTTAGGTGTAAATAATGAGCTTTTAATATTTATGACTATTTATTATATATTACTGGATTATAAAATTTAATAACAACGAAATTTAAAATTATAATTATATTGCCCAACGAATGTTTTTAAATATGTTATAATATTATAGTTAAATTTGTAATAATACATAAAGGAAAATATAATTAAAATATTAGTATAGAGGAGAACATATGCATATAATTTTTTTATCTGTAATAGTTTTAGTGTTTTTAATAGTTAGCGGGTTAGTCATATTTAAGTTTCCTGAAAAAAAGACAATATATCTTAAGGTTTTATCAATTGCCTTGTTTTTTGTTTATCTCGTCAGGCTTTTTTCTTTTGATATGGTTAATCAAACTTTCAATTTATTTTATATAGATATCGATACACCAATAAATGCTAGCGATACGTGGTTATTTTCTCAATTTCTTACTTTTAGTTTATTAATTATTAGGTGGTTTGGTGTTATAGTTGTAGGTTGGATAATTGTAAATATTATTCATCCTTTAAAAAAACTTAGCTTACTTATTGGTTTAATAGGCACTATTACATCACTACTTAGTATGGTTTTAATAAATTATCATTTAATTGCCTTCCAAAATAATTTGGATTTTAATTTAAGAACAATACAGTTTATTATTGAGATTGGTTTAGTGCTTGCTATATCAGTTGTTTATTTAAAAGATGGACTTAAAGATTTAAAACTGTTTAAAGAGCCAAAAGAACTATTGATATTTGCTTTAATTATTTTAGGTTCAATGTTTGCATTAATGCCACAACCAATTATCTATAATTTATTTGGTAATTATGGTGTAGTTCCTAAGAAATTTAATGCGGAACATTTTGTTTTAATTTTACTACCTGTTGTTTTAATAATCGTTATATATCATTTAATGAAAAATAAAGATAAAGAACAAAAAGATGCGTTAATATTAATGATGGCAATCTCAGCAGTCTTTCAGTACTTCTATATGCGTAGACCTGGTTTTGCAGCCCTACCACTACATTTATGTAATACAGCGGTAATCTTAATATTTTTTGGAGTCTTATTTAAAATTAAAAGTTTCTTCTATTTTTCTTATTTTGCTAATGTAATTGGAGCAATAGGAGGAATATTGCTACCAAACTATAGTGCTGATTTTTATTCTTTTCAAGTAGTTCACTTTTTCTTTAATCATACTTATGCACTTATTATTCCGATATTAGCTGTTGCGCTTGGTGTTTTTGAAAAACCTAAGTTAAAATCAATGTATCAGGCTATAGCAGTATTTTCTGTTTACTTTATTGCAATGTTGTTTTTAAATGCTTGGTTTAATAATTATGCTCAAACGGATTATTTCTTCACTTATAGTGATTTTCTACCTGATATGTTTGGATTAATTAAACTAAGAAATAATTATATTGTATCGTTTGACATTAATGGATTAACATTTAAGTTTTTTTGGTTATTTCAAATGATATATTACTTTGTTTTTATTTTTTTGATGTTTGTTAGTTGGTATATATATGATGCTAGTTATCAAGCGGTAGCTCAAAATAGAGCCTTAAGAGCAAAACAAAAACAAATGAGAATAGATAAAAATTTATTATTAGTAGCACTTGATGGTAAGAGCTTACAAAATAGAATGAATGAGGAATATAAAGATATGATTCAAATTATTAATTTTTCGAAAAGGTATGGGAAATCAAATAGGTATGCAGTTAAAAACTTTTCATTAGAAATTAAGGCTGGAGAAATATATGGATTTTTAGGACACAATGGTGCTGGAAAATCTACTACTATCAAAAGTATGGTAGGAATTCAGTCTATAACTGAGGGTGAAATGTATATAGATGGTTATTCAATTAAATCACAACCGATTGAAGCAAAGCTTAAAATTGGTTATGTATCTGATAACCATGCTGTTTATGAAAAACTTACTGGTAGAGAATATATTCATTATGTTTCAGAATTATATAAAATTGATAAAGAAACTAGGGATGAGCGTTTAAATAATTTACTTGAGATGTTGAACCTTGCTCATGCAATAGATAATGAAGTTAAATCATACTCACATGGTATGAAACAAAAGCTTGTTGTAATAGCTTCTTTAATTCATGAACCTTCAGTTTGGATATTAGATGAACCACTTACTGGACTTGATCCTAGCTCATCATACCAAATTAAAGAGTTGATGAAAGAACATGCTAGAAAAGGTAATATTGTATTTTTCTCAAGTCATGTTATTGAGGTTGTGGAAAAGGTTTGTACAAAAATAGCTGTAATTACAGAAGGTGAATTAACTGGGGTTTACGATGTAGAAGATTTAAAACAAAAAAATATTTCCTTAGAAACTTTGTACATGAAAGAAGAAGTTGAGAAGCAGGATTAATTATGTTTGCAAGGTTAAAGACTTTAGTTTTACTCCAGTTAAATAATAAATTTAAAAGATTTGAAAAAGGTTCAAAAAGATTATATGTGGCTATAGCAGTTAGTGCTGTTACTATTCTTATTGTAAGTGCAGTAGCAACCCTAGCAATATATGTAATAAAAAATATTTTCTTTTTGCCGGTTAACGAATTTTTCGCAATCTTTATTTTACTGTTAACGCAATTAATAAGTATTGTTACTGCTCTACTTGGTATATCTAATGATTTATATCAAAGCAAGGACAACCAAATATTATTTCCTTTACCAGTAAAAAATGATGAAATATTTTTAAGTAAAATGATTGTTTATTATATTCAAGAGTTGCTTAGGAATATTTATATTTTAATTCCAATTTTAGTAGCACTTGGTTTTAATCAAGGAGCAGGATTTTTCTACTATTTGAATATTATCCCTATATCTTTGTTGTTACCGCTTATTTCCGTTTTTACGGCAACAATTTTATCGGTTCCTTTTGTGTATTTAAAAAACTTTTTGAAAAATCATAATATTATTAGTGCAATTCTTGCTGTTTTACTATTTGGAGTTGTATTTTATATCATTTATCAATTAGTTATTTTGATACCAGTACCGATTAGATTAGTTCAGTTATATAACAGGTTTATTATTGGGTTATCTTTGTTCATGCAAAATGTTGCTCAATATGGGTTTATATACAGATATATTGGTTATATTTTATACAGTATTAATTCTGGACTTAATTACTTATATGTTATTTTAATTACATTAAGCTTAGGATTATTAAATTATTTAATTGCCAAACCTTTATATTTTAATCTAATTTCAAGATCAAATGAAAATACAGTAAAAACACAAAAACATGTGAAGATACGTGAATCTAAAACGATGTTTATTACTTTTTTTAGGAAAGAATTAACGATTGCTAGAAGAAGTCCTAATGAATTAATTGATGATTATGCGCTTTTAATGAGCCTTCCGGCAATTATGTTTGTTTTGAATTATATTTATATGGGGATGAATAGATCGAGTATTGGAAATAGTTTAGTTTTAATTTTAAACGTCTTTATTGTTTTGTTAGTTGTTGCAGGATCAAATACAGCAGCAGCTACATCAATAACAAGAGAAGGTTATGAATTTATCTTGTTTAAGACTGCTCCATATGATACTTCAAAGATGGCTTGGGCTAAGATGCTGTTTAATCTTCTTTTCACAACACTAGTAATAACAATAAGTTTTATACTTTTTAGTTTTGCACTTCCGGTATTTCCGAAAATTGATATATTATTATTATTAATATTGACTATATTTGTAAATATTGGCCATATGCTATGGTCAATGCAACTTGATATTTTAAATCCAAAATTATCAGAATATGCAACATCGGGAAGTTTAAGTTCAAATATAAATGTGAAGAAATCATTAACTATTGGAATAATACTTTCTTTAGTATTTACAGTAGCAAGTGTAGTTTCTTTTGTTTTAATGGATAGACTTGGTTGGATCTTAATGTTAACTCTAGGTGCTTTATTTTTAGTTTATCGCTTTATTAGCTTTAATAACTATTTAAAAGCATACTTTATCGAGATTGAGTACTAGGTGATATTATGACGAAAAAAGGAATAGTACTAATTATATTTATAGCAGCAATTATTTCAATATTAATAATAGCTGTATGGGGGACACTACCAGAAAACACTAATCTACCGCCAATTGATTATATTATCTTTACTGATTATGATGATTTAAATGAAGACGGAGAAAAAAGAAAAGAGATAAGTAATATAGTCAATGAAACTTTACCAGTTTATTTACTAACTTATGAACTAGGACCCGAAGTTAATTATTCTCAATTAGTTGTTACTCTAAGTAATACTAAGATCACACACCAAGTTGATTTAGATAATAAACAAATTATAATTTATTACAGTATTGAAGACATTCAACAAAAAAATATTTTAACAGTTACAATAACTGATAAAAGAACTCAAAAAAGCGACACTATCAATCTATGGTTTGAGATTGATGATGTCATCATTATCCCAGATTGATAGAAAGGAAGAAATATGATAAAAAACAAAAGAATTTTATTATTATTTGTAGGGGTATTGATGTTACTAATAATGGCAGCATGTTCAAGAGATATCAAAGTTGTCTTTGAAGTAAATGGCGGAACTGCTATTACTGACTATATAGTTCCTCAAGGAACTATTATTGAAGAACCAACAATTAAAAGAACTGGTTATACATTCTTGGGTTGGTTTGAATCTAAAGAGTTTGAAGAAACATCAAGATTTACATTTGAAAATAAAGTTAATAGAAATTTAAAATTATATGCAAAGTGGCAAATTAATACTTATACCCTTAAGCTTACTCCTAATAATAGCGAGGTTATTGCTGATAGAAGTATAGAATTTGGTAAAGACATTAACTTGCCAACACTAACAAAGGAAGGTCATGGATTTGATGGATGGTATACTAATCCAGAATTTACTGGCCAAAAATTTACAGCAAGACAAATGCCAGCAGAAAATCTACAGTTATATGCAAAATGGAATATATTTGAATATTCGATTAGATTTTTTGTTGATGATGAAGTTTATGTTACAAAAACAGTAGAACACGGTAATGATTTATTAGATGTTCCAGCTCCACCTGTAAAAGAAGGTAAAGTAAGAGCTTGGGATATAGTAGATTTTACTAATATTACTGAAGACTTAGATGTATTCTTAATAGAAGAAGATGCTTATTATACTGTTACAATAAAAGATGAATTTGGAACTATTTTTGAAACACTAACAGTAAAACATGGTGATAACTTTGTTCCTACTGTTACACCAACTAAAGAAGGTTATACTTTTTTAGGTTATAATCCGGGAACTGATTTTGAAGTAAAAACTAATCTTGAAGTATTGGTTGTTTATGAAAGAATAGTATACAATGTATTTTTTGTTAATCACTTAGGAACATTAATTAAAGAAGTAAAAGTTAATCACGGTGAAGATGCTCAAGCTCCAAGCTATAGTGCACCAGAAGGATATAATTTTGATGGTTGGAGTGGAAGTTTTACAAATGTTAAGTCTAACTTAACTATTACTGCTACAATTTCTCCAAAAACTTATTTGCTTATATTAGATGCTGCTGGTGGTAAATTCTTAGACAATAATGAAGTTAAGACAATTGAAAAAGAATACCAAAGTAATGTAGGTATTCCAGAAACTCCGCATCGTCTTGGTTATCAATTTGGTGGTTGGTTTGAAAATGAAGAAGGAACTGGAACAGCTTATGTTTTCAGCCCAAGTTCATCAATGCCTCTTAATGGTCTTAAGTTATATGCGAAATGGCATTCAATTAATTACACAATTACATATTTGAATTTAAATGGGATGGCTCACACTAATCCAACAACATTCAATATAACTTCCCCAACTATTATATTTAGTAACCCAACATCTAGAACGGGCTATACTTTTGTAGGTTGGTTTGATGAGTTAGTTGGCGGTAATCAAGTTATGGAATTAGAACATGCTTCAACAATAGGCAATATTATTCTATATGCAAGATGGGAAGCAATTAATTATTCGATTACTTATGTCTTAGAATCAGGTTTAACACATTCGAATCCAACATCGTTTACAATTCAAACACCGCTTATCGTATTTACAAATCCTAGTCCAAAAACAGGCTATACATTTTTAGGTTGGTATAATGAAGCTGTAGGTGGTAGCAAAGTTGAATCTCTTCTTTTAGGCTCAACTGGAAATAAAACATTTTATGCTAGATGGCAAGCAAATACATATACTATTACATTTGATTTAGATGGTGGTGTAGGCCCAGCAAGTTTAGAAGTTACTTATGATGAAAACTTCACTCTAGGGGCAGCCTCAAAATTAGGTTATACATTTACTGGTTGGACATATTTAGGAAATTCATTTGGAGATGGTAAATGGGAATTAACTGAAAATATTGTTTTAAAAGCAAATTATCAAGTAATTGATTATTCAATTAACTATAATAATTTAGAAGGCGTTTCTCATTCAAACCCAGCTACATATAATATAGAAACAGCAACTATTACACTTACAGATCCTAGTGCAAGAAATGGTTATACATTTGTTGGTTGGTTTGATTCTTTAGTGGGTGGAAATAAAATTGAAGAAATAGAAACGGCCTCAACTGGAGAAAAAGTTGTATTTGCTAGATGGGAAGTAGTTACTTACTTACTAACCTTTGATAATCTACAAGGTACAACAGAAGGAAACCCAAATACTTATAATATAGAAACAGCAACATTTACTCTTACAGACCCTAATGCAAGACTAGGTTATACATTTACAGGCTGGTATACAGAACTTAGTGGTGGTAGTAAAGTTGAAGAAGTTCTTAAAGGTTCAACGGGGAATAAAATATTATATGCAAGATGGGAAGTAATTACTTATACAATTTCTTATGGGAATTTAAACGGAGTAAGTCATTCAAATCCAACTACATTTAATATAGAATCTCCAACAATCACCTTTGTTAATCCAACTCCAAGGACTGGTTTTACATTCTTAGGTTGGTATGATAATATTACAGGTGGTAATAAAGTTGAAGAAATTATCGCAGGTTCTACAGGTAGTAAAACTGTCTATGCAAGATGGCAAGCAAATGAATATATTATTACTTATGATTTAGATGGTGGTATTGGACCAGAATCGTTAAATGTAGTATATAATTCTATGTTTACTTTAGGTGTAGCCTCAAAAGTAGGGTTTACATTCTCTGGTTGGTTATACCAAGGTGAACCATTTGAAAGTGGTCAATATACTTTTGATCATAGTATTACAGTTGTAGCAAATTGGACAGTTTGGCCAAGAATCGAATTTGATTTTAAAGGTGGAAGTGGAACACAATATATTTCTCAAGCGCCTGGTACAGCTGTTAATGCTCCTACTAATCCAGTAAGAGCTGGTTATACATTTGTTTACTGGTATGAACTTGATGAAGAAGTTGAATATGTGTTTACTATTATGCCAAATGAAGATATAACTCTATTAGCAAAATGGCAAGCTATCGATTATTCAATTAGTTATAATAATTTAGAAGGAACAACACATTCAAATCCTAACCTATATAATATAGAAACAGCAACAATTACACTTACAGACCCTAGTCTAAGAAGTGGTTATACATTTGTAGGTTGGTTTGATACTTTAACTGGTGGAAGTGAAGTAGATGAGATTGAACTTGGTTCGATGGGTAATCTTGATTTATATGCAAGATGGGAAGCAAAGACATATATTATTTACTATAATACAAATGGTGGGGATATTTTAGAAGATACTTTAGAAGTAACTTATAATGAACCATTCACTTTAGCTTCAGCAACAAAGGTTGGTTTTACATTTGTTGGTTGGACTTATGAAGATGATCCATTTACTAGTGGTATATGGACATTTACTGAAAGTATTGTTATTAAGGCAGTTTATCAAATAATTTCTTACGATTTGGAATATGAGAATCTATTTGGTTCGACACATTCTAATTCTCTTAGTTATAATGTGGAATCAGTAATAACTCTTACAGACCCAACAGCAAGAAATCATTATACATTTGTTGGTTGGTTTGATGCTTTAACAAGCGGAAATAAGATTGAAGAAATAGAATACGGTACTACTGGAAATCTCACATTATATGCAAGATGGGAAGCAGTAGAATACTCACTTACTTTTGATAATCTACAAGGAACAACACATACAAATCCTAATTCATATAATATAGAAACAACAACAATTACTCTTACAGCACCAACTGCAAGAAGTGGTTATATATTTATAGGCTGGTATACACAAAATGTTGGTGGTACTAAGGTTGAAGCTATTGTTTTAGGTTCAACTGGAAATAAAGTATTATATGCAAGATGGAGTCCAATAAATTATTCAATTACTTATAGTAATTTAGAAGGAATGACTCATTCAAATCCTTCAACATATAATATAGAATCAATTATAATGCTTACTGATCCAAGTTTAAGAACTGGTTATACATTTGTTGGTTGGTTTGATAGTTTAACTGGTGGAAATAAGATTGAAGAAATTGAAGCTGGTTCAGCTGGAACTCTTACATTATATGCAAGATGGGAAGTTGTAGAATACTTACTTGATTTTGAAAACTTACAAGGAACAGTTCATTCAAATCCTCTAACATATACAATCGAAGATGGATTTATACTTGAAGAACCAGGAATTAGAACTGGATTTAGTTTCATTGGTTGGTTTGATGATGAAGATAGTGGTAGTAGAGTTTTAGAAGTAGTAGTAGGAACTACAGGCAATCTTACATTGTATGCAAGATGGGAAGTAGCTTATTATGATGTTTCTGGAACAGTTGTATTTGAAAAATATGATATATCTTTTGATCAAGAAGAAATAGAAGTAACAAAAACTACAGAATCAACTACTAATTTCTTTATGAGTCAAATCTTACACGGAACTCAAATTTCCCCTATTATTAATTATCAAGGATATGTATTTGTTAGATTCGTGTATGATGGTGTAGAATATACAAATATAGAAGAATTAATTACAGTTGTTGGCAACATCCAAGCTGAGGACCTAACTATATATTATGATAGAATTATTTTAGAAGTTGCATTCACTCAAAAAGTAGAAACAGGGGATGCATTCATAACTGAGATTAGATATGTATATTATAATGATGAATTATTGAATGTAAGTATTCCTCAATTTCTATATAGTCCTATTAATCAAACAGTAATGTGGGAAAGATCAGTATTTAAAAATATTATAATGACTACTGATGTTTCAGCAGTATATTATATTTATGGAAATCAAAGTATTCGTTTTGTTGATGGGAATAGTATTATTTATATTGCTTCAGTACAAAATGCAGGTATTGGTGAAGATGAGAATACAATCTTTATAACTGAAGCTTCTCTTTTATGGGATTTAAAACGATCAGGTTATAAGTTTTTAGGTTGGTACTACCTTGATGGTGGTGTAGAGATTGCTTTAATTAAGGGAAGTTATAAATATAATGATTTCCCATTAGTAGGAATAACAGAAATCTATACAAAATGGGAAGCTCTACCTAAATATAATAAGCCTGAAGTAACTGATGTAGAAGTTGATGAAGAAAATGAAATAACAATTGAATGGACTCATGATTATGAAAGTCTTGATATTCCAACATTTGAATTTGTTATTAACCAAATTTTAGTTGATAGTTATATAACAGTAGTTTCTCAAGTAGGAAATACATTTACATTAACTATTTCATCAAGTTCAGCTGATTTTGAATTGTTTGCTGCTTTAGCTGATGTTGGAATGCATAGTGTTAGAGTTAGGGCAATTGGTGATGATGAGACAGTTGTTTCTAGTGACTTATCTGATACATTTATATTTGAAAAAGAATCTATTTACGATACTCCTCCAGAGGCAGTTAATGTTTATAACTACTTTATTATTGAAGAATATAAGGGTTCTAGTAGATATATTTTCTATACAAATATGACTTATCAATTTAATGATTCGTATAGTTTTGAAATTCTTACAGGAACTTCACTTGTTACACTAGAAAATGATTATACAATGAAGATGAATAATATTAGTGGTGAATTTAGGTTTAAACTAAATAAACCAGGTCAACCTTCAGTAATATATGATGCTTTAATTATTAAAGATGTGAAACAATTTACTTATGGTAATAACTATCAAACATATTTAAGAGAAACAAATATAGATAGCTCAAGCTATAAATTACAAGATGCTCCTTACTTTGTAGGAACAAAAAATCCATTTATGCTTGATATTAGACTATCTAATACTCGTGGTAATCAGATCTTATTGAGTGATGCTCATCTTAAATATGATTTCTATTTATTCAATGGGGCAGAATATGTTTTAATTCCTAAGAGTGAATTAGATGATCATGTTCAGATGTTGCCAAATAATAAATTTGAATTTGAATCTGGTACTGAAGGAAATGAATATAAAATCGTTGTTCAACCTTTATACCAAGCAAGTAATATGTTTGTTGAAGAATTAGTATATGAAGTTAAGATTAATGATGGTTATAATGCGTTTTCTCATGCTGATTTAAAAGATTTATATTCTGATGAAAGTGTTAAGAAAATTAATCTACACGCAAATATTACACCTATTCTTTCAAATGACCAACTAAATGCAGATGGCTCACCAAAGAATGTAAGAAATGGTAAAGGTAATGTTTATAGTAGAAATTATAGTTCTTCTAATCTAGATAATTTAGTAATTGAAGGTAACTTCATGACAATTAATGGTAGCAACCTACCTTACAGTAACGCAAGAAGTGG
This sequence comes from uncultured Bacteroidales bacterium, assembly GCA_964407835.1. Lineage (GTDB taxonomy): Bacteria > Bacillota_I > Bacilli_A > ML615J-28 > CAG-698 > DUVT01. The sequence continues at coordinate 15,996 of CAYOXB010000004.1, forward strand.
TTCTGGTAATGTAGGATATGCTGAGGCATTTGAAATTGTTAATGTACAAGTTGGAATATTCAATTATGATGTTTCAGGAAATGAAGATAATTTATTTACAATTAACAATTTACAAATAATTGGAAATACTACTGTACCATCAGTTAACTTTGGTGGAACAGCTGAAGAAATTTTATTACAAGAACGCCTAATGAGTAGAAACTCTGGTGGTTATGTTGGCGTTATGATTTCAAATGGTTCAACAAACTTTACTAATATGCAAGTAAGATTTACAGTATTAGGATTTGATAATAATGCCTATGGTGAAGATGTAAAAATGACTTTAGATCATATTATAGTTGATGATATTTGGGCTAATGGTCTTTATGTATATGGTGGAAGTTGGACAAGCGTTAATAACTCGTTCTTTGGCCAAAGCGGTGGACCTGCTTTCCATATTGTTGATAGCCGTCAAGGTAGTGGACCAAGTAATATTAATACTCCAGTATTAGAGCTTAATAATACTGTTATTGAAAACTATATTTCTGGTGAAGAAGCATGGTTTAAAGCTTATGGTATGTCTAGTCTAGCTTTACAGTTAAAATCACAAATCAGCCAAGGTATAGCACCTACTGGTAGAGATATTATTAAATTAGTTACGCATCCAGTTACTGGTGTTCAAACAGAAATGTTGAATTTCATTTTATTAACTGAACCAAGTAACCTTGCTGTTGAAAAAGACGGTGAATCAAATACTATTGGTGCCTCAGAAGTTATAATTATAATTGATGGCAAAGTAATATATAGACCATTCTATTATTTATCAGTTCCTGATCCAAGAATAGACGATGGTAAATATGCTTTCCCAATAGGTTTATATAGTGATGTTAATGATTTTGCGCAACTAGCAACAGATATTGGAGCATACGCATTTGATCAGTATGGTCAAGTGTTAGCTGAAGCACAAATTGCTAATCTTGCAACACTTGCATCATTTTATAATATGACTGCAATAGAAGTAGTTAATGCTTTAATGCTAGCAGGAGGGAATCCAGCTAATATGGTATTACCAACTGAAGGAATACCAAAATACTTTGAAGTGTTATCACCTCTTCCAGTTTTCCCTGATGGATTTGCTAATATTATTATGGGATTAGAATAAAACATCTATAAAAACATATCTATAATTTAAAAATAAAAAGTCTATATTTTCTCTTTTAAGCTTGGAATCTATAGACTTTTTTAATGCACCGTTTTGGTGCATTGAAATTTCTTGGTTTTTAAAAAGAATTGGAGTATTATATAATTAAGAGGGTGACTATTATGAAGATAGGTGAAAAAATTAAAAGCTTTAGAATTAAAGCAAATATGACACAAAGTGAGCTTGCCTCAAAGTTAAATATTTCTAGACAAAGTATTTCAAAATGGGAACAAGAAATAAACATACCAAGTTTAGAAATGATTAAAGAACTAGCAAGGATTTTCGATGTTAGTATATCAGAGTTTGTTGAAGATGAACCTGAGATAAAAGTTATTAAAGAAGAAAAATATTTAAAGACTGCTCGTGTTTTGATAATGATTAGTGCAGCTCTTTGTTTTTTCATGATATTTTCTTCATTTGTAATTATGAAAATAATGACTGATCAAGTTCCAATGCATTTTGATGCGGTGGGGAATATTACCCGATATGGTTCAAAATATGAAAGACTCATATTCATTGGTATTGTATTAATGTTTTTTGGAATGAGTTTACCTATTTATTTATTTTATAAAAAAAAGGATAGCTGTGATGCTAGTCCAGTTATTACAAGTTCAGTTTTATTGCTTGTGGAAATAGTTTTTATGATTGTTTTTCTTGCGAGTGGTTTTAGATATGCCAAAGATTTAAACAATGATTTAATTCCAACAATAATAAACTTATCTATTGTATTAATTATGACTATTAGTTTGTTTTCACTACCTATGTTTAATAGTAAAATTAATTATACTTTTGGTTTTAGAACTAAATTTACTATGAGTAGTGAAGAAGCATGGAATAAGATAAATTATTTTCAAGGAATTAGTGGATTAGTTTTTTCTTTTATTGCTTTTGTATTGTCGCTAATTATATTTAATAAAAATAGTATCTATTTGCTATCACTTATATTTTTAAGTTTTATAATTTCTTTTATTTATCATGAAATACTTAGAAAGAAACAAGCTAATTAAAAAACACTCTAGATTGAACTAGAGTGTTTTTAATAGTTATATTATTTTTTGAAATAACTATGAAATAGATCAAAGATTAATTTTGTTTCTTCACTATTTGCAAGAATTTCTGGATGCCACTGGACTCCAATAATTGGAAGACTCTGATGTACATAAGCTTCTATTGTATTATCTTCAGCATATGCAATTACATCAAGTCCTTCAGCAGGTTTTTTAACTGCTTGATGGTGATATGAATTAACTTCAATTGTTTCTTTAAAATTAATATGTTTATTTGGTAATACTTTCACAACATGTCCATTTGGTATGTCTGTATGATCATCTCCAATATGTTGGTGTAATGAACCACCTAAGAATACATTAATAGATTGGTGTCCTCTACATATTCCAAGAATAGGTTTTTTTGTTTTTACAGCATGTTCTACAACTGCTTTATCAAGTAAGTCTAGTTCAGGTTTAATACCTTCTGATAATCCTTCATTTTCTTCATTAAAATAGTTTGGATCTAAATCAGTTCCCCCAGTAATTAAGAAACCATCACATAGTGGTAGGATTTCTTCAATATCAGGGTTATTTGCAAGAAGAAGAATGACATTGAGTCCTCTATCTGTTAGTTGTTTTGCATAGCGTGTATTTACAAATTGTTTTTCAACGCCTTTTTCTGTCATAATTCTTGATGTGATTCCAATTAATTTCATAATAATCTCCTTTTTCAAACTATCTAATTTTACTATATTTTAAGAAATAATTCAACTCTATTGTTTAAATCAAAAATTATTCATAGAAAATATAATTTATGGTATAATAATACTTGAGGTAATTTATGGATACATTAAAAGAATTATATAAAATTGGACATGGACCTTCTAGTTCACATACAATGGGACCACAATATGCAGCTGAAGTATTTAAGAAGAAAAACCCTAAAGCAACTAAATATGTTGTGGAACTATATGGGTCTTTAGCTCTTACTGGTAAGGGACATTTAACAGATAAAATCTTATATGACACTCTTGGTAGAGAAAAAACTGAAGTTATTTTTAAACCAGAGTTATTTTATGAGTATCATCCTAATGGGATGAAGTTGTTTGCATATGAAAATGATAAATTAGTTGATGAATATTTAGTGTTTTCTGTTGGTGGTGGAACTCTTAAGGAACTTGATGAACCAAGAGAAGTTACAAAAGAACCATATTATAAACATAAATACATGGTTGATATTTTAAAATATTGTGAAGAAAAAAATATATCTTTATATGATTATGTTTTGGAATCAGAAGATGAAGATATATTAGATTTCGCAAAGAAGATTGTAGTTGTTATGTTTGATAGTGTAGAAAGAGGGCTAAAAAAAGAAGGCCATCTACCAGGACCTTTAAAGATTAAAAGAAGAGCAAATGAAGTTTATAAAAAATACTTGGAAAATAAAGATTTCAATAGTTTAGTTTTTTCAGCTACTCTTGCAGTTAGTGAAGAAAATGCTAGTGGTGAGATTATTGTAACAACTCCAACTTGTGGAGCAAGTGGAGTTATGCCTGGAGTTTTATATACTTATTTTAAAACTGAAAAATATTCTATTGAAGAAATAGCAAAAGCTGTTTTAGTTGGTGGGTTAGTGGGTAATTTAGTTAAACATAATGCATCAATAAGCGGTGCAGAGGTTGGTTGTCAAGGTGAGGTTGGTACAGCTTGTTCAATGACTGCTGCGGCTTTAGCTTATTTAAAAGGTGGAAGTAATAAACACATTGAATATGCTGCTGAGATTGCCTTAGAGCATCATTTGGGTTTGACTTGTGATCCTATTTTAGGATATGTACAAATACCTTGTATTGAAAGAAATGCGCTTTCCGCAAGAAGAGCAATAGATTCTTGTAATTTTGCACTTTTAACGGATGGTGAACATTATATAACTTTAGATGATGTAATTAAATCATTAAAAGAAACAGGGAAGGATATTCATTCTAATTATCGTGAAACATCACTTGGAGGACTTGCAAAGATAAAACTTCCAACATATTATGAACATTAAAAAAACGAGCCTTAATGGCTCGTTTTATAGTTTTTCTCTTTCTTTGATAGTTTTTGCTATTTTTTCTGCTAGTCCTTTAGGAACATAGTTATCAATTGGTTTATTAAACAGAACTAGTTCTTTAATTGCGGAAGAAGACAAGAAAAGATTTGCAGCTGACGGGAATAAAATAAAAGTATCGATAGTATTATCAATTGTATGATTAAATTGAAATAATGTTATTTCAGCTTGATAATCATAGATATTTCTCATTCCTCTTATAATTACTGAGCAGTTTCTTTCTCTTGCATATTCAAGAACAAGTTGATTCGATGCTTCCACAACAGCATTTTTAATATGTTTTGTTGATTCTTTTAAAAGCTCAACTCTTTCTTCAGGGTTAAATATATATTTTTTGTTTGGATTAAGACTTACAAGAACATATACTTTATCAAATACTTTTGCTGCTCTTTCAATAATGTCTAAATGTCCGTTTGATACTGGATCAAATGAACCAGGATATACTGCGATTTTCATAAAACACCTCTAAAATATTATACATTAATAAAGAGATAAAATCAATTTTTTTATTTCACTAGACTTGAAAATAATTTAACTTTACAATTTTCGGTATTTGGTGTATTATATTTAAAAGGATTGAGGTAGCGATTATGAAAACTAAAGAAATAATTAATCATGCTATATCTGAAAAAGTTTCTACATTTATTTACTATTTTGGGACTTTAATTATAGGTGCAACAACACAAATTTTTAGTATAATAATTATTCAAGACTTAGTTGACAGAGTATTTATTACACCTACTGGTAGTGTTGATGGTTTTGGACTTTCAACAATGGTTACATTTTTTGTCCTGGCCTTGATTGTAAACTTTAGTATGAATTTACTTAGTAAACACTTTGCTTATAGTTTAGGAACTAAAGTTACTACAACTCTATCAAAAGCAGCATACTCTACAGCCCTAAGAGCTGAACTTGCTGATGTGAATAAATTTAATAAAGAAGAACTTCTCGAAAGTATAACAAAAGACGCTTCCTATATCGGTGAGGTTTATATTGCTAAGAACTGGTATTTGTTTACTAGAAACACAGTTTATTTATTATCATTCTTTATTACAATGATGATTCTAAATCCTATTTTAGGTTTAATTTCTTTTGTAACTCTACCTTTATTTTATATGGCTGTTAGAAGCTATGATAAGCTATATTATAAATTTGCAACAAAAGCTGCAAAATCAAGTGAAAAAAGAGTAGAAGTAATTCAAGAAGATTTAAGTAATATCAAAACAATTAAACTTAGAAATGGAATTGATTTTTCAGAAGAGAAAATAATTGCATATAATAATAAATATAGAAAAACACAACAAAGCCAAGCGGCAATGAATGAAATTAAGGAACTTCGTTTATTCGACATAATACTTGGAACTGTTTTAGCAGTTTTAATAGGGATTGGTGGTTATCAATCTACTAGAGGAGATGCGATAGTTGGAACAATTGTTGCTTTTATGTTAATGACTCCTATTATATATACATTATTAAAACAGTTAATGTATAATAATATCTTGCCTTCGTTTATTTCAGAAGAATTAAAATCACTAGATAAAATATTCAATGTTAGATCAGAATTTAGAGCTGAACCAATTAATTCTCTTGATGAAATAAAAACATTAAAATTTGAGAATGTATTTTATGAATATTATAATGTTAGATTAGAAAATATAAGTTTTGATCTTAAGAGCGGAGAAAAATTAGCTGTTTTATTTGTAGATAATAATAATGATAGGGCTATGTTTGAATTGATTACTAAGCTTGCAAAACCTAAGGATGGTTTTATTGTAATTAACAATATTGATTACAATCGTCTTAATACACAATTTATAAGATCAATCTTCACTGTAGTATCTAAAGAAAGAGATGTTTTCTCAAATACTATTCAAAACAATATTATCTTCCCTCTTGCATTTGATGAATATAAATATAATGATGCACTTAATAAGAGTGGTTTAAAAGATATGCTTGCCTTTATGGAAGAAAGGGATCAAACATTTATTAAAAACGATGATTCTTTAAATAATGAACTAAGACATAGAATTGTCTATGCAAATGCTTTTTATAAAGACTCTAAAATATTTGTAATTAATGAAATTGAATCTAGCTTAGATCCAAGAATAGAAGAATCAATTACAAAAGAAATATTTGAATTGAAAAATAAAATTACTATTATTTTAACTGATAGAAATTATAGTGCTTTAAAATGCGATAAGGTTTTAGTATTAGGTAAAAATGAAGTTTTAGAATATGGGAAAGTAACTGAACTTCTAAATAATAAAGCTTCGCTATTTAATACATTAATTAAAAAAGTAAAATCAACAAAAAGCGCGAAATCATCTTAGCGCTTTTTTAAAGAAAATGGAGATTTCAATGAATAAACAAGAAATACGTACAAGATTTGCCCCTAGCCCAACAGGCTTTATGCATGTTGGTAATTTAAGATCTGCTTTATATGCCTATCTTTTCGCAAAACAAAATGAAGGGAAGTTCATTTTAAGGATTGAAGATACAGATCTTGAAAGATATGTAGAAGGTGCAGTAGAAGTAATTTATTCAACACTTGATCAAGCTGGGATAAAGTTTGATGAAGGACCTAAAGAAGGTGGTAATTACGGGCCATATGTACAAAGTGAAAGAAAAGAAATATATAAGAAGTATGCTGAAGAGCTAATTAAAACTAAAGTAGGTTATTATTGCTTTTGTGATAAAGAACGCTTAAATAGTTTAAAAGATGAAGGCATAACTAAATACGATAAGCATTGTCTTCATTTATCAGCTGAAGAAGTACAGAAAAATTTAGACAGTGGTATGCCATATGTAATTCGTCAAAATATGCCAACAACAGGCACAAGTGAATTTGAAGATTTAGTTTTTGGGAAAATTACAATTGAAAACAAAGAACTTGAAGATCATGTTTTACTTAAATCTGATGGAATGCCTACTTATAATTTCGCAAATGTAATTGATGACCATTTAATGGGCATAACTCATGTAATTAGAGGAAATGAATATTTAAGTTCAACTCCCAAATATAATTTACTGTATGTTGCATATGGTTGGGATATACCAAAGTATATGCATCTTACGCCAATTATGAAAGATGAAACAAGAAAGTTAAGTAAAAGACATGGCGATGCTAATTTTGATGACTTTATTAATAAAGGTTATTTACCTGAAGCAATAGTGAACTATATAGCTCTTTTAGGTTGGAGCCCAAAAGGCGAAGAAGAGAAATTTACAATGGCAGAATTAATTGAAAAGTTTTCTGTCAGTGGACTTTCAAAATCTCCTTCAATTTTTGATGAGAAAAAAATGAGATGGCTTAACGGGGAATATATAAAGGAATTAAGTTTTGAAGAATTTATGAAGTATGCACTTCCATATTTTGAATCTTCAAGTATAAAAGATAGATATGATTACAATAAGTTTGGTTTAATCTTACAATCAAGAATTGAAATATTTAGTGAGATTATTGAAAAAGTTAAGTTTATTGATGTGTTTGAAAAAATAGATCCTAATCTATATGACCATAAGAAGTTTAAACTAGATAGTAGTATTGCAAAAGAGATAATTGAAAATACTATTAAAGACTGGGAAGGGATGAAAGATTGGAATGATGACAATCTTCATTTGCAAATAAAAGAACTCGCAACTAAGTTAGAGTTAAAAGCAGGTGGAGTTTATACTGCTTTAAGAATTGCAATTTCTTCTCAAACTGTAACTCCTGGTGGGGTTGTGGAAATTGCTAGTATTCTAGGTAAAAATGAAAGTTTAAGACGAATCAAACAAAGCTATGAATGGTTAAAACAGGAGTAGTTATAAGAAAAGGTGAAACAAATGAAGAGATTTTTTACATCAGAATCAGTTACTGAAGGACATCCTGATAAAGTATGTGATCAAATTGCTGATTCTATATTAGATAAAATATTAGAAGATGATCCCCATGCAAAAGTTGCTTGTGAAGTAGTTGCTACTACTGGCTTAGTTTTAGTAATGGGAGAAATCACTACAACTACATATTGTGATATTCAAAAAATTGTTCGTGAGACTGTTAAAGAAATAGGTTATGACCGTGGTAAGATTGGTTTTGATGCGGAAAACCTAGCTGTTTTAGTTAGCTTAGATGAACAATCTCCAGATATAGCTATGGGTGTTAGAGATGGAGAAGGTGCAGGAGATCAAGGTTTAATGTTTGGTTTTGCAAACCGAGATACTTTAGAATTAATGCCACTACCTATTTCATTAAGTCATAAACTAACAAAAAGACTTGCTGATGTTAGAAAATCTGGTAATGCTGATTTTCTAAGACCTGATGGTAAAGCTCAAGTTACTGTTGAATATGAAAACCTAGAAGTTAAAAGAATCGATAGTGTTGTAATTTCAACTCAACATAGTGAACAAGTAACAACAGAAGAACTATATAAAGTAGTTGTAGAAGAAGTTATCAAAAAAGTTCTTCCAAATGAACTTTTAGATATGAATACAAAGATCTTTATTAACCCTACTGGTAAATTTAATATTGGTGGGCCTAAGGGAGATTCTGGTTTAACTGGAAGAAAGATTATTGTTGATACTTATGGTGGGTTTGCAAGGCATGGTGGTGGAGCATTCAGTGGTAAAGATCCAACAAAAGTAGATCGAAGTGCAGCTTATATGGCTAGATACATAGCTAAGAACTTAGTTGCAGCTGGAGTAAGTGATTCAATTGAAATTGGTCTTTCTTATATTATAGGAGTAAGTGAACCATCATCGATTATGGTTAATACCTTTGGTACATCTAAACTAAATGAAGAAGAAATTGCAAATTTAATTAGAGCTAACTTCGAACTTACACCAAAAGCAATTATTGAAAAGCTTGATTTAAGAAAACCAATCTATAAACAAGTATCATGTTATGGCCATTTTGGTAGACCTGATTTGGATTTATCTTGGGAAAGACTTGATAGTGTAGATAAAATTAAAAAATATTTAAAGGAATTATAATATAATTCTTGAAATAAAACACTCTAGTAAAAGTTAGAGTGTTTTTGTTTATTTGAGTTTTATAAAAAGTATATTTGTTTATATTCTTAAATCAATTTACCTTTAGATTTTTATAAAAGATATGGTAGAAAATAATGATTTATGCTATAATAAATTGTAAACGCATACATTGGTGAATAAAATTTAGAGGAGGATTAATTTAAGCTAGCCAATGTTTAAAGCTTAAATTGAAAAAACTATATGCAAAAAAACAATAAGATCATTTTTTTAATTTTAATGTTTTTCTTGTTTGTTGGACTTGTAAGTTGTACTAAAGAAGTAAGCTTAAAGTTCGCTAAAGAAGAAATTGAGATTGTTGTTGGTGAAGAAAAAGAATTAGATTTGACTGTTGTTGGTGAGGATGTAATTCTTGAATGGACATCATCTGACTTTAGTATTGCAACTGTTGACCAGGATGGTAAAGTTGTAGGTGTTAAAGTAGGTGAAGTAACCATTACAGTAACCGCAAAGGACACCGATGCTAAGGCAACTATTACAGTAATTGTAAAAGCTAAGCCTGAAGTTGTCCCTACTGGTGTAATTGTTATGAATATTCCTGATGAAGTAAAAGTTGGGGATGTGGTAACATTATCAGTTACAGTTTTACCAGAAGGTGCTAGTCAAGAAGTAGTTTGGTCATCTTCAAATCCTGCTGTAGCTACAGTAGATGCAACAGGTAAGGTAAGTTTTCTAGCAGTAGGTGAAGTTGTAATAACTGCAGCATCTAAAGCAAAACTTACTGTTAAACGAGATGTTCCATTTTCTGTTCAAATACCAGATCCAACTGAAGTTGTAATTTCTTCAAAGACTGGTTTATATGAAGTTTTATTAAGTGCAACTTTACAAATGGAAGCAACTGTTCATCCAGATTTAGCTGATCAAACTGTAATTTGGAGTGTAAATGATAGCAATATCGCTACAATTACTGAAGCTGGGTTATTACAACCTAAACAAGTAGGAACTGTTATTGTAAGTGCAACTTCAGCTGTTGATGATGAAGTTTTTGGAACAAAAACAATTACTATTTTACGACCACCAGGAACTAGTTTAGAATTAACTGCTCCTTATAAAGTTCTTCAAATTGAAGAAGAAATGCAATTAGTTACTAGAATACTTCCTGAACTTGCTGATCAAGAAGTTATATTCGCTTCTACAAACTCTGATGTTTTAACTGTAGATTCTACAGGTAAAGTAGTAGCAGTAGCTGTAGGAACAGCGACTATTACAGCAACAGCAAAGACAAATCCAAATGTTGGTAAAGCAGTATTAGTTACTGTTGTTGAAAAGGTTGCTGAAGTTGATCATGATAATTATTATGTTTCTGCAGGAGTTAAGAATCTAAGTCGTTACGAAAAATTTGTTCACGATTCAGAAGATTACTATGTGGGAATTAATGCATTTGCAGACTTTGATGAAATTGATAGTTTAGAAGAAGGAACAACTATTTTTGTTGGTGAAGGTATTTATATTGGTAGTTTAGTAATCAATAAAGATAATGTATCTATTATTTCTGAAAATGAACTTAAAGATCCAAATAAAGTAGTATTTGAGAAACAAGCAGTATTACAAGGTAAATTTACTCTAGCTGCAGATGTTAAAAATGTTAGATTTGCTGGTCTTTCATTTACAAATACTGGTAGAATTGAAAATGTATCTACACTTGACGGATTTACATTTGAGAATAACTTTATTTATGCTACACAACCTGCAGGAAAGGTTTGGGCTCCAGGTAGAGATTATAATTTAACTGGCTTTATTACTCTTTGGAAAATGCAACAAAAAGTAGACAATATCGTTATTGAAAACAATAAATTTGAAAATGTTCCAGAAGTAGTTATTATGATTGGTAACACTGATGGTGTATCAATTAAAAACAATACATTTACTAATTTTGGACAAGATGCTATTAGAATGGATGGCGGACATAACTATAATGAAACTACAATTACAGGTAATAGATTTGTAAATGATGAAGTTTCAGGAACAAATGCAATTTATTTTAGATCACTTGGTGTAAATGCGACTGCAGATAATCGCCATATGATTGAAATTGCAGATAACTATTTTGAAAATATTGGAACAGACCAAGATTATAGTGGAGCTATTAGTGCTCAAGGCTATCAAGAATGGGGTGTAACAATTAATATTCATCATAATGAATTCGTTAGTTGTTATGATTATATTTGGCTAAGAAACAATGCAACTGCTGCAAACCATGCAGCAAATTCTTGGGTGGCAAATATTAACTTTAATGTTTTCTTAGGATTACCTGAAAATTATTACTTTAGAAGTAAGAATGGTACTACTGATACAGAAGAAACTAACCCTACTCTTGCAAACTTAGATGCTAACTTCTTTGGCGATCTAGATGGAAATCAAATTGATTTAACTGATGAAGATATTTTAGCTTTATTCATTGATGTTGCAAGCTTAAATTATTCATTTACATCAATTGAAGCAATGACTGCTTTATTTGTTGATTTAGCATGGGAAGGCAAAGCTGATCAAGAAGAAATACTATATGATGGAATGTTATTATCTTATGGAAAAACTGCATTCTCAAAAATTATGGATGCTTTGGAAGCAGTAGAGCCTAGGGGAATCATTATTGTACTTCCTGGTGAATATGATGAAGAAGTTGAAATTACAAAACCTGTAAATATGATGACTCTAAACTCTAACTTCAATCCAGTAGAAGATGATTCAAGATTCTTAGATCTTGCTGAAACTAGTACTGTTATTACTAAAGTATGGTATTTAAATAATGTAAGCAATGTAACTATTAAAGGATTTACATTTACTGGTGAAGCAAGAGTGCGTCAATATGGAGCAGAAAACTCTGCTGGTTTAAGAGGATTTGTATTTGAAAATAACTATGCTCATGATACAAATGCTCCAACAATCGCGTGGAAGCAAACAGCTTATGCAAGTTATGGTATATCTACAAAATATGATACTACAATGCCAGGGTTCTTAAGTTTAGCTCAATTTGCATCTTGGATGTATGATTTTAAAATTATTAATAATAAATTTAGTAATGTATTAGACACTAATATCGTATTAATATGTACTAGTGGTGTAACAATTACTGGTAATGAATTTATCGGCTCAGATAGGGATGCTATTAGAGTTGACTATTCTACAGTTCATGGAGTATTTAATATTAAAAATAACCATTTTGAAGATATTAAATATAATGGCTTCTACGTAAGATCATATGTAGTTGCTCATAGTCCAATTGTATTCAATATTGAAGGCAATGTATTCAAAAACATTGGTGAAGCAGGAAAAACTGAAACTCCTGCATCTACAAGAATTGGTGCAATTGCAACTGCTGGATATGGCGAAACAAATAGCGCAACTTTCAATATTCGTTTCAACCATTTTGAAGATAACGTTAATTATATTACCCTAAGAGCTAATGTAACTGATGTTGATACATGGGCAACAAAACCTCATGAATGGAAAGCAATTATTGAATATAACTCATTCATCGATGCTGATGAAGTAACAAATTACTTCATTAATGCTGCTAATGCAGCAGATACTGCGCAAACAAATGTTAATAATGTTGTGTTTGATAATAACTTCTATGGTAAAGATGCTGATACAAAAGCTGATATTCTACCAAGTCAATTTGATATTTATGATGAAGAAAATAGTAACTTAACTGTTTATGAAACATTAGAAGAATTACTAGAAGCTATTGCAACTTATAATGAATTTATTAAACCTATCTATGTAGACCCTGCTCTTGCAGACTTAGAAGATGACGATCCAGTAATGTATAATGGGATTGAACTCAAATATGGAGTTAGTGCATTTAGTAATCTTGCAGATGCTGTTGATGCAGCAGAAGCAGGTAAAATAATTATCCTTGCTCCTGGTTTACATCAAGCAGGTAATGTTAATGTAGTAGTAGACAATCTAACACTTGTAGGACCTAATAAGGGTATTAATCCAATTACAGGAACTAGAGCAGAAGAAGCTATTATCGAAGCTAAAGTTATTATCGGTGAAGGTGTTAAAAACTTCGAAGTTAATGGTATAACACTTAACTATAAAAACACTGGTAGCTATTTTATTGCTCATGCAAATGGTAAAATGGACGGATTTAAATTCCTTTATAATATAATCGAAGGTTCACAAGGTGGTGGCGATGCAGCTCCACTTCGTTTCTTCCAAGGTAGTGCAGCTGTTGGTAATAAAAACTTTAATATAAGTTTCAATATTATTAGAAATGTTGGTGCTGATAGAGGAATTAGAATTGCTCATATTGAAAACTTCCATGTGGAAGGAAACTTATTTGAAAAACTTACAACTGATGCTATTCGTCTTAATGATAATAGTGGAAGTGTAACTGGTGAGTTTTATTTGATCAATAATACGTTTAAAGATATTGGTCAATTTGCAGTTTTCCAAGGTGCAACTAGTATAGAGAAAATGGTATTTACAGGAAATACATTTGATAATATGGGTACACATTACTCTGGTGGTGCTTTAAGTATTAGAGCACTTACTCTACCTGCTGCTGGAACTGAAATTTTAATTGCTAATAATACATTTAAAGATAGTCAATCAGCAATTAGAATTGATCATGCTCTAGCTGCACAAGCTGCTAATATTGTTATTGAGAATAATGAATTCTTTGCTACATATGCATACATATATAATAATACTTTAGCTGGTGAAGTATCTACATTGTTCAAACTTAATAATAAAGTTTACGATGCAGGTGGCGAATTATTAGACCTTGAAGAGCTTACAACTGGAGCTTCTCCAATGATTAAAAATGCATTTGTTGGAGATGCGTTTGAATAAAAATTTGAAATAAAATTTTAGTTTTAAAATAAAAGAACTATAGATTTACTTCTATAGTTCTTTTTTCATACCTTGATAAAGGTTATTTATTTTCATATATTTATCTATTTCATTCATTACTACAAGTTTTTTTAAGCTCCAAAGAGGTTCAATTAGTTCATCTTTTGGAGCGTCTCCTGTAAGCCTGTGAATGATAATATTAGCATTTAAGAGAGTGATTTGCTTTGAAGTTATGGAAACATACTCATCTAAAGTGAGTATTTTAAAGGGTTTAGTTAAGTAAATATTTCCTAGTGGTGTCTTATTTAAAATAAATAAAGAATGGATTTTAAGACCCTGAATATCTTGTGTATTTAAAAACATTACTGTCTCTAACATCATTTCTGGTGTTTCATTAGGTAGACCATTTATAATGTGGGTAATAACTTCAAGTTTAGCTTCTCTTAGTTTTTTTACGGCTTGTTTAAAATCAGCTAAAGTATAGCATAAATTTAAATATTCCATAGTTTCTGAGTGGATTGTTTGCAGTCCCAGTTCAACCCAAACAGGTATTTTATTATTTAGCTCTTTTAAATATTCAATAATTTGATCATCTAAACAATCGGGTCTTGTTCCAATTGAAAGAGCTACTATATTTGGATCTAAGTGAATAGCATAATCAAAAAGAGTTTTAAGCTTTTCTAGGGGAGCGTAAGTATTTGTATTAGCTTGGAAGTAAATAATATATTTGCCGTTTTTCCATTTCTTTGCCATTATTTCTTTTTGGGTATTGAATTGTTTTAGTAGATCATCTTTTGGATTACCTGCAAACTCACCACTTCCTTTTGCACTACAAAAGATACAACCACCAAAGCCTTTTGAACCATCCCTATTCGGGCATGTAAAGTTACCATTTAAGGATATTTTAAAAACTTTAGAATTATATTTAGTTTTTAAGTATTGATTTAAGCTATTATATTTATGCTGTTTTGAAAAATAATTCATTTGAAGTTCCTACACTTGTTATTTTATTATTATATATTAGCCTAATTAAGTAGTAATATCAAGTTGTAATGTATTTAATATAAAAAAATTATAAAAATTGCTATTGTTTTAAAAATGATGTATAATTAAATTGCCTGGGGAGTTCGGGTTTTTATATAATTGCGGACCCAACAAATCTGATTTAGGAAGTTGAGGCATATTTAAGAGTGAACGCTTACTTGTAAGAATCCCAATAATATGCAAAAAGAGACTACCACCCTGTGAAAACGAGGTTTCACATTGTAATATCGGCTTCCTGGGTTAAATTAAAAACAAGAAATTAAGACATTCTAGTTATTAACTAGGATGTCTTTTTATCTAGTGTAAAAGAATAGGTTTAAACTATTTTTATTATTTTTGGTAATATTGTCGCTTTGGGCACTTTAGACTTGAAAGCGCTTCGCTAATGGTATATAATAATATATGTAATTTGTAGAAAAATCGGAGGATAATGTGGATACAATAGTTATTGGTGTAATCGGAGCTGATGTACACGCAGTAGGAAATAAAATAATTGATTATACTCTAACAAGAGAAGGCTTTAATGTTGTTAATGTTGGGGTATTATCTACTCAAGAAGACTTTATTAATGCTGCAATAGAAACTAACGCAAAAATGATTCTTGTTTCATCTTTATATGGCCATGGGGAGATTGATTGCCGTGGTATGAGAGAAAAATGTATTGAGGCTGGACTTGATGATATTCTTTTATATGTTGGTGGTAATATTGTTGTTGGAAAACAAGAGTTTTCTGATGTAGAAATGAGATTTAAGAAAATGGGATTTGATCGTGTTTTCCCTCCAGGAACAACGATTGATTCTGTTATTGAAATAATAAAACAGGATTTAGAAAACCTTAGTGACTAAATCTTTAAAGACTAATTATTTATTAGTTGATATAGGTTCAACCTATACGAAACTAACAGCAGTTAATTTAGAAGAAGAAGATATTATTGCTACTAGTCAAGCACATACAACTATTTTGGATGATGTTCATTTAGGTTATCAAGAAGCATTGGATTTACTTTTAAAAGATTTACCAAAAGATGTAGTGTTTGAAAAGATTTTTGCTTGTTCATCTGCTGCAGGTGGCTTAAAGATGGCAGCAATAGGACTTGTTGAAGAATTAACTGTTGAAGCAGCTAAAAGAGTTTGCCTTAATTCTGGTGGGAAGGTCGATTTAATTTTTTCTCACTACCTAACAAAATCAGATATAGAAAAAATTAAAGATGGTAAAATTGATATTATTCTTTTGGCTGGTGGAACTGATGGTGGAAATAGCGAAGTAGTTATTCATA
Source organism: uncultured Bacteroidales bacterium (assembly GCA_964407835.1). Classification (GTDB taxonomy): domain Bacteria; phylum Bacillota_I; class Bacilli_A; order ML615J-28; family CAG-698; genus DUVT01. Next base: position 32,424 of record CAYOXB010000004.1, read on the forward strand.
ATTTAGGAATGCTTGCAAGAGCAGGAGTAAAAATTCCTATTATTTATGCTGGTAATAAATCAGCACAAGATGAAGTTTTAGAAATATTTGAAGAATATAAACTAAATGGTCATATATGTGCCAATGTAATGCCGAAGCTCAATGAACTTAATATAGATCCTGCTAAGGAAGTTATTAAGAAAATATTTTTAGAAAATATTATTGAAGCTAAAGGTATTAAAGTTTTCTCAAAGAAAATTAATGGTGATTTACTACCTACGCCACAAGTAGTATTAAAAGCTATTGAGCTTTTAAGTGTTGGTTATTTAGGTGAAGTTGGATTTGGAGATAGTGTTTTAATTGATATAGGTGGTGCAACTACTGATATTTATTCGATTTCTAAAGGACTTCCAAAAACACCAAATACAATAGTTCAAGGCTTAGAGGAACCTTTTGCGAAGAGGACAGTAGAAGGAGACCTTGGAATGCGCTATTCTGCTGGTGGAATAGTTGATAGTCTAAATAAAGAAAGCTTAGAAAAATATAAACTAGCTGGAATTGATTTAGTAAGAGCAGCGGAGTTTCGTTTAAATAATGTTGAATTTATTCCAAACTCTAGTGAAGAGAAAAAGATAGATACTGTACTTGCAAAGATAAGTGCAGATACAGCCTTTTCTAGACATGTAGGAACTACTGAGGCTATGTATACTCCGGTTGGAGTTATATATGCTCAAAGAGGTAAGGACCTAAGTGAGACAAAAACAATAATTGGTACTGGTGGAGTTATTATTAAAAATGACGAACCAGTTGAAATATTAAAAGAGATTCAAACTAATCTAAATAAACCATTAGAACTTAGACCAAAGGATGCTAACTTTTATTTAGATAGTGATTATATTCTTTCCGCAATGGGACTTTTAAGTTTTGAAGAACCAATGCTCGCTTTAAAAATAATGAAAAAGAGAATTAAGAGAATTTAGATATGGAACTAAGAAATAAAAAATGGACTGAAGAACAATTTTTAAAAGAAAGAGAAAAGGTCTTAGCTACTTGGCCAACTGGCCAGTCACCACTGCTTAATTTAGATATAGCTGTTGAAAGACTTAAAAAGATTCCAGCAGAGAAAAACTTTGCTATTCAGCTCAACCTTGCAAAAGAAGATGGAAGAACACAAATTCAACCACGAGCAGGTGTTGCTGTTTTAGATGATCATATAGAATTACTCCAGCATTTACAAAATGCGGGGGCTGATTTCCTTCCTTCCACAATCGACTCCTATACGCGTCAAAACCGTTATCAAGAAGCAGAAAATGGAATAAATGAAAGTATTAAGTTTAAGAGAAGTTTACTTAATGGTTTTCCAGCTGTTAACTACGGAGTTGAAGGTTGTGGAAAAGTCCTAGATGCTGTAAGTGTACCGCTACAAGCAAGACATGGAACACCGGACTCTAGACTTTTAGCGGAAATTATTCACGCTGCTGGTTGGACTTCTAATGAAGGTGGAGCACTTAGTTATAATGTTCCCTATGCAAAAGCTGTGTCTATTGAAGATACAATTAAGTATTGGCAGTATTGTGATCGTTTAGTTGGCTATTATGAGGAAAGAGGGGTTAAAATAAACCGTGAACCTTTTGGCCCGCTAACTGGAACTTTAGTTCCTCCAGTAATTTCTAATACTGTTGCAATTATTGAAACACTACTTGCTGCAGAGCAAGGAGTTAAAAATATAACTGTTGGTTATGGGCAGGGCGGAAACTTAATTCAAGATGTTGCTGCTGTTAATGCACTAAGAGACCAAACAGAAGAGTACTTAGAAAAATACGGATACAAGGATATGGAAATATCAACTGTATTCCACCAATGGATGGGTGGTTTTCCTGCTGATGAAGCGAGTGCTCTAGGTTTAATATCAATGGCTTCAACTGTTGCTGCTTTAAGTAAGGCTACTAAAATGATTACAAAGACTCCATATGAGTCTATTGGTGTGCCTACAAAAGAAGCAAATGCAATGGGAATAAAAGCATCTAAATTTGTTGTAACACTTCTTCGTGATCAAAAGTATGAAGAAAGTGCTAAGTATAAAGAAGAATATAACCAAATCAAAAAAGAGGTTAATTCTATAATGGATCATATCTTTATTTTGGGTGAAGGTGATTTGGCTGTTGGGACAGTTAAAGCTTTTGACCAAGGAATTCTAGATGTGCCTTTTGCACCTAGTAGATATAATGCGGGTAAGGTTCTTCCTGCTAGAGATATTGATGGTTGTATAAGAATCTTAGAATTTGGAAATATTGGCTTTAGCGAAGAAATAAAAGAATTTCATCGTAAGAAAATATTAGAACGTGCAAAATCAGAAGGTAGAGAAGTTTCATTCCAATTAACTGTTGATGATGTATATGCTGTTAGTAATGGTAAATTAATTGGAAATTCAAATAAATAATTAAAGAAAGAGAATTAAAAAATGAAAATTGTAGATGTTATTTTATCAAAATCCTATACTGGATTTTACTTTGATGATCAAAAAGCGATTAAAGCTGGAGCTAGCCAAGACGGTTTAGTGTATTTAGGAAAACCAATGACTGAAGGTTTTACTCAAATTAGAATGCCTGGTGAGGCTATTTCTATTCAACTTGTTTTAGAAGATGGGTTAGTTGCTAAAGGAGACTGTGCAGCTGTACAATATAGTGGTGCAGGTGGAAGAGATCCTTTATTTTTAGCTGATGACTTCATTCCATTTATTGAAAAGAATTTAGTTCCGCTTTTAATTGGAGAAGATGTAAAAGATTTTAGAAAGTTAGCTGAAAAATACGATAATTTAGTTGTTGATGGGAAAAAACTTCATACAGCTATTCGCTATGGTGTTACTCAAGCATTACTTAGTGCAACAAGTTTAGTTAAAAGAAAAACAATGGCTGAAGTTGTACGAGAAGAATATAATATAAAAGATGACAAGTATGAAGCAGTTGATGTATTTACCCAAAGCGGTGATGATCGTTATTTGAATGCTGATAAAATGATTTTAAAAGAAGTAGATGTACTTCCTCATGCTTTAATTAATCATGTGGAAACAAAATTAGGTCAACAAGGTGAAATTTTAGTTGCCTATGTAGAAAAATTAAATAAAAGAGTTAGAAGCTTAAGAAGTAATCCTAACTATATGCCAATTTTCCATATCGATGTTTATGGAACTGTTGGAATAATCTTTGATAATAATGTTAGAAAAATTGTTGATTACTTTAAAATTTTAGAAGAAGCTGCAAAACCATTTAAACTAAGAATTGAAGGTCCAGTTGATGATGGTACAAAAGAAGGTACAATGGCTCTTTTAAGAGATATTACTGCACTTTTAGATAAAGAAGGAGTTAATGTTGAAGTTGTTGCTGATGAATGGTGTAACAATTTAGAAGACATTAAATACTTTGCAGATAACAGAGCTGGTCATATGCTCCAAATCAAAACTCCTGACTTAGGTGGAGTTAATAATACTATTGAAGCAATTATGTACTGTAATGAAAAGAAAATTGGTGCTTATTGCGGTGGCACTTGTAATGAAACAAATATTTCAACTGAAATATCTGTTAACCTGGCTATAGGTGCAAAAGCTAAGCAAATACTAGGTAAACCAGGTATGGGTGTTGATGAAGCGATTATGCTTGTAAGAAACGAGATGAACCGCGTCTTAGCTATAGCAAACAAAAGAGGAAAGTAAAATGAAGATTGGCGTTTGTGGCAGCTTAGAATCAAATGATTGCTTAATTACTGTAGAAGAAAGCGATAAACTAGAAATTATAATTGAAAGTATTGTTTATGATTTCTTTGCTGAACAAATTGAAGATGTAATAAAAAACACCTTAATAGAGCAAGGAATTGCTCAAATTAAGGTTTTTTGTAATGATAAGGGTGCACTTGATTATACGATTAAATCAAGGCTAGAAGTAGCAATTAAAAGAATGAGGGAGCAAGTATGAGAAGATCACTATTATTCATTCCTGCAAATAATCCAGGAATGATGCAAAATGCAAAACTTTTCAATGCCGATAGTATTATTTTTGATCTCGAAGATGCAATTAGTATGAGTGAAAAAGATAGTGCTAGAAGTATTTTAAAAAACTATTTAAACACTTATGACTTTAACTTTGAAGTTATCGTTAGAGTTAATGATCTTGACTCAGTTTATTTCTTAAAAGATTTAAATGAAATAGTTCTTCCTAGTCTTGATACTATAATGCTACCTAAGGCTAGAGCAAGTCACTTTAAAAAATTAGATGAAATACTAACAAAACTAGAAACTGAGAAAAAATTAAAAAAGAAAATTAAAGTTATTCCGATTGTTGAGCTTGCTATATCAGTTTTAGAAATAGAAGAAATAGCAAAAGCAAAACGAGTTGATGGTATTTTACTTGGTGCTGAGGACCTATCTAGTGATATGGAGTTTGAAAGAACTCTAAAAGGTGATGAGATATTTTACCCAAGAACTAGACTTGCTTATGTTGCTAGAGCATATGGTATAGATGCAATTGACACTCCATTTACTAATGTTAGAGATAATGATGGTTTAGTTAAAGATGCAACATATGCAAAATCTCTTGGTTTACAGGCAAAAGCTGCAATTCATCCAAATCAAGTTAGATTTATTAATGAAGTATTTTCACCATCTAAAAAACAAATTGAATTTGCTTTAAAAGTTGAACTTGCTTCTAAAAATAATAAAGGTGCATTTAGTCTTGATGGGCAAATGATCGATAAACCGATAATTGAAAGAAATAAAAAGATTCTTGAAAAAGCAAGAAAGTTTGATTTGCTATGATGAAATTACCAAAAGGTTTTAAAGGATTTACAACAAGCGAAGCTTATAAGCAAATAGAATATAAAAAAGTTGCTACTATTGAAGCTAGCAATAAAGACAATAAGGTTTTAAAAAGTATTAGTGAAGCATTTGATAAGCTAAAAATTGTAGATGGAATGACTTTGTCTTTCCACCATCACTTAAGAAATGGTGATTTTGTCTTAAACTATTGTTTAGCGGAAATAAAAAAAAGAAATTTAAAAAACATTACTTTAGCACCTAGTTCAATCTTTCCTGTACACGAAGCTTTAAGTGAACTCATAATTAATAAAAATGTTACAACGATTTATACTAACTATTTAAATGGTAGTGTTGCAAATACAATTAATGATGGTTTTCTAGAAGGTTTACTTATTATGGATACTCACGGGGGAAGAAGTGTAGCAATCGAGGCTGGAGAAATTGTAATTGATGTAGCTTTTATTGCAACTCCTACAGCTGATAAACTTGGCAATGGCCACGGCAGAAGTGGTAAAAGCGCATGTGGGTCTTTAGGATATGCTATTCCTGATATGTTATACGCGAAGAGTAAAGTAGTAGTAACTGATAATTTAGTTGATAGTGTAGAAAACCCTGAAATAAAAGATAAATATATTGATTATGTTGTAGAGATTGAAGCAATTGGAGACCAACAAAGAATAGTTAGCGGTACTACGAAAATTACAACTGATCCAATTGGTTTAAGGATTGCAGAAGATACAGCAAAACTAATTAATGAACTTGGCTTAATAAAAAATGGGTTTTCAATGCAAACTGGTGCAGGGGGGACGTCCCTTGCAGTTAGCGATTTTATTAAAAAAATAATGAAAGAGCAAAATGTAAAGGCTAAATTTGCAAGTGGTGGTATAACTGGCTATTTTGTAGATATGCTTGAAGAACATTTAGTTGAAGATTTATATGATGTTCAATGTTTTGATTTAGCTGCTGTTAAAAGTTTAGAAAAAAACAAAAATCATCATGCAATTAGTGCTTTTGATTATGCTAATCCCTATCATGATCCAGTTGTAAATAAACTTGATTTAGTTATTTTGGGAGCTACTGAAATTGATTTAAACTTCAATGTCAATGTAACTACAGGATCAAATGGAATTATTATGGGTGGAAGTGGTGGTCATGCAGATACAGCACATGGTGCTGGAGTAAGTATAATTGTTAGTCCTTTAATTAAGACAAGAATTCCAATCATTAAAGATAGAGTTACTACAATAACTACACCTGGTGAAGATATTGATGTATTTGTAACTGAATATGGAATTGCAATTAATCCAAAAAGAAAAGATTTACTAAAAAAGATAAAAAATACAAAACTTAAAATAAAAACTATTGAAGAACTCTATAATGAAGCTCATGATATAACATCAATTCCTAAAAAACTAATAAAAACCGATAAAGTAATTGGTTTAGTTAGGTATAGGGATATGAGCATTATCGATTGTATTTATAAAAAGTAGGTAGAATATGGAATTTAAACTAGCTTTACTAGATTCTGAAAAAGAATTAATAAAAGAATTTTTAAATAAATTTTCACTTAGCTATGATCAAGATATTGATTATAGCTTATATGTCGTTATTGACGAGAAAATTATTGGAACAATTTCTGCTAGTTTAAATATAATAAAAGCTTTTGCGGTTGATTTAGATTATCGTGGAAGTCTTGCAAGTACATTAATAAGTAGAGCAATTAATGAACTTTATAGAAGGGGTTATACGTTTTACCAAGTATATACAACACCTAATAATAAAGCTATGTTTGAAGCGATGAATTTCTATGAAATTATATCTTCAGAAAATGTAAGTTTACTAGAATCTAAAAATAGAGATATTATGGCTGAGTTAATTAGACTTAAAGATAAATATAAAGTAAATAGTAGTGATGTTGCTGCAATTGTAATGAATTGTAATCCTTTCACAAACGGTCATTTATATTTAATAACTGAAGCTAGTAAAAAACATGAACAAGTTATTGTTTTTTTACTAGAAGAAGAAAAATCGATGTTTAGTTTTGCTTCTAGGTATGAGATGGTTTTAAAAGGTGTAGCTAGTCTAGATAATGTTGTAGTAATACCTTCTAGTAATTATTTAATCTCAAGCCTTACTTTTCCAACTTACTTTCTAAAACAAGAAGACGAGAAAACATTTGAAGAAGCTAAACTTGATGCTTTAATTTTTGAAAAATACTTTATTCCGATATTCAATATTAAAAAAAGATATCTTGGCAGTGAAGAAGATATCGTTACTAGTAAATATAATAAAGTTTTAAAAGAATATTTTGGTGATTTTATTGAAATAATTCCAAGAATTAAAAATAATGATAAATATATAAGTGCATCAATTGTAAGAAAGTATTTAGAAAACAAGGAATTTGAAAAGATTAAAGAAATAGTTCCTCTTACAACATATAGTTTTTTGAAGAGTAAATATGAATAAAGAAATCTTAATAGCAAGAGAACAAAGAAGTAAGCATATTCTTGAAGAATCAAGAAGTAATAAAGTTATTGTTATTAAAGCAAATATTGCTGGGGAAAATAAAAACTTATATTATAGTTCATTAATTATTAAAACATTTCTAAAAGAAATAAAGAAGAGAATAGAATATAATGAAGTTGAACATTATTCAAGTTTAGATGGTAATTATTATTTAGTTACACTTTCTGGAAATTTAAAAGAAATTAAAAGAGTTTTAATAGACTTAGAAGACAATCATTTACTTGGAAGACTAGTTGACCTTGATTTATATTATGAAGGTAAGCAAATTTCACGTAGAGACCTTGGAAATAGTTTTAGAAAATGTTTAATATGTAGTGATGATGCTATAATTTGTATGAAAACAAATAAACATAGTTTAGCTGAGGTCTTAAACAAAAGTGAACTCTTAGTTCATAACTATTTAAGTGAAATTATAACTACAAATTTAATTGAAGCTATTACCCTCGAAGCATCATTAGATCCTAAATTTGGTCTTGTTACCAAGACCTCAAAAGGGTCACACTCGGATATGGACTTTGATTTACTTATGAAATCAAGAGACATAATAGTTCCTGATTTAGGTAGGATGTTCTTTTTTGGAATAAATAATAACTTAGATGAAGCGTTCAAACTTAGCCGCAAACTTGGTATTTCTACAGAAGAAAGAATGTTTATGGTAACAAATGGTGTTAATACATATAAGGGTTTAATATTTCTACTTGGTATTGTTCTTACAACAATGGGTTATTTATTTAAAAATAAAAAACTAAGTTTATATGAAAGCATAAAAGAACTTGGTAGGAATTTAGTAGCTGAACTAGATAGTGATTTAAATACATTTGGTGGTTATGCTTATAAAGAATATGGCTTTTTAGGTATAAGGGGCGAAGTTGCTAGTGGCCTAGTGAGCTTAAGAGATGTTACTAGAGATCTAAATAGCTTTAGTGATGAAGAATTAACTCTAGCTTTGATTAAGTTAATTGGGGCAAGTGAAGATACTGTATTACTAAGGCGCTCAGGTAGTTTGGGAAAATATGAGTTTTATAAAAACTTAGTAGTTAACATTAAAGAATATAATCTAGAAAAAATAGAAGAAGTAACTAGAATTTGTGTTGAAAACAATATTAGTTTTGGCGGAAGTGCAGATTTACTAGCAACTGCTATATTTATTAAACTAATGGAAAAGGATTTGGTTATAAAATATGGATAAAAGACCAATTGGTGTATTTGATTCGGGAATTGGTGGAGTTAATGTTTTAAAAAGTTTAATAGAAGAGTTTCCTCATGAAGACTTTATATATGTTGCAGATACTCTAAATGTACCTTATGGAACTAAATCAGCAAATGAAATTAAAAACTTAGTTGATAGAATTACTAAGTATTTAATGAGTAATAATGCAAAGGCAATTGTTATTGCTTGTAATACAGCAACTACGCAAGCTGAACATTTATTTAATTTAGATAATTTAGTAGTTCTTGGTGTTATTAAGCCAACAGCAGAAGATGCTTTAAAAAATTCAAAAAACATTTGTGTTCTAGCAACTAATGCAACAATTAAAGCAGGTGTATATCAAAATATTTTCCTTAAAGAAGGTAAAAATGTATTTCCTATTATGGGAAGTGAACTTGTCGATGCAATTGAAGCTGGCGAGATTGACAATGAATTATCCCATACATTAGTATATAATCATTTAAAAGATTTAGTGAATGAAAAAATAGATACTATTGTACTGGGGTGTACTCATTTTGCTTTATATGAAAGAGAAGTAAAAAGTGTTTTAAAAGATGCAAGAGTTGTTAATTCTGGCAAACCTACCAGTAAAGAATTAAGAAAAGTTTTAAGCAGAAAGAATTTACTTAATAAGAGTAAAGAAAAAGGAAGAGTTGACTTAAAGACAACTCTAGATAAAGAAAAGTTTGAAAAACAAATAGCAATATTTGATTTAAAATATAATAGTGTAGAAAAAATTAATATTTAAAAAGAGCAGAAGTCTGCTCTTTTTTACTTTCTATTTGTATATTTACTTATACCTTCGCTTAATAAGTCATTTCCATGACTATCATAGGTTACAAAAGCTGTGAAATCTTCAACTTCAAGTTTATGGATTGCCTCAGCTCCAAGTTCAGGATAAGCAACAACTTCAGCTTTTTTGATTGATTTACTTATTAATGCTGCAGCACCGCCAATAGCTGATAAATAAAGACCACCGTATTTTTTAAGTAATTCTTTAAATTCATCATCTCTTGGTCCTTTACCGATTGAAACTTTTATACCTTCTTTCATCAGGGCTTCTGCATATGGGTCCATTCGATAACTAGATGTTGGTCCAGCTGAGCCTATTGCTTGATGAGGTTTTGCGGGTGAAGGCCCTACATAGTAAATAATAGTGTTTTGTGTTTCTATAGGTAGTTTTTCACCACTTGCTATTGTTTCAACCATTTTTTTATGGGCCGCATCTCTAGCGGTGTAAATTGTTCCTGTTATTGAAACTGTATCTCCTGCTTTTAGTTTCTTTATTTGTTCATCTGTAATTGGTGTTGTAAGTTTTATCATAGTTATCACCTAAATTGTAATTTCTTTATGTCTAGCAGCATGACACTGGATGTTTATTGCAACAGGAAGACTTGCAATATGGCATGGATAGGAGTTAACTTTAACTGCTAGAGCAGTTGTAGTTCCACCAAACCCCATTGGTCCTACACCTAGATCATTTATTTCTTTTAGTAATTCTCTTTCAAGCTCGCGGTCTAACGGATTAGCTGCTTCATCATTAATTGGTCTAAAGATAGCCTCTTTCGCAATTATAGCTGCTTTTTCTAGATTTCCGCCTATACCAATTCCTACTATTAATGGTGGACATGGTTTACCACCAGCACTAAAAATAGTATCAAGGACTAGTTTTTTAACTCCTTCTTTGCCATCTGCAGGAATTAGCATCTTCACAAGTGACATGTTTTCACTACCACCACCCTTAGGTGCAACTGAAATTCTTAGTTTATCACCTTCAGTTATTGATGTGTGAATAATAGCCGGGGTATTATCTTTTGTATTTATTCTTTCAAGCGGATGATTTACAACTGATTTACGTAAATATCCTTCTGAGTAAGCTTCTCTAACTCCTTGATTAATTGCATCATAAATATTACCTTCGAAAATAATTTGATTACCAATTTCGATAAAAATAACAACAATTCCAGTATCTTGACACATTGGTACGAATTCTCTTCTAGCAATTAAATCATTTTCTTCAATTTGTTTTAAGACTGTTTTACCTATTGAAGACTTTTCATCCTTAATGGCTTCTCTAATTTTTGTTAGAACATCTTCATCTAAATTATAGTTAGCATCTAATAATAGATCTTTAACTGCTTTTGTTACTTCATTTAAATTTAACTTTCGCATATTCATCTCCCAAATAAATTCTAATTACATTATATCACTTTTTGGTAGTTTATGTAATAACAAACTTCTTTATCTTCTTTTACTACTTTTTAAGCCTAAATTTAAGTTTATAGGGCTTTTAAATTGGGATGTAAAATTAGTCATGCTTACTATTAAAAACGCTTCAAGGGCAATTTTAAGCCTTATTATTAGATTATAGAGCTAGTAGTTAAGAATAATAAACAATAAAACATTTTCTTAAAAAAATATGATAGCAGAAATAATAATCTTATGGTAAAATATAATAAGTGAGGTAGTAATAATGATTAAAAAAGCGATTGGGATTTTAGATAGTGGCTTTGGAGGTACTTTCATTTTGGAAGAACTTGCAAAGTACTATAAAAATGAAAGATTTATTTATTTAAATGATTTAAAGCATTATCCATTTTATAATCGTCCTGAAGGTGATGCTCTTAATATTATTAAAAGTCATATTGATTTACTTCTGAAAGAAGATATTAAATTATTAATTGTTTTAAGTGATATTATTGTAGATATTGCTTTTGATTATTTACAAGAATTTAATATTCAAGTAATTAATATTGTAGATTTGCTTATTAATTATGTAAATAAAAACTATGAAAACAAAAATATTTGTCTTTTTGGGAAAACTGAAGTAATTGAAGCTAATCTATATCAAAAGAATTTTAAGTATAATAGGCTTTATAATATTCCAAGTGAAGATTTAGAGTTATTTATCTTACAAAAGCAAACTAAAACATCACAATCTTTTAAAGCTGTTCAAGTAGCATTTAATCAAGTAAGAAAGAGATCAATTGATTGTATTGTTGCTTCTAGTCCTTATTTAATTGAGCTTAATACTGAATTAAAAGAACATTTGGAGTTTAATGAAATAACAAATTTAAAAGATATCATTATAGAAGATATTAACGAAAGAAGATATTTCCTTAATCCTAAGGGTAGGGGAAGTATTAATATTTTAAGTAATTTAGAAAAAAAAGAGTTTAGTAAACTCATTAAGTTTAAAAAACTTAAATATGATTATATAGATATTGAATATGACCAAAGGAAAAAAAGAGCAAAACTTAATAAAGGTTTATAGATTAAATAAAAAACCCATCTTAGTGAATAGTGATGGGTTTTAATTATTTATAAATGATGTAATTCCAATCAGGATTAGCATAATCTCTAATATTGGAATTTTCAAAAAATGGAAAGTGCTCTTCAGAAATTGGTTCGATTTCGCGCCATTCGCTCCATGGGTTACCACTATGGGTAAGTGGGCTATTCACAAACCAGTTACTAGTGGTATAGGCACTATTTGCGATGAAATAACGACCATTTGCAGTTACTACAGAATTAACTCTATAGTTTTTGTTTGCTTGCCACTCAAGTTCAATAGAAACAAATGCCCAAAGTGGGGGATTGTTTGAATCTGGTAGGCCGTGATAAGCTGGATTATATTCTGGGGATGTAGAAATATATAAATCATCTTCGAATTTAAATATTTGTCCTTCAGGAACAACTTGATTAATATTTTCTTCTTCAACCCATATATCCAAATCATAGTCGTCATAGATTGGAGGTGTAGTTTCTTCTTGATAATTCCAATCACCAATTGTAATTGATTTAGGCGGTAGAGATGAATTATTTAAGCTATCCGTATCCCAAAAAGCATAAGTTACTCCAGATAAGCAAATTATGAATGTTATAATTGTAAATAGATATAATGCAAATCTTTTCATAACTTGCCTCCTTTTTTAAAACTATTTACTATTATACAATAATTCATCCAAAAATGCTAGTTATATAATTTTAAAAAGCCAAGATAACTTGGCTTTAAGTTTTACTTCTTTGCAGCATTTCCGTTAAATGCATTGACCATCTCAGTTGGGTTTAAACCAATTGGGATTAAAAGACAATTGCCTCTAACTAATTCGCTTTTTTGTAGGTCTTTTACTAATCCTTTTAATGTTGAAGATTCTTCTAATTGTTTATTTAATTCTTTCGTAGATTGGAATTCTAAAACAACAGCAACGTTAAGTCCTTTTGTGAATACATGTGGTGTAACTTTGACATCATCTTCTTCAAATTCAGCAAGTAAAGGTTTAACAAGATCGTTTACTTTTTCGCTGTATTTATAATCAGCTTTTTCAAAATCTGATTTTACAGAATTAAAACTACTACAACCAGCAAGAAGAACTAAACTAAATACTAAAGCTATAACAGCTAAAAATCTAAATTTCTTCATTTTTATTCCTCCTTTATACAATTCATTATATACCTTAATAGCAAGTATTGCAATGGTGTTTTACTATTAAAATTGATTCTTACTTGTAATTATTGTTTTATATAGTATAATAATATTAATATAATGAGGAATGAATAATGGAAGATAAATTGCTTTTAAAACAACAAAAAAAGCAAAGGTTAATATTAGAAAATAAAAACCTTGGTTTAAGTATATTATGGTTGGCGTTGCCAATCTTTTTAAGTAATTTTATGAAGTCATTTAATGATTTAATTGATCTTTATTTTGTTACGAATTTAACAGATCCTGAGTTTGTTGTTTCCGCAACAACTGCTCTAAATCTTCCAAACCCAGTTATTTCGATAACTTTATCTATAGCTGGGGGATTTATGACAGCAGGAGCAGCAATGATTGCTCAGTATCTAGGTGCAAAGCAAAAGGCTAGTGCAAATAAAATAGCAGGACAGTTATTGATTTTGTGTTTGGGTGCTGGAGCTATTATGGGTGGCGTTCTTTATATATTTACCCCAGCGATTATGAAAGCAATGGGAGCAGAAGGCTTATCACTTGAATATATGATTGCCTATGTTAGAATAAGGTCTTTAGAGATGGTTCCTTTATTTGCTTTCTATGCTTTTCAAGCTACTAGAACTGCAAGTGGTGATACGACTACTCCATTTTTACTTAATATTGTAATGATTATTGTAAATATAGTTTTCACATATTATTTTATGAAATATCTTAATATGGGAATAAGAGGGGCTGCTTGGGGAACATTTCTAGGTAATCTAATTATAATGCCTGTGTTTTTAGTTTTAATGTTTAAGAAAAATGATAGATTTGTAACTATTACAGCTAAGGATATTCAAGTAGACACGAAAGAAATTAATAGAATATTTAAACTTTCCTGGCCTGTTGCCTTTTCTCAAGCTCTAACATCTTTAGGATTTTTAATTTTAAACACAATGATTCTTTCATATGGGGAGGCGACTGTAAATGCCTTTGGGGTTGGAAATAGAATAAATTCGATGGTTTTAATGCCAGCAATGGGTATTGGAAGTATTGTCGCCACCTTTGTAGCTCAAAATATTGGGGCTAATAATATCCCAAGAGCAAGAAAATCAGTTAGAGCAGCGATGATTATGTCCATTGCAACAGCAATTATTGGAGCTGCTATATTATTTCCAATTAGAAAACAATTAATCGGGATATTTTTAGATGAACAACCTGAAGCACTTGCTTTAAGTATTGAATATTTATTCTTCCTCCTAGCAAGTCTACCGCTTATGAGTATTTTCCAAGTTTATATGGGAACATACCAAGGAAGTGGTGAGACGAAATATAGCTTAGTTCTTTCAATGCTTAGACTTTGGGCGATGAGAATTCCACTTGTCTTACTTTTCAAAAATGTATTTGACCTACCAGCATCAAGCCTTTGGTATGCTATGACAATATCTAATTTTGGGGCAGCGTTTGTTGGGATAATTCTGTATAAGAAATGTGATTTTGAACCTAAGATTATTCGAAGTGGTCAAAGTTTAGAGGATAGCAATGAAGAAGTTGTTAATCCAGCCTAAATATAGCATAAGTGGTGTTGTCTCAAGAAGGAAGTATGAAGAATATAAAGAGATCAAGAAGAAGGACTTAGAGAAATACCCTTGGTTTAAATCTATCTTAGTCTTTGCCTTTCCACTTTCCGGTGAAGCTGTTAGAAACATTCGTTATTTAGGTGCTAGATATACATATGGTGAGGATTATCATAGAGTTGTTAGTAGTGAACTTGAAAAGATAGCAAAAGAGCTAAACTTAAACAAATATAAAGTTTTTACTGATATTAGTATTTTAGATGAAAAAATATGTGCTTATTTAGCTGGCCTTGGTTGGTATGGTAAAAACAATTTAATAATTACCAATGAATTTGGTTCAAATATTGCAATTGGTGAGATTATTACTGATGAGGAGTTTGAAGAAAATACTATTTTAATGGATTCTTTATGTGGGGATTGTAGGTTATGTATTGATGCTTGTCCTACAAAAGCCCTAACTAATCCTGGTTTTATTAAAGAAAGATGTCTATCTTATCTAACTCAGTATATATCTAGTGATTATGAACTTTATAATAAGGTTTTAAAATATGCAGTTGGTTGTGATATTTGCCAAATAGCTTGCCCATATAATAAGGTTAGCTATTCATATGATAATAGATTTAGTTTCAATGATAAGTCTATTATTACTTTAGATATTTTAAGTAAGCTAGATAATAATTCTTTTTTAGAATATTATGACAATAAATCATTTACTTGGATTGGTTATTTAAAGATGCTTAGAAATATTCTTACATTAGAAGTAAATAATAAAAACATTACATCAATTGAACTAGAAAAATATCAAAAAAAACATAGGGATGTTAAGTGGTTTTATGACCATATTGAGTATTTGAAAACAAGAGTGAAGGAAAATAGTTATGGGAACAATTAATCTAGTTTTATATGCACCTGAAATTCCGCATAATACAGGTAATATTATGAGAACTTGTCTTGCAACTAATTGTATTCTTCATTTAATTGAACCACTTGGCTTTAGTTTAGATGAAAAAGCAATTAAAAGAAGTGGTGCTAATTATGATTTTGTTAGTGATTTTAAGTATTTTAGATATAAGGACTTAAGTGAGTTTTTTGAGAAAAATAATGATGGTGAGTTTTACTACCTAACAAGATATGGTGAACATGACTTGTTTTCAGTAAACACAGTAGATGAGAATAAGAATTATTACTTTATTTTAGGTAGTGAATCAAGTGGCCTACCCTATGATTTATTAAAAGAAAACATCGATAGGACAATTAGACTTCCAATGACTGATAAAGTAAGATCACTTAATTTAAGTAATTGTGCAGCAATTATAATTTATGAAGCGCTTCGTCAACAAAGTTTTAAAGGCTTAGAGAAGCACGAACCGAGTATTTATAAAGGTTCAGATTTTTTAAAAAAGTAACACTTGATTATTAAAGAAACACTTGATTTTTTCAAGTGTTTTTAAATTTAAAAAAATATTTTTCTTATAATACTTGATTTTTTTGAAATATGGTATAATAGAGGTGATATAAATATATGAAAGAGAGGATAAGATTTTGAAAAAGTTCTTTTTGTTTGTATCGCTATTTGTAATAGCATTTGTACTCGTTGGCTGTACGGGTGGTAGTTCTCTAAAAATTAATTCTGAGTTAATTAACGCAAATGTACAAGAAACTGAGGAGTTGTTGGCTCCACGAAACAAAATTATTGTTTCTGACTTAAAAGATTATACGATAATAAACCAATCATATCTCAATCAAGGCATACTTGTTGTACGAGATGATGAAAATAAAACTGGAGTTTGGTCAGTTATGACTGGAAAACTATTATTCCCACTTGAAGAACAAGCAAGTTTCTACATGTTTTATGTTAGTTATATAGGGCTTTATATTGAAAGAGAATCATTTGATGGAGCTTTGACGCTTTATGATATAAATGGAAATGTTTCACTTAATAAAAATGACTATTATACTTATAATATTACTGGAAGTAGAGAAGCAATTTATGATGATAATTATAATTTTTTGAGATATGATTATTTTGAAGAAGTTAGTTATCTAACTCAAGATAAATTCGACAATGGAATTACTGAATCAACTGTAAAAAAATTCAAGATTAATGTGGAAACAAAAACTAAAGAAGTTGTGGAGGCAGTTGAGGTTGAGGATGTATTTAATGATCCAACAAATCAATATCCACTAGATGCGTTTAATTTAAAGGGATACTACTTTAAGATTATTGAAGACCATTTCTATGTGTATGATAAAAACGATAAGTTTGTATCTAATTTCTATTTTAATGAATCATCAACCCTATCATCATTTACTGCAGATGGACATTTAATCTACCAAAGAGAATATTTACTACCTTCCACAAGTGAAGATTATGATTTTGCTGCTGGTGGTGATAAATACAAACTAATGTCTTATTCTATAAATATTCTTAAAGGAACTGAAAAAGCCTTAAAACTTGATTATATAGTTCACTATAATAACCCTTTTAAAGACGCTAAAGGAAATTACAAGTATACATATGCTGTAATTGAAAAGATTGAAAATAAAATGTTATCTGGAAAAGAGTTAATTGTAATTTTAGATAATAAAGGTAATATCGTTGCTACACCTGGAGTATTTTATATTCCTGATTTAGTTAAATTAAATGATTCGTACTATTATGATTCAAATAATTCTTATATTGTAAGTAGTAACTTAGATCCAGTTGTCAAACTTGGAAGTTCTCATGCATTGCTTAGAGAATTAGAATTATTTGTTGTTTGGAAAAATGGCTCTTATGGAGCAATTAACTATGAAGGTAAAGTTGTAATTCCATTTGAGTACTCAAGTATTTCAAATGAATCATATGATGGAAGAGTATTTGCTGTTCATAATGATGGTACTCGTTATACATTTGATAAAGATGGAGTTAGAGGGACTATTTATAGTGGTGCACAACCACTTAGTCTAGGATTATTGTTCCACTCAGAATATGATGATGATGACGGTGTATATAAAGCACGTATTAGAGATTATAACAATAGTGTAAAACTCGGATTTGATTTTGATTCACCAACATCAATTATCTTCTATACTATTTCTAATATTTATGGACAATATAAGTATTTCAAATATGTATATGATGCAAAAGATTATGTTGTTGTAATTGATACTACATATGTAAAATCTGAATAGAATAACTAAAGTGACTAGCAGATCATTTGATCATAGCTAGTCACTTTTTTTTAAATATTCTTGAGAATAAGTTAATATATGCTATAATATATTAAAGAAAAGAAAGCGGAGGTAAATTATGAAACAATATTTGGATTTTTTAGAACATATTTTGGAAAAAGGTTCAGAAAAAGCGGATAGGACTAATACTGGGACTATTTCCACGTTTGGGTATCAAATGAGATTTGATTTAAATGAAGGTTTTCCTTTGCTTACTACAAAAAGGGTTCATTTGAAATCTATTATTCATGAATTATTATGGTTTATTAGTGGTGAAACTAATATTAAGTATTTAGTTGATAATGATGTTAGGATTTGGAATGAATGGCCATATGAAAAATATAAGAAATCATCTTATTATTTAGGTGAGAGTTTAGAAGAGTTTGTGGAGAAGGTAAAGAATGATAATCAGTTTGCGAAAAAATGGGGAGATTTAGGCCCTGTTTATGGTTACCAATGGCGTAATTTTGAAGGTAAAGATGGAGCAGTTGATCAACTAGCTAATGTTATTAATCTAATTAAGACTAATCCTGATTCAAGAAGATTAATAGTAAATGCTTGGCATGCAGCATATATTGATAAAATGGCTCTACCACCTTGTCATATGATGTTTCAATTTTATGTAAGAGATAATAAACTATCTTGTCAACTATATCAAAGAAGTGCAGATGCATTTTTAGGTGTGCCTTTTAATATTGCATCATATTCTCTTCTTACAATGATGGTTGCAAAAGTATGTGGGCTTGAACTTGGTGAGTTTGTTCATACGCTTGGTGATTCTCATATTTATTCAAATCATATGGATCAAGTTAAATTACAACTTTCTAGAGAACCTAGAGCGCTTCCAAAGATGATTATCCATGGTAATCAAAAAACTATTAATGATTTTAGTTATAGTAATTTTGAACTAGTTGATTATAATCCTCATAAAGGTATTAAGGGAGTAGTTGCAGTATGATTTCTATAATGGTTGCAATTGCTAACAACAATGTTATAGGCTATAATAACGACCTTCCTTGGCATTATAAGAAAGATTTAAAGTATTTTAAAGAAGTAACAACAAATCATAAGGTTGTAATGGGTAGAAAAACTTTCAATTCTATTATTGATCGTAATTCTAAACCGCTCCCACTTCGTGAAAATATTGTAGTAACTAGAAATACTGATTTTTCATATCCTGGAGTTATGGTTGTTAATGATTTTAAAAAATATATGGAAAGCTTACAAAGTTTAGAAGAAGAAGTATTTATTATTGGTGGTAATGAGATATTTACTGAGAGTATTAACTATGCAGATAGACTCTATATCACTCATATAAATAAAGACTATCAAGGAGATGTATTTTTCCCTTCATATAATAAAGAAGATTTTAAACTTATAAAAAAAGAAGATGATGGTATTTTATCATTTTGTGTATATGAAAGGGTTAAATAATGGGAGTTCTTTTAACTTTTATAGTATTATCTGTTTTAACAACATCAGCTTATATTTATTTTGTTGAATATTTAGGAAATGGAATTTTATACTATACAATGCCACTTATGTTCATTGCTAGTTTTATTGTTTTGTTCATTGTTTTTATTTTAATTCTTTGGGTTTTACTCTTATTTAATAAAAAAGATGGAGTTAATAAATTCTTTTACTTTTTTTCAGGACAAGTTGCTGAGGCAGTAAGAATATTTTTTAGAATTAAAATTATTCGTGAAGACTATGATAAAATTCCTAAGGATACAAGGTTTATGTTTGTATCTAACCATCAATCAATCTTTGATCCAATAGCTTTAGTTGGAGAATTAAAAAAACAACGTCTAACATATATAATGAAAGATGGTGTTATGAAAATACCTTTTGCTGGTAGATGGCTTAAAGCTTCAGGATTTTTCCCGCTTGATAGAAATAATGACCGCAACGCTCTTAAAACTATTCTAAGTGCTAGTAAGCAGCTACAATTAGGTTATCCTGTAGCAGCATTTCCTGAGGGCACTAGAAGTAAAACTACTAATATTAATGATTTTAAAAGTGGAGTTTTTAAAATAGCAGAACGGGCTAAAGCGCCAATTGTTGTTGCAACAATTGATAATTTCTTTTCTGTTAAAGAAAGATTTCCTTGGAGAAGAACTAAAGTAGTTGTAAGAATTTGTAAGGTTTTAGAATATTTAGAATATGAGAATCTAACAACTAATCAAATTAGTGAAATTATTAGAAATACTATGCTTGAAAATCAAAAAGATTTAAGAGAAAAGTATTCATTTATTGAATATAGACCAGTAGGTGAAAAAGGTGTGATTTAAAACCACACCTTTGTTTTATTCTATAACATAAATAATATTTTTTGTTACTCTGTGGAATACTTCTTCAGAGTATTTATAATTTACAACACTTAGGGCTGAGTCGTGAACTAAGAGGAATCTTCCATTTGCAGTTATTTCATAACCTTTAATGGCGATTAAATGGCCTCCAGTTGTATAAGGACCCATATCACCTGTTACACTCCAAGAAACTGGGCCAACTGTAGCTAAGTGGTAGAGTAATTCCTCAAAAGAATATATTCTTTTTACATATGAATTGGCTCCATATCCTCCCATACCGACAGTATTGAAAATCCAGTTACCAAAGATATTTGAACCATAGTCTTTTAATTTAATTGCAACTTCACGGTGAGGATATACATCATCAAATGTATAACCTTTATGCATTAAAAGCATTGTTGCGCTAGTTGGAGAACAAATAGATGGTCCAATATCTGGAACTATGTATTGATTTAGGGCTGGCATTGTATATTCAACTCTTTTTGGAATATTAGTTATATCTACTGGATATTCATAGTTTGGAATAACTAGTGATGCACTAACTAAGGATAATTTAGGCGATGTTGCATTCACAGTAGTTCTTTTTAGAACTACTTTATATTGATAGGCATCAGCTGTTCTGTTATTTGAAATGAATAAAACATCGTTTGTAATATAAGCTAAGCTATCGCTTTGGCTAAATGTTTTGTTTTGTAAGCCAAGGCCAAAACTACCATAGTCAAAATACATACTCCACTGACCATTTACTCTAACTCTAACTAAGATATTGGCAGTTGCATCAACACTAGAAGTAGAAGCCCATGTGCCAAGGAGCCAAGTAAAGTAATTTGTTCTAATGACTGGGGATTGATATGACCCCAGTGTATAACCATTTTCAAGAACTAAACGGTCTCCTTCTAAAACTACATTTGAGAAGAATGCTGGATTAAAATCATAGGCATAATCTACAAATAGATGTTTATTCATAAAGTCATCTAGACCTTCGTTTGTTTCCACAAGCACAAAGTAATCAACTGAGTACGTTACACTACCACTTGTAAGTGTAATAGTTAATTTAACTTCTTGTTCGTTTTCACTTAAATAAACATTACCTGAAGGAGTAATAACTTTATCATTACTACTTGTCCAAGTTGCAGTTACAAAATTATCGAATTCAGTAGGTAAATATAAAGACATACTAATTTTTTCAGGAATAGTAAAACTATCTAGGGCAAGTTGAAATCTTTCTTCATTTGGCATTTGTAATGCTATAACATCAAATGTTTTTTCTTTAACTTTCCCTTTGTAGATAAATACGCCTGAAATTGTAACTAGTGTACTTGCTTCTGGATATCTGAACTTACCAGCTTCAGTTATAAGTGAAGTATTTGAACTTGACCAAGAAATGGCAACTCCACCTATTTTAGCTGGTAGATATAAGTCTTCAGTAGTTTCTAGTGGTAAATTAAAATTTGCAACAGTTTTATCTAGAATTTCTTGATCAGGTACACCTAAAACTGTAATAGTTTTAAAAGTTGGGAAATTATAGTTTTTACCAGCAATTTCTAAATTTAGACTTAAGGTAACTTCTGTATTTGAAGAAGTTAAACCAACAATTCCGTTATTTGAAATAGTTGAAGGTTGGCTTGAAGTCCAAGTAAGAATTCCTGTATATGATAAATATTCAAATTTTGTTGGAAGAAGGATATTTTCACTTGTAGAGGACGGGATATTAATTTCTTCTAAAAGAAGGCTTTTAACTTCATCTTCCTTAAGTGCATGTAGTACAAAATGAGCGACTTCAGTTGTTTTTTGGTCTTTGTAAGTAGCGCTTATAGTTGCAGAAACATTGAGTTCCAAAAAAACTTTGGATACTTTTCCTTGATTTGATAAATATTCTTGGTCATTACTTACAAAGTCAATAACGTAGTCTTTTCTTTTATAGTTAAAAGCACTTGGAATATCTAAATCATTATCTAGTTCATAGGGAAGAGTAGCAATAAATTCGCCTAGTACTTCATTTATATTTACATTATTACAAGCTATTAGGAAAAATCCTAATAAAGCTGTAATTATAAATTTTAATTTTTTCATTGTTATACCTCATAATTTTTCAATCTTTTATATTATAGCATAAATCAACAAAAAATAAAAACCAATTTTTAATTGGTTTAATCGAGTGGGTCTATATTATATTTTATAATTGAAATCTTATTATTTTTAACTTCAAAATAGCTAAGTGAAGAGTTTTTTAAAAGGCTTCTAAAATTAAAACTAGTATCTAGTTGAGTAATTATTGATTTAATAAACTGAGCATGGGAGAAAGCTAATACTTTTTTACCCTTGAATTTCTTTTCAAGTTCAAAAAGAGCATTTAGTGAGCGTTTGTTTAGATTTTCTTCTGTTTCCATTCCTGGTATATTATCTGTAAATATTTTATCATAAGTAACTTTATCTAGTACTCTACCTTCAAAAGTTCCAAAATCTCTTTCTTGGAAGTTTTTATCTAAAATGATTTCCTTTTTGAAGTTAAGAATCTCTTTAATTACTTCTCCAGTTTGAACTGCTCTTTTTAGAGGACTTGATACAAAGACATCCCAAGCAGGATCTAGTTGTTTTAAGTAATTTCCTGCTCTTTTTGCTTGAGCTATTCCTGTTTCGTTCAGTTCATTATCAGTTATACCTTGGAGTAGGCTTTGTTTATTCCAGTCAGTTTGACCGTGTCTTATAAGACAAATTATCATATTAATGTCATCCTTTGCTATTTTTTAAATTATAGCATATTTAGTTGGTATATGCTATAATGGGATAGTAAAAAAGAGGTGATAACGTTTGCGTATCGTTGATTTAATTATTAAAAAGAAAATGAATGAAGAACTCACAAAAGAAGAAATATATTATTTGATTGATAGCTATGTGAAAGATGAAATGCCTGATTATCAAATGAGTGCATTATTAATGGCTATTAATTTAAATGGACTTAGTGAAGAAGAACAAGTAAATCTCACTTATGCAATGCTTGAAAGTGGAGAGCAAATTGATCTTTCTAAGGTTAAAGGAATTAAGGTAGATAAGCATTCTACTGGTGGAGTTGGCGATAAAACAACTTTAGTTGTAGCTCCAATAATTGCTAGTTTTGGAATTGTAATGGCTAAAATGAGTGGAAGAGGCTTAGGCCATACTGGTGGAACTTTAGATAAATTAGAATCCATTCCAGGTTTTCAAATAAATTTAAGCCAAGATGAGTTTATCAAACAAATAAATGATATTAAATTATCTGTTGTTGGTCAAACTTTAAATATTGTTCCAGCAGATAAGAAATTATATGCTCTTAGAGATGTAACTGGAACTGTTGAATCGGTTGGTTTAATTGCTTCATCAATTATGAGTAAAAAATTAGCTAGTGGAGCTGATTATATTTTACTTGATGTAAAGGTTGGCGATGGAGCCTTTATGAAAGATTTAGATGATGCTAGAGAACTAGCTAGTGCAATGGTTGCAATTGGCCTTAAAGCTGGAAGAAATACAGTTGCAATGCTAACTGATATGGATCAACCTTTAGGTGAGGCTGTTGGAAATAGCTTAGAAGTAATAGAAGCTATTGAAACACTAAAAGGAAAAGGGCCAGAGGACTTTAAAACTCTTTGCTTTGAAATTTCTGCTGAGATTTTACTTCTTACAAAATATTCTAAGACAAAAGAAGAAGCTCTTAAATTAATTGAAAATAGTATTACTAGTGGAGCTGCCCTATATAAGTTAATGGAAATGATAGCTTATCAAGGTGGTAATGCTAATATTATTCATGATTATAAACTTCTACCAACTGCAAAATATGAGTTTTCTATTAAAAGTGCTTTAGAAGGTTATGTAAAGAAAATCCACACTTTAGAAATTGGTAATGCTGCAATGATTTTAGGAGCTGGAAGAAAGACTAAAGATGATAATATTGATCTTGCTGTTGGCTTAAGGGTTTTAAAGAAAGTTGGAGACTTTATAAATAAAGGTGATATACTTGCGAAGGTATATGCAAATACTTCAAATATAGATGAAGTAGAAGAAATTATTATTAAAGCATTTGAATTAACTAATGATGAGGTTCAAAAAAATACACTAATACTAGATATTATTGCTTAAAGAGGTGAGGACAAATGTTTAAAGAACTTAGTTGGTTCTTTAAAAAAGAATGGTTTAAATACATATTAGTTTTAGTATTTACACTAATCTATACAGTTGCGCTAACAATTACTCCTAAAATATTAGGAGATATTGTTGAGCACATAACAAATACTACTCTAACAAAGGAGTATGCTTTTTCAGTTGTTGCAATGTTAGTTGCAATAGCTTTGGTTATTTACTTTTCATCAGTTTTGAAAAGTAAGGTACTTGGTACGATTAACCATAAACTATTTTTTGATTTAAAAAGTAGATTCATTCGAAGTGTATTCAAACAAGATGGTGATTTCTTTGAAGAATATCACTCAGGAGATTTGATTTCTAGAGCTACTGGGGATACTAATATGATTTCAAGGGTTGCAACTCATATGTTGTTTAACTTAGTTGATACGATTGTTACTCTAGTTGTTGCTTTTGTTGCAATGATTGGCTTAAATGTGCAATTAACATTGTATTCTATTATTCCTCTACCTTTAATATTTTTTATTGTTCTTTATTTAAGACCTAAAATAATGGCGAACTGGAAACAAGTTAGAAAAGAAGTTAGTCACTTAAATGATTTAGTTATGGAAAGTGTTACTCATGTTAAGCTTGTTAGAGGCTTTGTGAAGGAAGAAGAAGATGAACAAAAACTAAGCGATAAAGCTGATACAGTTTATAAAACTGCTAGAAAATCAGTTGTTATGCAGTCTGTCTTTATGCCTGCTTTTAGAATGATTACTTTAATCTCCCAAGGAATAGCGCTTGGGCTTGGTGCATATTTAATAATGCATCAAAGAGGCTTTACAGTAGGTAATTTAGTTTCATTTAATTTATATTTGGGAATGTTTGCGGGTCCTTTGTTTAGACTTGGAAACCAAATTACTTTCTTATCGCAAAGCAAGGTTTCATTTGATAGAGTTAATGCTGTTTTAAATGCAGTTCCAACTATTTTAGATGAAGAAGAGGCAATTATATTAGAAGATTTAAAAGATATTGAGTTTAAACATTTAAGTTTTAAATATCCTCTTGATGAACAATATACATTAGAAGATATATCCTTTAAACTCAAAAAAGGACAAACTTTGGGAGTTGTTGGTAAAACTGGAAGTGGAAAAACTACGCTTTTGAGGCAACTTCTTAGATTATATGTTTTTGATAAAGGTAGTATTTATTTAAATAACTTACCAATTACTCTATATAAAAAAGAAAGTATAAGAAAGAGTGTAGCTTATGTTCCTCAAGAACATGTATTGTTTTCTAGAACTGTTCTTAAAAACTTAGAACTTGGTTTTAGTGATGATTCTGATCTATCTATTGAAGGAGCTATTCAAATGGCTGACTTTGAAAAAGATTTAGAGTTTTTGACTGACGGAATTGAAACGATTGTTGGGGAGTTTGGAGTTACTTTAAGTGGTGGCCAAAAACAAAGGTTGTCTATTGCTAGAGCTTTCTTGAAAAACAGTGAAATATTGATTTTAGATGATTCTTTATCTGCAGTTGATGGAGTAACTGAAGCTAATATTATTAAGAGTTTAAAGTCATATCGAAAAGGTAAGACTAATATTATATCTTCCCATAGACTTTCTGCAGTTGAACATGCTGATGAGATTATTGTTCTTGAAAAGGGTAAGATTGTGGAAAAAGGAACACATCAAGAATTAATAGATAATAAAAAATGGTATTTTGAGCAATATTTGATCCAACAAATGGAGGATCACGATGAAGAAAAATAACAAGAAACAAAAATACTACATAACAACAAAAGAAATATTTAAACGAGTATTTAAATATGCTATGAAGAGTAAGTTATTGCTCATTACTTCTTTACTAGCTTTACTTGTTTATTCTGTCTTTGATATTGTTCAACCATTAATAATTAAAAGGGTTATTGATGATGAACTTGCAGGTGTTCAAACAACTTGGGTTGAAGTTTTAGCTGAAGATGATGATGTTGCTATTTTTAATGGTAGATATTTCGTAAAACAAGATAGCGATAATTCTATTGTTGGAGATGAATTTTCAATTAGATATTTTGATGATGATTATTACTTAATTACTGGTAAAATAAGTAGTAAAGATGTAATTCAAAAAGTTAATGAAGCTAAAGATGAAATAGTCTTACAACCAGTTGAAGGCGATGAATATACTAGAGATGTTATTCACCTTGATAAAGAAGGCTTATATGATTTTTATAAACCTTCGATTAATCCAATTACTTTGATGATTATTTATTATGCTATTATTTCAATTATTATTATTATTGCTAGATATATTCAAAATGTTACTTTTAGAGCAAGTGCGATGAAATTAACTTTGGATATGCGTAAGAGTGCCTTTGAGAAGATTAACCGCTTACCTGTTGCTTATTTTTCAAATGAGCCAAAGGGTAAGATAGTAACAAAGATAATTTATGATAGTGAGGGTGTAGAAGGACTTTATGAAGTTGTCTTCTATACAATTTCTGCTATTGTATCTTTAGTTATGATTTACGTTGGGTTTTTCTATTTAGATTATAGGCTTGCTCTATATACTCTTCTAGCATTTCCATTAATCTATATTTGGATGAGATTTTACCGTAGAGCTGTTAATAAGTATAATCATCAAATTAGAGAAATGAATTCTAAAATTAATGGAACCTTAGCGGAGTTTGTAAATACAGCTTCAATTATTCAAGTATTCAATAAAGAAGAAAAGATGGCAAATGAATATGATGAATTATTGCAAGATAACTATGATACTAAAATAAAACATCTTAAATTGAATACATTTTATGGATTTAATTTACTAAGTTTAATTAGAAGAATAGTTGTTGCTGCGATTATTATTTATTTTAGCTTGCAATATTTCTCGCCAACTGCAATTGTAGTTGGAACAACTATCTATGTTTATATTGAATATTTAGAAAAAATAATGGGACCTATTAATGAAATATTTAATAATCTTAATGCTTTAGAAGATTCGCTAGTATCATCTTCAAGAATATTTGAATTCTTAGATGAAGAAGAAGATACTGGAATTGGTGAGATTACAAATGTTAGATTTAAAGGTGATATTAGCTTTCATGATTTAAGGTTTAAATACGATAAAGATAATTATGTTTTAAAAGGAATTAACTTTAATGTAAAAGAAGGTAGTTTTATTGGAATTGTTGGAGCTACTGGAAGTGGTAAATCAACATTGATTAGTCTAATTGAACGCTACTATGACCTAGAAGAAGGACAAATCCTCTTCGATGGTGTAAATTATCACGAATATTCAAAACAAGATATAAGAAACAATATTGGTTTAATTCTTCAAGATCCTTCAATATTTGAAGGAACAATTAAAAGCAATGTTACTTTTGGTATTGAAGCAAGTGATGAGCAAGTAATATCAATTCTTCTTAAAATTGGTGCTGATAAGTTTGTAAATGATTATCCTAATGGAATTCATTCTAAAGTTGCCTATATGGGTGAAAACTTATCCACTGGTGAAAAACAGTTAATAGCTTTTGCAAGAATTTTACTTCGTAATCCTGCAATTGTAGTTTTAGATGAAGCTACTGCTAATATAGATACGGAAACAGAAATGCTAATTCAAAATGCACTTACTGTTTTAGCTGAAAAAAGAACTACATTTGTTGTTGCTCACCGTCTTTCCACAATCAAAAATGCCGATACTATTTATGTAATGGATGATGGTAGGATTGTAGAAAGTGGAACTCATAATGATTTATATAAAATTGAAAATGGTATATACAAAGCAATGTATGATGCCTTAAGCTAAAAGAGTTGTTTACCAACTCTTTTTTTATAAACATTATAATTAAAATAATACAAATAAATTAATTAAAATTAAAAATTACTAAATCATAAAAATGTATAGTTTTATTATTTAACCTTAGTAAACGACTTTCTTTGGGAATAATATAAGCTAAAAAAGTCATTTTCGTGTGTAATATCAAAATAAAAAAGTCATTTTCGTGT
>CAYOXB010000004.1:60675-62618 GCA_964407835.1 uncultured Bacteroidales bacterium
TAAAAAAGTCATTTTCGTGTGTAATATCAAAATAAAAAAGTCATTTTCGTGTATTTAATGGTTTACAAAAAAAATGTTTTCGTGTAAAATGTATATGAAAGAGGTGTGGATATGTTTTTAAGGAGAAAAATTTATGATGAGTTAATTAATTGGAAAAAAGAAAAGGGTAAAACAGCATTATTAATTGAAGGTGCTAGACGTGTTGGTAAAAGCACTGTTGCAGAAGAACTTGGTAAAAATGGATATAAATCATACATCTTAATTGATTTTAGTATTGCTAGTGAAGAAATGAAGTCCTTATTTATTAATTATGTATCGAATCTCAGTGATTTCTTTTTCTTTTTATCAACTATTTCGGGAGTTACTTTATATGAAAGAGAAACATTAATTATATTTGACGAAGTTCAACTTTTTCCAAAGGCAAGACAATTAATTAAGCACTTAGTTAAAGATGGAAGATATGATTATATTCAGACAGGTTCGTTATTATCTATAAAAGCTAATATTAGTGATATATTAATTCCATCCGAAGAGAGGACTATAAAGATGTACCCTTTAGATTTTGAAGAGTTTTGTTGGGCTTTGGGAAGAGATGATTTGATAAATTATATAAAAACACAATATAACGAATTAAAACCCTTAAACCAAATCCATTTAACTGCCATGAAGTATTTTAGACAATATATGTTAGTAGGTGGAATGCCACAAGCTGTTTTAGAATTCATTAACACTAATGATTATAATAAGGTTGATATAATAAAAAAAGATATTTTAGATCTTTATCGTAAGGATATTGTTAAATTTGCAAAGGGATATGAATATAAAGTATTAAGTATATTTGATGAGATTCCCAATCAACTATCTAAACACGAAAAGAAATTTGTTTTGTCATCATTAACTAAAGAAGCGAGATTTAGAGATTATGAAGAATCATTTGTTTGGTTAGATGAAGCAATGATTACAAATCCTTGTTTTAATGCTAGTGAGCCAACGGTTGGATTATCATTATATAAAGAAAGGCTAATGCTCAAAATGTATATGGCTGATACTGGTCTTCTAATAACACACGCTTTTAATGAAAATAAAAGTATGCAACAAGAAGTAGCAGAAAATATTGTTAATGGAAAATTAAACATAAATAATGGTATGTTTTTAGAAAATATAATTGCTCAAATTTTTAGAACTAAAGGAAAAACATTATATTTTTATTCTAGAATAGATAGCGAGAATTCTAAAAATACAATGGAAATTGATTTTTTAATAACAGATGAAACAAATCCAAATAAAATATCTCCTGTAGAAGTTAAATCAGGGAAATATTATACAACTTCATCATTAAATAAATTTACAAATAAATTCAAAAGTAAATTGGGTAAAAAATATTTACTTCATACTAAAGACTTGAAAGTGAAAGACGACATAATATATTTGCCTGTTTATATGGCAATGTTTATATAATATTTTAAGAAACGAAAAATTATAATTTTTAGGACGCCGTGATCTTGTGCAAAATCGTACTTGCAGCTTTGACTATCAATTTACGAGTTTTCTATTCACCTTAAGTAAAATTAGCTAAGAGTTTAATGGGTGCTCACCATCTTTCCACAATCAAAAATGCTGATGCTATTTATGTAATGGATGATGGAAGGATTGTAGAAAGTGGAACTCATAATGATTTATATAAAATTGAAAATGGCGTTTACAAAGCAATGTATGATGCCTTAAGTTAAAAGAGTTGATTATCAACTCTTTTTTTAAGGAAATATTGAAATTATATATTTATAGTAGTATAATAAATTATATGCCACTGTGTTGGAATTGGTAGACAAACTTGACTCAAAATCAAGCGCCTTCCAAGGCGTGCCGGTTCGACTCCGGCCAGTGGCACCATTTTTTAAAGGGGGTTTTACCATGTTTAAAAAACGGATTTTAATGATGCTTAT
>CAYOXB010000005.1:0-43409 GCA_964407835.1 uncultured Bacteroidales bacterium
TGAAGTTTTTTATTTGATAAATTTTAATTAATCCAAGTATCTATAGTTCCAAATAAAAGCCTATTCTCTTTTTCAAGTTCTCTAGCCTTAGGAACATTATCTAAAATCCATTTGATTTTACTTCCTGAAAAGTAAGAATTTATTAATAAACCAGTCTTTTTATGAACTAAGCCATTATATCCTTGTTTTATTAAATCATCACAAATAGCTTGTGATTGTTTGCTTTGCCAAACAATGGCATTATAAACAGCTTTTCCTGTTACTTTATCCCAAAGAATAGTTGTTTCTCTTTGATTAGTAATCCCAATAGCAGCAATTGCACTTAAACTTAAACCACTAGTATTTAAGACATTTTTAATAACTCCCTTAACAGTAGCCATAATTTCATCAGGGCTATGTTCAACCCAATCATTTTTTGGATGGATCTGAGTTATTTCCATTTGTGATGTTGCTATTATTTTAGATTTCTTATTGAATATTATTGCTCTAGTACTCGATGTACCTTGATCAATTGCCAGAATATACTTTTTCAAAACTATTTCCTCGCTTTTAGTTCTTTTTTTTATTTTATCATATTAAAATTACTTATTCAATTTAATAAAAAAAACAAATAATTAAATTATTTGTTTTACTAAGTAATTTATCTATATGTTTATTATTAATGTACTTCTAAAAAACAAGAATCGCCAATGAATTCTCTTAATAAAGAATTACAAGGTACAGCAGCATCAGAAATATCTTTAAAATACTTTAAGAACTTTACAAGTCTATTTGCAGGAATGAAAAACTCACTATTTCTATCAATTTTTTCTAAAATTGGTAGTGCATATTTTTTCATTATACCTAGTTCATAAGTTAATTCAGTATTAAATATATAATCTGCTTCTTCTTGGAATGGATAAATCCATTTAAACTCTCCACGTCTAACCGATGCCCACATTGCAAGTGTATCTTCTGGAGTAGTTTTTCTAAATTGCCAGTCTCTAACAATTCTTCTTAACATTCTTACATCAGTAGCATTTATTGGGTTGTGGTTATCGATATTTATTTGGATTGTTGGACTTATATATATCTTAAACTTTTGATGTTTAGGAATAGAACGAGTTAATCTTTCATTTAAAGCATGAATACCTTCAATTATAATTGGTGTATCTTTACTTACTTTAATCTTTTTACCCTCTAATCTTGTTCCACTTTTAAAATCAAATCGTGGTAAAGTTATTTCTTCACCTTTAATTAGTGATAAAATATCACGGTTAAAAAGTTCAATATCAAGTGCTTCGATATGTTCTAAGTCTGGATTTCCAAATTCATCAAGTGGTGCGAATGCTCTAGGCATATAGTAATCATCAATTGATATTTTTATTGGCCTAATTTCTCTAACCATTAATTCTATTCTTAGGCGGTTAGAAAAAGTAGTCTTTCCAGATGATGATGGTCCTGCAATAGCTATAAGACGAATATTATTAACATCATTCTTAATTTTTTGACCTAAATCACTGAGCATATTATTATGCTTAGACTCACACATATTTACAAGCTCAAAACCACCATCAGCTTCAATTTGTTGATTTAAGTGGCTAATTGTATCAGAGTTAATCATCTTAGCCCAGTCTCTAGCTTCTTTTTGCATTCTACCAAAGCTTGGGGAATCTTCAAACTCTGGAATTCTTCCACCTTCTTCAGCTCGTGGAAGTTGCATTAAAATATATGGATAATATAGTTGAAGCTTATATTCTTTTAAATAACCCGTAGAAGGAACCATATACCCAAACATATAGTTAACATAATCCTCACAAATATAAGCATTAACGTAATTTTCTTCACGGTATTTTAAAACTTCAATCTTATCTAGATATCCTTCTTTTTCATATAATTCAATAGCATCTTCTTTAGATAATCTCTTTCTAGTTATTGGTAAGTCTTGTTTAATAATATTATCTATTTCTTTTTTTAATATTTCTAAAAAGTCTTCATCAACATCAGCGCCATTAATCTCAATAGCAGTTGATCTTGATATACTTTCTAAAAACTTTACTTTTAAACTTGGATTAATCTTACTTAGAGCTTTAATTATAATATAACGCATACTAGTTTCGTAAACTCTAGTTGCATCGTAATTATCTAAGTCTAAAAAAACAACCTCAGCATTATAGTTAATATAATAATCAAGTTCTCTTAAACGATTATTTACAGTAGCAACATAAGCATTTATATTCAACTCTTTCGCAAGATCTTTCAAAGTAACTTTGTTTTCAAATTCAATTTTTTTGTCTTTTACTTTTACAGTAAACATATTCCACCTCATTTTTATAAATTATTATAGCATAATTTAACTATTTCTTCAATTTTGTACTTATTAAAAAAACATAATCAAATGATTATGTCTTATCTTATAAAGCTTTCTTTGCTGTTGCGCAAAGGTTTGAAAAACCTTGAGCATCATTAATAGCAATTTCAGCTAACATTTTACGATTGATTTCAATATTTGCTGCTTTTAATCCATGCATTAATTTACTATATGAAAGACCGTTCAGTCTTGCACCTGCATTGATTCTTGCAATCCATAATTTTCTAAATTCACGTTTACGAACTTTACGATCGCGATAAGCATATGAAAGAGACTTCATTACTTGTTGATTGGCTGTTCTATATAATGTTCTTTTCGAACCAAAATAACCTTTAGCTTGTTTTAAAACTCTTTTTCTTCTTCTTCTGGATACAACTCCGCCTTTTGTACGTGCCATACTCTCTTCCTCCCTTAAATATTAGCTATTTGTTGTTTGATTCTCTTCAAATCTGAAGGTGATACAACAGCTGCTTTTCTTAAATGTCTCACTCTTTTTTGTGTTTTCCCTGGTGCTAAGTGACTTGTTCCAGGTCTTCTACGGATTACTTTACCAGTAGCCGTAACTTTAAATCTTTTCTTTGTCGCTCTATGCGTTTTCATTTTTGGCATATTTCTTCTACTCCTTTATTGTTTTTTTGGTGTTAAAATAATTGACATGTTTCTTCCTTCTTGACCGATATCAGATTCTAAAGTTGCGATATCTGCAGTCTTTTCAATTATTTTTTCCAACATTGCCTTACTATCTGCATCTGCTAACATTCTCATACGACGATTGAATCTTAAAGTTACTTTAAGTTTATCTCCAGAAGTTAAGAATTTACGACCTTGTTTTAATTTTGTTTCAAAGTCATTACTGCTAATAACAGGCGTAAGCCATATTTCTTTAATTTGAACTATTTTTTGGTTTTTCTTAGATTCTCTTGCTTTCTTTTGCAGTTCATAACGGTATTTAGAATAATCCATAAAACGGCAAACTGGTACTTTTGCATTTGGGGCAACGCATACAAGGTCTAAGTTAGCTTTAGAAGCAAGTTCTTTTGCTTCAGAAATTGATTTTTCTCCCAAAGATTCTCCTTCATCATTAATAACTAAAACTCTTGGAAAAGTTATATTATCATTAACTAAAGCATCATCTTTTCTTTCTAAATTTTTGCTAATAAGTAGCACCTCCTATAATTTATTGTCCATAGCAAAAAAAAATGAGTGCATATCGCACCCACTTTACCTTTACACGCAACTAAAAAAATCTAATTAGTGACATATACCTACAAGCGATGCTCATCAGGTGAGAAGTGGGTACTTCTTCTTTCCACTATGAATACTTTAGTATTATACTATAGATTAACTTAGAAGTCAACTTTTTTAAATTAAATATTTTAAGAATACTCTTTTTCACTAAAGATAAACAAATTAATTGTTATTAAAATAGTAAGTAAAATGAATAAATGAAAAAATCCATAATATAAATTGCTATTTAGGCCTATATAAGGAAAAAACAAATTAAAGGAACTTAGAATATTAGAATTATTGCTATTAATAATTTCTGATAAATTATAAATTGCAAATGGAATAATTAAAACATAAATATTATTACTTAAACTAACTAAAAGTAAAGATATTAAACCATAAAAAACAGCAATAAACAATAAATATATATAAGCTTTTAAAAACTTAATATTAAAAACATAATTCTTTTGAAATATAATCCCAATTATAAAGTTAATAAAGTAAGCAAAATAAACTAATAAAAAACAAATAATAATAATCGCTATTATCTTAGATATAAATAGCTTAATCCTAGATATGTTTGAAGCAATCAAAATTATAACATAATTATCTACTCTTGCCATAAAAGAATAACCAAATAAAAATACAGCATAGATTATTATTAGTATTTTAGTAATAAAAAATGAATTATTAAAATATAAATTATAATTATCATTTACTAAAATACTATTATCGTATTGAAATATAAAGATAAAATTAACCATAGTAATTATAAACACTAAAACCGAAGTTACTATTAATGTGGTTTTAGATATTAAATAATTAAAATGGCATTTAATTAAGTTCTTATACAATCCGGCCATCTTTTATTTCTAGTTTATAATTATAAACTCCGTCAAATGCTGTAATTTCATGGGATATAATTATAATTGTTTTCTTTTTATTTTGTAATCTCTTTATTTCTTTAAAAAATACATCTCGCATATTTTTATCTAGACCATTTAGTGGTTCATCAAAAATATATAAATCAGCCTCATTTAAAAAAGCTTGAATTAAAACAACTTTTTGTCTCATACCTTTAGATAATTCATTCATTTTTTTTGTTTTATCTAAATCCCAAAGTTTATAACTATCTAAGATTTCCTCTTCACTTATTTTATTTGGATAATTAATTAAATATAGTAAATTACTAAAAAAGTCTTTTATTTTCAAAAACTCAGGAAATATAAAGACATCAGGGACATAGGAAGTCTTCTTAGTTACTTTACTAATATAACCATTACTAGGTTTTATTAAACCTATTATTAACTTTATTAAGGTTGATTTGCCAGATCCATTTTCTCCAACAATTAAATAGGTACTATTTTCTTCAAAAGTATAATCTATATTTATTAAAACTGGATGTTGATAAGTTTTTGAAACATTTATAAGACTAGTAGTTTTCATATAAATAATATTTAAGGTTGTTAATTTGATATTTGGTATATATTTTGGTTTCAAAGAATGTAAAATCATCAATCCAAAAATACTTTATTTCACCGTTAATTTCATATTCAATTCTTAGTCCAACCTTATTTGTATATAATTTATCTCTATATTTTAAAGGAATAAATAAATTAATATTATTCTCAAAACTAAGATTAAGATCTTCTTCTTGAGTTAAACTAAACAAATCATAATTATAGCCAAGAACACTATTAATATCTTCACCTTGAGTAAAATTAATATTTGATTTTATATCATTTGAAGAAATAGCAACATTAAGATCTAAAACTTGGATTTTATTGATTTTAATTTCTTTTTCTTCATTACTACTTAAACTTAAATTTATTCCTACAAGTGTTTTTTCATCAAAATCATTAATAAGTCCATTAAGTTTAGTAAGTCTTATATCAGCTGAATTATCTTTAAAATAATAATAACTAAAGCTACCTATACCTATGCTTAAATTAACTCCTTGTTTATAGGTGAGATCTAAAAGACAATTAGTAATTTCAAAGCTAAAATCATCTTCTAGTTTTAAAGTAGGAGTTAAATAAAAATTATATTTATAGTAAATACTGTCTTTTAAGGAAAGAGTTTCTGAAGTATATTCAACTTTTACTAAATTAAATTTGAAAATTTCTTCATTGTTTTTTAAATTAACTGATGTAACATTATCTTTATCTACTAAATAATTAGTAGGTTTATTAAAAAACAAAGCAAGTTCAAATAATTCATCATCGTTTGCTTGAATAAAACTATGGGATTTTTCAAATGTAGTTACTTCTATAGTTTTAGGAATTTTTCTTACAAAGATAACAATTAAGATTGTAAGAACACTAACACCTATGAATGTTAAAACAATTTTTGTTTTCATTAGCTTACTTTCTCTTCGTATAATTCATAATATTTTGTAACTACATCGATATATTCCCATTCGCCTTTATTAACTGTTATACCTAGAATATAGTATTTACTTACACCATTAGTAATTAAACACTCACCAGCCTCACGAAAGACCATCTTATAACCTGGATGGATTACTACATTGAATGAAGTTTCTTGAACTGTTTGGTTTGATGTTGTATTTTTTAATGACGCATCAACCTTAGGAGTAAGTTCCATATCAATTCCCATTATATTTTTCTTGAATTTACTAGATAAACTTCCTCCATAAGTAATACTTCTTTCCTTGGTTTCTGTATCTTTAATTTTATAATCGACTTTGAAGATATCTCTACTTCTGTTTGTCTTCGCAAATAATACTTCTCCAACATATGTTGCTTCTTTTTTGATATTAAAATAATGGTATTTCCAACCTATGAACTTAGCTCTTCCCATATCTTTATATCCACTATTAACTTGACTAGTAGTCATATCGACTAAAAGCGTCCCTTCATCTTTAAAATTAATTTCACTAAACATCTCATGTCCTGTTTTTGAATAAGCAAAAATAGGTAGAGCTGTTACTAACAATAATACAATAGCTGTAACTAATATTTTTTTCATTTCACACCTCCAATTATATATTAGTTTTTGCTATTTTTTTTTACGTTTTATATTTTCTCATTAAAAAAGGCTGCTATTTAGCAGCCATAAATTTTTCAATATCTTTTACTTCTTTAATAATATCTTTACTTAAGTTAATATTTCCATCTTTTGTAATTAAAATATTATCTTCAATTCTAATTCCTATTTGTTCTTCTTCAATATAAAGACCTGGTTCAACAGTTAAAACCATTCCTTCACTAATAACAAGAGCATGGTTAGCTGGATCATGAGTATCTAAGCCGATTGAATGACCAATTGAGTGATAATAATAGTTTATTACATCTTCATCTTTTTCAATTAATCCTAAATCTTTACATG
This sequence comes from uncultured Bacteroidales bacterium, assembly GCA_964407835.1. Classification (GTDB taxonomy): domain Bacteria; phylum Bacillota_I; class Bacilli_A; order ML615J-28; family CAG-698; genus DUVT01. The sequence continues at coordinate 6,929 of CAYOXB010000005.1, forward strand.
CAAGTGTTAATAAATCTCTTGCGTATTTATTATATTCTTGCCAAGTAACCCCTGGTTTTAAAAACTCAATACATTTTTTATTAACATCAAGAACTTTTTCATAAACTTCTTTTTGTCTTTTGGAATATTTACCATTAACTGGATAAGTTCTTGAAATATCACTTACATAGAATTTATTTCTAGAACCTAAATCAAACAACATTAAATCTCCATCTTTTAATTCTGCATTATTATCTACATAGTGAAGAATTGTTGCATTTTTACCACTTGCAGCAATAGTATCAAAAGCAGTAGAAAAATTACTATTATATTTAAGTGTATAATCAAAAACTGCTTCCATTTGGTTTTCTTTTAAACCTGGTTTTAAATTTTTCATTATATTATCTAAGCCTAACTTAGTAACTTCAATAGCTTCTTTAATATATTCTAATTCTTCAGTTGATTTAACCATTCTTAGTTCCACAACCATTAAATAAGCATTGTTTATTTTAATCTCTGGATATTCTTTACTGATTTTCTTTGAATAATTACTTGCAAGCGATAAATAGTTCTCATCATCTCTACGTTCTAAATTCAAATATAAACTTTTTAAAGACCCAAAAGATCTTCTAGATGAGTTAAATGCTGAATAAACAAAGTTATTAAAACTATCTAAATAATATACTTCATCAATACCCGATATTTCACTTGCTTCACTTATTTCAAGTTTTTTACCTACCCATTTAACTAATACTGGGTCGTTTTTCTCAATGAATAAAATATGTCTTTCCTTACTACCTTCTTTAATTAAAGCTAGAGTTACATTGGCTTGGTTTATTCCGGTCAAATAGTAAAAGTTTTTATCTACTTCAAATAAAAAATCTTGATCAGCACTTTTTGGGTAAACTCTTCCAGAGAAAAATATCGATAATGAATTATCTTCTACTTTATTTAAATATTTTGTTCGATTGTTTTTATAAAAACTAGCTTTCATTTTCTTTCAATTTCCTTTATTATATTTTTTATTGCTTCTTTTAAAGCTTCTTTATCTTTTTCAAGTTCTGTTTTATTACTACCTCTAACTGATAAATATACTTTTAATTTAGGTTCAGTTCCACTTGGTCTTAATGCAAACCAAGAATTATTTTCTGTATAAAACTTTAAAACATTTTCTTTAGGTAAATTATATTTAGTTTCACCTAAAAAATCATATTTATTAACAATTTTAAAATGATTTAAATTATCAAACTTAGTATTTCTAAAATAATCCATGATTTTTAAAATCATTTCCCTACCTGCTAAACCTTCATAAGTAAAGTTTAAAGTCTCTTCTACAAAATAACCAAATTCATTATATATATCTTCTAAAACTTCTCCTAAATTTTTACCTTGTTGTTTATAGAAGTTAGTTAATTCCGCTAAAATTAATAAAGCTTGGATTGAATCTTTATCCCTAACAAAATCACTAACACAATAACCATAGGACTCCTCATAACCAAAGAAATACTTTTCATTAGTTTTAGGAAGTCTTTTTATTTGTTCTGCGATATGTTTAAAGCCTGTAAGAACAGAAACTGTTCTAATATTTTTAGACTTAGCAATAACTTCACCAATATCAGATGTAACAATTGTATTTATTAAAACATTGTTCTTAATATTTTTTCTATTATTAGCAAGATAGTAAACAATTAAAGCACCTATTTGGTTACCATTTACAAAGGTATAATCATCTTTATCTTTATAAACAATCCCAATTCTATCTGCATCAGGGTCAGTTGCCAGACATAAATCAGCATCTACTCTTTTAGCATATTTAATTGCAAGTTCAAATGCTTTAGGATCTTCTGGATTTGCTTGACCAACAGTTGAAAACTCAGGGTCAGCAATCATTTGTTCATCAACAAATATATAGTTATAGCGAAGTTTTTTAAGTAACCTTTCTACAAGCATACCACCAGTTCCATGAAGTGGACTATATACTAATTTAAAATCATCTTTTTTTAATTCTGGCTTAACTGAAATACTTTCTACCTTACTTAAATAACTATCATATACTTCTTCATCTAAATAGTTTATAAAACCTTCTTCTTTTAATTCTTCTATAGATTTTAATTTAAGAGAAAATAAATCTTTTAATTTATCAGCTTCTTCAATTACAGAGTTTGCTTCATCAAGCCCAAGCTGGCTTCCTTCATTAGAATAAACTTTATAACCATTATATTTAGATGGATTATGACTAGCAGTTATTATAATACCACCATCTGCTTTTAAATATCTAACAGCATATGATAAAACTGGCGTAGGTGTTACAACTTTAAATATATATGACTTTATCCCAAATGTTCCAAGTACTCTAGCTGAAGCTAAAGCAAATTCAACTGAATTATATCTAGTATCATAAGCAATTATAACTTTTGGAAATTTATAGTTATTATTTAAGAAATTAGCATAACCAAAATTAATTTTACCAAGAGTATAAATATTAAGTCTATTAATACCAACTCCCATTATACCTCTAATTCCCCCAGTACCAAAAGCAAGTTCCACAGAAAAAGCTTCTTTAATACCACTCGCATCTAAATTATTTAATTCTTCTTTTAATAAAGGATCTAAGTCTTTAACTTTTTTCCACTTTAAATATTCTTGCATTATATACTCCTTTTAATATTTTTTAAAAGATTTTAATTCTTTTGTTATTATTATTTTACTTTATTTACAATCTTTTATCAAGTAAATCGTAAAATTAAAAAAGTCTTAGTTGGCCTAAGACTTTAAAGATTGTTATTTACTAAGAAAATCTACTATATCTTTTACAGTTTGGATATTTTGAGCTTCTTCATCATTAATTTGCACATCGAATTCATCTTCAATAGCCATAATTAATTCAACTGCATCAAGGCTATCTGCCCCCAGATCTTGAGTTAAACTTGATGCAAGAGTAATTTCTTCTTCTTTTAAGTTAAGTTCAGAAGCAATTAAACTTCTAACCTTTTCAAAAACCATAATGTATTCCTCCTATTGATTATTAATCATTATAATTTAAATAGACATAATTGTCAATCTTTAGCATCTACAACAACGAATTTTACTGCCTTTGGAAGAACAGTAATTTCAATATCATCAGTCCTACCTAATTCACCATCATAGGAATAGTTAACAGGTTTTTTAGTTTTAATACGAATATTCTTACCTTGTTTATAAATAAGTATATTTTTTAGTTTAGGATTGTCAAGATGAGTTCCTTTTTTATATGAACCTATTAACTTAATAAACTTAAATCTCGATATATTCTTTACAACTAAAACATCTAAAATACCATCATCAACTAAAGCACGTGGAGCACAGTAAAATCCACCACCATAGCAAATTGAATTTGCAATTGCAGAAAGAACTGCTGGGCCTGAAAAAATAACTTCATCTTCTACATAAACTTCTAAATCAGTAGTTAACTTTCTAAAGAAGTTTGTGAAGACACCCATAATATAAGCCCCCTTACCACCAATTAGCGGCAAGCGTTTATATTTTTGCATTGACACAACAACATTTGCATCAAAACCTAAATTAAAGACATTAACCCCAAGCCTTCCATTGAATTTAATTAAATCAATCTCAACTTCACGCCCGTTTACAAGGTTAGCAATATTCGTATAATCATCTTTTTTTCCATAGTATTTAATAAAATCATTACCTGAACCAGATGGATAACTAGCTACACTTACGTTTTCAAAACCATAAATACCATTTACTATTTCATTAAGTGTTCCATCCCCACCACAACTATAAAATCTAATCTTTTCATTTAAGTTATTCTCGCAAAAATTTCTTGAAAATTCTTCTGCGTCTTTTGGATGTTCAGTTATATGAATAGTACATTCTCCTTCTTTAAAGTAAGAATATATATTTTTAATTATCGGTTTTGTACTATCTTTTTTACCCGCTGTAGGGTTTATTATAAAAACATGTTGCATATGTTCTCCTAATTTATGCTCATGATTACTCTTCTAACATATTGATAAAAATCAAAATTCAGATGTTGAGCAAACAATAAAGGCATATTATTAATATAATCATCTAGTAAAATGTAAATCATTTTAACAGCTTCTAAAATAGATGTAATTCTAAGCTTAGCAGCTATTTCATAATATTCATCTCTAATATAGTCAGTTAAATTAAATTGTTTTAAACCTAGTTTTGCATATTGGGAATCATATCTAATTCTAATCAAAGTCCCAAGATCATAAAACAAATTATTAGCTAACCAAAAACTATATAAAGTATCTTTTCTTTGAAAAGAACTATAAAATTCTAAGGAAAGAAGTAAGAAATCATCAACTAATCCACCAACTTCAACTGGCGAATAAGTTTGTACCTCTTTTTTATAATCCTCAAGTAAACTTCTAGGATCGTAGATAACAACTAAATCATCTTCTTCAGTAAGCTCATTTTGCTTTATAGTTATTAAATTAAAAACAATACCATTTTCATAAATACAAATAGTTTTATGGAAATTATTAACAACTTCTTTACTAAAAACTATTTTATCGTATTTATTTAAAATATTCAACTGACTTTTAAGAAACTCTTCGTAATTAGAATTATCAACAATGCAATACAAGTCAATATTAGAAAACTCATCCTCGCTACTTCTAGCAAGTGAGCCTTTTAAAAATATTGATTCAATCAAATTTTCTTCAATAATGGCTTTTGAAATACATTCAACTGCATCATATTGCTTCATCTTTACTCCTCTAATTTAAATATTTTAAGCTTGATCCTTTGGTGGAATCATTGTAAGTTCAACTCTTCCTTTAAGAACGTCAACAGCTACAACCCATACTTTCACAATCTCACCAACGCTTACAACATCAAGTGGACTATTTATGTATTTTTTACTCATTCTAGAAAGATGAACAAGACCATCTTCTTTTACTCCACAATCTACAAATGCACCAAATGCAACAACATTACGTACAGTTCCTTGTAATTCCATTCCAACTTTTAAGTCTTCTATTTGGAGTACATCACTTCTTAAAAGTGGTTTATCAAAATCATCTCTTGGGTCTCTTAAAGGCGCAACAAGTGAATCTAAAATATCATTAAATGTATATTCACCAACGTCAAGTCCTTTTTTAAGTTCTTCTTTATTTGCTACTTTAATTTTTTCAACTAATTCATCAGTTCCAATAGCATCTTTTGTAAAGCCAAGTTTCTTTAAGATTTTAATTGCGACATCATAACTTTCTGGATGAATACTAGTCATATCTAGTTTTTCTTTACCATCAGGTATTCTTAAGAAACCAATAGATTGTTCTAATGTTTTAGCACCAATTCCTTTAATTTCTTTAATGTCTTCTCTAGTATTAAATTCTCCGTTTTCATCACGGTAATCAACTATTAACTTCGCAAATCTAGCATTTAGACCAGATACTCTTTGAAGTAGAGATGGAGATGCACTATTAATATTAACACCAACGCTATTAACTGCATCTTCAACAACGTTATCAAGTGATACAGATAATTTACTTTGGGTTACATCGTATTGATATTGACCAACTCCAATTGATTTAGGATCAATCTTCACAAGCTCAGATAGTGGATCTTGAAGTCTCCTAGCAATCGATACTGCTGATCTTTCTTCAACTTGGAAATCAGGAAACTCTTGTTTTGCAAGTTCACTAGCAGAATAAATACTCGCACCAGCTTCATTTACAATAATATAATTAACTTCCTTACCCTTACCACTAGTTTTTAAAACATCAGCAATAAAGCTTTCAGTTTCCCTACTTGCAGTTCCATTACCAATTGCGATAACTTCTACTTTATATTTATCAATAAAATCTAAAACAGCTTTAACTGATTTTTCATGTCTTTCATCAGAAACAACTTCAGTTTTTGATTTTTGGTGAGGGTAGATTACACCCTTATCAATTACTTTACCAGTTACATCAACTACAGCAAGTTTACAACCTGTTCTATAAGCTGGGTCAACACCTAAAACCATTTTCCCCTTCATAGGTGGAGTTAATAAATAGTTCTTTAAGTTTTCCGCAAATACTTTAATTGCTTGTTCTTCGGCCTTATCTTTTAACTCAGCACGAATTTCTCTTTCGATTGAAGGCTTAATAAGTCTTTTATAGGAATCTTCAATTGCAAGATTAACATATTCAACTGAAATTGATTTTGGATCTTTAATTACATTACGAGCAAGGAAACGATGAACACGCTCAACCTCATCAATAATCGATACTCGTAAAACTTTTTCAGCTTCACCACGGTTAATTGCAAGAACACGATGTTCTTTAATTGAACTAATTGGTTCTGTATAATCATAATACATTTCATAAACTCGTTTTTCATCTAAACTTTCATCACGAACTTTAGAAGATAATTCTCCAGTTCTATGATATAAAGCTCTAATCCATTTACGGTATTTAGCTTCATCAGAAACCATTTCTGCAACTATATCCATAGCACCTTGTAAGGCTTCTTTTGTATCAGCAACAACTAAATCATCTTTTTTAAGTTCTTCAGTTACTTCCACAGTAACATATTTACTAGCTTCTTCTTCAACACTACCTTTTAGTGGGAAACTTAGTAAATATTCAGCAAGAGGCTCTAAGCCTTTACGCACTGCTTCTGTAGCTCTAGTTTTACGTTTTTCTTTGTATGGACGGTAAATATCTTCTATTTCCGCTAATTTATTCGAAGCGATTATTTCCGCTTTTAATTCGTCAGTAAGCTTACCTTTTTCTTCAATAAGACGCATAACTTGCTCTTTTCTTTCCGCAAGTTTTTGTCCGTAATCCCATTCTTGATAGATTACTCTGATCTTTTCTTCATCTAGTCCACCAGTAGCTTCCTTACGATATCTCGCAATAAAAGGTACAGTACCGCCTTCTTCAATTAGCTTTAATACGGCATTGATTTGACTGACTTTAACACTTTGTTCTTCTGCAATTTTATTTAATAATTGCTCATTAATATATGAATTGTCTGCCATTTATTATATTCCTCCATTTTTTCTACAACATATTATTATAACATTTTTTTGTAATTTTTTCAAATCTTTTTAAGCTCTTCCTTAAGTAAAACTACTAATTTATAAAGCCCAAAAAGCATTGCTCTTCTTCTAATCATATTTCTATTACCATTAAAACTAGCATCAAAAACATGAAGATTTTCTTTTATTTTTACTGCGTAATAAACTAAACCAAGCTTATCTTTTTCTCCTCCTGGTCCAGCATAACCCGTAATAGCAAAGCTAACATCAGCCTTTGTAATACTAGCTAATCCCTCAGCCATTTCCAGTGCAACCTCGCTACTTACTGCAGAGTATTTATCGATAGATTCTTTTCTAACACTTAAATATTTAATTTTAGCTTCATCACTATAAGTAATAAAACTTTCTTTTAAATACTTACTAGCTCCAGGATTATTTATAAATAAACTGCTAATCATCCCACCAGTAATACTTTCAGAAAAGCTTATAGTAAAGTTTAGTTTTTCCAAATAATTAAATACTACTTCTTCAACTTCAGCTAAATTATTTAAACATTCGCTTTTACTTATAATATAATTATCCATTAATTTTTCAAAACTACTAATTACTTTTTTATATTCAGCTTCATACTTCTTACTAGCTTTAATAACATATCTAATCATACCAACATTTGCATATGGTGCAATTGTAACATTAGTAAGTTCATTTAAAAGCACTTGAAGTAAGTCTTCAAAATAAGATTCACCTTGCCCCATTATATTATATTCAGTAATTAAGTTATATTCATTTCTTAAAGTTTTTAAGTATGGATAACAAGTATTTAAAAACATCGGATTTAACTCAGTAGGTGGTCCTACTAAAATAAAATAATGTTTATCTTTATCTTTTAAAATTGCTCCATTAGCTGTGCCAAGTTCATTGTTTACAATAATTGCTTCTTTTGGAAATAAGACTTGTTTATAATTACTCCTTGGAATACTACCTTTAAAAAACTTAGAAAGCTTATTTAAAGATTCTTCATTTTCTATTAAATCATAGCCAAGAGTATCAAAGATAACTTCTTTTGATAAATCATCATGGGTTGGACCAAGTCCACCAGTAGATATTAAAATATCGTATTTGCTATTTTTAAATTCAAGAATTTCTTTAGCGATATCTTCTTTATTATCACCAACAACTACTACTCTTTCAACACTAATTCCTAACTTATCTAGACTGGTCGCCAGAAAACTACTATTAGTATTAATAGTTTTTCCACTTAAGACTTCATCTCCAATATTTAAGATAACTGCTTTCATTTCCTACCTATACATTAAACCTGAATAAGACAATATCTCCATCTTGAAAAACATATTCTTTGCCTTCAAGTCTAACCTTTCCAGCTTCTTTAGCTTTTTCTTTACTTCCGTATTTAATAAAGTCATCATAGGCTAATACTTCAGCTCTAATAAATCCTTTTTCAAAATCTGTGTGAATAATACCTGCACACTCAGGTGCTTTCATACCTTTTTTAAAAGTCCAAGCTTTAGCTTCCTTTTCTCCTGCAGTAAAATAAGTACCTAGACCTAAAAGAAAATATGCTTTCTTTATTAATCTATCAAGTCCACTTTCACCTAGTCCAAGTTCACTTAAAAACATTGCTTTTGATTCGCTATCTAGATTAGATATTTCTTCTTCTATTTTAGCACTAATTGTAATAACTTCAATATTATCACCTTTAGCGTACTCTTCCACAAGTCTAACATGTTCTAGTTCTTGATCATTTTGGTCTTCAGATATATTTAAAACATAAATCATCGGTTTTATTGTTAGAAAGTTATATGGTTTTATTATTTCAAGTTCAGTCTTAGATAGTTTTGCAGTTGAGGCAAATCTATTTGCTTCTAGAGAATTCTTAACCTTTTCAAGAGCATTAAACTCTCTAGCTGATTCATCATCTCCAAGTTGAGCTTTCTTTTCAATTTTAGCTATTCTTCTATCTATTATTTCAAGATCTGCAAAGATTAATTCTAAGTTAATAGTCTCAATATCCCGAATCGGATTTACATCTCCATCAATATGAATAATCTCAGGATTTCTAAAACAACGAACAACTTGGCAAATAGCATCAACTTCTCTAATATTAGAAAGAAACTGATTGCCAAGCCCTTCACCTCTAGATGCTCCTTTAACTAAACCTGCAATATCCGTAAATGAAAATGCAGTTGGAATAACAGCTTTAGGTTTTACTACTTTTGCTATTTCATCAAGCCTTTTATCCTTCACTTCCACAACCCCAACATTTGGTTCAATCGTAGCAAAAGGATAGTTAGCACTAATAACATGTAAATTTGTAATTGCATTGAAAAGTGTTGACTTACCAACATTAGGTAGACCAACAATACCTGCAGTTAAACTCATATTTATACCTCTATTAAACTATACTATTTTACCATATTTTACCCGAAATTGCTACTATAATTTATGCTTTTATCTAGATTATAACCTCTTTAAAATAATCATTGAACTAAAGAAGTAACTTTGGTAAAATAATAAGAGTTAAGAGGTAATAATATGCATTTTAGTTTAATTATAGTAACAAAAGACAATCTAAATTTTAATTCTCTAAATAATATTGAACACTTAATCTTAGAATCTTCTAATAGTTTAAATAACTATACTTATGATTATTTTATAACTGATAGTTATAATCTAATTAAAGATTTAGATGTTCTTATTGAAGATGATGATGTAGTATGTAATTATTATTTAGAAACAAGTCTTGAAAATACTTTCTATATAGGTAAAAACAACAAATCAAATAAATCAAAACAAGATCAATTTGATTTAATAATTGAATATATATGTGAAAATCGTAGCTAAGCTACGATTTTTTAAAATACTAAAGTAAGAATTTTGTACTCGCCATTTCGATACACTATTATTTCTATTTCAGTATTACTACCTACTACAATATTATTAAGTTCTGCTCTTAAAATTTGAGAATTTGTAAGATTAACATTATTGAACTTAATAATTATATCATCTGCAAGTACACCACCGCGAGAAGCTACACTATTTGCAACTACCTCATCAACATACAACCCGAATTCAATTCCTTCAGGAATAGTGTATTCTGAATATGGATCTTTTAAAATATCCTTAACTGCAAGAACTCTAATTCCAATTAAAGCTCTAACTGGTTTTTCGCCTTCTTCTAATATTGGAATAATCGCTTTGGCAACATCAATAGGAATTGAAAAGCCCATGCTCTCAGTCTTAGAATCAACTAATTTTAAAGTATTGATTCCGATTACTTCACCTTTTATATTAAATAATGGTCCACCACTATTTCCAGGGTTAATTGCTACATCGTGTTGAATATACTCAGAATCCCAATCATTCACACCATCACCATCAGTATCAGTTGCAAGATATCTCTTTGGATGAGAAATAATACCAGCTGTAAAGCTATATTCATAGCCATGTGGATTACCTATTGCATATGCAAATAATCCTTGAACTAATTCGCTACTATTTCCTAAGACAAGTTGTCTTATATATTTATTGTACTCAAATGTAATAATAGCTAGATCTACTTTATCATCGTGTTGGATTAAAGTTGCATCAAGTTCTAGCTCAATATCAGTTATATATACCTTAAGAGCATCTGAGTCTTCAATTACATGGTGATTAGTAATTAAATAATATTTAAAATAATCAACTTCATCAAATGATCTTAAGTTATTAACATTATCTAAAATACTTCCATCTTTTAAGAAAAATTCAACTTTATAAATAAAACCTGTTCCAGTAGCAACTCTTCTTAATATTTGATTTTCATCTATTTGATGATTTGAAACTCCAAATACAGCATGTTTAGTTGTTTCAAAAACAGCAACTTGTTGTTCTTCTAGACTACCACTGTCTACTTTATAATTAGTTACTTCAATAGTTTTAGTAGCTTCTAGTATTCCACGCTCAGCTGTTATAGTTACAACTCCAGCTTTTAAGGTATTAATAGTTCCATAACTATCAATAGTAAGAATATCTTGATTACTACTCTTCCAAGTAACATCATTTAAAGCGCCAATTGGTGTTGTTTTAATATATGCCTTCAAACTTTCCCCAACTGCAACTTCATCTCTAACTTCAATCTCAATTGCTGTTGGATTAGTGTTTCTTCCTAAAACATAAACTGCTTTAGTTGCTTTAACTACACCATCAACAGAATATTTTACATTAATAGCTCCAATTGAAATAGCAACTAAACGACCATTTTGATCAATCTTAGCAACTAGCTCATTATCAACTGACCAAGTCCCTACTTGATTAGCATTTTCTGGCGTTAGATTAAGTGTATATTTTACAAGATCATCAATATATGTATTACCAGGACCATCAATTGTAACTCCAGTAATAGGAACTTCCTTTTCTACAACTGTAATATAAATATGTCCAGTAATAATTTCAGTTTTGTTATTTATTTTAACACTACTTTTTGCAGTTATTTTTACTATTCCACTAGATACTCCTGTAACCCTACCTGAATTATTAACAGTTGCAATAGCAACATTATTACTACTAAAAGTAATAACACCAGTTAATTCAGTTGGATAAATTGTCGCACTTAGTTGTAATTCTTCGTCTACTTCTATTTTATGTTTATTATTAGTACTTTCCACATTTATTGTATAGGTTGGGGAAGCGGAATCACCATTTTCAGTTGTATCAAATGGATTTCCAAAATTAAAATTGAATCCATCACAACCAATTAAGGTAAAAGCCAAAACTAAAACTAATAATATTTTAAATATTTTTTTCATAATGTTCTCCTTTAAAATGTAACATTAATTATTATTTCTTCACCATTTCTTAATACTAAGAATTCCACAACCTCACCACTGTCTAAATAGTTTAGTTGTTCTCTAATTTCATAAGAATATTTAATATCTACTCCATTCACGCTTAAAACTATATCGTGAATAGCAAAGTTTTTATTATAACTATTAAAAGGATCAAGTCCTATTATATAAAACCCATATTCAACACCATCTGGCACTGGATAATTATCACCATCTTCGATTGGATAATCATCTGGATTGAGTAAATTTCTAATTGAATAAAAACTAATACCTAGTGTTACTCTTCTAGGAAGTTTTCCTTCTCTTAAATATGTAACAATTTCTTTTACTACGTTACTAGGTATTGAAAACCCCATTCCATCGGTATCTTCACCAACAAACTTTAGTGTATTAATACCAATTAGTTTTCCTTCAGCATTTAAAAGTGCTCCACCACTATTACCTTTATTAATAGCAACATCGTGTTGGATGTATTCATTATCCCAATCATTTATTCCGTCCCCATCAGTATCATCAGCCATATAACGTTTAGGTGAGGAAATAATTCCAAAAGTTGCAGAACCCCAAAACTCATGTCCATATGGGCTTCCTATTGCAATAGCAATATTTCCGGGTTTAACTAAGTCTGAATCTGCTATTTCAATTGGTTGGATTGGTCGAATATATGAAAATTCTATAACAGCTAAATCAACTTTATTATCAGCTTTAATAACACTAGCATCTATATTAACATCATCTTGACCAATATATACTTTTATCTTAGAACCTTTTTCTACAACATGGCGATTAGTGACAGCTAAATAATGATAATTTGCTACATCATCACTATCCATAGTAGACATACAGTCTTCCACAACACTACCATCTTTCATATTTGCTACACACTCTAAAATGACACCACTACCAGTGCTTATTCTTTCATAACCAATTGGTCGTTTGCGATAATTAGTAATACCAATAACTGAATCCCTTGTTTTATCTACAATTGTTGTTGTTAACATATTCAAATCATCAATTGTAATTTCTTCATAATTTACAGAACGATTATGAATTTCATTATAAAACAATGTATTACAGCCAGCTAAAGTAAAAACTGATATAAATAATAAAATAAAAACTCTAATTTTCTTCATCTTCCCACCCTTAAATTTTAAATACTTTCTTTACATTTTTTTCTATTTCTTCTTGCACATATTCAAAAGGCAAATCTTTAATCTTTGCAATATCTTCTAAAATATAGGTAAGATAACTTGGTTTATTTAACTTACCCCTATATGGCATAGGTGCAAGATAAGGCCCATCCGTTTCCACAACCAAATACTCAAGTGGAATATCTCTAACAACATCTTTAATATCTTTACTGTTTTTAAAAGTTAAAACTCCGCCAATACCTAGGAAATATCCTAGTTTTATATATTCTTTTGCTAGTTCATTACTTTGCGAATAGCAGTGTAGAACCCCACTTGTTCTATTCTCTTTTAAAATATTAAAAGTATCAAGACTTGCATCTCTACTATGTATACTAATAGGTAAATTAAATTCATTTGCAAGTTTAATTTGTTTTATAAACATTTCTTTTTGTAAATCTTTAAATTCTTTAGACCAATAATAATCAAGGCCAATCTCGCCAATAGCAATAACCTTAGGTTCTTTTACTAAATCTCTAACCCAAGAAAGCTCAAGATCATCTTCCAAATGCACTTCACTTGGATGTAGTCCTACTGCGGCATATAAACCTTCATAATTATTTGCAAGCTCAATTGCTTTTCTACTAGAAGAATAATCATAACCTACTATAATCATCTTCTTTACGCCAGAGCTATTTGCTTCTTTGATTATTTCATCTAAATTATCTAAATATCTATCATCATATAAATGAATATGTGTATCTGTAATCATAACTTACCTCATTTAATTATTATACCATAAAATGACAAAGATTTCTTAAGTTTTATTACTTTCTAAAGATTAAAATGACGTTTAGAAAGATTATGTAATTATTTTAAAACTTTTTGAAACGCTACTCTTTTCTTGTCTATAACTTTATCTCTAGCAAGATAAATAATTCCACATTTACTATAACCCAGTTTATTAACTAAGTGAATCATCTCAAAATTATTTTCCATAGTATCTATTTTTATATTATAAATACCATCTTCAATTGATTTTTGTTCTGAAAACTTCATTAACTCTAAACCAATTCCTTGCCCAAGGAATTCTTTTTTTACAGCAATTCTATGAACAGTATTATACTTTTCATCGTTGAGCCAGTTTCCTTCATAAATTACCTCATAAGTTGCTTCATATCCACTTATTACAATAACTCCAATAACTTGCCCAGCTAATACTTTTATATATAAATTTCCAAGTTCAATATCCTTTTTTAATGTTTCAATACTTGGATAACCATCTAAATCTTGCCACTGACTAGAACCTCTTCTTTTAAACATTTCTTTGGCATCTTTAATTACTTCATAGGCATCGTTTAAATTTTCCATTACTGCTTTAATAATCATAATACACCTTTTATATTTTCTACTCTTAATTATACTATAAATTGAAGTAATAATAAATAATAGACTCTAAAAACAAAATAAAAGAACCTTAGATTAATCTAAAGCTCTTATTTGATTTTTGAATATATTGATTGTGGTTATGTTGAAAGGGGATCGAATGGAATACCTGCTGCTTTTGGTGCTCTTGATTTCTTAGATGTAATCGAAAGTGCAACAATAGTTGCAATATAAGGAAACATTCTAAAAAACATAGCAATTGGTATTTGTGGATTTGCATCAATAAATGTTTTAATCCCTTCAAATCCAAAGAATGACACAGAAAGCATTGTAAATACTCCAAAAAAGATTGAAGCTAAAAATACTTTAAATGGTTGCCATTGACCAAATATTAATACAGCAAGTGCCAAGAAACCATATCCAGCCACATCGCCATTAAAACTAGTTGCTGTAGGAACAATATATATTACTCCACCCATCCCAGCAATAGCTCCAGATATTAAGATACCAATCCAGCGATACTTTACAACATTAATACCAGCACTTTGTGCTGCTTGTGGATGTTCACCACAAGATGATAGTCTAAGTCCAAATTTAGTTCTTTTAAACACTATTAACGTAATTACAAATATTAAAATCCCTAAATAAGTTATTAAGTAAGCTCTATCGAAAAACACATAATTTATAAACTCAAATGAACTTAAGAATGTTGATTTGAATTGAAAATTATTTGTGAAGGTAATTCTTGTGTCCTTCACAATTACCATTGATAAAAACAGTACAAGTGCACCAGCTAAAATATTAAGTGCAGTTCCCCCTATTACTTGGTCAGCTTTCATCTTAATTGATAAAAATCCAAGTAAGGAAGCAAATATTGCTCCTGTTATTGCTGAAATAATTAAAGAAAGTATTAATAGCAATTGTTGGTGGTTATTTAAAATTCCTGCCTTTTGCATTAAACTTATAAATAATATCCCAGAAAATGCACCTATTAACATTATACCTTCTAAAGCAATATTTACAGTTCCACTTTTTTCTGAAAACATCCCAGCAATAGCAACTACTAACAGTGGAATAATAAAATATAAAGATTGAGCTATTATAAATTTCACTGTCATAATATCTTAATCTCCTCTGTCTCTTTTTCTTTTTTCCTCCTCTTAATGAGTTTTTCTGCATACTGACCCATTATGAGAGAAAAAGCACTGAAGTATAATATAACCCCAACAACAACATCAACAAGCTCATTAGCATAACCAAGTGATTGTAGAGCTAGACCTGAATGTTGAATATATGAGATGAAAAACCCAGAAAATATTACTCCGATTGGATTACTACTAGCAAGAAGTGCGACTGGTATACCATTAAAACCATCTGGTAGAACAACATTTTCTCTTGAATATTGAGCACCCATACCATAAGCACCTGGAGATAAAATATAAAACGCTCCAGCTAGACCAGCAAAAAACCCAGAAATAGCCATTGAAATAATAATTGAATACTTTTCATTAACTCCTGCATATTTTGCAGCATCTTTATTTAAACCAACACTTTTTAACTCTCTACCAAAAACTGTCTTAGAAAGAATTAATGCGACTACTATTGCAATTACTATAGCAATAATAAAACTTAAATCTACTCCTGATCTTGGAAAGATTTTATCAAGTAGCATATAAGGTGTTCTTGCTGCCTCAGGAATCTTATTAGTTCTATTATTAGTACTATTAAGCATTACTTGACGCAAAGGTCCACCAAGCATCCCATTAATAAAATAAACTGCAATATAATTGAGCATTATTCCAGTAATAACTACATTAACATTGAAGAATGCTTTTAATGATCCTGAAATAGCTCCCCAAACGGCACCACTTAAACCACCAACTAAAACAGCAAGTGGCCACTGAAGAAATCCTAAATTATCTCCATATAAACCAACCACAGCTGCTCCGAATAAACCAACCATATATTGGCCTGATGCTCCAATATTGAATACACCGGTTTTAAAGGCAAAGGCTACTGAAAGTCCAGTTAATATTATCGGTGTTGCCCGAGAAAACACTTCTCCAAAGCTAGTTGGCAAAGGTTTAGCTGATATAAAAGGATTAAATAAGAGTCGAGCAAGTCCGGAAAGTGAGTTTTTCGGATTACTTATTACTAAGATTAAGAAGCCAACAAATACTCCAAAGACAATTGAAATAAGCGAATTTCTAAATGACTTTGCTTGTTTTGAGGAAAACAGTTTTTTAAAGAAATTTTCTTTTTGTACTTGAACTACATCATCTTTCATTTCTTCTTTTTCCTCTCTTCAACTTTTTCTAATTCTTCTTCTGAAAAATTAACTTCCGGTAATTCATCTTTTTTTACCCCAGCCATATAAAGACCAACTTCATCTACCGTTATATCTTTAGTTAATACATCTTTTACAATCTCACCTTGATACATTACTAAAACACGTTCACTAACTGAAAATACTTCATCTAAATCTAAGGATACTAATAATATAGCTGCTCCTTTATTACGTTTTTCAATTAATTTCTTATGAGCAAATTCTACTGCACCAACATCTAGACCTCTAGCGGTTTGTACAGCAACGATTAAATCTCCATCTTTATCTACTTCTCTTGCAACAATTGCTTTTTGTTGGTTTCCACCACTCATATGCCTTGCAAGAGTATTAACTCCTAGTGAGCTTCTTATATCGTACTCTTCGATTAAACGCTCACCATGAATTGTTATTTCTTTTTGATTTATAATTCCATATTTTTGATATGGTCGTTTATGATACTTCTTTAATATTAAATTGTTTTCAAGTGAATCGTCTAAAACTAAACCATAGCGATGTCTATCTTCTGGAATATGACCTAAACCAGCATCATTACGATA
Source organism: uncultured Bacteroidales bacterium (assembly GCA_964407835.1). GTDB lineage: Bacteria > Bacillota_I > Bacilli_A > ML615J-28 > CAG-698 > DUVT01. Next base: position 24,148 of record CAYOXB010000005.1, read on the forward strand.
ACGAATTGATTTTTTGGTTATATCTTCATAGTTTAAATAAATATGACCATGATGTGGTTTTATCAAGCCGGTAATTGCATAGACTAATTCACTTTGACCATTACCATCAATTCCTGCAACACAAAGGATTTCTCCTTTTTTAACTTTAAATGATACATTATTAACAACTGCTTTTTTACTAAAAGGTGAAATAACAGTCAAATCTTTCACAAGTAAAACTGTATCATCATAGCTTACTTCCTTTTTATCTAAGATAAAATCTAAATCACGGCCAATCATCAATCTACTTAATTCTTCTTTTGTAGTATCTTCTACATTAACTACACCAGTAACTCTACCTCTTCTAAGAACAGTAACTCTATCACATATTTTCATAATCTCATCAAGTTTATGAGTTATAAAAATAATTGACTTACCTTCGCTGGCAAGATTTTTCATAGTTATCATTAATTGATCAATTTCTTGAGGCGTTAAGACAGCAGTAGGTTCATCAAATATTAAAATTTCATTATCACGATATAACATTTTTAGTATTTCTGTTCTTTGTTGCATACCTACTGTTATATCATCTATTATTGCATATGGATCAACTAAAAGTTTATATCTTTCTCCTAGTTCTTTAATTTCATCTGCAACTTGTTTGCGATCAATAAAACCTCTTTTAGTTTTTTCTACACCTAGAATAATATTATCTAAAACTGTAAAGTTTTCAACTAACTTAAAATGTTGGTGAACCATTCCTATATGATGAACATTAGCATCATTAGGGCTATTGATTTCAATTAACTCGCCATTTTTATATATTTCGCCTTCATCAGGTCGATACATCCCAAATAAAACACTCATCAGTGTTGACTTCCCAGCACCATTTTCACCTAAAAGGGCATGTATCTCTCCTTTTCTCAGGTTAAAAGAAACATTATCATTAGCGATAATACCTGGAAAAGTTTTTGTAATATTTTTCATTTCTAACACAAAATCCATATGTTCACCCCTTTATTAAAAAAGGGAGTCAGAAATCATTTTATTTCTAACCCCCTGAGTTTCAAATATCAATAATATTATCCAAATGGGATTACTGTTACTTTAACTAATGCCGTTTCAAATTGTTTAGCCGCATTACCTGAATCGCCAAACTCACCAATTACATTACTAACTTCTATAGTACCATCTACTAATTTAGCATATACAGCATCATATGCAGCTTCATCAAAACTAGTAAATTTTGATTTATCCATAGGTAAACCAATACCATTATTGTCAGCAGCTAATGTAACTACTTTTCCACCAAAATCTTTATCCCAAGTATTATTTACAAAAATACTTTCTAAAGCTAGAATAACAGATTCTGCTAAACCTTTCATAGCAGATGTAATAACTGTTGTACTTTCACCACTTTGGTCAACGTCAACACCAATTACTTTTTTACCTTCTGCCTCAGCCGCAGCCATAACAGAAACACCTACAGCTCCACCACAAGCAAAAATAACTTCTGCTCCAGAGTTAAACATTGTAGCCGCAGCAGCTTGAACTTCAGGTGAAGCAACAAAGTCACCAGTATATAAGTAGTCAATTGTAACTGCATTTTCAGCTAATTCTAATTCTGCTGCTGCTTTCGCAACGCCTTGAACGAATCCATGTCCAAATCTTTGAACAGCAGGGACTGCCATTCCGCCCATAAATCCTAGTTTACGGAACCCATCTTTAACAGCTGCATAGCCAGCTAAGAATCCAGCTTGCTCTTCAGCATAAAATACACCATGAGTATTATTTTTTAGTACTTCTGGAGCAGCATCCAAAATAATAAATTTTACCTTTGGATAAGTTTCTTGAGAAACACCAATTGCTTCTTCAAATAAATATCCAGGTGTTACGATTACTGTTGCGCCATCTTCAACTGCTTGATCGATTGCTGCTATATAATCGTCTGTAGTAGCATCTGCAGGTTTAATATAAGCATATTCAATCTTATGTTCTTCCCCAAATGCTTTAACGCCATTAAATGCGCCTTCATTAAATGATTTGTCTGTAATTGCTCCCTTATCTGTAATAAGTACAATCTTATCAGAACTGCTTGAATCGCCACATGCAATAAGTACAAATGCCGAAACAAAAATAAATAAAACTGCTAAAAATTTTTTCATTTTTTCCTCCTATTTTTTATTTACTTCCAATTGTATTATAACACCCATATAAATTAATATCAACACTATTTTTTTTACAAAATTAAATATTTTATATAAATAAAAAGGCTTAAAAATTAAGCCTTCTTCGTTTTAAATTTATTTTACGATTTTCGTAACGTTACCAGCACCTACAGTACGTCCACCTTCACGAATTGAGAACTTTGTTCCTAGTTCGATAGCGATTGGGTGAATTAACTTAACTGTTAAGTTAGCATTATCCCCAGGCATAACCATTTCGATACCTTCTGGAAGTTCAATAACTCCAGTTACGTCAGTAGTACGGAAATAGAATTGAGGACGATAGTTTGTGAAGAATGGAGTATGACGTCCACCTTCTTCTTTGCTTAGTACGTATACTTGAGCTTCGAATTCAGTATGAGGTGTAACTGATTTAGGTTTTGCAAGAACTTGTCCACGTTGAACAGTTTCTCTAGTAATACCACGTAGTAATGCACCAATGTTATCACCAGCTTCAGCGTAATCAAGTAATTTTCTAAACATTTCAACACCAGTAACAACTGTAGACATAGTTGGTCTAATACCAATAATTTCTACGTTTTCACCAACTTTAACTTGTCCACGTTCAACTCTACCAGTTGCAACAGTTCCCCGTCCAGTAATTGTGAATACGTCTTCAACAGGCATTAAGAATGGTTTGTCAACTTCACGAGTTGGTTCTGGAACATATTCGTCAACAGCGTTCATTAATTCCATAACTTTTTCTTCATAAGCTGGATCACCTTCCATAGCTTTTAGAGCAGATCCTCTAATAACTGGAACGTCATCACCAGGGAAATCATATTCGCTTAATAATTCACGAATTTCCATTTCTACAAGATCAAGTAATTCTTCATCATCTACCATGTCGCATTTGTTCATAAATACAACTAGACGAGGAACACCAACTTGACGGCTTAATAGAATGTGTTCGCGAGTTTGAGCCATTGGCCCATCAGTAGCAGCAACAACAAGGATAGCTCCATCCATTTGTGCAGCACCAGTAATCATGTTTTTAACGTAGTCAGCATGTCCTGGGCAGTCAACATGTGCATAGTGACGTTTTTCAGTTTCATACTCAACGTGAGATGTATTAATAGTAATTCCACGAGTTTTCTCTTCTGGAGCACCATCGATTTGTTCATAGTTTAATACTTTAGATAAACCTTTTTTTGCTAAAACTTTAGTAATTGCTGATGTAAGAGTAGTCTTACCATGGTCAACGTGACCGATTGTACCAATATTTACGTGCGGTTTGGTACGTACAAATTTTTCTTTTGCCATTTTAGATTTTTCCTCCCATTTAATTTATATATATTTTATAATAATTTTTGGCATTTTGCAAGTAATTTATATTATTACTAGCCTCTAGTCTTTATAACTTCTTCTTGGATTGATTTCGGACACTCTTCGTATCTCGAAAACTGCATTGTGTAGTTTCCACGACCTTGAGAATTACTTCTTAAGGCTGTAGCATAACCAAACATTTGTGATAAAGGAACAAGTGCTTTTATGCTTTGTAGTGTTCCTCGGCTATCTTGGCCTTCGATTCTACCCCTTCTACTAGTTAGATCGCCAATTACATTTCCTAAATATTCATCAGGAACAGTAACTTCTACATCCATAATTGGTTCTAATAAAACAGGATCGCATTTTATTTTTGTATCTTTAAAAGCATAACTAGCTGCTACTTCAAAAGCAATTTGACTTGAGTCAACTTCATGATAAGATCCATCAAATAAAGTTGCTTTAAGATCAATTGTTTCATAACCTGCTAAGTTACCATTTAAAAGAGCACTTTCAAGTCCTTTTTTAACTGCTGGAATATATTCTCTAGGAACAACTCCACCAACTACAGCATCAACAAATTCAAAGCCCTTACCAGGATTAGGTTCAAAACGAATCTTAACATCTCCGTATTGTCCTCTACCACCGGACTGACGAACGAATTTACCTTGAATTTCTGCAGATTTTCTAATTGTCTCACGATAAGATACTTGAGGTGTACCAACATTAGCTTCAACTTTAAATTCCCTCTTCAAGCGGTCTACAATTATATCCAAGTGTAATTCACCCATTCCAGCTATAATTGTTTGGCCTGTTTCAGGATTTGTATATGATTTAAATGTTGGGTCTTCTTCCGCAAGCTTTGCAAGAGCTGAGCCCATCTTATCTTGATCTTGTTTTGTTTTTGGTTCAATTGCAATATGGATAACTGGTTCTGGGAAATTCATAGCCTCTAATATTAAAGGTCTTTTCTCATCACACAAAGTATCTCCAGTATATGTGTCTTTCAAACCAACTGCTGCTGCAATCTCACCAGCATATATTTCTTTAACTTCTGTACGGTCGTTAGCATGCATTTTAAGAATTCTTCCAATTCTTTCTTTTTTATCCTTATTAGAATTATATGCATAACTTCCGCTTTTTAACACTCCAGAGTAAACTCTAAAGAATGTCAACTTTCCAACAAATGGATCTGTCATAACTTTAAAAGCTAGGGCTGCAAATGGAGCATCATCAGATGATTCTACAATTACTTCTTTATCTTTCTTATCAAAGCCCTTCATCGGTGGAACATCAATTGGTGAAGGTAAGTAGTCGATTATTGCATCGAGAACTAACTTAACACCTTTATTTTTAAATGCAGTCCCACAAACAACAGGGAAAAACTTAACACTTAAAGTTGCTTTACGAATTGATTCTTTTAAAGTTGCTTCTTCTATTTCAGCTTCATCTAAATAAAGTAACATTAATTCATCATCTAAATCAGCTAAACTTTGAATTAATTCATCTCTTCTAATTTTAGCCTCATCAACTAAATGACTTGGAATATTAGTAACTTCATAGTTTTCATCCATATCTCCACTGAATAAATATGCTTTCATCCCAACTAAGTCAACAATTCCATCAAAATCTTTTTCTGCTCCAATTGGAATTTGAATTGGATGAGCATTAGCTCCTAGTCTTTTATGAAGTGTATCTACTGAAAAATTAAAATCAGCTCCGGTTTTATCCATTTTATTTATATAGACTACTCTTGGAACATGGTAGTCAGTTGCTTGTCGCCAAACTGTTTCAGTTTGTGGTTCAACACCAGCTTGGGCATCTAAAACAGTAATAGCTCCATCTAATACTCTCAATGAGCGACTAACTTCAACGGTAAAATCTACATGTCCTGGAGTATCGATAACATTTATTTGATATCCTTTCCAAAATGCTGTAGTAGCTGCAGAAGTTATGGTTATACCGCGCTCTTGTTCTTGAGCCATCCAATCCATTGTAGCTGCGCCTTCATGAGTTTCTCCCATTTTATGGATTCTTCCGGTATGGTATAAAATACGCTCAGTAACAGTTGTTTTACCAGCGTCTATATGAGCCATTACTCCAATATTTCGGGTTTTATTTAAAGATATTTCACGAGGCATAACTTAATAACTCCTTAATTACCATTGATAATGAGCAAATGCTTTATTAGCTTCTGCCATACGATGCGTATCGTCTTTCTTTTTAACTGAACTTCCAAGACCGTTCGCTGCATCGATAATTTCATTAGCTAATCTTTCTTCCATTGTTTTTTCTCTTCTTAGACGGGAATATTGTGTTAACCATCTAAGGCATAGAGTCATTTTTCTTTCTTGTCGCACTTCTACTGGTACTTGATAGTTTGCACCACCAATTCTTCTTGCTCTAACTTCCAGTTGTGGAGTTATATTTGCAAGAGCATCGTTAAATACATCTAGTGCAGGTCTACCTGTTTGTTTTTCAACACGTTCAAATGCGCTATATAAAATATCTTGTGCTACACCTTTTTTCCCGTCAACCATAATATTGTTAATTAATTTAGTAACAATCGGTGAATTATATATCGGGTCAGGTAAGACTTTTCTTTTTGGTACATGTCCTTTACGTGGCACTATGATACCTCCTTTCAATTAAAAATTTTATTCTGGTCTTTTTGCACCGTATTTACTACGGCCTTGTTTTCTTTTTTCAACACCTGTAGCATCTTGAGTTCCGCGAATAATATGATAGCGAACTCCTGGTAAGTCTTTTACACGACCACCACGAATCAAAACTACGCTGTGTTCTTGTAATCTATGGCCAATCCCTGGGATATATGCAGTAACTTCGATACCATTTGATAAACGAACACGCGCATATTTTCTAATAGCAGAGTTAGGCTTCTTCGGAGTCATAGTAGTAACCCTTGTACATACACCACGTTTTTGTGGGGATTCTAATTTAGTATATACTTTTCTTAAGCTATTATAATTAATACTTAAATGAGGTGACTTAGTCTTTTTAACTTTTGACTCACGCGGTTTTCTTACTAATTGATTAATTGTTGGCATTATATTCTCCTTTCTTCAAAATGTAAACACCACATCGCCGGGCGTTTCAATGTTGCCTAAAATTAAGTTTTGGAAGCCCAAAACCTAATTAATTTTACACCTTATAGATTATACACTTATTACTTTCTAAAGTCAAGTAATATCTATAAAATATTTGAAGTAAGAAAGCCGGCTTAAGCCTGGCTTTCTTCTTCTTTTATTTCTTCTTTATCTTGTTCTACTAAAACTTCATAATCAGCATCGATAATACCAGTACCTGCTGGAATTAATCCACCAATAATAATATTTTCTTTTAAGCCGATTAAATAGTCTTTCTTACCTCTAATTGCAGCTTCTGTTAATACTTTAGTAGTTTCTTGGAAACTTGCAGCAGATAAGAATGAATCACTTCTTAGAGATGCTCTTGTAATACCTAGTAAAACAGGTCTTATAATAGGAGCATCTTTACCCTCTATTAAAGCTTCTCTAATAACATTATATATTTCATCTTTAGAAACTAAGCTTCCAGGTAGTGCACCAGTATCACCTTCGTGAACAATATATACTTTTTGAAGCATTTGTTTGATTATAATTTCAATATGTTTATCAGCGATCTCAACACCTTGAGAACGATAAACCTTTTGTACTTCTTTTAGAATATATTTTTCTACTTCTTCTACTTGACCTACTTTAAGTAGTTCTTTTGGATGAATTAAGCCTTCAGTTAAACGATCTCCGGCTTTAACTTTATCTTTAGGTTTAACAATAACAGTTCTACCAGAGTCTGTAAGGTATGTTTTAGTTTCTTTACTATTTTTAACAACTATTTGATAACGATTATCTTTTTCAAGTGAAACTGAATCAATAACACCTTCAATATCTGAAATAATAGCTTTACGTTTTGGTTCTCTAGCTTCAAATAATTCTTGAATTCTCGGTAAACCTTGAGTAATATCTTCACCCGCAACCCCACCAGTATGGAAAGTACGCATCGTAAGTTGTGTACCAGGTTCTCCAATTGATTGAGCAGCGATAATTCCAACTACTTCACCACGTTCAACTATCTCACCAGTAGATAAGTCCCCACCATAGCATTTCACACATACACCAGCTTTAGATGCACATGTAAGTAGGCTTCTAATATAGGCATTCTTAACTCCACTAGCAACAATAATTTCAGCTAACTCATCGTTAATATAACCATTTTTCTCAACTAAAACTTCTTTTGTAACTGGATGAATTATTGGTTTAGCCGCAAAGCGTCCTCTAATTCTATCAAGTAGTGGAACAATTCTACTACCATCATTATCTATAAGTTCAGCTACCTCAAAGCCTTTATCAGTACCGCAATCATCTTCAGTTACTGTTACATCTTGGCTAACGTCAACTAATCTTCTTGTTAAGTAGCCTGACTCAGCTGTTTTTAACGCGGTATCTGTCGAACCTTTTCTTGCACCATGGGTGGAAATAAAGAATTCCGACATCGATAAACCTTCTCTAAATGATGAACGAATTGGAATATCCATCTCCTCACCATTAGGTTTAACCATTATACCCCTCATTCCTGAAAGCTGTGAAAAGTTCGCTATATTACCCCTAGCTCCACTATCACTCATCATATAAATATGATTAGATGTGAATTTAGTAGCAACTTGTTCTTTAATCTTTTCTTCTAGTTCAGATTTAGCTTTTTTCCAAACACTAATTACACGAGTTCTTCTTTCGTTTTCATTCATTAAGCCTTTTTTATAAGAACTTTCATAACGGTCTACTAATTTTTGTGCTTCTTCTATAACCTTTGGTTTGTCTTTCACAACTTCAATATCCGTAGCTGCAACAGTAATTCCTGATACAGTTGAATATTTAAAACCTAAGTCTTTCATTTTATCAAGTGTCTTAGATGTTTCAGATAGTTTAAAGTGTTTAAATACTTCTCCAATAATCGAAGATAAGAATTTCTTTCTAAACGGATGTGGAACAGGTACTTTTGAAATTAATTGTTTTAAACTCTTACCTTTAGCTGGCATTACAAAGTAAATATCATCTAGTTTATCCGTAAGATTAGATACTTTTTCTTCATTAATGAAAGGAATATTTCTTTCTTCAACTTCATTTGCTTTCTTTTGAAGAGATTGATTAATTTTATATTTATCAGTTGGGAAGATAGTATTAAAAATAATCTTTCCATATGTTGTAACTAAATATTTATTTAATTGCTCTTCTGTAAAGTATTTATTAGGAATTCTCTTTGCGGGAACTAAAATTCTCGTATGTAGAGATATTTCCTTATTTTCATAAGCAAGTTCAACTTCATTTGCATCTTTATATACTTTTCCATTTCTTGGATCATTGCCATCTTCAATAGTTAAGTAGTAGTTACCTAAAACCATGTCTTGAGAAGGAGTAACGATTGGTTTTCCATCTTTTGGAGCTAGAATATTTTTAGATGCAAGCATTAATAATCTTGCTTCTGCTTGTGCTTCTTCAGAAAGGGGTACGTGAACAGCCATTTGGTCACCATCAAAGTCAGCATTGAATGCTGGTGTAACTAGTGGGTGAAGTCTAATTGCTTTTCCTTCAACTAGTTTAGGTTCAAATGCTTGAATCCCAAGGCGGTGAAGAGTTGGAGCACGGTTAAGTAAAACAGGATGTTCTACAACAATTCGCTCTAGCTCAGTCATTGCGATTGGATCTCCCGCATCAATCATTTCTTTAGCACGTTTAATACTTATTTTATTTGCTTGCCCTTCTGGAGCATCTTGATCTTTTTTAATAATTGCATTAATAATAAAAGGTTTAAATAAAATTAATGCCATTTCTCTTGGTATACCACATTGGTACATTTGTAAATCTGGACCAACAACGATAACACTTCTTCCAGAATAGTCAACCCTCTTACCAAGTAAGTTTTGACGGAAACGCCCTTGTTTACCTCTAAGTAAATCCGATAGAGATTTAAGAGGTCTATTTCTTTCAACAACTGCTTTCTTCCCGCGTTTTGCGTTATCAATCAAAGCATCAACTGATTCTTGAAGCATACGTTTTTCGTTTTTAGTAATTAAACCAGGAGCTCTTTGTTCAAACTGTTTTTTAAGACGGTTATTACGATTTAAAATTCTTCTATATAAGTCATTTAAGTCAGTAGTCGCAAAACGTCCACCATCAAGCTGAACCATCGGTCTTAAATCCGGTGGTAAAACCGGAATAACATCCATTACCATCCACTCTGGTTTATTTCCAGATGTATACAGTGCTTCCACAACATCAAGGCGTTTAATAAGTTTTTCACGTTTTTGCTTTGTTGCTGTTTTTAATTCTTCTCTTAGAGTTACTATTTCTTCTTCTAAATTAATTTCTTTAAGTAAATGTTTAATAGCCTCAGCACCAGTAAGAGCTCTAAATCTACTTGATCCATATTCTCTTTGATAGTGGCTATATTCTTGTTCACTTATAATTAAATGTTTAGATAGTGTTTCAACAGTTCCTGGATCAACAACTATATATGAAGCAAGATATACTATTTCTTCTACTTCTTTTGTTTTCATATCCAACATTAAAGCTATTTTTGAAGGTATGTTCTTTAAAAACCATGTGTGAACAACAGGAGCGGCAAGTTCAATATGCCCCATTCTTTCACGTCTAACTTTACTTTCAGTTAACTCAACACCGCATCTCTCACAAACGCTCTCGCCTTTTGGAGTTCTTTTTGATTTCCCACAAGCACATTGATAGTCTTTTGTAGGTCCAAAAATAACTTCACAAAATAGTCCGTCTCTTTCAGGTTTCAAAGTACGGTAGTTAATTGTTTCATGTTTTTTAACTTCACCATGGCTCCATGAACGTATTTCTTCAGGTGAAGCAATACCTATTTGGATATATTTATATTTTTTATTAATCAAATTTTTGTCACCTCTATAAAACTTCTCAAAGATTAATTAGCTTTCTTTGCATGAGTAGCTTGCGCTATTTCTTGAACTAAGCTTGCGTTAGCAAGGTTTTTCCCAGTTTCTTGGTCAATTAGTTTAACACTTAAACCAAGTCCTTGGAATTCTTTAATAAGTACTCTAAATGATTCCGGAATTCCTGGATTAGGAATTGGATCACCATCAACGATTGCTTTATAGACTTTATTTCTTCCTACGATGTCATCTGATTTAATAGTTAACATCTCACGAAGTGTATGAGCAGCACCATAGGCCTCAAGTGCCCAAACTTCCATTTCACCGAATCTTTGGCCACCATTTTGAGCTTTACCACCCATTGGTTGTTGAGTAACTAGAGTATATGGTCCATCGCTTCTTGCATGAAGTTTATCGTCAACCATATGTGCTAGTTTAATCATATACATAACACCTACAGATATTCTATTATCGAATGCTTCACCAGTCATACCATCGTATAAAACCATTTTCCCATCAGGGTCCATCTTCGCTTCTTTCATAATTTTAATTAAATCTTCATTAGTAACTCCATCAAATACAGGTGTAGCTACATGAATACCTAATTTCTTAGCAGCCATTCCTAGATGAATCTCTAGTACTTGACCGATATTTAAGCGCGAAGGAATACCTTGCGGATTAAGCATGATATCAATTGGTGTACCGTCTTCCATATACGGCATATCTTCTTGAGGAAGAATCTTAGAAATAACACCTTTATTACCATGACGACCAGCCATCTTGTCACCTTCAGTAATTTTACGTTTTTGAACGATATAAACTCTAACTACTTCCACAACTCCCGGAGGTAGTTCTGCTCCATCTTTTCTTGCGAAAGACTCAATCTTATGGACAGTTCCACCACCACCATGTGGTACACGAAGTGAAGAGTTTCTTACATCTTTAGAACTATCGCCAAATAAAGCTTGGGATAATCTTTCTTCTGGTGTTGGATCAGTTTGACCTTTAGGTGTAGTTTTACCAACTAAGATATCTCCTTCTTTAACTTCAGCACCAAGGCGAATAATACCCCTTTCGTCTAAGTTAGCAATAGCTTCTTTTCTTTCGTTTTCTAAGTCTCTTGTTATTTCTTCTTTTCCTAGTTTTGTATCTCGAACTTCGATTTCATATTTTTCAATATGAATTGAAGTATAAACATCATCTGAAACTAATCTTTCACTCATAATAATAGCATCTTCATAGTTATATCCATGCCATGTCATGAAGCCAATAACTACATTTCTTCCAAGAGCCATTTCTCCTTGGTCCATACTTGCACCATCGGCAATTACTTGACCAACTTTAACTTTATCACCAACATCAACAATTGGTTTTTGGTTAATTAAGGTTGAATGATTCGATCTTTCATATTTAATTAATTGATATTTTTGAACAGTTCCTTCATCAGTTTTAATGATGATGCTTTTAGCATCAACATAATTAACAACTCCGTTAACATCACTAATAATAGCAACACCTGAGTCTTCAGCAGCTTTTGCTTCAATCCCAGTTCCAACATAAGCAGCCTCTGGAATTAATAGAGGGATTGCTTGACGTTGCATGTTTGCACCCATTAGAGCACGATTTGCATCATCATGTTCCAAGAATGGAATACAAGCAGTTGAAACAGAAACGATTTGTTTTGGACTAACGTCCATTAAATCAATTTTCTCGCGTTCAATCTCAATTGTTTCACCTTGATGACGAGCAAGAACTATATTATCAATAATTTCTCCTTTTGAGCCAACATTAATATTTGCCTCACAAATATAGAAGTCTTCTTCCATATCTGCAGTTAAGTAATGCATCTCTTCTGTAATTATTGATTTTCCACCTTTTTGTTTCACAACTAAATAAGGTGTTTCAATAAATCCATATTGGTCAACTCTAGAATAAGTTGCTAATGAGTTAATTAACCCAATATTTTGACCCTCCGGAGTTTCAATTGGACAAATTCTTCCATAGTGAGAAACGTGAACGTCCCTAACTTCAAATCCAGCTCTATCCCTAGCAAGTCCACCAGCACCAAGCGCACTAATACGACGCTTATGTGTTAATTCTGATAAAGGATTAACTTGATCCATGAACTGAGAAAGTTGACTACTTCCAAAGAATTCTCTAATTGAAGATGTTAAAGTCCTAATATTAATTAAGTTTTGAGGAACAACATTACGGTTATCCCCAGTCGTAGACATTCTATCACGAATGTTCTTTTCCATTTTTGTAAGACCAATTCTAAACTGGTTTTGTAATAATTCACCAATCAAGCGCAGGCGACGATTACCTAAGTGGTCGATATCATCTGTTTTACCAACGCCTTCATAGTGATTAACATAATATGATACTGAGGCTAGGATATCTGAAAGAGTAATATGGTTAGCTACTTCTCTTTGATCATTACCTACTATTCTTACAGTATATTCTTCACCTTCGTAGTTCTTACGTTTTATATCTAATATTTCTAAAACAACGCTATTACCAACTAGCATTTGTTCATATTCTTTTGTAACTCTAATTAAATTTCGATGTTTACCAATGTAATCAGCAACTTCTTTTGTAATTACTGTATCAGCAGGATAAACAACTTCACCAGTTTTTGGATGAACTAGATCGCTTGCGAGTTTTGAAGTTCCATAACCAATTGAGGAAATTCTTTCCAAAACATCGAGTTTCTTATTAACTTTAAAACGTCCAACACTAGCAAGGTCATATCTTCTTGTATCAAATAATCTACCTTCGATATAAACTCTAGCATTTTCAGGTGTTGCTTTTTCACCAGGTCTTAATTTATCATATAGTTGTTCTAAGGCATCATCAGATCCAAACGTTTCATCCTTTTCCAAAGTGTTTTGAAGAAAAGGTCCATCACCATATAATTCTTTAATCTCTCTATTAGAGTTAAGTCCCATTGCACGCAAAAAAGTAGTAAGCGGAATCTTTTTCGAACGATCAAGTTTTGCATACCAAATATCTTTAGTGCCTAGTTCAAACTCAATCCAAGCACCCCTAGTTGGAATAACTTGACCATAGTATTGAACTTGACCACTTTTTTCATTAATTGTTTTTGAAAAGAAAACACCAGCTGAACGAATAATTTGTGTTACAATAACACGTTCAGCTCCATTAATTACAAATGTCCCAGATGGTGTCATCATCGGAAACTCGCCTAAATATAGTTTTTGCTCTTTAATCTCTCCTGTTTCACGATTGAACAAGCGAACATCGACCTTTAAAGGTCTTGAATAATTCATGTCTTTACTTTTCGCTTCAGGAATTGTATACTTAGGTTCATCAAACTCATATTCACCAAAGTATAATTCCAACTTTTCACCATGATCTCTAATCGGTGAAAATTCTTTAAATAAATCTTTTAATCCGACTTTTAAAAACCAATCAAAAGAATTCGTTTGAACTTCTATTAAATTTGGAAGTTCAACATTTGTTTGTACTCTAGAGTAATTTCTACGAGTACGATTCTTACCGTAAACGATATTTTTATAGCTCAAAATAGTCCACCTCACAATTTTTTAAGCTTGAATTAATAGAATAATGTAATTTTTACACATTCTACCGCATTTTATTAGTATAACATAATGAGGTCAATGTGTCAAGATTTTAATTTAGATAATTTACTATCTATTTTACCAAAGAAAAATTACCGCTATAAAAATAAAAATAGTAAACGACTAGTTTACTATTTTTTTATTCTTTTATTGCTTTAATTATACAATAACCACTTCTTTTATTAACAATTTCATATGGATGAGTTGCTTCTTCTAGTGCTTTAATTAAAGAAGGTGCCCCTTGTTTTTTCTGGATTACAATATAAATCTCGCCACCCTTAACTAAATAGTCAAAGCTTTTCAAGACCATTTCATGAACTATTCTTTTACCAGCTCTAATAGGTGGATTAGTAATTATATAGTGAAACTTTTCTACTACACTGTCATATATATTACTTTCATATATTTCTACATTCTCAATATTATTAAACTGAGCATTTTCTTTAGCAAGGCCAATAGCTCTAGAGTTTATATCAACTAAATGAACAACAGCCTTCTTATTAGCTTTCGCAAGAGCTAAGCCAACAATCCCGTACCCACAGCCAAGGTCTAAAATTCTAATCTTATTTAAACTAGAATCAATTTCAATACTGTTTAAAAGAAGGTTTGTTCCAAAATCAACTCTACCTTTACTAAATACCCCAGCATCTGTAAATAGATCTAATGTAAATTCTTTATAAGTGTATTTCGCAAGTACCTTTTTGGAATATAAATCTGGATTAGTTTCAAAGTAGTGACTCATCATTCACCTCTTCTTTTTTCTTTTTAAAGTATAGATCATATATAAGCAAACTTATTCCCATCAAAAACATAACAATACTTAGTATTACCGATGGAGCTAGTCCAAACAAAACTCCTCTACTATCTGCTCTAAAGAATACTTCTAATATAAATCTAAATACACCATAGCTCATTAAATAAATACTTAAACGGTAATTTTTAATTTGTTTTATTTTCAAAACAAAAAACAAACCTAGTAAAAAGAAAGTTTCATATAGTTGAGTCGGATGGAGTTTTCCTCTCATTCCTTCAATATAGGCATTTGTTCCTTCAGGAAATACAACACCAAAAATTGAGTCCGTAGGTTTACCATAACAACAACCTACACTAAAACAACCAACCCTTCCAATTGCATGAGCTAAAATAACTCCAGGAATTATAATATTTAAAATATTAATTACTTCTTTAAAACTCATCTTTTCAATAAACTTTAAAAGTAAACTAAAAGTAATTAAACCACCCAAGAATCCTGCAATATAAGTTACTCCTCCAGAGAACAAACCTGTTTCTAAATAATGAAAGAAAGCATCAAAGACATAGGCAAATAAGTAAGTAGCCCCAAGTGCAATAGCAAAAAAGATTAAAAGCTTATTTGTCTTTTCTCTAGAAAACTCATTCTTCTTTTCTAAAGCATAAATAAAATAACTTACTAAAGCTATTAAAGCAACAACTAGAAAGATAAAATAAGTCGATAAACCTATTTTATCTAAAAGTTCATTAGCTTTTCCAAAGAGTTTTTCATGCATAATAGTCGACCTTTCCAAGTGATTTTTTCCTATTAAATACTAGATTTATTTTAAAAAGTCTAGCATTTATTTTAATACTAGACCCAAGTTTTTATAAGTTTATGCCCAAGATATTAAATGAAAAGTTATTAGGTCGCCATCAACAAGGACATAACCACTAACTCCTACAAAAGAGTCCTCACCATTTACTTTAAAATTCCAAAACTGGTTTTTAGTAACATCAGCCTTAATTCCTACAAGTTCTTCAACACTAAAACCAAACTCTAAATGATTTGTTCCTTTGGCTTTAATAGTTTTGTGTGCTTTTAAAAGTTCTTCTAAAGTATCTTCTTCATTAAACTTAAATTTACCTTTAAAAACTTCTGCTTCTTCGAAGTCATAAATCTTGACTTCAACTGTTCCTGATCCTTCAACCTTAATGCATCCTACAAGAGAAAACATTAATAAAAATAATACTAAAAACAACAATTTTCTTTTTCTCATAATTATACCTCTCTTTTCTTAATTGTTTTTAGGCAATATGAAAATAGAAATATAATTGCTTAAATTTCTACTCTCAACCCCAGGAGAACTTGTATATATACGGCAAGTCTTCCGGCTAAAACATCACTTTACTCTCCTCCCTTCCCATATTATTAATACAGTGGGATTTGGATTTCATCCGTTCTACGGCTGCTGGGACAGCTTAGGTATGACCTAATTCCTTATTAAGCTAATAGCACCAATATATTTTAAATTCTAAGTCTTATTATAAAACTATATGCTCTATAAGTCAAGCAAAACAAAAAGCGATTAACAAATCTATTTTAAGATTTTATTAATCACTTTTGATTTTAGTTTTATAAACTATTTTAAAGCAACAATAGCGCCAGCTTCTTCTAATTTAGCTTTTAAGCCATTTCCTTCTTCTACAGAAACGCCTTCTTTAACAGCTTTAGGAGCAGCATCTACTAAGTCTTTAGCTTCTTTTAATGGTAAGCCTGTTAATTCACGAACAACTTTGATAACAGCTATTTTATTAGGGCCTACAGCTTCTAATACTACGTTAACAGTTGATGGGCCTTCATCTTCTTGAGCTGCATCAGCAGGACCAGCAGCAACAACAGCTGCAGCAGCAGTAACACCGAATTCTTCTTCGATTGCTTTTACTAATTCATTTAACTCTAATACAGTCATTTCTTTTAATGCTGCTAGAAAATCTTGAATATTAATTTTTGCCATTTTAAATTCCTCCTTATATTTATGCTTGCTTTTCAGCAACAGCCTTAATTACAACACCTAAGTTGCGAATTGGGGCTTGTAGTACGCTTAATAACATTGATAGCATACCATTTTTGTCTGGTAAATTTGCAAGAACTCTTAATTCTTGAACATCATATAGTTTACCTTCTACAACACCAGCACGAACTACTAGCTTTTTGTTTTTCTTTGCGAAATCAAAAATAATTTTTGACGCAGTTGTAGCATCACTTGATAGAGCAACAGCATTTGGACCAACTAAAACTTCTTGAAGTTTATCAAATCCTAAACCCTCTGTAGCGCGGCGAATGATATTATTTTTAATAACATGCATTTCGCAGTCTTTTTCATATAAAGCTCTACGAAGTTCAGATGCTTGAGCAACGGTTAGACCAATTGGATTTACAAACACAACAGATCCAGCATTATCTATCTTTACTTTTAAATCATCGACTTGCTTGATCTTCTTTTGTAAAGTTGCTTCTTTCATATCTTCACCTCCATTATGAAAAAATATTACCTCTTTTTGCATAGAAAAAGAGGTAGGTCTTTTGTACCTCGGTAGGAAATTAAGCTTACGCACCTACTGTCTATGGCAATTATTTTTACTATTTTATTTAAATGGTTATAAGTAGCTTAATTAATTTATAGCAATGGATTCTGGAGCTACTTTAATTCCAATTCCCATTGATGTAGCTATAGATACGTTTTTAACGTATACGCCTTTAACTGTTGATGGTTTAAGACGTAGTAAAGTTGAATAAATTATTCTTACATGTTCAGCTAATTTATCAGTATCAAAACTAGCTTTTCCTACTACTGTTGGAATATTTCCAGCTTTATCAACACGGTAAGTAACCTTACCGGCTTTGATTTCTGTAACAGCTTTTTCTAATTCCATAGTAACAGTACCTGTTTTCGCATTAGGCATTAAACCTTTAGGTCCTAATACTCTTCCCAACTTACCAAGTTCACCCATCATATCTGGTGTAGCAACGATAACATCAAAATCTAACCAACCCGATTTGATTTTTTCTAGATATTCAACATCGCCTACATAATCTGCACCAGCTGCTTCTGCTTCTTTTTGTTTATTTCCTTTTGTAAGAACTAAAACTCTTTGAGTTTTCCCAGTTCCATGAGGTAAAACAATAGCTCCACGTAAGTTTTGTTCTGCTTTACGTGAGTCTAAGTTCAATCTAAACACAACTTCTACAGTAGCATCAAACTTTGCTATATTAGTTTTTTTAGCAAGTTCAATAGCCTCAGTTAATGGATAACGTTTATTACGATCTACTAATTGTGCTAATTCAGCATATTTTCGACTTCTTTTAGCCATATCTCTTCCTCCTTAAATGTGGTCTAACGGAAATTCCTCCCACAGTTTAAGTTGTTATTAACAACTTAGATGTTAGTGAAACTTCGTTGATTTATTACTCCTCAACAACAATTCCCATGTTTCTTGCAGTTCCTTCAATAATCTTCATTCCTTGCTCTACAGTGTAGGCATTAAGGTCAGGCAGTTTAGTTTTAGCAATTTCTTCAATTTTAGCTTTAGAAATTTTAGCTACCTTGTCCTTATGTGGAACGGCAGAACCGCTTTGAATGCCAGCAGCTTTTTTAAGTAAATCACTTGCTGGTGGAGTTTTTGTGACGAAAGTAAATGAACGGTCTTCGTAAACACTAATAACTGTTGGTATAATGTTACCAATCATATCCTTAGTTTTGTCATTGAATTGTAGACAGAATTGTTGGATATTGATACCTGTTTGACCTAAGCTAGGTCCAACTGGTGGCGCTGGTGTCGCTTTACCCGCAGGTAATTGTAGTTTTACAACTTTCGAAACTTTCTTTTTAGACACAAGACACACCTCCTTTTTGTCTGTGTTGTGGTAAAATTTGAATAACTTTAATTTTTTAGTTTATTCTCCCACTAAGATAAAATAGTTTGCGTAATTGCACGCTAGTATATCTTACTATAATAAGTATAAAAAGTCAAGAATATTATCTTGACTTTTTTAAGAAATTTCTTCAAAGTTTTTGAAGATATCTTTTAATAATTCTATAACCAATTTTCTTGTGGAAAAATCATCATCATCTAGTAAAGGATTGTATTCCACAAAATCCATTGAAGTTAATAATTTAGATTTTATTAATCTTTCTAAGATTAAAGTAATCTCATCTTTAGTAAATCCACCATTAACAGCAGTGCCTGTAGCTGGTGCAATTTTTGGATCTAGACAGTCAAGATCAAAACTCAAATGAACACCATCGTATTTACCTTGATGTAGAGCATATATCAATTCCTCAATAAAATTCTCAACACCTCTACTTCTAATAGAAACTACTGAATAGGCAGGTATTTTCTTTTTATGAATGAAATCTTCTTCTTTATCGTCTATCGATCTTACTCCAACTAGATGAATATCTGCTGGTTTTAAAAATCTATTAAACATATCTTGGAAATCCTCAGCCCCAA
>CAYOXB010000005.1:43419-48186 GCA_964407835.1 uncultured Bacteroidales bacterium
CTAGCAGCAAGCGGCATACCATGAGGATTTCTAGATGGTGATGTTTTATGAGTATTAAGATCAGGATGTGCATCGAGCCAAACAACTGCAAGTTTGCGATGTTTTTTCTTTGCAGCACTTAAAGACGCAAATGCAAGCGAATGATCTCCACCTATAACAAAAGGAAACCTTCCGTTTTTATATGTTTTCAAAATCTCTTTTTTTAAGATTTGATTGATTTTTACAATTTCTTTATAAAATTTTATTTTTGGATTTTTCTTCTTTTTTGCTTTTTGTTGGATATTACCTATATTTATATTTCCTAAATCATTAATGTCTAGGTTTATATTTTCAAAATATTTTGAAAGTTCTAGACATCTAATTATATCAGGACCAAAGTCTGCTCCAATTTTTCCTGAGCCCAAATATAGAGGAACACCTATTATATCAATTTTCATAGTTTCTCCAATACTTTATCTACATTTTATTATATCAAATATTCATATATTATACTAGAAAAAAATAAAAACCAAGAAAAAATCTTGGTTATATTTAATCAAAGTTTAATTATCTAGAAGTTGAACTTCATTGAAGGATAATTCAGCTGGCGTAGAACGGCCAAACGCATAAATCAAAACTGAAATTATTTCTTTTTCTTGATCTATAGAATCTATTATCCCTTCTTGATGAGCAAAAGCTCCAGTAATTACTTTAACACGATTGCCTACTTCACCCTTGAATTTACTCTCGCGAGTAATACCACACATTTTAAGAATAGGAACAATTTCTTCATCTAGCATTGGTACTGGTTTAGCACCTCCACCGGATGAACCAAGAAATCCAGTAACCATAGGTGTATTCCTTACAACAAACCAAGATTCGTCTGTAACAATCATATCTATAAATACATAACCAGGAAATGGTTTTACAAGTACTTCTTTTAATTCTCCGCTCTTTTTCTTTTCTATTACTTTTTCTTCAGGAACTAATACCCTAAATATTTTGTCAGCCATATCCATGGATTCAATTCTGCGCTCAATATTTGTTTTCGCTGCGCTTTCACATCCTGAATATGTTTGAACAACATACCATGCACGATCGTTCATTTTTATACCTATAGCGGCATTTTGCCAGCTAACCATTGAAATGCTTGCAATAAGTATTTTAACACAAAATCAGAAAACAAGAAAAACAAAGCAAGTACTACGATGAATGCAAATACAGTTGCAGTATCTCTAATTAAATCTCCTCTTTTAGCCCAGCTAACTCTTTTAAGTTCGCCAACTGAAGGTCTTAAAAATGGCCATACAGCAAGTATTAAAGACATACCACCTAAAATAATTAAGATCCAAGCAAATACTTTTGGATAGTCTCCAATTAAGAAAACATCTTTATTAATAGTAATTGGTAGTCCAGTAGAACTATTTTCACCAATAAGAACCATTGTTCCAAGTAGAATTGCTACTAGTGATAAAAATAGTAATAATAAACCTTCATATTTATATTCTTTTGTGAAAATGGCAAGTATGCCCGTATCCTTTTTTTGTTCTTTTTCTTTAGCCATGATAACTCCTATTTACTTTCTTTATGAAGTGTATGTTTATTACACCTCTTACAAAATTTGTTAATTTCCATTCTTTCGGGATTTGTTATTTTGTTTCTTTTAGTAGTATAGTTGCGCGATAAACACTCAACACATATTAAAATAACTTTCTCTCTCATAACTAATCCTTTAAATTCACTTAAATATTATACCAAAGCTAACATTATAAGTCAAGTGAATTTCTTGCTCCTTTAAGTTTCTTTTTAATTCTATCTGCAGCATCATAGACTTGTTTTCTAGAACAGTCTAAATAAGTTGCAATATCTCGAGCTTTTATTCCTTTTTTTATCTTTTCAAAGACAATCTTCTCAAACTCAGAGAAACTACAAAGCTCAATAACTTCACTTAGCGATTCATGAATGCTGCTAGTTGGTTCAGATATATATTCACCTGCACCAACTAAATCTAAGTTATAGAAGATATTGCTTTCTTTTCTTAATAATTGAATATAGTGCCTTTGAAGAATCAAATCAAAGTAGTTTGTAAAAGTCTTATTTTTATCATCTCTATAAGTAATAATAGCCTTATGTAAACATACCATTCCTTCTTGAAAGAAGTCTTCTTTATTCCATTCTTTAATTCTAAACGCTCTAATTCTTTTATAGATTAAGGGAGTATACTTTTGAAACATAATATCCAAAGCTATTTCACAGTTCTCACAAATCAAATACAACAATTCATAATCGTTATATTTGTACATTGTTACTCCTCTTTATTTTTTATTTTTAATTATTTCATATACAAGTAATCCACATGCAACTGATGCATTCAAGGAATTTATAATTCCTTTCATTGGAATTTCAACTAAATAATCACATTGCTCTTTTACTAATCTAGAAATACCTTTTCCTTCACTTCCAATTATTAATACAGTTGGAAAATCATAATTTAAACTACTGTATAAAACAGAATCTTTAGTCTTCTCTGCTCCAACAATCCAGTACCCGGCTTTTTTTAGTTTATCGATTGTTTGAACTAGATTAACAACTTCAACTGTCTTTACATTAAATATAGCTCCAGTAGATACTTTAGCAACTGTTGAGTTTAATCTAACACTTCTATTCTTTGGTATTATAACTCCATCAGCACCACTTGCATCTGCTGTTCTTAAAATAGCACCTAAATTATGAGGGTCTTCTAAGCCTTCTAAAATAATAATTAATGATCTACTATCATTTCTTATAATATCTTCTAAATTATATAATTTAAAATCTTCAATTCTAGCAACAACACCTTGATTATTCTTTTGAAGTTTTTCTAAAAAGTCTTTATTAACTTTTTCATATTTGTAATTATTATTTGATGCAAAGTTTTGCATCTCTTTATTAGTAGATAAAATATATAAGTTATTAAATTTAATTCTTTTTTCTATTGCAGCCTTAACCACATTAGTTCCGGATATTAATTCACTCATTTTGTTC
This sequence comes from uncultured Bacteroidales bacterium, assembly GCA_964407835.1. Lineage (GTDB taxonomy): Bacteria > Bacillota_I > Bacilli_A > ML615J-28 > CAG-698 > DUVT01. Next base: position 46,423 of record CAYOXB010000005.1, read on the forward strand.
CTCAACTATTTTAATTGCTTGTTTTATTATTTTATCAAGTCTATTAAAGTCTTCTTTTAAATATAAATAACCAATTAATGCTTCAAACCCTGAACTAACTAAATAAGACTCTAAGTTAACATTCTTTCGATTAGATAAAACCTTATGGTTTCTTCCTCTTTTATAAATATTAACTTCTTCTTCACTTAAATCATTAATCAAACTATCCATAATTTTCTTATGACCTTCTGCACTTACATATTTAGTTGCAAGGCGGTGAAGTTTATTTTGATTAGTTATATCTTTATTAAGTAAATATGTTCTTATTTTCAGTTCATAATAAGCATCACCAATATAAGCTAGATTAGCTCCATTGAGAAGGTCTATTTTCATAATAAAATTCCTTTTGATATAATTTCTTCTCTTAGCTTATCTGATTTTTCAAAGTTTTTATTTTTTCTAGCTTCTTCATATTCTTTAACTAATACTTTATCCTCAGGATTTAATTTCTCAATTTTAGTTTCAAGGCCTAAAATCCATAAGAATTCAGTAAACACTAAATAACTAGCAACTAACTTTTTATAATCAACTTCTCTTTGCCTTAGTAAGTTATTAACAATCTTCATTAGATTGATAATTTCAGTTAAGGCATTAGCTGTATTAAAGTCATTTGATAAAGCATCAATAAATCTAGCTTTAATAACTTCAACTTCACTATCAACTTCATCTTTAATTTCAACTTCATCAAGTTCTAATTTTCTAAATAATTGATTATATGTTCTTTTAATTCTTTCATATTCGTTTTCTGATTGTTTTAATAACTCATCCGCATAGTTAAGTGGTTGGCGATAATGAACATTTAAAATCAAGTGTCGAAGCACTTGAAAATCAACTTTATCAAGTAGATCATTAGCCCAAACAATATTACCTAGTGATTTACTCATCTTCTCACCACTAAAGTCTATTAAACCATTATGCATCCAGTAATTAGCTATTTCATGATTATGTGCACACATCGATTGAGCAATTTCATTATCATGATGAGGAAACTTAAGTTCTACTCCACCACCGTGGATATCAATCTTACCACCAAAGATATTGTCAATCATCACAACACACTCAGTATGCCAGCCCGGTCTACCTTCACTCCAAGGAGAAGAAAACCTTAAACCTTCTAGAGTTTCTTTCCATAAAGTAAAATCAATTGGATTTTTCTTTTTTTCATTTACATCTACTCTAGCACCTTTAATTAAGTTATCAATTGTTTGAGATGATAATACCCCATAGTTATCAATCTTACTTACATCAAAGTAAACATCACCATCACTTACATAAGCTCCACCTTTAGTTATTAAAATACTAATGAATTCTATTATCTCATCGATACTTTCTGTAACTCTAGGATTCTTATCATGAGGAAGAATATTCAGCTTCTTATAAGTTTCACTAATTTCTTTAATATATTTCTCGCTTACTTCTGTTTCAGTTAAACCTTCTTCTTTAGCTCTTGCAATTATTCTATCATCTATATCAGTAAAGTTAGATACATATGTAACCTTATAACCTAGATATTTAAAAAACCTTGCAACAACATCAAAAAACACTATTGGTCTTGAATTACCAATATGCATATAGTTATACACAGTAGGTCCACAAACATACATTGTAAGTTCTTTTTCTTTAATAGGTTTAAATTCTTCAACTCTTTTTGTAAGCGAATTATAAATTTTAATCATTCTAATCACACCAATCCCATTATTTATACACATATTTATTATATACATT
>CAYOXB010000006.1:0-47689 GCA_964407835.1 uncultured Bacteroidales bacterium
CCCAATTAATTCCTCTTGAGATAACATAAGTTCCATCTATATCTTGATTAAGATAAGCTTCTGTACTTACATTATCTACCAAATAAACATTTCTTTCAGGAGCTGTTGTCCTAAAGTATAGTGTAAGTTGTAAGTAATCTACATTTCTTACAGCAGGCTCAAAGGCTATCGCCATAGGCCCTCCAGTCAAAAACTCCTTACCATCAGATGTCGTAACATCAATCATAATAATATCATTATCAATGTATCTCATTATATCTTCACTGGTAAGCTTATCATAATAATTAACACCATCCAAAGATATTTGAAATGAGCCTTCCGTTTGGATGTTCAAGGTTACATTATGAAGGATACCAGTTGTTGAAATACTAAACCAAGCATAACTTACCGTTCCAAATAAGGCAACTGCAAATATTAAAGATAATATTGATATGAAAAGTTTTTGAACTGACTTAGTCACATAGGCTCTCCCTCACATTATATTTTTATTCTTCCGGCTCTAAAATTTTAAACCTCATACTCATTTTTATTTGTCCTCCAAGTAAATCATCAGTACAATCAGGATCATCTCCTTCAATGTAACTAACAATTGTAAACTTGATAACTTGATCGGGTTCAAAATTTTCAATCACTTCTCTAAAAACAATTAAATCTTCAAACTCTATTGGTTCTGGAAACTCCGGATTATAGTTATGAGGTATTGTATCTAATTTACGATAATATTTCAAATTATCAATATCACCATTAATTATCAACACTACTCTAACAGCTTCATCCACATTTCGGTAAACTTTTTCAATAACATACCTAGCTTCTACATCAATAGTATTACGCCCATTATTTTTTAAATAAAATGAATAAGCGAAATATTGTTCATCTGGATCTATATAATTTCCTTCAGTTGCTACAGCATCAATTAAATTTAATTGAAGAAAATCCATATGTGGAGTTTCTCTAACTGAATCTGCAAACAACCTAGGATTGGCATACCTAAAGTCTTCTGTTTCAGATAGAATGATACTTCTTGTATCTCTACTTGAATCAATCAAAACAATAAAGTTTCCTGAATAGGCTCCATAGTATGTAAGTAAGAAAATTAGTATTGATATAATCCCCGTAATAACAATTCCAATATGAAGTGTGTTTCGATTTTTGAGAATTTTTTTAATGCCTGTCGGCTTAGGTAGTCTCAACCAATTATCACACCTTTCATTCACTTACTCTTTGAAGATATTTTTTAGAAAAAATAACTTGTTGATTATTATAGCATATTTTTTCACAATAGTCAAATAAACACATTCTCATTTTTCCAATTAGAAATCAAAATCATCACTGAGTAAATTTTTAAGCTCTTCCTGACGCTTTTTAGCAGCGTCATCCTCAGCTTTTGGCTTACTTTCAGAAGCTTTAGAAGTAGGAGTAGCAAATAAATCATCTGATAAATCTAAATCTCCAGTCATTTCTTTTAAAGCATCTAACATTGATTCTTTCGGCTTATCTTCTTTCTTACTTTCTGCTTTTGCTTTAGCCTCAAACGTAGGCATCTCTTCAATTAAAGACTCCACAGCAGCCTTAGCTTCTTCTTTTTTAGTCTCGGCTGCTTTAGCCTCAAACGTAGGCATCTCTTCAATTAAAGGTTCTTTAGCAGGTTTAGCTTCAACTTTTTTAGTTTCTGCTGGCTTAGGTTCAAACTTAGGCATTTCTTCAATTACAGGTTTTTCTGCAACTTTTGGTTCTTCTTTCTTAGTTTCAACTTTTTGTTCTTCTTTTACTTGAGCTTTTTTACCTTCTAATTCTTTCGCAAAAGTTTCTAAGTCTTCACGAGGTTTATCAGCAGGATCAACTTTCTTATCATCTTTTACAGGAGCTGATTTTTCTTCTGCTTTTGGAGTTTCTTCAGGTCCTAAAGATTCTAAGTGTTGTTCTTCTTTCATCAATTCTTCTTGAATTGCTGCACTAGTTTTAATATATGCTTCTCGAAGCATCTTTTCTTCTTCTTCACGAGAAGGAGATTCAATTTGACGAGTAATATATTCTTTTTCTTTCTTTTCTGCCTCTTCAACAACTACAGGAATAGTCGATTTGAATATTTCTTCATGAACAAATGTTCTTTCTTCAAGTGGCATTAACCATGTTTGTTTTTTAATATATTCTAAAAGTTCTTGTGAGAACAAAGGTTTAGAATAAATATATCCTTGAACATACTTAATACCTGATTCTTTAACCATATTAAGCATTCCTTCAGATTCAACACCTTCAGCAATAACTATTCTTTCGTGTTTAGTTGCAAAATCAACAATTACACTTGTTAATCTATTTTTTAAGAATGATTCATTTTCTTTATCAAAGAAATATTTATCAAGTCTTATAATATCAACTTCCATAGTTTCAAGGTCTGCTAGAGTTGAATAATCTAGACCAAATCCATTAATAGTTATTGGGAAGCCTAGTTTAATTAATCTTGAAAGATTTGCTTTTATTACACTATTTTTCTCATATTGTGAATACTCAGCAATCTCTAGTGAAATTCTTGAAGTATTCATTTTATATTTCTTAACTAATCTACCAAACTCATCAGCAATCTTATCAGACATTAATTGTTTTGGACTAATGTTAATTGTAAACATAAGTTTTAAATCTGGTAGTTCTCTTGCTATATCATAACTTTCTTTGATTATAGTTTCTAAACCCCAACTACCAATCCAACTAATATCTCCCGTTTGTTCCATAATGTTTAAAAACTGAACAGGAGATAACATTCCATGTTTTGGATGTTGCCATCTTACAAATGCTTCAAACCCATAAATCGTTTGATTTTGTGTATCGATTATAGGTTGATATTGCATAATGAATTCTTTTTTCTCAATTGCTTCTTTAATCTCAAAATGATATTCAACATTATCACTTGAATCAGTCTTAAACGATTGAGAGAAAACCATAAACTTATTTTCTCCAGATTTAACTGCATTGTAAAGCGACATATCAAGCGAGTTAACTAATTGCCTAAACTTTGTTCCATGTTTAGGATAAAAAGCAATTCCAATATTACTTACAAAGTTTATACTCGTATCTCTAAATATCTTAATCGGTCTGTTAACTAAAGTAATAATCTTTTTAGATAATTCAATAGCAAAGAAACGATCATAATCAGTTTTTAGAAACAAGATAAATCTAGTTCCACCAAAACTTGCAATTTGAATACGTTTTGGAAGAGAATGAATAACTCTATAGATCGCTTTCTCTAATGTTCTTTCAGCTTCCTTTTTCCCAAAAGCATCGATAACACTATCAAAATCTTGAATTTCTAAAAGCAATAAAGAAAAATTAGAATCACTTGATGTCTTGGATAAATATGAAGTTATTTGTGAGGTTATAGCAGATTTTGAAAGCAGACCTTCAATAGTAATAGCCTTCTCTTCTTTATATCTATTTTTCTCTTTTCTTGCACTTCTATATAGTAGTATTGCTAAAGACACAATTACAGCTGTAATAACAATAACTAAAACTATAGTAGTTGGGCCATTCATTTCTAAAAACATCTTTCCCCCTAAAATAAATTACTAGGAATATCTTTTAATAAATCACTAATATCACTAGGCTTTTCTGATAAATTGTTATATTTTAACATAAACTTAATCGCCTCGTCAATAGGAAGTGGTTTACTAATTAAATATCCTTGAATAATATTACATCCCTTATCCTTTAAAAATGTGTTTTGTGCAGGTTGTTCTACACCTTCTGCAATAACTTCTAACTCTAATGATTTAGCTAGTTTAATTATTTGCGCCACAATGCTAGCTGCACCTTCTTCAGAAGCAATATTTTTAATAAAATCTTTACTTATTGATATTCCATCAATTGGTAAATCTTTTAAATACAACATTGATGAATAACCTGTACCAAAATTATCTAAGTGAATTAATATTCCTCTTCTTTTGATTTGAGATATCTTATCAACTATATCATCTAAAGATTCCATTAAAAACGTTTCTGTTATTTCAATTACTATTGATCCCTTAGATAAATTATACTTTTGAAAACTATTCATAAGGTCATTTACAAATCCAGTTTGTAATAACTGTACAGGAGATATATTAATTGAAACTCTAATATTATATCTTTCTAGTTGCTTAGCAACTTTAAATGTCTCTTCTACAACATAACGCCCAATATCAACAATCAAGTTATTCCTTTCAGCAATCTCAATGAATGTGGAAGGAGATTCATAGGCATACTTTGGATTAGTCCATCTAATCAAAGCCTCAAAGCCTATAACCTTATTTGATACATTGTTAAGTTGTGGTTGTAAGTGCATTGTAAATTCTTGTTTTCTAATAGCTGCAGCTAGGTCAACTTCCATAATTTGTTCACGGCTAAATGTTTTACCTAGAGCAATATCATAAACAGAATAAACCATTCTACGACTTTCCTTTGCTTTTCTTAAAGCTAGTTGAACATTTTCATAAGCATCAACTGAAGATATTTTAGAATGAATATCTCCTTCTAAATTAAATACCCCAGCTTTAAGACCAATAGTAAACATATTACCATCAACTTCTAAAGCTCTTTCAAATCTATTTGAGAAATTATTAAGCCAATCGGTTATATCACTATATCTATTTAAATCCCTAAATAAAATTATAAAGTTGTCTTGATCAACATTAAATAAATTATATTTAAATAACTCTAAAGATTCTTCGATTAACTCGGCTAATCTTCTTTGGGTCATTTCCCCAATTCTAGTTCCAAATAACTTTGGAATATTTTTAAATCCAGAAAAACTAACTGACACTAAAGCATTACGCTTTTTCATTTGTTCTTGATTAGCAAGCATTTCTTGCAATCTAATACCTAAATAGTTTTTATTTGGTATTTTAGTAATCTCATTGTATAGAGCCATTGTTCTATGAAAATCACTTAAGTTATATTGCTCAGTAACATCCTCACCAATTAAGTAATATCCTCTTCTAGCTTTAACAGGCAAAAACCTTACAAAAAAATCTTCTCCATTAACATTCCTAAATCTACAGTTAAAAGGATTTTGACTTAATACTTCTTCTAAAATATTAAGATCTTGCCTATCATATTGTAAATCATGAATTGTTGTAAACATTACATGATTATAGACATTTTCTTCTATTGTTTTATTAACAGATTTAATATTACCTTTTTTATCAATTCTAAAAACAAATGGTTTAGAATAATAATAATATCTTCTAGATGCTTCAACATCATCGTTTTTCTTATCTACTTCTCTAAACGCTAAAATTAGAATTAAAACAAAGATTAAAAATATTACAGCAAAAAATAAAACGCTTAAAAGTATGCTACCGCTTTGGTCTACTAGTTCATATAGAGCAAGAACACTAGTAAAGACAATCACATATGCGACAAAAGCGATAATAAAAACTTTCCATTTAAATCTTTCCATAAATGTCCCTCTCAGTCTATCTCTTATTTGTCCTCTTTATAATTCTTATTTTATCATTTTTTAAAACCTTTTACAATTTTATTTTATAAATAAATAACTTTAATGCAAATCTTTTGCAATTTTTTTTAAATTTTAAGCTCTTTTGTTTAATTTACTTAATAAATATTTCCTAGTTTAAAACATTAGATTATCGTGTTTTTAGACTAAAAAGCTAAATATTTCACTATACTTTAGTAGACTAATTTGGTATAATAGCCAGTGTGCCCCCATAGTTTAATGGCAAAATAAAGCAATGGTAATGCTTAGATCCAAGTTCGATTCTCGGTGGGGGCACCATTAATAAAAGGCAAATTAAAAGAATCCTATTTTAAAATAGGATTCTTTTTTCTATAGTAGAGCTTCTTTTAAAGCTTCTAATTCTTCTTTATTTGCGTCTGTCATTGTTGACTTTATTGTTACAACTGGCTCAATAAATTCATTATCAGTACCATCAAAAGCTTCTCTCATCTTCTTTGCAGCTGTAATAGCCCAAGTACCATTTTCAATAAAAGCGATTTTTTTACCTGAAATATTCCTATTTGTAAGACCATTAATAAACGATTCCACAAAAGGCATATAGCCTGTATTATAAGTTGGACTTGCAAGAACTAGTCGGTCATATTTAAAAGCTAAAGGTAGAACATCTAAATAATTAACTCTAGCAAGGTCAGCAATTTCTACTTTCATCTTTGCTTCTTTTAGTTTTTCATAAAGCAGTTCAGCTGCTTTTTTTGTATTTCCATACATTGAAGCATAAGCAATTAATACCCCTTCTTCTTCACTTTTATGGCTTGACCAAGTATTATATAAATCTAAATAGTATTCAACATTGCTATCTAAAATATGCCCATGAAGTGAACAAATACATTTGATACTTAAGTCTTTTAATTTATTTAAAGTGTTTTGAACTTGCTTACCAAACTTACCAATTATCCCAACATAATATCTTCTAGCTTCATCAATCCACTCATCTTTATAATCAAGTGCACCAAACTTTCCAAATGCATCAGCTGAAAACAAAACTTTGTTTTTAGCTTCATATGACATCATAACCTCAGGCCAGTGAACCATCGGTGCAAAATAAAATGTTAATTCCATTTCACCTAAGTTAAGTTTATCGCCTTCTTTAATTTCCATTAGCTTGTTTTCTAAATTACATTCAGGGAAAAACTGACCTAGCATTTGCATTACTCTTTTATTTCCTACAATCATTACATCAGGATATTTCTTCATAAAGTCTGTAAAACTAGATGAATGATCAGGCTCCATATGGTGAATTACTAAGTAATCTGGTTTTCTATCTCCCAATACTTTTTCTATATTCCCAAGCCATTCTTGATTAAACTTCACTTCAACTGTATCCATAATCGCAACTTTTTCATCTACAATTACATACGAATTATAAGCAACACCATGTGGTAGTGGATACTGTCCTTCAAACAAATCAAGCTCATAATCATTTACCCCAACATAATATAATTTATCAAATATTTTCATTTAAGCCTCCTCTTATTTTCCTTTAGTATTATAACATAATAATCGCCTTTATTAAAGTAATAAGAAAGCAAGAACCATTACTAATGGTTCTTGTCTTCATTTTCTATTATATCTATAAATAACTTTGCAATCTTAGGATCAAACTGCGTGCCTGCATTATCTTTGATTTCTTGGATTGCTTTTTCTCTTGTAAGTGCTACTCGATATGGTCTATCTTCAGTCATTGCATCAAATGCATCTGCTACTGCAATTATCCTTGCAAGTAGAGGAATTTCCTCTTCTTTAAGTCCTGCAGGATAACCCTTACCATCCCATCTTTCATGGTGGCATAAAATATAAGGAGCAATCCCAACAAGCTCAGGAGAAGCCATACATATTCTATAACCAATTTCTGGGTGGCGTTTCATTTCTATCCATTCTTCTTTTGTTAAACTACTAGTCTTTTTTAAAATTCTATCATCAACACCGATTTTTCCAATATCATGTAGAGTAGAAACTAACGCTAACTCATCTAGTTGAACTCTATTAAGCCCCAGTCTTTCACCCATTAATCTTGAATATCTTTTTAGTCTTTCTGCGTGTTCTTCAGTTATTTGACTCTTTTCATATAAAGTACTCTTCATATGTAAAATCAAAGAACTATGATAACTTAATTTTTCATTTAGTTTTCTAATATACATATAATTTTCTACTATTCTACTAATATCTTTAAATGTTTGATTTAAACTAAACATTGTGGAAGAACCTAGAGCAATATTAATCTTAAAAAGATTATCAGAACTATTATTATACTTATCAATATGATCTAGTATTTTGTTTTGAATTTTCATCGCTTTCTCAGCACTAGTATTAGGCATCAATACCGAAAACTCATCACCACTAGTTCTAAAGACATAGTATTCATCGCCAACTACTTCTTTTATTAATTTAGCAGTTAGAACTAAAATCTTATCACCTTCACTATGACCAAGTGTATCGTTAATCAGTTTAAGACCATTGATGTCGCCAACTATATAAGATATTGGCAAATACTTTTCTTGGAACAAATTTTCCTTAGTCTTCTCTAGTGAACTTCTATTTAAAAGCCCCGTTAGACTATCGTGATAGGATAGGTATTCAATTTCTGCTTGTCTTTGTTTTTGGTCGGATATATCTACTATAATACCTTCCAAAGCAACAATTTCACCATCTTCACCATAGATAATTTGGCCTTGTTCAAAGACCCATTTAGTAGATCCATCAGCACAAACAATTTCATATTCTAGTTTTGCTATTTCGTTTGTGCCAATTAATGATTCCCATTTTGCATATAGTTCTTCTTGATATTCAGGAAGAATAATATCATTGAAACTTAAATCACGGTTGTTTATAAAGCTCTCAGGATAATAACCTGTAAGAGCATAACACCCTTCACTAACAAACCTAAAAGTCCAATCACGGTCAAAATCACATCTATAAGCAAGACCAGGAAGATTAGCTAGTAAAACTGATTTACTTCTTTCTGCTTCGTATAATTCATTTCTTGTTTTAATAGTTTCTGTAATATCAAAAAAGGAAATAACTACACCTACAACCTCACCACTAGCCAACTGAGGATATATATGATATTCAGCATAAAAACTAGACCCATCCTTACGAACGAATTGATCAACCTCACCATAACGTCCAATTCCTTTTTCAAATATATCTGAAAATCTTTCTAAGAACACTTCTTCTTCATTATCAATTCCAAAGATAGTTCCAACAGGTTTTCTATACAAATCATGGTAATGATTATACCCACACATTTGCACACAAGCTTTATTGGAAAAAGTAATTAAACCTTCCTTGTTAACTCCAAATATACCATCCGCAGTTGAGTTAAGTATTAAGATAAGTCTTTCTCTACTCATGCTTATTTCTTTTTTAGCTTTTACCCACTCTGTAATATCTCTACCAATTCCCATCATTCCAACTATTTCATCGTTAGAATCACGCATATAATTTACAATATATTCCATTTGAATAGGTACTTTTTCTTTTGTTGTTTGATTCAGTTCAATTACACCACTAGATGAAGCTGGGTTCTTTAAAGCAGCTCGATATGCTCCATAAATAGTCTCAACAGATTCTGCTCTTAAAATGTCTTTTAAGTGTTGGCCAATTAATTCAGCTTCAGTAAACCCAAGAATTGTTTGTACTGAAGGGCTAATATAACTAAGCCTAAAGTCTAAATCTACAACGAAGATTAAATCTTTCATATTCTTTACGATAATTTCAAAGAAATCATCGCTATCAAATAATAATTTGTCCATCACATTTTTTCTATTTAAAATAATTATGAATTCATCTTCTTCTTCAATAATTAAATCAATTTGATAAGCTAGTTTTTGATCCCTAAAGAAAATATCAAAAGTATTACCTTTTTTATTTTTCACACTTTTCAAAACATTTCTAAATACTGCTTCAGGATTATATAGAGTCTTTGAAGACTTAATTAAATCACTAGCGTGCATGCCTTCAGTAAGCTTATCGCCAAAGCCAATAATTTCAACAAAAAGTTCATTTGCTTCCGAAAAAACAAAATCACTTGGATTTCCTTTATTATCGAATATTAGTTTGCATCTAGCAAAACCAATATTACAATAATCTATAATATTTTTTAGAGTTTTATTATTCATCCTCATCACCTAATTACTCTTTTTAATATTTATATTCTTTTATTTGAATATACATAGATTATTCCCTATTTATAATTTTTAAAATATCTAGCGGATCATCAACTAAATAATCCGGCTTATAAGCTTCTAGATATTCTCTACTTCTAAATCCCCAACTAACAGAGATTATCGGTAGTCCCCCATTCCTTGCTGTTTGAATATCAACTTCACTATCACCAACAAAATAGCAAATATCACTGTCTTTTATCTTTAACTTCTTAAATATATACTCAATCGCATCAGGCGCTGGTTTTGGCCTAATTTTGGGGCTAACACCAACCCAGATATCAAATTTCCCCGGGAAGAATTCTTCAATTAGCTTATCCACCCCACCTTGGAATTTATTACTCAAAACTGCAAGAGTTACTTTACTAGCTTTTAATATCTCTAAAAGTTCAATAATATTTTTATATGGTTTTGTTTCATCTTGAATATGTTCCTCATAATGATTTTTAAAGACATTAAAGTTTCTTTGGAACTCTTCTTCACTAACATCTTTATTTAGAGCTCTTCTTACTAACAGCTCAATCCCATTTCCTACATAGGACTTAATCTCAGATAATGTTTTTTCTTTTAAACCAATTTCAAGAAGCATATAATTTATGCTATTTCTTAAATCACTTAAAGTATCTAAGATTGTTCCATCTAAATCAAAAATTAAATACTTGTTTTTTTCTTGCATTCTCTCTCCTATTAACATCATTATATCAAATATACTTTATAATAGATATAAAAAAAGACTCAAAAGAGTTTTTCTCTCCTTTGAGTCTATAATTTTATAATCTTGGAATAGCATTTAAAACATATCTTTTTGTAGTACTTAGTGCTGCAAGTTCATTAGCTTTATATATTGCTTTATCAACATTTTTATCTTGTAAATAATAATGAACAAATGAAGCAATAAAAATATCACCAGCTCCAGTAGTATCAACTACATCTACTTTTTTAGGTTTATAATATTTCTTTTCTTTATTTGAATAATAAATTACACCATTCTTTCCTAAAGTAATAATTAAGTTTGCTTTAAGATTTGTAATATTTAGCTTATTAATATCATAATTTAAAGAATGTAAATCAATATTATAAATTTGTTTTAATTCAACTTCATTAATAACAATATAATCACATAAACTCTCTAAATCAAAATTAGAAATAGCCGGAGAATTATTAACAACAACTAAAACATTATTTTCTTTAGCTAGTCTAATCGCTTCACTTACAACATCAAGGGGAACTTCATTCGTTAAGATTAAAGCATTTGATTTAATAATCTCTTTTTTAAACTTCTCTAAATCCTTTAGATCTAACATACTTACATTTCCTGGATAAACTATTACTTGGTTTTCGCCATCTTTATTCCTTAAGATACTAGCAACAGCACTTCTAGAGTCTTTAGTTATTTTTAAATAACTATTTGCTCCTAAACTATCTAAATACTCACTTGCTTTAGTTAATACTTCATCATCACCCAAAGAACTCAAAAATGAAACATCATTACCATATTTAAGAAGGGTTACTGCTTGATTAAATCCCTTACCACCTAGTTCACTATATAAGGATTTAGCTTTTATTGTCTCACCAATAGATGCAAAGTCATTAACCTCAAAAAATAAAGAGTCTCCTGTTAAACCTATTATTGCAATTCTTTTCTTCATCTTTGCTCCTTTTAAAAAAGATATCTAATCCTAGATATCTTTTTATATTTTTATTCTAAATCTTGTGTTGGATCAAAACCTAGGCGTTTTAATGTCTCAACAACATATGATTCACGGTATTCTTCTTCTGGTTTTCTTCCATAATATGATTTGAAAAATTCTTCATTTGCTTGTTCATAGGAAATACCTGCTATATTTGCAATGATTCTTGTACTTCTATCGATTAGTTTTTTATTTGTTGGTAAAACTTGAATCATCCAGTTACCCCATACTCTACCAATCTTAGCCATTGCAGCTGTAGAAAGCATATTAAATGCAACCTTTACAAGTAAATGTGTCATAACATTAGTTGCAGTTTTAGGCATTTCAACCGGAATATGAATTTCATTGTCATGAAGTTTTGTATTTGGAATATTACCCATTCTAATAACAACTCCACCTGCATAGTTAGGAAGATTTTTCTTGAAGTAATCCATAACCTTTTCATTAGCAGAACCATTAATATCTAAGCAAATTAATTTAGATTCAGGTTTTGAAAATCTAGATTCATCTAGTTCATTACCAATATAATACTGTTCTACTTCACTTGATGCTACAAGTGGTGGTTTATTAATTATTGCTTCAGATGCTTTTAAGCGTTTATAGTCTTCTACTGTCCAGTCAAGACCTTTAATAGGACGTCTAAACACATGTTGCCATGCAACTTTGTTTGGATATAGAGGATCTTTTACATAAGCCCAGCTTACAAGTGCATTCTTATTTGCAAATTTCTTATAAGGTGGAAGAGTAAATGTAGGTTGACGCTCAGTAGTATCTGTAAGTAAGTCTAGTAAATAATCATGAGTAGCATATGTAACTAGTCCACCCTTACGGTATGTATCAGTTTCATATTCAACTGCTTTTGCAAGTCCTTCTAAAGCTTTACCAGTTGATAATGCTTTATTAAGTTTTTCAAATTCTTTTGCGTAGTCTTGAATTGGCAGTGCAATAACACCAATTGCTGCTAATTCTTCTTCATTTAAGTTTTCTTTTAACCATCTATCTGCAACTATTTCTAAAGCAGCTCCAGCTGCTAATAACTCAACAGTAGTAACTTGCATTCTAGTAGATCCAGCAACAGCCATATTACCTACATATAAACTAATTTTAATAATTTCTTCATTTTCAAATACAACTCTAGCACGGTCTAAGTGCTTCATTAGTATTTCTTTTGGATTACAATATAAATAATATGTTGTACATCCTCTTTCTTGACCTTCTAATACTGAACCATTAATTGAAGCAGAAAGTCCACATTCAGCAAGTCCAACTAAAATATCTCCTTCACCAATTCCAGCATCAACAACTTGTTGACGACCAAAAGTCATATAATCTTCAAAGTTTTCTACAGAGTGAACAAGTGCTCTATCCCCACCAGTAGTAAATGAAGAAACAACATTAGCTATTTCCACAAACTCTTTTGCTCTAACAGGTAAAATTGGTACTAATGATAACCAAAATTCACGCCAAGCAGAATCAAGTGTAATTGCCATTCTACCAGATGCACCAACAGATGAGAAAACAATTTGTTTTCTGTTATCTACTGCTTTTTTAAGATCATCCATAAATTTCTTGAACTCTTCTGTTTCAAAAGCCTTACTAGCAACAGGAGCAATATCAAGATCAGCAGAAAGAATCATTTTAACACCTTCAGCTGTGTCTTTATTAATAGTTGCACTTAAGTTTCTAGTACGAGGGTTTGATTGTTCAGTAGGAATAACACCTAGATGAAATTGCTTTTCATTTTCAATAAAATTTTTTGAAGCTTCTTTATAATTCAAAATTTTATCCTCCTAAAATAAATTTATAATTACGTTTTACAACATTTTTATTATAGCATAGTGCCAGGTAGTTTGCAACTAATACCCAACCAAAATAAGTCTTTGTATTTACATTAAAGCTTAAACAAAGTATAATAATATTAGATTAAAAAACATTCTAAGGAGGACTAATGAAATCATTTTCTGAATTAAGAAAATTAATTGAAAACAAACCTAAAAAAACAATAGCAGTTGCTTCTTCTAGTGACCTAGAAGTCTTAGAAGCTGTCATTTTTGTTAGTAGTAATAACTATGCCAACTTTTTATTATTTGGTGATTTACAAAAAACAAATGAACTTCTTATGAAAAACAATTTAAAACTAAATGACAATATTCAACTTATTAATACTATATCAGTTGAAGAAGCAGTTAAACTAGCTGTAGGTGCTGTTGCAACTAATAAAGCTCAAATCTTAATGAAGGGCTTAGTTGACACAAAAGTAATCTTAAAAGAAGTTTTGAATAAAGAATATGACCTAAGAACTAATTCAATACTTAGTCATATTACAGTTCTAGAGCTTCCAAAACTAAAAAGATTAATCTACCTAACTGATGCAGCAATGAATATTGACCCAACAAGTACAGAATTAAAAACAATAATCTTAAATACTCTAAGTCTAACAAAAGAATTAATAACAACAAAACCAAAAGTTGCTTTATTAAGCGCAGTAGAAAAGGTTAATCCTAAAATGCCTTCAACTCTAAAAGCTCTTGAAGTATTAGAACTCTTTAAAGACGATAAATCCTTAATTATTGAAGGCCCCCTTGCAGTTGACCTTGCAATAAGCAAGGAAGCAGCAAAAATCAAAAACATCACCGGTGAAATCCAAGGAGACGCTGATATTTTAGTAGTTCCAATGATTGAAATGGGTAATGCTCTTTATAAGGGCTGGGTCTTTGGATGTGATGGTACAAAAAATGCAGGAATTGTTGTTGGAGCAAAATGTCCAATAATTCTAACATCCCGTGCGGATAATCATGAAGCTAAAGTAAATTCAATTTTACTTAGCCTAGCAATGTGAGGTATGTATGAATAATTATATTTTAGTAATCAATCCAGGTTCTACTTCCACAAAATTTGCAGTCTATAATAAAGAGATACAAATCTTTGAAGAAAAGATTGCTCACTCAACTAGTCAGTTAAAACCATATAAAACAATAATTGACCAAAAAGATTTTCGTAAATCTTTAATTTTAGAAAAACTAAAAGAAAAATCTTTCTTGCTAACTAGTTTGAAGGCTGTTTGTGGGAGAGGGGGAATGTTAAAACCCCTAAAGAGCGGAACATATTTAGTTAATGAAGAAATGGTTAATGATTTAAAAACTACTAAATACGGTTCTCACGCATCTAACCTAGGTGCTATCATATCTTATGAAATCGCTAAACACTTAAACATTCCAGCTTTCATTGTTGATCCTGTTGCTGTTGATGAATATGAAGATATTGCAAGAATTTCTGGAATGCCTCAAATTGAAAGAATCTCAATCTTCCATGCCCTAAACCATAAAGCAATAGCTAGAATGGTCGCAAAAGATAAGAATACAAAATATGAAGCTTTAAATTTATTAGTCGTCCATATGGGAGGAGGCATTAGTGTCGGTGCCCACCAAAAGGGCCGAGTAATCGATGTTACTAGTGCACTTGATGGAGATGGTCCATTTACACCAGAACGAAGCGGTTCTGTTCCAATTGGACCGCTAACTAAACTTTGTTTTTCTGGTAAATACACATATGAAGAACTAAAAAACCTAAACTATGGTCGTGGTGGTCTAACTGCCTATCTTGGAACAAATGATGCAAGAGAAGTAATTAAAAGAATTGAAGATGGCGATACTAATGCAAAACTAATCTTCGATGCTATGATTTACCAAATAGCTAAAGAAATAGGTTCTTATGCAACAGTTCTAAAAGGAAATGTCGACTATATTGTTCTTACTGGCGGACTTGCTTATAACAAGTATATAGTTGATAAAATAAAAGATAGAGTTAGTTTTATTACTGAAGTATTAATATATCCAGGTGAAGATGAACTCCTTGCTCTAGCAAAAGGAGCACTAAGAGTTTTAGAAAAAATTGAAAAAGCAAAAATATATTAAAAACAATCCCAAAATTTGGGATTGTTTTTTATTCTTCTTCTATTTTTATTTCTGGTTTAATTTCTAAAATTACTTGATCAATTTTATTCT
The DNA here is from genome assembly GCA_964407835.1 of uncultured Bacteroidales bacterium. Taxonomy (GTDB): domain Bacteria; phylum Bacillota_I; class Bacilli_A; order ML615J-28; family CAG-698; genus DUVT01. The sequence continues at coordinate 15,368 of CAYOXB010000006.1, forward strand.
CCGATAATTTATTGATTTTAAAACTTAAGTTTTCAAACTCAATTTCGTCTTCATAATCGTTATCTGGAATAAATCCAAGCAAATAGGTAATTAAACCATTTAGAGTATCATATTCTTCGCTATCATCTGGAATATGTATTTTTAGACTTCTATTTAAATCTTGAATTTGAATTGATGCATCAACTAAATATTTATCATTTTCTAGCTTTTGAATCTTATTATCATCAAGATCATATTCATCATAAATATTACCAACTATTTCTTCAATTAAATCTTCTAAGGTTACAATTCCTTCACTACCACCGTATTCATCGATTAAAACAGCTATTTGATTATTTGTTTCTTTCATGTTTTTAAATAAGAGATTAATTTTTATATAGCTAGGAACAAAATAAGGTTCTCTAATAATTTTCTTTAAGTCAATATTATCAAATCCCACTTTAGAAGCTTCACTTAAAATATCCTTAACATGTAAGATTCCAATTATATTATCAATATCACCATCATAAACAGGGATTCTTGAAAATCCTTCATCAATTATTTGATCTAAGTAATCTTTAATGTTTTTCGAAACATCAATTGCAAATACATCAATTCTTGGTGTCATAATAGATTCCGCAACTACATCATCAAATTTAAAGATTGAATCGAGCATTTCCTTACCTTCTTCATCAAATAAACCTTCTGTGTGTCCTGCGATTATCATCGATTTAATTAATTCTTCAGAAACCTTTTCTTCATCTGTTTGCTTTTTATGACCAAATAATCTTAAAATTGAGTTGGTTGTGAAAGAAAGTAGCTTCACAAACGGTGCTACTATAGCCATAAAAATGCGAATAATAACAACACTTCTAATTGCTACTTTTTCAGGGTTTCTAAAAGCTATTCTTTTTGGAATTAACTCACCAAAAACAAGTGTAAAGTAAGACAGTAATAAAGTAACTAAAACAATCGCTAATTCTTCACTTATAACTAAATTAAGTTTAGAAAACAAAGCAATTGTTGCAGATGATAACTTATTACCTGCTATTGCACTTGATAAAAATCCTGCAAGAGTTATAGCAACTTGAATTGCAGAGAAAAAATTTGTTGGTTCACGGACTATGTTTTCAAGCATTTTAGCTCTTTTATTGCCTTTTTCAATTAGGTTTTGAATTTTCTCTTTCCTAATAGAAACAATAGCCATTTCTGATGCGGAAAAGAATCCGTTTATAAATGTAAGAATAGCAATTAATAGTAATATTAATACTATTCTCATAGTATCTGAGGTATTACTTGCTAGAAAATTTAAAGTAATACTCAAGGGGTCTGAACTATCGTCCACTTTTATGTCTCCTTTATTTATAGTAAAAATATTATATCATAGTTTTAATTATTGTCAAATAATACTAAATTAAGATACTAACATGTAGCACTAACTTATGTTTATTTCTTCTATTAAAGGCCCTTCCTTGACTGCTAATAGATTTTATAATGAGTTTGCAGGTTTATACATAAGCAAAACTAAATCAGATTACAAGAGTTTTACAGTGCTTTTGTTTTTCTTTTATCTTTTTCTTTTGCTGGTTTTTCTTTCTCAATCTTTTCACTTACAGGTATTTGAGAAATCAAATAGTCTTTAGTCTTACACTCTTTTTTAACTTCACCTAACTCAAGTTCATAAATATATGTAGAAATCTCAAGTGCACTATGAATATTCTCTTCTGCTAATAATATTGTAATTCCTTCTTTTTGAATTTCTTTTATCGTCTTAAACATTAATTTAATGTCATTTGTTCCAAGACCAATTAAAGGTTCATCAAGTAACAATATCTTAGGGCTAGCCATTAATGCTCTTCCGATTGCTAACATTTGTTTTTCTACCTTTGATAATTTAGAAGCTTTTTCTTTTCTCTTTACCTCTAAAATAGGAAAATAGGAAAAAACCTTTTTTAAATTTTCAAGTTTTTGTATTTTAACTGTTTTTTTGATTTTATTAATAGAACCATCTTCACTTAATTCTCTATATCTATAGGCCTTTAAAGAATAAGATCCTACTTTTAAATTATCTTCAACAGTTAAATCAGCGATAATTAAATTATCTTCAAATGAAGCTATTATACCTCTTTTTGCTATTTGGTATATTTGTTTATTAGTAATATCTTCATCTTCTAAAATAATTTGTCCACTTTTGGCTCTTACAATTCCAGCAATAGTCTTTAGTATCGTTGTTTTTCCTGATCCATCTTTGCCAACCAAAGCAACAATACTTCCTTTTTTGATTTCTAAATCTATTTTATTCAAAGCATCAATACTTCCATATCTAACTACTAAATCTTTTATTTCTAAAGTATTAATCATTTTCAGTTCCACCTAAATATACTTTTTTAAATAGAGCATTATTCCTAACTTCACTAGGCTTACCTAAACAAATAAGTTTCCCAAAGTCTATAACACAAATATTATCACAATTATCCATAAGCGAATTCAACTTGTTCTCCACAATAAAAATTGTGGAAGCATAGTCTTTGTTTATTTTTATAAGAGCCTCAGAAAACCATAAAATCTCTTCATCATTTAAACCAACTGTAGGCGAGTCTAAGATTATTAGTTTTGGTCTACTCATTAAGACTCTAGCTAAATCAATTTTCTTTAAATCACCATATGCTAGATTAAGAGGAAACTCCTCCCTAAAAGACTCTAATCCTAAATATTTAAGGACATCTTCAGCTCTTCTTTTTAAAATAAACTCTTCTTTTTTATACTTTGCCGTTCTAAATATTTGGCCTAATAGAGTTGATCTATACACTGAATGACCAGCGATAAGTAGATTATCTAAAATTGATAGCTCTTCAATAAACACAACTTTCTGAAATGTTCTTGCAATCCCATTTCTAATAACATCATCAACTCTAAGATTTTTTAAATTAATTTCTTTATTTAGTATATTATTAAAATAAATATTTCCTTGAAGTGGTTTATAAAAACTTGTAATACAATTAATTACAGTAGTTTTGCCTGCACCATTAGGGCCAATTAATCCAAATATTTCTTTATCCTTAACTTTAAAATTTAAATTATCTAAAACATTAACATTATTAAAGTTAATAGTTAAGTCTTCAACCTTAAGAACAACTTTATCATCTAAGTACTTAAATGCTTCTATTTCAAACTGTTCTTTTTTTAGAAGGCCTTCTAACTTTGATTCTAAAACCTTAATTCTAAGTTTTGCTTTTAAAGTCTTTCGTTCTGTTATATCTGTTAATTTTTTACTAAATTCAAAAGTCCTTTGTTTTAAATCATCATATGCTTGTTTTTCTAAAGCAATATATTCTTCTTGATATTCTAAGTCTGGTTTATTACTTTGAACTAAGTTTCCGTAAGTGAAATCGATATTATCCAAATACTTTGTTTTTTCTACACCTAGTTTTATTAATTTATCTTGTAATTTAATTTCTAAATATTTTAAGTATTTAGAATCTTTTGTTCTTTTTTTACTTCTTGCATATTTTTGTTTATAATAGCGAATCTTTAAATCATTTTCTTCTAAAAACTTTGACTTTTTAGCTTCTCTTTCTTTGTAATAAAGTTCGTGTTTACCATAAGCCCTTAGCTTGTTTTCAAAAAGTCTTTTCCTTAGTTTTAAAGTTTCTTCTTTTATAAACATTTCTTCTTTTTCAGCTTGAATTATAAGTAGTTCTTCTATGCATCGTTTATCCAGTGATATTTCATATTTTAAATCAGCAATTTTTTCACTTGTTGATTTAAAGAAAAAATTAATCTTTCCCATAGAAATACTCTTTTCTTCGCTTTTTAAGCTTAATATAACTTGCTTTAATATCAGAATATAATCTTGTTAATCCTCCCGGATAAAACAAGAAAACAACGACAATTAATATTCCACTAAAGATCATACTTGCTTCAGGCCTATTTTGAAAATACGCTATATTTTGAAAAATAAAAATATCAATTCCAAATATAACTACCCCACCAACAAGTATACCCCAAATTGATTTTGAACCACCTAAGACTACAGCAGCAAGTATATTTATAGTTAGTGCTATATTCCATATACTCGGTTCTGTGCTATTTAAAAATGCCATATATAATACTCCACCAATACTAGCATAAATAACAGCAAGAATAAAAGCAAATAATCTATATTTAAATTTATTTATTCCATAAGAGCTAGCAAGTGTTTCATTATTTTTGATAGTTTGCATTGCTCTACCAATTGGACTATTAATAATATTATGAATAAGAATTAATAAAGCTAGCAAGAAAAATATAATTACAGATATCATTATCATTTCACCTGTTTTACTAGTCATTTCAAAACTAGTAAATATATTCAATATTGAAAAATCAAAATGTCTTGGAGTAATAATTGTAAAAGTATAGACTCCTCTTGTAATGCTTGTTAGATTTTTAAATAATCCTATAATTATTTCAGAAAATCCAAGCGTAATTATTGCTAGATAAATTCCTTCTACTCTTAGAGATATAACGCCAATTATTAAACCAACTATAACTGCTAATAATATAGCTAGTAACATAGCTATACTAAAAGGAAGCTGAGTTGCATTTATTATATAGCCAAAGGCATATCCTCCTATACCCATAAAACCTGCAGTCGCTAGTGAAACTAAACCTGAATGGCCCAGTAGTATAGATAGCCCTAAGCTTGCAATAGAAAATATAATAATTTTACCTATATCTCTATTTATAGAAGGTAGAGCACTTCCAATACTAAGAGTTAGTACTAATAATAATAATGAGATAACAACAAAACTAAAATATTGATTAGTTATAATCTTATGTATTTTTTCTTTTTTGATTTGTTTTAAATCTAAGCTAAAATCATCTATCATACTACACCTTCTTCACTTCTTTTTTCCCAAATAAACCCTTAGGTTTAATCAGAATAATTACTAAAATTAAGGTATAAATAATTAATGGTGTCCAAATAGAGAAAGCTCTATTTAATAATATACTTGTTAATTGAATTACAACAGCACTTAAAACTGGTCCTAAAAAAGAACTAGTCCCTCCAATCATAGTTGCATAGAATCCATTAACTTCAAATGGTAACATCATCATCGATGTTAGCGGATTGATTGGCGCATACATTATAGCTGCAAGTGCAGCCATGCCTCCTGCAATACCAAAACTAAGACTAGTTATAACTCTTGTATTCACACCCATCATTTTTGATATATCTTTATTTGATGCAGTCGATCTAAAACCAAGTCCAAGTTTAGTATATTTAAGTAGTATAAAGAATACTCCTATAACGATTACTGTAATTATAAATGAAATCAACATGTGATAACTTAAATTAATTAATATTTTTCCTAAGTTAATAATCTTAACTCTACTCATAAATGGAGCTACTTCAATAGTAGAATTTCCAAATAAAATTGGTATAAATCCTGCAATAGCAAATAAAAGTCCTAATGTAGCTATTTGTTTTTCAATAGGTTTTATATTTTTAGTTTTCTTAAATAATAATAAGTCGATTAAAATACCAATCACAAACCCTACTAATACTCCAAAAGGAAGCGCAAATAAAAATCTCCATCCCCACTTTATAGAGATAATAGCCGCAACAAATGCTGCAAACGAGGATATAGCCCCTTGAGCAAAGTTTACGAAAGATGATGTTTTAAATACTATTAGTATTGAAAAAGTTATTAAAACTAAAATACTAATATATAATATTGAATCAACTAATAATTGAAGTAGTGTTTGTAACCACATATTTATTCCTACCTTATTATATTTTCTTCCTTAAAAAATTTATTAAATAATAAATTATAGATAAAACGAACAACAACATTAGGATTCTAATGTTGTTTCTTTTCTATAATCTCATTCCACCATTAACACTTAAAACATGACCTGTAATATAACTAGACTCATCACTAGCTAAGAATAATGCAGCTTTTGCAATTTCTTCAGGTTGTCCTAAACGTTTTAACATCGTCATTTGAGCAAATTGATTTAATAATTCTTCTGGAACTGTTTTTAAAATATCAGTCATAACATATCCAGGAGCAATTGCATTAGTTCTAACATTTGCACCTTTTCTTGCGAATTCTTTTGCCCAAGTTTTAGTCATCCCAATTACACCAGCTTTAGTCGCTGAATAATTAGCTTGTCCAATATTACCATATTCACCAACTACTGATGAAATATTAATAATACTACCATAACCATTTGTTTCCATTAATGGACCAAATGCTCTAACCATATTGAATACACCTTTAAGATTAACATCAATTACGATATCCCACATATCATCAGTCATTTTCCTAGTCATCGCATCACGAGTGATTCCTGCATTATTAACTAAAATATCAACCTTGCCATATTTTTCTACAGCATAATCGTATAGTTTTTGAACTCCAGCAACATCAGTTACATTTAAAATATATCCTTCTACTCCCTTAGCTTCATAAGCTAAGTTTTCCATATCTGCGGCAATAACCTTAGCACCTTCTAAGGCAAATAGTTTGGAAATTTCCATTCCAATTCCTTTAGCTCCTCCAGTAACAATTGCTATTTTATTTTCAAGTCTCATTTTTTTCTCCTTTATCTCAATCTAAACTAACTTTAAGATTATTGCAGTACCCATGCCTCCACCAATACAAAGACTAGCAAGACCGTACTTAGCATTTCTTTTAATCATCTCATGAAGTAGGGTAACAATTATTCTATTTCCACTAGAACCAACTGGATGACCTAGAGCTATAGCCCCACCATTTAAGTTAGTTTTAGAAAAAATCTCTGCTTCACTTATTTTATGTTCTTTGCTTAATTCTTTAACAACACCTAAGGCTTGAGCAGCAAATGCTTCATTAAGTTCAAGTAAATCAATATCAGAAAGTTTTAATCCAGCCATTTTAAGGGCAGCTCTAATCGCAGGAACGGGTCCCATACCCATAATCTCAGGTGCCACTCCTCCTTGGCCTATACCAATAACTTCTGCTTTTGCTTTTAAGTTATATTCTTCTAAAGCTTCTTCACTAGCAAGAAGCATATAAGATGCACCATCGTTAATACCACTAGCATTCCCAGCAGTAACAGTACCATCTTTTTTAAATGCAGCTCTTAAGTTTCCCAATTTTTCTAGTGTTGTTGTTCTATTTGGATATTCGTCGTTTTCAACAACAACTTCACCTTTTCTAGTCTTAATAGTAATTGGAATAATTTCATCTTTAAATCTTCCACTATCAACAGCAGCAATAGCTTTTTCTTGAGAATTAATTGCAAGCTTATCTTGCTCTTCACGAGAAATATTATATTTCTCCACTATATTTTCAGCAGTAATACCCATATGATAATTATTAAATACATCTGTTAAAGCATCATAAGTCATATGATCTACTAATTTAAAATCTCCAAATTTTGCACCGTCTCTTACTTTAGAATCTACTAAATACGGAGTATTGCTCATAGACTCAACTCCACCAGCAACAACTAGATTATGTAATCCTAAAGAAATATTAGAATAAGCATTCATAACAGATTTCATCCCACTACCACAAACCATGTTTACACTATATGCAGGAACCTCAACTGGAAAACCAGCCTTAATTGCAACTTGTCTAGAAACTCCCTGCCCCATTCCAGCAGGTAAAATATTACCAGTAATAACTTCATCTACTGTAGCTAGTGGAATGCTTGGATTGTTTGCCATTAAACCTTTTACTACTTCTGCTCCTAAATCAGCAGGGTGAACTGTTCTTAAAGATCCTAAAAATGATCCGACTGGACTACGTTTACCGTCAACAACAAAAACTTTTTTCATATAAATAATCCTTTCTTTTTATACTTAACAAAATAAAGACCCTCATTTAGATAATAAAGATTAACATTATTATCCAAAAGAATAAGTCCTAATCAATGTGAATTAATATTAAAATTTGTTATTTATATTATAACACTGAAACACCTTTTTGTCTAGCATCTCAAAATCGTTTATTAAATTTTTTATTTTACTCAAAATAAACTATATTTTAAAATAAAACAGACAATAATTATCATACTCATTAGGAAATATTCATTAATCAAAAAACAAAAAAGAGCAATTGAAATTGCTCTTTTTTAGACTTTTTCCAATAATTCCTTCTTTTTTTGTTCGTATTCTTCAGCTGTAATTGCCCCACTAGCTTTAAGCTCATTGAGTTTTGCTAGTATTTTAAAATTAGCATTTTGCTTTCTAGACAAAGGATTAACTTCTTGTGGGTCTTCCCCCTTACCCTTTTTTACTAGTTCTTCAAAATTGTTTTCAGCAATATTTGAAAATGAAATTAGGATTGCTTCTACAAATATTCCTAGAAATAACATAACGAAAAATACAACAACACTGAGTAAAATCGATAATAAAATTACACCAACTTCTCCAATTACTGCACCTACAATAATCGAATAAATAGCCATAGCAAAGGCTAAAAATATAAAAATAATTCTAACAACTTTTGCGGAAAATCTAAGAACGCTATGACCTTCATGCTTCTTTAAAAAAGTAAATAATCTATGCATAATTACCTCCGATCAACTTCATTATATCAAAAAATAGATTTAATATATATATAATAATAAAGTTTTTTATTTGATATTAATTTCATTAAAATATATAATAGACTTATAAAGGAGAAAATGAAATGAAAAATTGTTATTTTACTTTACATGATGGAGTTAAAATTCCTAAGATAGGCTTTGGAACTTGGCAGATTCCTGAAGGTGACATTTGTTATAATAGTGTTTTAGAAGCCCTTAAAGTAGGCTATCGCCATATTGATACAGCTCAAGTATATGGTAATGAATTAAGCGTTGGAAGAGCAATTAGAGATTCAGGATTAAAACGAAGTGAAGTTTTTGTTACTACAAAAGTTTCCGCAAACATCAAAAACTACGAAGAAGCAAAAGAATCAATCTTCAAGTCTTTAGAGGTTTTGAATCTAGAATATATAGATCTTCTTCTTATTCACAATGCTAGACCTTGGCACGATAAAACAAGCGATAAAACTTATTTTGAAGAAAACTTAAGCGTTTGGAAAGCTATGAAAGAAGCCCAAGATCAAGGTTTAGTACGCTCTATTGGTGTATCAAACTTCAAAGTTAAAGACCTTGAAAACCTAATTTCAAAAAGCGGCATCGTTCCAACAATGAATCAAATTCGCTATTTAATTGGCGACACACAAGATGAAATAGTTAACTACTGTAATGAAAAAGGTATTATCATTGAAGCATATTCACCACTTGGAACAGGTAAACTCCTAGGCAATGAAAAAGTTGAAAAGATTGCAAAAAAATATAATAAAACCCTACCTCAAATAGCTATTAGATTTTGCCTAGAAAACAATACACTACCTCTTCCAAAATCAGTAACACCTAAATATATTAAAGAAAACTTTGAAATAGACTTTGAAATATCTAAGGAAGACATGGACTACTTAAACTCTTTAAAAGATATATTATAAAAAAAGAAACCAAAATTTTAAATTTTGGTTTTTATTTTGGAAGAAATTTTTCATTATAAAATTGTTTTATTAAATCAAATTCATTCAATGTTAATCTATGATTAGCATTAAGATACTCTGCACTTACTTTTGCATTTCTTTCTTTAAACATAATTTCTAATTTTCTAGCTTCTTCTACTGGTATAATATCATCATGTATTCCGGCTAAAATATAGATCGGTCTAGCGTTTAAATCTAAAGCCTTAGCATTAGGATTAGGAATCATTGGCCTAAGTAATATTGCTCCAGCTAAACTACTAGGATAATTCATAATTAAATTACTAGCAATATTAGCTCCATTTGAATAACCAATAGCTATTAAATTATCCATAGAAAAATTATATTTATTACTCGCATCAATTAGAAAGTTATTTAAATTTGATGTTCTTAGATCTAAATCTTCTATGTCTAAGACACCAAAAGATAATCTTTTAAAAAATCTATTAAGTCCATTTTCATTTACTTCACCACGAACAGATAATACACTAGCATCTTGATCTATTAACTTACCAATATCAAGCAAATCATATTCATTTCCTCCAGTGCCGTGAAGCAATAATAATGTGTTTTTATTTTTCCCTTGCTTGAAAATGTGAATCATTATTTGTCCTCATCATCTTGATTAATCATTTCAACAATCTCAACTGTGAACTTCATTATTTCTTTTATGAAGTTTTTTATTTTGTTGTTTTTCTCTTTTTTCATATTTATCACCCCTATTTCCATAATTAATATTATCTGCATGAGTACCTATTTTCTTTAAAACTTCTTTTAATTTTATAATTTCTTCCTCACTCAATACTGAAAATATTTCATCAATAACACTTTCGTGTCTAGGGAATATTTCTTTAATATATATAGTTCCTTCTTCAGTTAACCTTACATAGATGTTTCTTTTATCTTCTATACATACGTACCTTTGAACATAGCCCCTTTTAATTAATTTATCAACAACATAAGTCATACTACTATTTGCCATTAATAACTTATCACAAAGTTTGTTCATTGGTTGTGGTTCCTTATGATATAAGAACTCTAAAACACCAAATTCCGCAGGATTCAAATTATAGTTTTTTATATCTTTTTTTAGAACTAATTCGCTACTTTTACTAGCTCTTAAAAGAATAGTTAATGCTTTTAAATTGTTTTCCATATATAGACCTATAGATATTCTTTTTCAAATACTTTATTACTTCTTACTGTATCAATAGGTCTAACTAGCTTTTCAATTTCTTCTCTATGATTTCTAAACTTTGGCGGTAGAGCTAGAGTTTCACCTAAGATTTCATAACTTTCCTCATCGTCAATAAAGCCAGGACCTTCAGTTGCAAATTCAAATAAAATTCCAGGATACATTCTAGTATATAGAGATTGAAAATAAAATCTATCTACAAAGCCTGAATTAGGTAGGTGGTTTTTACTCACATGTTTAATCCAGTCTTTTAATACAACTTCATCTTTTACTCTAAAAGCTACATGGTGAACACCACCATATCCTTGGTATGCTCTTTGGTTTGAATCAACCACATCTAGGATAACTGCTGCACCATTACCACCTTCACCCATATGATATAAATGAAGATTGTTTTCTTTTGAAATAAAACGCATAAACATTAAATCTTTTAAAACTCTATCCATTCTTTCTAGATTATTAATTCTAAAGTAGATTGGACCAAGACCAGTAATAGCAAATTCATTTGGAACTGGCCCCTTTAACCATGGTGTTCCAGACTTAATACCAATATTTTTCTCATCTGATACTAAAGCATATTTTTGATCATCAAAGTCTTTGAAATAAATAACTTTACTTCCAAACTCATTCTTAATGCCTCCATGATCTACACTATATTTATTAAATCTCTTTACCCAATATTCTAAAGCTTCATCGCTACTAACTCTAAAACCCGTTCTGGATATTTCATTAACCCCTTCTACTTTTTTATCTATTCCATTAAAATCAAAGAATGTCATATCTGTACCAGCAGATCCAACATCATCCGCAAAAAATAAATGATATGTATTTATATCATCTTGATTAATAGTTTTCTTTACTAATCTTAAACTAAGAATATTTGTAAAGAAATCATATATTTTCTCAGCACTACTAGTAATAGCAGTTACATGATGAATTCCTAATAATTTTTCCATTTTTTTCTCCTTTATTCTACTACTTAATTATAGCATAAAAACCAACTTCCTTCATTAAAATTGCTTCGAATTCGAAATAAAAACACAACTGTTATAGTTGTGTTTATTAATCATATATTATTAATTCATCTAGTTTATCGTTTTTCAAATACTCAGTTAATACTTTAGAATAGCTTACTTCAAGTCCTCCATAAGGACAAGAGTAATAACATCTAAGACACCTAATACAACCACTACTTATTTTACCATTGTCAATTACATTCATTGGGCAAAGCAAATTACATAAACCACATTCTATACATTTATCAGTTTTCTTAATCTCTACACTAATTCTACTTCTAAAATTAGGGAAGAAGCTTGCAAAAGGATTTTTAGTTCTTCTTTCTATATATATAGGGGCTGTTTTAGAATCTTTTAATTTATTAAATAAATTATCCAACTTTTCTAAATTATTAAAATACTCACCATCTTTAAAAGTATGTTTTGTTGGAACATAGCTTGCACCTACTAAACTCCCCTTAACAATTTTACTAGCTTCATAAATTACATTACCTGGATCCATTCTTCCATAAGTAATAATAAGTAAATAGCTTTTAGTTTTTATTTCTTTTAAAATCTCTTTTACAGGTTTAGGAATATTTTGAGAATATACTGGAAAGCAAATAACTAGTCTATTATATTCTTTTGAATAATCAAAACTTTTTCTATTTGAAAATGAAGTTAAATCAACCAAATCATAATCAAGATAATCACTTGCGTATTTTGCAATTTTCTTCGTTGAAGAAGCTGCAGAAAAATATATTACCTTATTCATATTTACTCCATAAAGTAGTCTTTCATAATTTTACATTCCTCTACTTCATTTAAAGTAAAACCTAAATGTTGTTTTAATTCAAAAATGGCTTCAGCTCTAGATATGTTTTTCTTCCTACTAGCTAGTGCAATCTCTAAAGCACTAAAAGGAATCATTGTAGACTTCATATTATAAAATCTTTGAAATTGTGAATGCTCTTTACACTTCTCAATCTTACAACTAGTATGAAGCCCTTTACCTTCAACCGGAGCAACCCAACCGCATTCTTCCACAATTAAGTCTTTTATATTATTCCAATCATATAAACCACCGGATATATCATTTAAATCAATATGAACAAAACTAGGAATTTTACCACTTCTACTAGATTCTTTAATACTTCTTCTTAAAGGTTCTAATACACCCTCAACTTCCATTATGGACTTAGTTACATTTGTTACAAGTTCATTTTTATAACCAGACATCTTCTTAATAAAGTTATCCCCATAAGCAAGTTGCTTCATAGTAACAAGAGATTGAAACTGGCCTCTTTTCAGTGGAGGCTTAAAAGCAATAACTCTACCTACATTAATTAAAAAATGTAAGAATTTATTATCAGAAAACGAATAAGCTATCCTAGGTGCCATATTATTATAATATAAACCTAACATCTGTACAGGTTCATTGCCAACAACAAAATAAGGTATTTGGTTTGTAACTAAATCAGGATAAAACAATACATAAGCAAGCGATGGACAAGCACAAGTATTTTCATTTAACGAATATAATTTCGAATAAATCTTTTTCAAATCTGCATCGTCAATTTTCTTTGAAACAAATTCAACATTTTTTAATTTCTTTTTTGCGTTTTCAATACTCAATCTTGCAGAATCAGACATGAAAGGGATCTCCCAAGTCATAGCCAGAACTTTTAAATTAAGCGTAACAGATAAATAATATAGTAAATAAGTAGAATCTTTACCACCAGTATAAAATAAACCAACATCAAATTTCGAATTCTTTGATTTTGGAACTACATTCATTATTGGAACAACACTTTTTAAATTGGAAGCCAGATCCTTTGTTTGGCACATTGGACACAAACCATTATCATCAAACTCAATTCCAGGAATTATATAATCATTTGCTATACACTCTGTACAAAATTTAGCTTCATCTAGTGATGTAGGAATTTTCCTTAGTTTATCTTCGCTAACAACAACAAAATTATATAGCTTCTTTAAATCCTTAATCTCTTGCTTAGATAATGCTTTTGGAAATTCGTTTATTATTTTAGTTTGCTTTGAACTAAGTTTTATTATATTTTTATGTAGATTCTTTTTATTTCTTAACCCAAAATAAATTAATTTTCTTCCATCTTGTTTCCAACGGCTTTCTAAAAAATACATAAATCTTCTCCTTTTAATTATTTAATCTTCTTTATATAATAAACTACTCTTTCTCTTTCTTTAAAACCAATACTTTTATGAAATTCCTGCCCCTCATAGTTATCAAGTAAAGTATCACTTGCTAATTCTTTATATCCTTTTGATTTTAGCTGTTCATAAACAAAATCCACTAATTTTGTTGCTACCTTATTTCTACGATATTCTTCTAATATATAAATACCTTCTAAGTATCCTACAGGTGATATTGAAGAGCCATTGACATATTCATACCTAATTGAATAATTAATAAAACCTATTATTTTATCTCCTAAAAATGCACCACAAAAATGATTATTTTTACTCATTATAATTTCGTCAAATTTTTCTTCAGTATCGGGCCAAAGTAAAAGGATGAGATTAAATAAATCATTAATATATTTACTTCTACTACTCAGCTTCTTAATTTTTATATCCATAAAACACCTTTATATATTAACCATTATAACATAATACAAGATAAATAAAAACTCTTAAACGGGAAACAAAGCTCCCGTCTAAGAGATTTTTTTAAGTTGGTTCAACTTCTAAAGTATAAGATTTCGATAAATATAGTGCTAGCTTTGCACTAGCTGGACCAAACATTTCATATAAAATACCAGAAGCTATAATTATAGTTGTAAGCATAGCAGCATACTGTGTTTGTCCTGCTTCAATTAGCATTCTAGATCCAAGTGCAGCTAGTCCAATTGACACTCCTGCTTGTGGTATAAGAGCAAGTCCTAGATATTTTTTATTTTCAGGTGTTGAGTTGACAGCAAACGATCCAAGCGTTGCTCCCGCATACTTACCAACAATTCTAACTAAGAAATAAACTACACCAGCAATACCAATATCAACTAAATAATGCACGTTTAAATTCATACCCGAAGATACGAAGAATAAACTAAGTATTGGTGGAGTAAAGTAGTCTAGTTGTTTGAATAAAGATTCATTCTTACTTACATTTATATAAACCATTCCCATAGCCATACATCCTAAAAGCGGTGAAACATCTAAAATTGCAGCAAGTCCAGTAAAGAATAAAATCATAGAGATTGCTATAATTAATTTATTATCTGTAGAACGCTTAGTTGTAATAAATAAGTGTAATAACAGTCCCCACAACCCACCAACAACAACAGTTGCTAGGTTTATTAATATAGGTTTTGTAACTAACCAAAAAGTACTTCCATCGTGATTTGTTCCAACTGTTAATATAGCAATACCAACACTGAACAATATAAGAGCAATAGCATCGTCTAAAGACACAACTTGAAGAATCGTATCTACAAAATGCCCCTTTGCTTTTGTTTGCCTAATTGTCATCATTGTTGAAGCTGGAGCTGTAGCTGAAGCTATCGCCCCTAGTAAAAATGAAAACTGAGTGCTGAATCCAAATGCAAATTTCATAACTAAAAATACAAGTACTGCAGCTAGAATAGATTCAAATAAAGTTATTACAACAACTTTCATTCCCCCTGATTTTAGTGTTTCTAGTTTAAAATACCTTCCGACACTAAAAGCAATAAAAGCTAGAGCAATATCTGTTAGAAATCCCAAACTTTCTCTTACTTCAGTTTTAATTAAATCTAAAGCAAAAGGCCCGATTAATATACCTGTTAAAATATAGGCAGTAACATTTGGTAACTTTACAAGTTTAGTTAATCTAGTTGCTAAAAAACCAACGAATAGCATAATAGAAATACCGATCAAAATAGCAGCTGTTTGACCCGCTGCAGAATCGCCAATTCTTTCATATAAAATTTTTAGCATATTTCTATCACCTCTTTTCCTTCATTGTATTATAATAGTATATCACTTATATAAATAAAATCAACTTATATATTTTTATAATCTTATAAATTATATTTATAATACTCTTTTTTATGATATAATATAAAAAAGAGGTAAAAATATGATAAACGAAAAACTAAAAACACTAATAATATTAGATGCAGAAAAAAACTATACAAAGACTGCTCAATTATGTAATTTGACTCAACCTGCTATTACTCAACATATAAAAGCTTTAGAAGAGCATTACAATATAAAAATATTTAAAAGAGTACAAGGAAAACTAGTAACAACTCCAGAAGGGCAAATACTTGTCAGGAATGCTAAAAGATTAATAGGGATGAATAAGAATATTGAAAAGGAAATTTTCTCTTCTATCACCAATAAACTAAGCTATGATATAGGGATTACCCTAACAGCAAGTTATTATTTAATTCCTGAAATACTAAATATGATTAAAGTCAAACATCCCGGTGTTTTTATTAACTTCCATACTGATATAATCGTAAATATTGTAGAGAGATTAAAATTTCTTGAGCTTGATTTTGCTATCGTTGACGGGGAAATACCTCCATCAAACTTAGTATCACATCTTCTTACCAAAGATGAATTAATCTTGATCGTTTCTAAAGATCATCCTTTTATAGAATATGATGAAGTAACTTGGGATATGATTAAAGGAGAAAGACTTATCCTCCGCCATAAAAATGCTAATACAAGAGACCAAATTGAAAACTATTTAATTTCTATAGGTGATAACTTAAACAACTATCAAGTTATACTTGAAATTGATAACTCTTCTCTTATTAGAAGGCTTGTAAGAGATGGTCATGGAATTAGCTTTGTTTCTAAAAGTATTTGTGTTAGTGATTTAGAAACAGGAGCACTAAAAGAAATCAAAATCCAAGATTATCATTTAGAGCGTGGAGTGTACTTAGTTCACCAAAAGAAATCAAAAAATAGAAACATTATAAAAGATATATTATCATTAAGTGACTATACATAAGTAAACTTGTAAATATAACTTGTCTTTCTATATATATAGTGATATAATTTATTAAACCAATGATGAGGGAGTAAAACTAATCATGAACTCACAGAGAGCCTAAGTTTGGTGGAATTAGGTAGTAAACAGATTAGAATAATGGTCCTTTGAGGGCAGGGTGAATTATAGTAGCCTTTGACGTTGTGCTTACGTTACAAAGCAAAAATGTGTTAGCATTTAAAAAGTGGTTTATTTGATAAACAATAAAGGTGGCACCGCAGGTATGAAATACTTGTCCTTTTCGAAATACTTATGTATTTTGGAAAGGACTTTTTTTAAATGCTAAAGGCAACATTAATATAGAAAGGGTGAATAATATGAAAGATGTTGACTTTAAAAGCTATTTTAAAAATTTTCCAAATAAAGAAGGTTACTTTGGAAAATATGGGGGTAACTATACTCCTGAACAATTAACCATACCTTTAAACGAAATTAAAGAGGCCTATCTTACTATAGGAAAGTCTAAAGAATTTTTAGATGAACTTGAAGAAATTCAAAATCATTTTCAAGGTAGACCTACACCAATTTATCACTGTAAGAGATTATCAGAACACTTAGGTGGAAATTTACAAATCTACTTAAAAAGAGAAGATTTAAATCATACTGGTGCACACAAACTAAATCATTGTATGGGAGAAGCTCTCCTTGCAAAGTATTTAGGTAAAAAGAAATTAATTGCGGAAACTGGAGCAGGGCAACATGGTGTTGCTTTAGCTACTGCTGCTGCTTACTTTGGCATGGAATGTGAAATTCATATGGGAGAAGTTGATGTATTAAAACAAATGCAAAATGTAGCTAAGATGGAAATACTCGGAGCTAAAGTAATTGTTGTAAAAGAAGGTAATAAAACTTTAAAAGAAGCAGTTGATAGTGCTTTTATAGCCTATTTAAACGATTACAAAAATTCCATATATTGTATTGGTTCTGTTGTTGGTCCCCATCCATTCCCTCAAATGGTTAGAGATTTTCAAATGGTAGTTGGAAAGGAAGCTAAAGAACAGTTTTTAAAACTAACCGGAAAACTACCAGATCAAGTTATTGCTTGTGTTGGTGGCGGAAGTAATGCTATTGGAATATTTTCTTCATTTATAAATGATGAGGTAGATTTAGTTGGAATAGAACCCCTTGGAAAAGGTCCAAAGAAAGGAGACCATGCAGCTTCTATTACTTATGGTGAAGAAGGCATAATGCATGGGTTTAATTCTATAATGTTAAAAGATGAGCAAGGTGAGCCTGATCAAGTATATTCAATTGCTAGTGGTTTAGATTATCCTTCTGTAGGACCAGAACATTCTTTACTCCATGAGTTAAAAAGAGTGAACTATCAAGCTATAACTGATGAGGAAGCTTTAGAGGCGTTTTATTTACTTTCAAAACTTGAAGGAATTATCCCAGCACTTGAAAGTGCACATGCACTTGCTTATGCTATTAAAGAAGCAAGACTTAAAAAAGAAGGAAATGTTTTAGTTAACTTATCTGGTAGAGGCGACAAAGACGTTGATTTTATATATAATAATTATTTTAATAAATAAAAAGGCTAAACCGTTATTTTATAGCGGTTTAACCTTTTTTTCATTTGTTTTGTTGTTTTCTCATATAATTAATATAATGATATTCTTTTAATATTTTAGAAAACTCTTCTACAGGGCCTTCAACTAAAGTATCATTAATAACTTCTTCTATTGCTAGTGTTTTAACTCTTGGCATACTTGCACCAAATTCTTCTAGCCACATTGAGAGTTGCTTAGATGAAGCGGCATATACAATTCTGCCCAGCCCAACCCAGCCATGTGCAGCTGAGCACATTGGACAATGTTCTCCCGAGGTATAAACAGTAGCTTCTTTTCTTGCTTCTTCTGTCATATTGTTAGCTGCCCATTTCGCAATCTCAAACTCTGGATGACGAGTATGGTCACCACTAGAGACTTCATTATGACCTTCATAAAGAACATCTCCATCTTTTGACACTAAAACAGAACCAAATGGCTCGTCTCCTTTATCAAGGGATATTTTAGCTAATTCTACAGCCCTTTTTAAATATTTTAAATCAACTTGAGTAATCACAGTTCACCTCTAATCTAAGATTGGTGCAACTCTATGTTTTGTTGCTTGTTCATATTTATAAGCAAAACTAATAAGCTCATCATCTTTCCATTTTTTCCCTACAATAAATATACTTTTTGGATATAAATCTGTAATAGCTTTTGCGGGAACTGTAATTGTAGGATTACCCATAATAGGAGGAAAAGATGTTCTTCTAGTAGTTATATACACATCAGCATCTAACTCTTCGAACATTTCATCATATTTCTTTAATTCTTTACTATTATCTTCCCTTGCTTGCCAGTACTCTTCTTCAATCATTCTACCACTAGTATTATTTGTCTCAACTAAAATTGTTTGACCATATGGTATTCTTACTTCAGGGTCTTCTTCATTGAATTTAATTATATCAGCAAGTGAAGTCATCTTTGTATGACCTTTAACACTATTTAAATAGTTATTCATCGCTGGTTTAAATTCATATTTCATTGTTTTATAATTATTAACTGCATTTACATTAATTGTATAATCTAAACAAATACAACCTTCATCTTCAAACACTTTTTTTGCTGCTGTTAAAATACTTTTCTCTTCGTCTGAGTATTCAATATTTTGGAAGCTAAGAAATATTACTCTTTTTCCTTTTATACTTCTATTAATAGCACCATAAAAATTATAATCTTCTCTTGGATTTAATAGTGTTCCTAAATCATTTTCATCCCTACCCCAAATAGCATCCATTATTAAAGCAGTATCAATAACAGTTCTACTCATAGGTCCAGGAGTATCTTGAGCTGGTGTTATTGGAATAATACCATATCTAGACACAAGCCCCACAGTAGGTTTTAAACTTACAATTGAGTTTTTTTCTGCTGGCGCCATTAATGAACCATTAGTTTCTGTTCCTATAGAAACAGGAATTAAGTTTGCAGCTACACTTACAGCTGAGCCAGTACTTGAACCAAGAGGATCAATTTCAAAATTATAAGGATGTTTAACTTGACCATTTCTACTACTAAAGCCACTTGGTATTTTATTTGAAGAAAGAAAGTAAGAAAACTCAGATAAGTTTGTCTTACCAAAGATAATCATTCCTGCTTCTCTTAATTTCTTTACAATAGTTGCATCATATGGTGCATATAAATCCATTAAAGATAAAGAACCTGTTGTAGTAAGCATTCTATCTTTAGTATTAATATTGTCTTTTACAACAATCGGAATACCGAGTAATGGTTTACTACTACCTTTGGAAAGTTCTAAATCAGCAAGCTCAGCTAACAATTGAACATCAGGATTAATCTCTGAAATAGAGTTTAATGCTTTACCATTAACATCGTATTTCATTATTCTTTTAATATAAAAATCTACAATTGATTTACTAGACCAATCTTTATTTTTTAATCCTTCTTTTAAATCTAATATTGTATATTCTTTCATCTTTATTCCTTTTATTTTACTAGTTTAACTAAATTAGTAAATAATTCTTCGTTTTCTTTTATTTTATTCTCATTGCCTAATACGCAAATATAATTTTCTTTCATTGCATCATTATATAGTTTTGCAACTTTTCTTACATCTTCAAGCGTTGTGTTTAGAACTTCACTTCTTGTTTTTTGAACTGACTCTTGAGTTATACCTGTAATATATCTAAGAGCTTGGATATCTCCTTTTCCTTTTGGACTTCTTGCAGGGTCTAGACTAGCAAATGTACCGATTATATATTGGAAAAACTCTGTATCACTTAATTCTAGACTTTCTAAGTATTTACCTATTTCATCATAAACATTAAAAGTTTCTTTTAAATTAGGATCTCTATACGAAAACACTGTTAAGTCTCCATTGAAACCAAGTGAAGTGCTTACTCCATAAGCCCCACCCTGTGCTCTTACGCGATTATGTAAGTAACTACCATTCAATATTTTTTCCACAACTCTAAAACTTCCATGATAATCATAACCAAGTTTTCTAAAGTTAGCTGCTTTTGCAACATATTGAACATTGTAGTTTGCTAAAACACCTTCATTTAATTTATCATATGTAAAATCTAACTTAGCTGCTGGATAAACTTTATTTTCCAGGCGGTCAACTACCAAGTTTAAATTTTTTTCAACAGCTTTAAAATCTTCTTCATCACCAGTAACACTAATAACTAAATTATTTAAATTAAATATTTTGCTATATAGGCTATTTAACTTTTCTAATATTTCGGTTTGTTTTTCATCGAAATCTTTTAATAAATCACTTAAGAACCAGAAGTATTCTAAACCTCTTAAGTTTTCTGAATATTTAACTGATTTTGAGAAATATGAGCTTACTCTTGATGAAGCAAATGTATTTCCTTGACGAGGTATAGAACTTTCTAAACGCGACTTTGTTTGCAACATTATTTCCTTAATTCTATTTACGTCTTCTACTTTAGTATCAAATATTATTTCACTAATAAGTTCTAACATTTCCTTAGCACTTGTTGTTAAGGCTCTTGCACTAACTTGAATTACCGGTAAAACGGAGAACTCCTCATCATCTTTAGTTAATACATTTGCTCGAATAGCAATATCTCCTGTACTGGCTAAAATTGCATTTGAAAGGTCCGAATATGATCTTTTCTTTGTATCTAGCCTTGTAAGTAATCTTGTTAGAATTGATAAATAAGGTAAATCTTCAACTTCTATATGAGCAGAATCAAAATATAAGTCTAAGTAAGTTATATTGCTTGAGAAAATATTTTGATGTAAAAGAGTATAACCATCTTTTTTATATACTACTTGAGGAATAACTTCAGCTTCTTCTTTTATATCTTCTTTAGATAACTGAGGAATACTAGCTTTATCTTCTTCTGTATCTGGTGTTTCTTGATAAGCCTTTAATTTTTCATTAGCTTTTATTAACTCTTCTATTTCTTTTTCACTTAATGTTTCTTTATGTTTACCAAGCTGTTCTTTTAACTGTTTTTCTTTTTCTTCTGCTAGACCAGCAACTGGACTTACAACAACTAATGAAGTAGTTTTATTATTTATAAATTTCTCTTCAATATATTTTTCAAAAAAATCAGTATCTTGCTTTTCTTTAATGCTTTCTAAAACACTATTGTATTGTAAATATTCTAATGGATTCTTATCATGTAGCCAACCATCCATAGCTATTAGCTTATAAATAATACCTTTACTTGCAAAACCTGATGATTCTCTTAAATCAAATTCTACACTATTAATAGCTGCTTTTAATAATTCTTTATCTATTCCTTTAGAAACCATTTCTTTAAGTGTAGAATATATTAGTTTCTCAAACTCATCTTTCATTGAAGCATCAGAATTTCTTATTCCAACTCCTGTAATGCCATCTCTAGCTCCTTCAGTAATGGAAAATACATCGTCACCAAATCCAGCTTTTAATAAAGCATTTTTAAGTGGGGCAGCTTCTGTAGTAATTAAAACATTGAGTAAAATATTATTAATTAGACTTGTTTCTATATCTGAAACATCTCCAGTAAAGAAGTTAAGAGCCATATAAGTTTTTCTTTCTAAACTATCATCTTTAGAAACACTATAGTAACCTACTTCTTCAACTCTTTTATTCAAAGGTTTTTGTCTTTGAATTGTTGAATCAACTTTTAATTCATCAAAATTGTTCAAGTAATTATCATTAATATGCTTTAGTTGTTTATCTAGATCTCCATCTCCATATAAATAAATATAACTATTTGATGGATGATATAGTTTTCTATGAAAATCTAAAAATTCTTCATAGGAAAGTTCAGGGATAAAGTCTGGATTCCCACCAGATGAATAACTATAACAAGTGTCTGGAAGCAAGCTCTTTGCTATTACATCAGAAAAGATTGCACTAGGATTTGAATATGCACCCTTCATCTCATTATATACTACACCTCGATAAATTATATCTTCTTCTTTATTAAATAATTCATGATGCCATCCTTCTTGCATAAATATTTCAGGAACATCATAAATTTTTGGAAAAAATACTGCATCTAAGTATAAATCCATTAAGTTAAAGAAATCTTTATGATTTCTACTTGCTACAGGATAAACGGTTTTATCTGGAAAAGTCATCGCATTAATAAACGTTCTTAACGAAAAGTTAACCATATCCATAAACGGTTCTTTTGTTGTATATTTTCTAGAACCAGCTAAAACACAATGTTCTAATATATGAGCTACTCCAGTATGATTTTTAGGTGGTGTTCTAAAAGCTATTGAAAATACTTTGTTATCATCATCATTTTCTAAATGTAATAGTCTAGCTTTAGTTTTTTCATGAATAAAAAGTCTTCCTTTAGATCTAATTTCATCAATATTTCTTTCTTCTACTAGCTTAAATCCATGATATTTCTTATTTACTTCAAACATACTAACCTCCAAATTATATTATATTTTAATAAATCTATTCCATTATATTATAACAACTCTAACTTGTAAAGAATTAAGAAGTATTATTTGGTGTGCTATTTGCTTTCATCTTAATAAGTGCTTTGCTATTTTAGATAAATGGAATAGATGAAGGGACTAATAAAAAAACAAGACTAAAGGTAATTTAAATTTTTAGTCTTTTAAATTAGATAAATCATTTTAAAATGGTGTTACCTTATTGCCTTCCGCACTAACCACAGTGGAATGAATATAATGAATGTCGCAAAAGAAACAGCCAACTTTATAGACCTATTTTTAAAATAATTGATTCGAGTTATTTTTATTATCTACTTAATTGACTTTACTTTTTATTAATACTATAATAGTTAAAGATTGACTTTTTTAAATGTCAAAGTTTTATTTCTGGAGGCAGCTATGAAAGATATATATATAAAAATAATTCGAGTTACCATAACAATAATAGTTTTCATAGCTATTATTATAGGTCTTTATTTTATCCTTAAAGCTTTTGGGGTTACTGATCAAGAAAGCCTTCAAAAAATAATTAATGACACCGGAGTTTGGGGACCAATTGTTTTCCTTCTTCTTCAAATTGCAGTAACTACTGTGTTAGCGGTTATTCCAGGAACTAGTATGACATTCTTAGTTTTAGCTGGAATTCTCTTTGATAATATTTGGCTTGCACTAGGTCTTTCACTTGTTGGTGTATGGATTTCTAGCATTTTAATGTTTGTTATTGGCGATACCTTAGGAGAAAAAGTTGCTATTAAGCTTATAGGAAAAGATAGTCTAAGAAAAGCTCAGGAGTTAATTGATACAAAAACTAAAATTTATTTACCTATTATGTTTTTGTTTCCGTTCTTTCCAGATGATGGGCTATGCCTAGCAGCTGGTCTAACAAAATTAAAATATAGTTTCTTCATTCCCGTTGTTTTAATTTTTCGCTCTACCGGTGTTGTTGCTGCTGTTTTAAGTTCGTTCTATCATAAAAACATATTTGAATTTTTAGGTCTAAAATCATTAGCACCTATTGAATGGATTTTATTAGTAAATATCCTAATATTTGATGTATTTGTAATATTTAAATTTACAAGATGGTTAGAGAAAAAAATAAATCAAAGAAAACAAGAACAAAAAGAAATTTCATAAAAAAGTAAAAAGCTGATTTAATTAATACCAAATCAGCTTTTATTTATAATTACTGTCCTATTTAGTCCAACTCTATAGGACAATGTTGTCCACTAATATTAATCCTCTAGACATTAACTCTTCTTTGATTAATAAATTAATGCTTGATAAAATCTTTAGTTACGCAAGTATTTTAAATATGTTATAATGTTATTAATAACTCAACTTTTAGTTGAGTAAATAAACTAAACGTTTAGTTGAATTTTTAATTATTATGCTATAATTTACAAGAAAGCGAGGTTATAAAATATGGAAAACTACGGAATGAAAATTAAAGCTTTTAGGAATAATAAAGGCTTAACACAAAGCGAGCTTGCTGATTTGTTGCATGTAACACCACAAGCAGTTAGTAAATGGGAAAATAATTTGAGTGAGCCCGATCTTGCTACTTTTAAAAGACTTGCAGAGGTACTTGATGTCTCTATTAATGATTTTTTAGGCACACCTAAAGAAACACCAAGTAATGAACTAAACTTAGGTTTATGTACAGTATGTCATAAACCATATGGTTTTGATGGTTTATTAAAAACTGATAGTGGATTTATTTGTCATGATTGTATAAAGGAAAGAAAAGCAAAGGAAAAACAAGAAGCTATTAAAAAACTAAATGACGAGAAAAAAATAGCCGACAAAGAAAAAGAAAGAAAGCAAATTCTTATTCGGTTTATTATTGGAGCAGTTATTGGAGTTTTAGGACTGATTTTATTCATTATTAGTGCTGCTACTGCAGAACCTAATCCCGACATTACAAAACGTGAACTGATGATTACTTCTATCGTCTTAGGTCTCATGTTCTTAACATTCATAACCCAAATGATCTATAATTCTTGGTTAAGAGAAATGCTTGTAGGCTACATTGGTAAAACTTATCGCATGCCTGGAATTATTTTCAATTTAAGTATTAGCGGAGTTGTTTGGTTAATAATAGTAAAAATACTTTTTGCCCTAATAGGTATTCTCTTATCGTTGATCGTTTTTCTATTTGGACTTGCTTTAACTTTTGTTATATCTCCAATTACATATATCATTGATTTCATCTTATTTTTACGAGGAAAAGAATTATTATAATTTATTCATTATTAAAAACAAACAATTTCAATCAATAAAATATTTTGAGATATATATATTTTAAAAAGACAACTATAGTAAGTTGTCATAGTTTATAATTATTTAAATAACAGCCCTTTAAGGCTGTTATTTATTTTTATATTTTGTTTTAAATTATACTTTAAATTCAGAATAATTTATAAAAGATAGATTTAGTCGAACTAACTCCTCTTTCATGGCTTGGTGATAACTTTTACCAGATTTTTCAAAAATAAGAGTAACTATAACTATGGGTATAAAGTTTAAAATTTCTATTGTGAATTTTTCACTTCCAGGAATTTCATCACCTAAAATTTCTTTTAGTTTTAATGTTTTTGACGTGATTTTATCATAAAACTGATGACTAACTTGAACTCTTATCCATTCTTTAGATTTATATCCTATAGAAACGATAGTATCCATAGCTTCAAGTTTAACTAAAATATTTGCGAGTTCTTCCTCAGTTAACGTAGTATTAAATTTAATGTCTACATTTAAACTACTAGTATATACTCTAACTTCTCTCAGATTACTTAACCCATTAAAATCTTCCACATCTAGGCCATTAAGATAAATATTTCTATAAACACTACTTTTAATTGGAATGCTAAGTCTATCTATTGGCGTTGTTATTGTTCTTACTGCTACATTAAAGTCTTCTACATCCTGGGCATCATCTTTACTAATTGTAATAGTATATCTATAAGAGCTAATTGCTGTTAATACACTTTCAAAACGATTAACATTTAAAAATAATTTGTTATCTATCACTTCAACACTATAAACAAAATTTTCAGATAGATTTGGTTCAAATTTATAATAGAACAATAGTATATTATCTTTAAAATACTCATCATCATAACTGTTAATTAGTGCATTAACAATGTTGTTTTCTAAAAGCGGGTTATATAAGACTGGTTGATCTTTGTGTTTTTCAATTTCACTTAATAACTCTTCTTTACTTCTAGCATAGAAAAATACCATACCTCTGTTATCATCACCATATGTAATATTCCAAATATCAAACTCATCTAAGCGAGGATTTTTAAGCTGCCAATTTAAGCCTCTTATAAGTGAATATGGAACTTCAGGCCCACTAGGTTGTTCATAATGAAAAATTAATATTCTATTACTATCGTTGTAGTTAAATTCTACACCATCAACAATTTCACTTCCTTCAGCATCTAGATACTGTGTCATAGAGTCATATATTAAAACAGCATAACTATTATTGTAAACTCCATAATAGCCAGCAATTTCTAAATCCAAAATTGAAAGACCTGAATAAACTATATTATCATTTACATCTTTTAAATTTCTTAAATCTGAATGCCTTGCTTCTTTTATAAAACTAGTTAACTTTGTATTTAATGGCTTTGGATAAATAGGCTTAGAAGGATCATTTAAATAATACTTTATCTCAAGAAGATCATCATTATTTAAAAGGCCTTCATCAAAAGCACCTTGAAGATCATAAAAACTACTTTCGTGCTCATTTACTATCTCTTCTATTGGGTCATCAGGATTAGTAACAGTTTCTTTTGTCTCATCTAAGTCGTCAACAATTTCAGTAGGTATATTAGGGTCCTTCGTATTGTCATTTTCATTATCGACTAACTCATTACATCCTATTAAAGTAAATACTCCAATTAAGATAATTAATATAGATATAATTTTTTTCATAGGGTTCACCTCTTTTAAAACTATTTCTCTCTCTTTAATTTATAATAACATTTTTTTCATTAAATGACAATTATTGTTAGAATTTTTTTTAGGCTAAATATATTATAGGGGTAATGATGGCGGAGGAAAGTCTCTGTGAACTTTAACCCCCAAAAACATTGCAATATAAATTGACATTTTATTATTACACTAAAAAGAAAAATCTTTTATTAATAATTAAATAAAACTTACCATATATAAAGGTAAATAAATGGTATCGCCTTTAATTTTTAAATCTTTTGTATGTAAAACAATTTTATTTGAGACTCTATTTGAGAATTTTTTATTAAATTTATCGATTGAGGAGTGATTTCTGTAGTTTCCTGACTTTACTTCAATTGGAACTATTTTACTACCCTTAGATATAATGAAATCAATTTCCATATTATTTTCTCTATTAGCTTTATCATTATTAACATAGAAAAATAATTTGTGTCCATTTGCAACTAATAATTGCGCGACAACATTTTCAGCAAACATTCCTTTATTTATATTAAGTTTATTAAAAAGTAATCCCTTATATATTTCACTATCAATATAACTTTGGTTGTTTAGGGTATGACTAATTAAAAGCCCTGTATCTGCCATATACAATTTCAATGCTCTATTATTTAAATTCATTCTTAAACCGATGTTTGGATCTAAAGTGTTAAAACAAACATTAACAATTTGTGCTTCATCTAGCCAAATGAATGAATCTTCATAGCTTCTATAACGAGCACTTTTATCAATTGAAGACAAATTAAATCGCTTATAACTTTTTGATAGTTCTGAGGGTATGTTGTCAAACACAGCTAATACACTATTTTCATACCCTGAAGCAAATTTAACTATATCATTTCTGTAAAGTTTTAAAATATTTCTTTTAATTCTTTCTACAGAATCAAAATCTTTAGTTTTAACGTACTCTAAAATAGATTGAGGCATTCCTCCAACTAAAATATATTCAGTAAATAGTCTCATAATTGTTTTATGAACACTTTCACCTAATGGAGTTTTCTTACTGTAAAACTCATGTATTAAATTAAAAGTAACAGTATCGCCAATGGCCCATAGGAATTCTTCAAAATCAAAGGGATACATTTTAATGCTTTCTTCCTCTGACGGAATTAAGATGTCTTGTATATTGGTTTTCAAAGATAATAGTGATCCTGTTTCAATATAATCGTATCTACCATCTTTAACTAAATGTTTTATCATCTGTCTTGCGAGAGGTAAAATTTGAACCTCATCAAAAATTATTAATGATTTTCGTTCAAATAGTTTTGTTGTATACAATATTTGCAACTTATTAAAGAACATATCTAAATCTAATTGGTTTTCTAAAAATAATGACTCCATTTCATTATTTTTAATACTAAAATCAACAATAATATAACTTTTATATTCATTTTTAGCAAACTCTTCTGCAATAAAGCTTTTACCTATTCTACGCGCTCCTTCTATTAATAATGCAGTAGTTCCAGCACTTTTTTCTTTCCAACTTAATAACTCATTATATATTTTTCTTTTTAAAATCATCTTACCCTCCTATTACAATTATATTATATCACATTGCTTTACGAAATCCTAACATAATCGGTCGTAAATTTCACGAAATCCAAACATAATGCCTGGTGTTTTTCACGAAACCAAAATTAAATAAATCGATTTCTTTAATATGTTTCTTTTATACTTTTAAATGATATTGTCTTAATAGGTTAACTTAATGTAACTATAATTAACTTTCTGTTATATGGTTAAGGAAATTCTCTTTAAGTTTTATCCCTATAGTTGTATAATGTTTTTTTAGAACAGAATAAACTTTCGGTTAAAAGGTTAATTAAAAAACCAATCTCTTTTTAATGTTCTATAATAAAAATTACAGCTTGTTGACAGTGTCTAGGCATCATCTCCCTGAACCCCTGTAAAAAACGGTTTACCCCCACACATTTTTCTTGCATTTCATTCGAGAAGATGGCTTTGCATGTACCTTTTCATAAAAAAAAGACAACTTTAATAAGTTGTCTCGATTGATCTAAAAATGAAAACAAAGGCCCTTTATAGCTATTTATATGAATATTAAGCTATATAACGTTATATTCATCTAATATGACTAAATAAATTATAGGGTGTAGTAATGGCGGAGGAAAGGGGATTTGAACCCCTGCACCGTGTTACCGGCCTACTAGCTTTCCAAGCCAGCCCCTTCAGCCACTTGGGTATTCCTCCATAAACAATATTATAACAATTATTATATTCTTATTCAAGAAATATAAAACTTAGAATAATAAATCAAAATGAAAACGTTTAACTTAATTTCTCCTTTTGTTATTAATTGAATTATGCTATACTTTTAAGTGAAGTGAATAGGTTGTATAATATCGATAATATGGATCGAAAGTATCTACCTCAATACCGTAAATATTGAGACTACAGCTAATTTTGCGTTGAATATTTTAAACTATAAGAATGTATATATAGACTTTTCTTATGTTATTATCACGCCAACTTTAGTCTTAGGAGATACATTACTAAGACTTTTTATTAAGCCTGAATTTGCTTCAAATAAATTTCGGAGGTTTATATGAAAGGATTTTTAGGAAAAGTTGATTCGTTTTTCAAAATTTCAGAAAGAGGATCTTCATTTACTAAAGAATTGCTAGGTGGTTTAACAATCTTTCTAGCTATGCTTTATATCTTACCTGTTAACGCAGGTATGCTAAGTGAAACTGGTATGTCATTTGCTGCAGTATTTGCTGCAACTGCAATAACTGCTGGTCTTACATCAATTTTAATGGGATTATATGCTAACTATCCAATAGCTTTAGCATCTGGTATGGGTGTGAATGCATTCTTCACTTATACTGTATGTTTTGGTTTAGGGTTCTCTTGGCAAGAAGCACTAGCTGCTGTATTAGTAAGTGGTGTAATATTTGTTATTATCTCATTAACAGGTATTAGAAAGAAAATGATTAATGCTATTCCGAAAGATTTAAAACTAGCTATTGGCGCTGGTATTGGATTCTTCATTGCATTCATCGGTTTAAAAAATGCTGGTATTATTCAAGCTAGCCCAGATACATTTGTGGAACTTGGAAACTTTGCACATCCTGCAGTATTACTTGCACTATTTGGTATTGTATTAGCATTTGTACTACACGCTATGAAAAGTAGATTTTCAGTTATTATTTCTATTGCTGCTACTGGCTTATTAGGTGGATTACTTGGTCTACTAGGTGTAGACTTAATGCCACAATTTGATGGTGGTTCTTTAGATTCAATTAAAAAAATATCTGAAACATTTGGAAAAGCTTTCGGTGCTTTACCTGATCTATTAAAAAAGCCTGAAGCATATGCAGTTATTTTTACTTTCTTATTTGTAGATTTCTTTGATACAGCAGGTACATTAGTTGCTGTTGGACATGATGCTGGCTTACTTGATGAAGAAGGTCAATTAATTGGCGATAAAAAAGCATTCTTAGTGGATGCTGTTGGAACTGTTGGAGGAGCTATTTTAGGTACTTCTACTGTTACATCATTTGTAGAATCTACTACTGGTATTCAAACTGGTGCTAGAACAGGACTATCAGCTGTTGTAGTTGGTGTCTTATTCTTACTATCATTACTAATCTATCCTGTATTTGGATTTGCGGGCGGCATTTTCGACCCAGCAACTGGTACAGTATATTCGCCAGTTACAGCTATGGCACTTGTATTAGTTGGTGCTTTGATGGTTAATAGTCTAAAAGGCTTGAATTGGGATAATGCTATTTCAGTTACAAGTGGATTTATGGCTATTATTATGATGATCCTTGCTTATTCTATCTCTGATGGAATCGCTTTTGGTATTATCACTTATGTTATTATGATGGTTGCAAGCAAACGTTACAAAGAAGTTAATGTTACTATGTATGTTCTAGCTGCACTATTCATTTTGAATTTAGTTATTAAATACACGGTGTTAGCGTGATTTAAATAAATATAAAGGCTTGATATTTTCAAGCCTTTTACTTAAAGAGAGAGAGGAGAAAATATGTCTAACAAAAAAATGATTTTAGACACCCACGAAAAACCGTCGGGTGGTAAGTGGGTCTTACTAAGCCTACAACATGTATTTGCAATGTTTGGAGCTACTATTTTAGTTCCATTATTAACGGGATTAGATATTGGAGTAGCATTAATTACAAGCGGTATCGGAACTTTAATTTATATTCTTTGTACAAAAGCAAAAGTACCTATATATTTAGGTAGTAGTTTTGCCTATATTGCAGCTTTATCTACAGCAATAGGACTCGGTGGAGTGGGGGCAGCTATGTTAGGTACTATCGTAGTTGGTCTTATTTATATAGTAATAGCAGTAGTAATTCGATTTGTTGGAACAAAATGGTTACACAGATTGCTTCCACCTGTTGTTATTGGACCTATGATAATTATTATAGGCTTAGGACTAGCACCTGTTGCAATATCTTCTTCAGGTCTTGATGGTAGCAGTAGTTATACGTATAGAGAACTTAACCAATCTGAGTTAAACACAAGTGATTACTATAATGGAGAAGTTGGTGACGCTTATTATTTTGTTGAAGATGGTGAAATTTATTCTTTTAACTTAATTGCTGAAAACTCCTATTCTGCAGTAAGTAAATTCAGTACTGATAAAGAATATGTTTATGTTTATGATTCAAATCCTCTGCTAACTGATTTAGAAATTCATTCAAGTTTATATAAATTAGAAAACTCAAAATATAATTTTGTAAAAACCAATGGTAATTGGATAGTACCATTAGTCGCCCTAATTACTTTTATTGCGGTAGTATTAGTAGCTTTATTAGCTAAAGGATTCCTCAAAGTAATTCCATTTATTGTTGCAATTTTGGTCGGCTATGCTGCTGCTGCTGCTTTTGGAGTAGTAGATTGGAGTGTGTTTGAAACAGCAAGATTTTTCCAACTACCTAACTTTACCTTTATAGGGACCTATAAGCTAGACTTTTCTATAGTCTTAATGTTTATTCCTCTAGCCTTTGTAACAATATCTGAACATATCGGAGACCACGTAGTGTTAAGTGAAATCGTTGAAAAAGATTTCTTAGTTGACCCAGGTCTAGATAGAACTTTATTAGGTGATGGTATTGCTACACTATTTGCAGGATTAGTTGGGGGTCCATCGAACACTAGTTATGGTGAAAACACTAGTGTTGTAGGA
>CAYOXB010000007.1:0-6268 GCA_964407835.1 uncultured Bacteroidales bacterium
CATATAAAATTTATATCCCGCTCCACCTGTTCTATTTAGTTTTCAAAGACCTTATGCTTATTAGATAAACAATGCTCTAATAAATTAGAGCAGCGTGTAATATTATACTATAACAAAATACTTCTGTCAATGCTTTTAAAAATCTTTTCACAGATTTAGAAGCACTACTACACGTTCCTTTCTAAGCCTTATACATTATACTATAAAGAAATACGGATGTCAAACTCTTTTTACATAAAAAAGGCAAGTTTATTATACTTGCCTTTTTATCTTAATCTTTAAAGAAATTGTAAGTCTCCCATAAATCACTAATTGGTTTATCTTCAATTATATGTAAAATACCTTGTCCTATTACCTTAGCAATACTTAGTTGGACAATCTTTTCACACTTCTTATCTTCTGGTAGTGGAATTGAGTTTGTTGTTACAAATCTAGTAATTGGTGATTCTCTTAATCTTTCCACAGCTTGACCAGATAGAATTGGATGAGTTGCAACTAAATATATTTCTTTAGCTCCTGCTTTTTTGAGTGCATCAGCTGCAATAGAAACAGTTCCAGCAGTATCAACAATATCATCTACAATAATAGCAGTCTTACCTTCAACATCACCAATAATGTTCATAACTTCCGCAACATTTGGTTTTGGACGTCTTTTATCGATAATAGCAATTGGAGCATTGAAGTTTAAAGCAAACTTTCTTGCTCTTGTAGTTCCACCATGATCAGGTGAAACAACAACTATATCTTTTAAGTTTTGTTTTTTAAAGTAATTCACAAATATTTGTGATGCTTCAAAGTTATCAATAGGGATATCAAAGAAACCTTGTATTTGTCCAGCATGTAAATCCATTGCAACAACTCTAGTAGCTCCTGCTACTGTTAATAAATCTGCAATTAGTTTTGCGGAAATAGGTTGTCTTGATAACGCCTTTCTATCTTGTCTAGAATAACCGTAATAAGGCATTATTACATTAATTGTTTTTGCTGATGCTCTTTTTAAGGCATCAATCATAATTAATAGTTCCATATAGTTTTCATTCACAGGTGAAGATGTTGTTTGGATTACATATGTGTGGTGTCCACGAACAGTCTCTGAGATATTTATATTTACCTCACCATCACTAAATCTTGTAACAGTACATTCAGCTAAAGGTATGCCCATGTAATCTGCTATTTCTTTACCTAACACCGGATTTGAATTAAGAGAAAATAATTTTACTTTTTCGCCATCAATGATTGCCATTAAACCCTCCTATTTGTTGTCTAATTTAATTATACATTACTAATCTACTTTAATCAAACCAAGGATACAAGTAAACGTTTTAATCATAAATTATCTTAGTTTAATTATTGCTCCAAGCAAAAGAACTTAACTTCTAATCATCTTTGATATTGTTATTAAGTGTAACATTGCTTAATTTTGTTCCATCTTTAATGTTAGAATTATTGATATTAACTTCAGGTCCAATATTGCAATTGTTACCAATCTTAGAATTACTAGTAATAGTTACCCTACCATTAATAATAGTGTTTTCCCCAATTTGCACATTTTTACCAATAGTAACTAACTGGGGGTTATTAATTATCACTCCGTTTTTGAGATGTTTGTTTATAGTAGCCTCTTTAATCATCTCTTCCATTTGCCTTAATTGAACTATATCGTTAATGCCTGAGATTTCTTTGTAATTAGAACCTTTATGAACATTGACTATATAGTTCTTTTCTTTGAATATTTTTACTATGTCTGTTAAATAGTATTCGTTTTGGCGGTTATTGTTTTTAATTTCTTCAATAGATTCAAACAGTTTTTTATTATCAACTAAATAAATAGATGCATTAATCTCTTGAATTGATTTTTGTACATCAGTACAATCTTTTTCTTCCACAATACCTTGAATAAAGCCAAGGTTATCTCTAACGATTCTCCCATATCCGAAAGGGTTGGGATGATCCGTACTTAGAACAGTTAAATCTACTTTTGCATCTAAATGTGCTTTTATTAAATCAGAATAAGTTTCCTTACTAATAAAAGGCATATCCCCAATTGCAATCAGTGTATTGCCTATTTCGTTTTTTAAATACTTTTCAGCCATTAAAACAGCGTGAGCTGTTCCAAGTTGATGTTCTTGAAATACATATTTAGATCGGCTTTTCAAAATATTTTTGATTTCCTCGCCACGATAGCCAATTACTGTATACACATTACTTATCCCTGAATCATTAATTGCATCTATAACGTATTCAATCATAGAATAATCAATAATTTTATGTGCACACTTTGGCATATCGGAATTCATCCTTGTTCCTTTTCCTGCTGCTAAGACTATTGCTCTTATTTCTTCTCTACTATTCTTCTTCTTCGTAATCATCTTCAGTTTTTACATCAGGTTCCTTGTGATATTCTTCTAGAACAGCTTCTACAATTTCATTACGCATTTCTACAGTTATCGGATGAGCAATGTCTTTAAACATTCCATTCTTTTTAACTGCAGGCATAACTACAAATAAGCCTCTTACCCCTTCAATTACTTTCAATCCGTGAACCATAAATGCCTCATCAAATGTAATCGTCGCAGTAGCTCTAAGTTTTTCTTTACCTTCAACCCTATAGACTTTAACTTCTGATACTTTCATATGTTCTCTCCCTCTAATATTTTATCCGCCAATTCACTTTACTATTTTTATCCTAAATCCCTCTTTTTTACCAAGCTCTGCTTGTGCACCCCATATATATGAAGTCATAAAGTAATTAAAGTTGCTTTCTTCTTCATATCCAACACCTAAAACATTACGCGTATGGAAAACATTGCCTGCTATTGCTCTAGTAATTCCAAACTTGAGTTTTTCTTGCAAGAATGAATCTTGCTTTATTAAATGCTCTTTTTCAAAACAAATTAAATTGTCATCTCTACCATGATACAACTCATTAAATATTAAAATTAAGCTTTGAGCTCTTTGATTTATTTGATCAAATACTTTTTTCTCGACAGCTTTCTTTAACTGTGCATGAGTTATATCCCCGTTAATAAGCTTTTTAAATCCCTTACTTCCTTTATATTCATCGTTTTCTGGGTAAGCTTTATGAATACCAATTAAATGGGCTAGACTGTCAGTCTTAAAGATTACTGTTTCAATTTCCCCATTTATATCAAATTGAATTTTCTTATTATCAAAATAATTTTGGAAGTATTTCGCAATATCTTCAAAATCATATTGTTTGAAGAGACTACCTCCGCTATGAATGTGAAGCATCCCTTCCAAATCTCCCTTAGTTTCCCTTGCTAAAGGTTCTTTTTTAGGTTTTGCTCTTACAACAACTTGTTCTTTGATTTCTTCACCAGTAAATGGATTAGTAGTATCTTCAAAATCAAGATTACTATAATCAATTGTTTCTTCATAACTTGCTTTATTTATTTCTTTTTCGAAGATTTCAGCAATTTGTGCTCTATCATATATTTGCTCTTCTATTTCTATTGTCTTATATTGCTGTATTTCTATTGGTTCTAAAGCTTTTAATACTTTACTCTCAATAAACTTATGAGCAACATTTGACTTTAATCTAACTGAAAGCGTCTTTCTTAAGTTATGGAAGTTCTTTAAAATATTAACAAGAGGCTTAATATATTTTTCTTGGCGAGTAAAACATATTAACTTCTTACCGTCAACGCTTAAAATGACCCCTTGTGCACCATATTTAAGACAGTCTTCCATTACTTTATTAATATTTAGTTTAATATACCTTCCAATATTGTTGATTTCAAATCTAGTTAGGCTATTAAACAAATTACTTATTATTCTATAATAGTTGTGTTCTTCTAATCCTTCAATTATCTCACTATAACGCTCATCGATAGTTGCTTGTTTTGTATAGCGTGGATTTTTATAATTTTTTAAGCCTAAATCAACAAATAATAAATGAGCATAAGGAATGTTTTCTAATATTTTTAATTCATCAGTTCTAGAATCATAAGAAAAAGTATTTTCTTCTTTATACGCTCTTACTCTATTATCAAACAAATTAAATAGTTCTTCACTATTTTCACCAAATGATTCAAGTGCTTTTATAACATTAGCCAGATAGTTTTCATAGTTTACAATATCAAAACCAGCATGATATCCTTCTTTTATTTTAATTCTTAAACCATAATCTAATTTATTAACTAGTTTTTCAATATATTCAGTTAATTTATTAACTTCTAAGTATTCGTTTAAAAATACTTCGCTAACCTTATGACTAATCTTTTCAACAACAACTTCACTATGCGCACTTATTGGGCTTTCTATAGTTAAATAACCATTACCTAGACTTTGGTATGCTAAAGAAACATAACCATATGCTTTAATAGTTACTTGATCAAGTGTTTTATATTTGATTTGTTGCCTTACTTGACCTGACCAAGTGTATTTTATACTTGATCTTGTTTGAACAAACATCGTAGTTATATTTCTATTTGCTTGGATAAAGCGATTATTTACTCTTTGAGCATCTTTTTCATTCAAACAAATAGCATAAATAGCAGATCCACTACCCGTCATTAGGGCAGCCTTTGCGCCTGCAACAACTAATTCTGATTTTAATTTATTAATATCTTTAAAATAAAACGAATATTCTAAATCATTAAATAAATTATCACTAATTTCTCCAATATCTTTACTAGATATGGCTTTTATTAGTTTTTCAAGCTTACCTTTGTTGCGATAATGTATTTTAAAATTATTAAAAACATCTTTTGTGGAAGCTTTAAATTGTGGAAAAACTAAAATTAGGTTTAAATATGGTACATCATCAATAAATTCTAAAATTTCGCCTCTTCCAGTTACCTTTGCGGTCTTGTTATAAATACAAAACGGCACGTCACTGCCTATCTCAGCTCCTAAAATAGCAAGTTCATCAAGAGATAAGCCTAATTCCCACAATTCATTAAGACCTCTAAGTGTTGCAGCAGCATCTGCGCTACCTCCACCCAAGCCTGATTGCTCAGGAATGTTCTTAGTAACTCTAATTAAGGCACCTTTAGTAACATTAAATCTTTCTTGAAGCATTTTAGCAGCTTTATAGATCAAATTTGCTTCAAATGGTATATGAGACATCTTCTCACAGTCGATATTTATGTGGCCTTTTTCATCTAGTAAGAAGAAAAGTTCATCGGACAAAGAAATTGTCGTCATAACCATAGCTAATTCGTGGAAATTATCTTCTCTTTTCCTAATAACCTCTAAACCAAGGTTGATTTTTGCATATGCTTTTTCAACGATCATGTTTTCTCCTCTCCTTATCTACATAAATATTTGTTTTTATATCTTTTTACTCCTTAAAAAATTCTAAATATAAATTATGTATTTCTTCTAGGCTTAATTCTTCACTTCTTATATTTATAGAATGATTTAACTTTTTTAGTGTATTTGCTATTTCCTCCTTAGAAATTGAATACGTATGGTTAAAATTGTTTGAAAATGTTTTTCGCTTCTGATTAAAGATTGCCCTAACATATTGCAAGAAATGAGGCTCATTAATCACTCTTAAATCGTTTTTCGTATATTTAATACAAATTAGTCCACTATCGACATTTGGAACAGGGTAGAAGGAATTTCGGGATACGATAAATTCCAGTTTTGCATAGCCTTTATACTCGATAAAAACACTTAAGGACCCGTATTCTTTGGTCTTTGGTTTAGCAGTTAGTCTTTCTGCTACTTCTTTTTGAACCATTAGATACATTCTAGAAATATCAGTCTTTTTCTCCAAAAACTTAGTAATAATTGGGGTTGTTATATAGTATGGAAGGTTACTTACTACAATGATTTCTTCACAATCAGCAAAATATTCTAAATCAAGACTTAAATCAGTCTCTAAAAAGTCTTTATTGACTAGTTTAAGGTTATTATATCCTGCTAATTCTTCATTTAAGATAGCAACCATGTCTTTATCTATTTCATAGGCTAAAACTTTTTTTGCGTTTTGCAGCAAAAGTGTAGTTAACGACCCAATTCCAGGACCAATTTCTATTACACCCGTATCTTTAGTGATATTACTTACTTCAATAATCTTTCTTAATACATTATCGTCAATTAAAAAGTTTTGACCAAAGCCTTTTTTTGCTTTTACATTGTATTTTTTTATTATTCTTAGAGTATTATTCTTTAATTCACTCATTTATAGCATCCTTTTAATTTCTTCATAAGTATAATTAAACATATTTAGTCTTGTTATAAGTTGTTTTGAGTTAACATAACCTATATTAAGTCTTTTACATAGCTTTTGCCTTTT
>CAYOXB010000007.1:6368-47237 GCA_964407835.1 uncultured Bacteroidales bacterium
GACTTCAGCTTGTTTAGATAGTGTTTTTAATGTTTGAAAAAAGTCATTATTAAAACTATATCCATTTGTTGTGAGAACAAAAGCTTTCGGATAGATCCTTTTAATTCTCTCTTCATCGTGTTTTCCTTCTACAACTATTATTTTCTTTTCTATATCTTTCATACTTCTAATATACCATATTTTCATATTAATTAATAGAGTCTAAAATAAAAAATAAAAAAAGCCCTAGTATAAATACTAGGACTAATTTGATTTATGCAGGTATATATGCAGAATTTCTTGGAGCCGGAGCTACAACTGTAAAGTCTGCTGCGTTATCATTAGTGTCAACTAATGTTGCTCTTATAACTGCTGTAGTATTACTTGGAGCCGGAGCTGGGCCTGTACCTTCATATAAAGAAGCATTCGCTGCAGCACCAACAAAGTCTACTACGTTAGCAGCATCTGGGCCAGTAGGCAAAACGTTGTCATTTGTTAGAGCAACTTTAAATCCTGTAGCACCTAAGCCAAGTCCTGTAGTAGCATCTGGAGTTGGAAGGTCTTTTGTTCCGCCTGATCCAGCAGCTGCTTGGATCAAGAAGAAGCTTTTCGCCTTAATTACACCTGATGTAAGAGTGAACGCTGTATCATAGCTTTCACTTCCTTGAACTTTAAATGCACCCGTAGCAGAAGCATACCACACAGTCCATCCTGTTAGGTCGATGTCTTCATCACTTGAATTATATAATTCAATAAAGTCATTTTTATATTCAGCACCAGAGTTTCCTCCGCCACCATAAATTTGACTCATCATAACTCCACCAGTTGTAACAACTGGAGCTTTAGCAACAACATCATATTCCCATTCAGCATTAGCTGTGCCAGAAACATCACCACTTAAGTATACTTTAACAGTTACTTTAACATCTGTATCTGCTGTTGGAGCAGTAAATTTACCATCACTACCAATTGCAGCATTATTTGTAGACCATACAAACTTAGCTGTTGAGATAGCTGATACATCAGTTGTTGTAAAGAAATCAAGATCTCCACTAACTGCTTTATCATCAACTACTACTTTTTCAACTTCAGCTTTAGCCATAGCTAATTTTTGAGCTTCTGTTAATTCGTATGTTAAATCGCCATCACGGTCTAAGAAACTTAATTTCCAACCATCAGTTGTATGATATTGATATACAACAGCAACCATAGTTACTTCAACACCTGTTAATGCTCTAATTTCAGCATCAGCAAGAGTTTTGTGATATATCATAATTTTTACATCGTCACTATCCATTGAAGCAACTAAGTGTAAATTATTGTATGTTCCTAAAGGTTTTACAAATCCTGTAATTTTTACAATCTTACCATATAGCTCTTCTTTTGGAGCTTCAGTCATAATGTTTGCTGTAGTAATTGTAAAGTCAAAATCAGTAATTGCTGCAACTACTGGTTCTTGAGGTGATGCATGTAGTTGATCATCAAGTTTTACAACACTATATTCTTTATCGATTTGTCTTGTAAATTGGTTTGTTTTATTAAAGATAGTTCCAATACCATATACTCTAACTTTATTACCAACAACTAAACCATCATCAGATAGTTTATGTCTAATGAATAAGTTACCAGTTGCATCTGCAAGATAATAATAACCATCTAAGTCTGTTCCGATAATAATACCTTCAACAGCAACAAATGTGTCTTCTACATCTAATAAATCAATTGCTTCTTTAACAGTGCTAATTGTAACTGCCTTAATTGTAACAGTAACACTTCCTGTAGCTTCTTCTTCACCTGAAGTTACAACATAATTTAAAACTACATCAGTATCTTCTGTTGGTGTAGTAACTTTTCCATCATTAGCAAGAACTGCTGTATTAGCTGATGTCCAAGTAATTGTTCCACCACTAGGTCCAACAAGAGGAAGATCTAAATCTGTAGCAAATGATTTACCAGCAAATTTTTCTTCAATGTCAGCAACTGCCACTGCAACTTTTGTTTCGTCATCAAGTTGTGGTTCAACAGCGTCTTTAAGAGTTCCATCAACACCATAATTTCTCCAAACCAATTGACTTGAATGGAAATCTGCCAAAAGAATTACTATTGATACATATTCACCCACTTTTGCTTCTAAAGCTGTTTTAACAGCTTGTGAAGTACTATTATAAATAGCTGCAACTTCACCAGTTAAAGCATCTTGTAATGCATATTGAGAAACTGTAGACTGGTCAGCAGGAGATTTGTAGTCTTTAATAACTCTACCACTAACTCTATACATTGTACCAATTGGATCATTAGCAGCTTTAAGTTCGTTTACTTCACCAATTGTTTTCTCAGGAACATTATCATAACTATATCCCGCTTCAGTTGCCGGAGTTTTAACTGTAACAACTGGGGAATTGCTTATTTGAGGTATTCCATAATAAATATCAAGTTCACCTTGGACACTAACAACTGCACCAGCTTTAACTTCAGCTGCTGGAGTTGCTTTTAGAAATACATAAATAGTTCCAGAACTATCTTCTATATAGAATCCTTGTGGTGCAACAAAAGTTACCAAACCATCTAAAGCTATAACTGTACCTTTATCTTTTGTTTTAGCTAACGCAATAGTAAGATCAGGTTCAACGAATTCGCCAGGTTTAACGTTTAAATCCCATTTGCGATCTACTGATTTACCATCTTTTTCAACAACAGCTTTTAAGGTTCCTGTCCCCCATTCGTTAGTTGGGTTCCCTTCAGCGTCTTCTTTATACTCTGTCGGTGTTACTCTAACCCACCAATCTTCACCAACTTTTTCTAATTCTAATGTATCATCAGAATCTATAAGTTCCCATTTAATGTCTAAATCATGTTTATTAGTTTTAGCAACTAATTTAAAATCAGCTTTTAGACTGTTCAAATCACCTAAGGTGATTGAATTGATGGCTTCCTCTAATTCTGCTTCTACACCATTATCGCAGGCAGCTAAAGCAAAAGTAGCAAAGATAGCCACTAACAATACAAGTATTGTTTTAAAATTGAATTTAACTTTCATTTAAGCTTCTCCTTCATTATTTAATTAATTTGTGATCTTTTTAAAATCATTTAATCCTTCAATATAATTTCCAAGTTTAAGTTGGAAAATTTCTTTACCGTCTTGGTATGGATCTACATATTTGCTTACTCCACCAATAACCTCATAAACTTGACCTACCGTTATATTTGCAAAAGGTGGTTTACTTTTTACATCTGCATCAACTCTTACTTGAATTTCAGAGCCATTTTCCATAACACCTGTAATAGTATATGCGCCAGCTGCAGATTCATATTTTTCTGTAACTTGAAAATATGGTACTTTAACAACAAAACCTTCAAAATCTCTTAAAGATGTTATTTCATTACCTATTTCAGTTATAGAATATTCGCTTTTTTCATAACTCTTTAATTTAGCAGGGTTTACTAACTGCATCCCATAGTCTCCCTCTATAGATGCTTGGCACTCAAAGGCAATAACTTGCCCTGGTTCGTACTTGCCAATTCCTGAAACAAAAGAATGATACACAAATATTCCTGATCTAGATACAAGTCCTGTCTCTTCATCAACAGTATCTTCAATATCCTCAACAAATAAACTGTTTCCAACTAAACGAACAACTCTAACTTTTACTTTTAACTTAGAACCTGTTGAATAACTTGAATAGTTATTTCTTAACTCAGCAATAGTAATTTCATTAATTGTTAGGTCGTAGTTATAAAGGGGATCTATTTGTCCAAAAACTCTTAATTTCATTTTACTTTTTTCAATATAGGCTTCACGCATTGTGTTTCCATATTTTAATTCTTGAGAATCTCCAGTAAAAAATGAAAAACAATTTTCAATTACTTCTAAGTTCAAGAGTCTATAGTCATCTTCAGCTTTTGTTTTATACCAAACATAGCCTAAATACCTATCACCTGTAGTATCTGTTGCTGGAGCTTTACCAACAACTTCAGCTTCAATGACTATTGAAATTGCTGCATTTAATTTGTTGGCAACAAACTGACTTGCTTGTTTTCCCCATGGTGCAATTTTAGAAGTTGATTCAGGTGTATTAATTCCTAAATATCTAATTTTAATTGTTCTTTTGTTTTTATCTAGAAAGTGAGTAGTATCTCCATCTATATTTCTAAGTAGAGTTACTTCTTCTATCCCATCTATAATGAATAATTTACCCGAGAACGAAGCACTTAGCTTCGTCTCGTCGGTAAAATTAGTATCTAAATCTTCAACAGTATAAATTTTTTCATCTTCATCTTCGTCATCTTTACAACTAACAAGTGTAAATGCTAGAAGTAAAATTAAGAAAATGTTAAATAGTTTGTTTTTAAAAATATTATCCATTTTTATTCCTTATTATTTAGGAGGATTATATGGTTTTAATGTATTATATGCAGCTGTGAATCTTGCTTGCACATTTTCTTCTTTAACAATAATCGAGTCGAATACTCTACCAACTTCAGTTCTAACTGTAGATGAACCAATGAATGCGTCATCAACAAAGAATGTGAATCCTGCTTGGATGTAGTCATTAAGAGCTACATTAGCTGCAGCTGAGTGTTCTTTTTTGTCATCTGTTGGGTCTGCTAAATATTCTTCATATTCATCAGTTAGATATGCACTCTTTCTTACTGGTAAATATCCGCCTGTAGCCATAGCAAATTTAGCTGTGTTTTCAGGTCTTAGTAGGAATTTAATAAATAACCATGAAGCAAGTTTTCTTTCATCACTATGTTGAGATAACATACCAATGTTAGTTCCTTGTTGGATAACGTATTTTGCATCTTCTGAGTAATATGGGATTGGTGCAACACCTAAATCATAATCATATTTTGAACTTGAGTTGTAACCAACTCCTGCAGACGAACCTACAGACATTAAAACTTGAAGAAGTTTCATAGCATCTGAGTTATATGAACCACCAAATACAGCAGCATTACCAAATACTCCAGCTTGTCTCATTTCTTGGAAATAAGTCATAGCTGCTCTTGATTCTGGATTATCAAAATAAATATAACCTTTATAAACACTTTCTCTTTGAGTGTATTTCCCACCAAAGTGTTTTGTAAGTGTAATGAATCCGTTTCCTGATGAGTCATATCCGAATGGTAAGAAATCTTGTTTACCATCTTTTAAGTAATCAGATACTTTTAGATATGTTTTAACTCCCGTTTCAGCATCAACAGTGTCTACAAAAGTAGTATCTAAATCACCAGCTTTAACTTTTTGTACTATTTCTTTTCCAACAGTATCAAGTTTATCCCAAGTAGTTGGTACTTTTGTTAGATAAGTTTCTCCAAATAATGCTTCAAATGCAGTTTTATTATAAATTAAAACTTCAGTAGATTTATTAAATGGCATACCGAATAAATCATTTGGATTGTTTACATCGAAACCACGGTTTTCTGCTAGATATGATGGTAAGAAGTCATCTAATTCTTCTTGGGTATAACCTACTTTAGAATCTTCAATAAATGCACTTAAGTTAACTAAGTTGCTTCCACCATAGTATTCAGCAAAATGGTCAGGATATCCAATTAAGATATCTGGTATATTACTTTTTTCTTTAGAGTTAATCGCTAAAATTGTTTCAGAACGAATTAAATCGTAATCACCAACCAATGGATCTAGCTCTACTTTAATATAAGGGTATTCCTGTTCAAATTCAGGAACTAAGTCCTCTAAAGCTGTATTAACAATACCAGAACGAACTCTAAATTTAATTGTAGTTGTTTGATCTTTAATATCATCGATAGAAAGAACTGTGAAACTAGTGTCTCGCCCAACGTTTTGTAAACAAGCTGTCAACAGAAAGCCCATAAAGACAAAAGTTAGGACCATAAAGAATTTTTTCATATTTTTCTCCTTTAACCTTTAATACCACTACGCGATACACCGCGCATAATGTATTTCTTGAATATAAAAAATGTAATCAATAGCGGAATTGTAACCATTGTCGAAGCTGCCATCTGAATATTCAGTAAGGAGTTCGGACCAGCGGTTTCAACCGCACCAGCGAGTCCAACCATTAAACCATTACTTACAAGTAATTGTTCTCTATATAGTGGATTTGTAACAAAATTAGGCCATACATAGGCATTCCATGCTCCAATCATACTAAGTATTATAATTGTAACAATAGTAGACTGTGCCATTGGAATCATAACTCTCCACAAGTATTTGAAATCACTAGTGCCATCTACTTTAGCAGCTAAATAAAGCTCATTAGGAATTTGCCTAAAAGTTTGCCTTAAAAAGAATATATAAAACACAGAAGTAATAAACGGTAAGACTAGGGCTGCGATAGTTTTCATATGACTCGCCTGCCTTATCCATCCGAATTTAGCAATTGTCATGTAGTTTGTAATTACAAACACTTCACCAGGAATCATCATTG
This sequence comes from uncultured Bacteroidales bacterium, assembly GCA_964407835.1. Lineage (GTDB taxonomy): Bacteria > Bacillota_I > Bacilli_A > ML615J-28 > CAG-698 > DUVT01. Next base: position 12,764 of record CAYOXB010000007.1, read on the forward strand.
TTGCTAATAACACTGTGAATAATATTTCTTTCCCCTTAAAATTTAATCTTGCAAATGCAAATGCTGCAAGTATAACAGTAACAACAGTACCAATTGTTGTAAGGGCACCAACAATTATTGTGTTTAAAAACATCCAGCCAAACGGCATTGCTTTAAATATCGTAATTCCATTATCGTCTACAATACCATTTACTAGTTTACTATAGTTTTGCCATTCCCAATCCCAAGGCCATAAAGTTTTTCCTGTGCTTAAAGCAGTCGGGAACAACGTTACACCTGCTGGATTAGTAATTTCCCATGTTTCCTTAACACTAGAAATTAACATCCAGTAGAAAGGAATGATTATAAACAATCCCATTACAATTAAAAATACATATATTAATGATTGAGAGATTGTTTTCTTAACTCTAAATATCTTAGCTTCTCTTGGGTCTAAATATAATTCTCTTTCCATAAGCCCCCTCCTAATAATGAACCCTTTTTTTACTTACCATAAACTGTAATAGGGTAATTAACATAATTAGTGCAAATAAAACGAGTGATCCTGCAGAAGCAATACCAAACGGCATTCCTGATGACCACAACGTATCGTAAATATACCCAACAATTGTAATCATCATCTTATCATCACCAATTGGTCCATATCTTCCGTTACCAAAAACAGCAACAACTGATGAATAAGCTTTAAAAGCTCCAATAAATGATGTAATCGTAATATATAATATCATCGGCGATAAGAGTGGCACAGTAATTTTTCTAAATACTCGCCATCTTGAAGTTCCGTCTACTTGAGCGGCTTGATAGTATTGTTTATCAATGCTTTGTAAGCCTGATAGGAATACTAAAACTTTAAACGCAAGTCCATTCCAAATGGTATATACCATCAAAACAATCATTGCCCTTGTATAAGTAGCACCGCTATTTATCCAAGGTATGCCTACTGTATTAAATAGTTTGTTAACTAAACCATAGTTTTTATGGAATAAGGATCCAAATACTAAGCCTAGTGCCATTGTGTTTGTAACATATGGTAAAAAGAATACTGTTTGGAAAAAACCTTGAAACTTTTTAATATTATTAAGTGCTACTGCAATTAATAATCCAATTATTACTGTTAAAGGCACAGATATAAACACCATAATAGATGTGTTTTTCATTGCTTGCCAGAATACTTCTTCTCTAAAAATATGTAAAAAGTTACCAAAACCAAAACTTGCAAAGGTTCCTCCTGTCACCCAAGTATAACTATGTATTTCGGGTGGCATCCCAGAAAATGAGAAATCTTCTAAAAAAGCCATTGCAAGAGAATTTATAATTGGCCAAAATGTAAACAAGGCCATTAATAATAAAGTCGGCGCTAAGGCAATTGCTGCTTTTAAGTTGTCTTTCTTAAATTCTAGCATCTTAAATTAGCCTTTCTCCAGTTTCCTTATTGAAAACAAAAAGTTTTGAATAATTAAATTTAATTATTTCTCCTACCGCTACTTCTTTTTCACTCGGAATTATAGCTCTTACTTTTTGCTCACTATGGGTTAATTTACATATAATCATTGTGTCACGCCCTATGTGTTCCACAAATTCTATTTCGGCCTCAACCTTACCATTTAATGATAATTTTAGATATTCCGGTCTAAGCCCCATAATAACTTCTTGGTCTTCAAGTTGTAGACCACGCTCTAAAACAATTCCGTCATCGCTAATTAATTGACCTTTTTCAATTTTAGCATTTACTGTATTAATCGGTGGACTTCCTAAGAACTTTGCAACAAACAAGTTAACTGGCTCTTCATAAACTAATTGAGGAGCATTGATTTGTTGTTTTAATCCAAAATTCATAACAACAATTTCATCAGATATACTCATTGCCTCTTCTTGGTCATGAGTTACAAAGATTGTTGTAATACCTGTTTCTCTTTGGATTCTTTTAATTTCTTCTCTTGTTTGCAGGCGAAGTCTAGCATCAAGGTTAGAAAGCGGTTCATCTAATAACAATACTCTAGGTTTTTTAACAAGCGCTCTAGCAATTGCAACCCTTTGTTGTTGACCTCCACTTAATTGGTTTGGTTTACGATCCATTAATTCACCAATATGAACTAATTCAGCCATTTCCATAGCTCTAGCTAATGCTTCAGCTTTTGGAATTTTCATATTTTCTAAAGGAAACATAATGTTTTGACGCACTGTCATGTGTGGATATAGTGCATAGTTTTGGAAAACTAAACCTATTCCTCTTTGCTCAGGCGCTAAATTGGTAACATCATCATCCCCAAAAAATATTTTTCCTGCTGTTGGTTTGTGTAGTCCTGCAATCATATACAATGTTGTAGATTTACCACAACCAGACGGTCCTAATAACCCTATAAGTTTGCCTGCAGGAATAACAACGGTAAAATCATTAACGGCAATAGTAACCTTACCTGCCTTATCAACAAACTCTTTTGTAAGATTTTGAAGTCGAACTTCGATGCTGTGGTGGAAAAATCTGTCTTTTTCCTCTTTAACTTCTTCGGCTTCTGCAACTTCAAATTCATCAAATTCTGGATTCAAATCATCAATTTTAATTTGCTCTTTTTCTTTAACCATTATATTCTCCTCTAACATATTATATTATAATTTATTATATCATATATTTACCAAAATATGTAAATATATTTATCAAAACTAAGCCAGAAAATTAGCTTTTTCCTCTTTTTATTTTGTTTTTATATAACTTTATTTTTTTTGCTTAGCAATTTTTTCCAACCAATAAAAAAAGAGGGTATTACCCTCTTATTGTATAACAAACCAAGGGCTTCAAGTTTGGATAAGCATTATTCGCCTATCTACTAAGTGCCCACAATGTAACGATTGCTCCACAAATTATCGTTATTACTAAAAATAAAACAAATTTTTTCTTTAACCATCTAATTAGTCCTACAATTACTAAAAGTGCAGCAAACAATCCTACTATCCCAATTACAAAATACTCATTGCTTGCAAAAAAACTCGCAATTTTATCTACAATTGGTCCCATGAATTGTCCGAAAAAATCATTTGCTTTTTCAAAAATACCTCTTATAAACTCCATGTTTGTCTCCTTTATCTCCTACCTATTATACTACATTCTCTTTCTACCTTCAAGTGCTTTTATTAAAGTAATTTCATCAGCGTATTCAATGTCACCACCAGCAGGCAGGCCATATCCAATACGAGCAACTTCAATACCAGATTCTTCACTAATCTTTTTTATATAAAGCGCAGTCATTTCCCCTTCGATTGTTGCACTTGTAGCTATAATAACTTCATTAATTTTTTCTTTTTTTATTCTTTCAAAAAGACTTCGGATATTAATATCATCTGGCGATACTCCCTTAAGTGGAGAAATCAGCCCATTAAGGACATGATATTTTCCATTATATTGATTCGTCTTTTCAAAAACAATGACATCTTTACTTCCTTCTACAACTAAAATCTTATCTTCTCTAAGTGGATTAGAACAAATATCACAAATATGTTGATCTGTTATAAAACCACATTGTTCACAATATCTAATTTGATTTTTAAGATTTAATAAATTTGTACTAAATTCAATAAGGTCTTCTTCCTTGAGTTTTGTAAATGCGAAAAACGCAAGTCTTTCAGCAGTTTTTGGACCTATCCCAGGAAACCTTTGAAAACTCTCAATTAATTTTTGGAGTGCTTCTGGATACTTCATTATCAAAAGCCGCCAAATCCACCGAACCCACCAAGCATATCTGTGTATTTTCCTAGTTTTTCTTTTGTTGCTTGTTCGATATCTCGATAAGCTTGATTACAAGCAGCAACTACCATATCTTCTAGCATTTCTAAATCTTCTTTTGATTCAACTTCAAAATCATTACCAATGGTAACTTTCACTAGTTCTTTAGTTCCTTTTAGTTCTACACTTACAACTCCTCCACTAGAGGCATAGAAGCTTGTAGCTTCCAGTTCTGCTTGAGCAGCTTCCATATCTTCTTGCATTTTTTTAATTTTTCTCATTAATGCTTGTTGATTCATATATTTCTCCTATTCTAAATTAACTAAATCTTCACCAAAGAAAGAAATAGCTTTGCTTTTTGAATTTTCTTGTTTTTTTATGTAATCTTGATTTCCTTTGGTAACATTTAATTTTGGATCTTGTATTTCAGTTAATTTAGGAAATCTTGTTCCAATATTATATTGATTAATATATTCAGTTCTCTTAGCATTCCATATATCTTCTGGTATTGCCATGTAGTTATACATATCACCTAAGAAATCATATAGCAATTTAAGTGAATCTTTTTTAAATGACATTTTCATTACTTGATTACATAGTGCTGCATTTGGATAAACTAGTATAAACTCTTGATCTCCAACAGCTGCAAGTTTTCCATCTTGAAGTAATAAAGCTATATTACTAAGAGTATGAGGAACGCTTCTATTTAAGCCTTGCCATAAATGATCAATTCTTATTCTATCAGCTCTTGCTTCTTCACTTCTAGATGCATGAAGTATTCTTTCTAATACTTTTACATCATATCTACTATACTCATCATTTGCTAGATCATCTGATAAAGAAAACTCAGGTTTAGTTTCTTGTTGTTCTTGAACTTGAGGAGATTCTTCTTTTAATGGTTGCTCTTCTTTACTTGCTTGAGCAACTTCTGCTTTAGCCATTCTTGATTCTTCTAGTTGTTTTTCTTTTAGGAATGCATCAATTGTACCACTTTGTACTTCTACAGGTCTTACAACTGGAGCTTCTTCAACAACTATTACTTCTTCCTCTTCAGGTTCTTCTTCAGTTTGAGCAGCTTCAATTAAAGCGTTTAAATCTGCATACTCATTTTTAAGAATTGAATGAGATGTATCTATTACTTCTTCTTCAACCTTTAATTGTTCTTGTTCCAATTCCTTTTCTTCTTCAAAAACAACTTCTTCTTGAACAGTCTCTTTTGCTTCAGGTTCTTCAACTTGAGATTCTTGAATTGAAGGTTGTTCTTGTTCTACTTTTTTTACTTCTTCTTGAATAACTTCAGCTTGAAGTTCTTCAGTTTGAAGATCTTCAGTTTGAATGTCTTCAATTAGAAGTTCTTCTTTTTCTACATCTTCAACTATTTCTTCTACTTCAGTCTCTTCTTCTTGTCTTTCGAATTTTTTAAATTCATTTAGGTTAGTTAGTTCATCTCCAAAAAGAACAATTTGTTTACGATTAACCTTTGGTCTTGTCTTTCTGCTTTCTTTTTTATCTAACTCACCAGCAATTAATTTATATAACTTAGTCTCAATATTATTAATTTTGTCTTTAATAAGTTCTAAATCTAAATCTTCTGAGCTTTGAACTATTTGAGGCTCATGACTAGTTTGTTTTAACTCTTCAAGTTTCTTTTCAAGTACTTCAAGTTGTTCTTGATATTTTTTATCTAACTTTTCTTGTAAATTTTGAATGTTATTTTGACCAATTGCACCAGGTGCTTTTCTTAAACTATAAATATCACCTTGCATATTAAGAACAATATCTCTAAGTTGTTGAACATTTTCTTCAAGTTCAGGATTAGGATTGTTCATAATTTGTTCTCTAATTGCTTGATTTTGAAAATTCTTCAATTCATTTTTAAGACTATCTATTTTATTTTCAATTTCATTATTATATTGACTAGAAAAATTAGTTACTTTCTTTTCAAGTTCGAATAAATTTTCTCTTAAACTCATCAGTCTAGGATCGCTTCCTGTTTCAGCATGTCCTTGTTTTTCCATTACTTCAATTCTCTCAGACAGTTTATGAAGCTCTAATCTGCTTAGTTCATTAATAACTTTGTTTAATCTTCCTTCGATTAAGCTGACTTTTTCAAGATCATCACCTGAAATACTTGAGTGATTATTTCCTACTGGAGCATGTTCTAAACTTGAAATTGCATCCTCGAGTTGTTTAATTCTCTTATTATATGCGAAGTCTTCTTCGCTTGAATTTACCATTTTAATAATAGCTACTTCTAAATAAACAGTAGGTGTAGATGAAAACTTAATCTTTGTTTGTACTTCACTTAAAACATCAATAAAATAGAATATTTTTTCTTCACTAATATTATCAATTAGTTGTTTGAATTCATCTTTTTCAAATATATATTTTGAATAAGCTGATGTGTCGATATTTTTATAAAGTAAACTATCTCGATAAAACTGTAATAAAGCTGAAACAATCTTTATTGTTTCTTTACCCATTATGATTAAATCATTAACTATTTTTAATCCTTCAGCTAAGTTCTTGTCTTCAAAATGTTTTGCTAGTTCTAGTATTTTATCAAAACTAAGATTTCCTGTAACACTGTTAACATCATCAATTGTTATTTCATCATCTGTAAACGAAGCAGCTTGATCAAGATAACTTAAAGCATCACGCATGCCACCTTCAGCTCCTTCTGAAATCCCTATGATTGCTTCCTCAGATATTTTAAATCCTTCTTCTTTAGATACGTTTCTAACAACATTAGCTATTTCTTGAACACTAAGTGTTTTGAAATCAAACCTTTGGCATCTAGAAAGAATTGTTGGTATGACTTTATGTGGTTCTGTAGTTGCAAGAATGAAAATAACATGTTTTGGTGGTTCTTCAAGCGTTTTTAATAAAGCATTAAAGGCACCTTGGCTAAGCATGTGAACCTCATCTATTATATATATCTTATATTTAGATCCAGCAGGTAGGAATTTAACCTTATCTCTAATTTCTCTAATTTCATCAACGCCATTATTACTAGCAGCATCAATTTCTACCACATCAGGACTATTGCTTTGAGCAATCTCAATGCACGACAAACAAACTCCACATGGTTCCACATTTTCTTGGTTTTCACAGTTGAGTGTTTTCGCAAAAATTCTAGCTACAGATGTCTTTCCGGTTCCTCTTGGGCCACTAAACAAATATGCATGAGAAATTTTGTTGTTCAATATTGAGTTTTGTAATGTTCGAACAATATGTTCTTGACCAACTACTTCAGAAAACTTTTGTGGCCTATATGTTCTATATAGAGCTTTATAAGTCATTGTCCCAACTCCTTTTTTATATTATAACATTTAATAACTATATTTTCTATATTTTTTTTATTTTGAAATATAATTTAAAGTGAATTATTAAAATTATAACACAATTTTATTTTTTTAAAATAAAATGAAAACATTTTATAGTTTTATTTTAACACTTCTTATTATATAATAGAAACTGAAATATTCAATAAGGAGTAAATAATGTCGATTTTATCCATATTTGAGCCCTCATCAAACCTAATGATTATTATTACTATCTTAGGTGGTCTTGGGTTATTCTTGTTTGGGATAGATTTTATGAGTTCATCGCTCAAAAGTTTAGCTGGCAACAAACTCAAACTTTTAATTGAAAAAGCAACCAATAATGTATTCAGTGGAATTTTAACTGGATTTGTTGTTACTATCCTCGTTCAGTCATCATCTGCAACAACAGTAATAATAATAGGTTTAATCTCTGCTGGATTAATGAATTTAAAACAAGCTGCTGGTGTTTTGATTGGAGCCAATATAGGTTCAACAGCAACTGCTTTCTTAATTGGTTTAAACATTAGTGATTACTCTTTATTGTTAGTTGCTATAGGTGCTGCTTTATTAGTCTTTATCTCTACAAAGAGAGTTAAACTAACTGGGCAAATACTTTTAGGATTTGGTTTATTATTTATTGGTCTAGAATTGATGGGTTTAGGTTTAAGCAACTATACTTCAAAACCATGGTTTGCCAATGCAATGATTAAGCTATCTGATGTTCCAGTTCTTGGAGTTGGTGTTGGTGCCATCCTTACTGGTATTATTCAATCATCAGGTGCATCCATTGGTATCTTACAAAAGATATTTGCAGATGGTAACATTTCCTTAGCTGGTGCTCTTGCTGTTATGATTGGTGCTAATATTGGTACTACTGTTACAGTTATACTTGCTTCACTTAAAGCATCTAAAGAAGCTAAACAAGCTAGTTTGTTCCACCTTTTCTTCAATTTATTTGGAGCAATACTCATGTTGTTTTTATTTAATCCATATTTGAAACTTATTACTTTATTGGAAACACATATTTTCCATCCACAAAATAAACTAACTATTGCCTTTGCGCACATAATATTCAATTTGTTTGCTGCTATTTTTATGACACTACTTATTAATTATTTTGTTAAGATTGTGGAAAAGATTATTCCAAGTCCAAAATCACTTGCTCTTTCAATTGTAGAAAAGCTTAATTATAACCTTATTAAATCATCTCCTGTACTTGCTATTGAAAGTGCCAAGTCAGCTGTTTTAGAAATGGGAGAAATTGCTATCAAAATGGTAGGTCATGCTAGAGCATACCAATCTGAATATATATCTGGATGTTTTGAGGAAATTGCTAGACTAGAAGATGAAATAGATTTATATGATAATGCAATCCATGACTATTTAATGGAAGTTCAAACAACAAACCTTTCTACTAAATATAAACAAATGCAAATTATATTATTAGATACAATTAGAGACTTTGAAAGAATAGCCGATCACGCAGTTAACTTGTCTGAATTCTATACATGGAGATACGAACAGGGCTGTGTACTTGGAGGGAATCTTTCTCAAAACCTTTGCCATTACTTTGAGCTTGTGGTAAATCAATTAAATACCGCTTTTAATAGTTTTAAACTAGATAGCAAACAATTAGCTTTTCAGGTTACAAAAGCTGAAGATGAAATTAATAATTTAGAAAAAGTATACAGAAGAGCTCAATTATTAGAAAACAAAGAAAACTCTAAAGATAACTCTAGTGAATGTAGCGACTTATATTATGTTGATATTTTATCCAACCTAGAAAGAATTGGCGATCATTGTGTTAATATTGCAGAAAACATTATTGATCCTCACTACTTAAGTAAAGATAGAACATCCAAACGTTAAAACAACAAATTAAATTGACAAGATTTTTTATATATGTTAAAATATTTCTAATCAAATAAAGCTATGAAGAGAAAAGTAACTAGACCACTTAATTAAAGTGACTGGAGATAGTGCAAACCCAGATTAATGTTTAGTGAAGGAACACTCTAAGCTGTTAGAAGAATTAAGTAGAACTAACCGCCTAACTCGCGTTAACGAGTTTAAAGTGCAATAATTGTAATTATTGAATCAAGGTGGTACCACGGAATTTTTCGTCCTTAAGATTGTTTTCTTAAGGACTTTTATTTTTATAAGGAGGAAAATATGATCGAAACAATTAAAAACTTAAACACCAATTTTTCTAAAACAAAAGAAGAAGTAACTCTTCAAGGTTGGGTGAAAACAAATAGAAGCCAAAAGGAATTTGGGTTTATTAACTTTAACGATGGTTCAACTCTAGGTAATTTGCAAATTGTCTATGATAAATCACTAAGAAATTTTGAAGAAATAAGTAAGTTTAGAGTTGGTTCTAGCTTGACAGTTAAAGGAAAAGTTGTTTTAACACCTGAGTTAAAACAACCATATGAAATAAAAGCTAGTGAAATAATTTTAGAAGGCGACTCTTTAGAAGACTTCCCAATTCAACCAAAAAGACACTCGAGGGAATTTCTACGAGAAAAAGCTCATTTACGTCCTAGAACAAATTTGTTTAACGCTGTATTTAGAGTAAGAAGTTTATTAGCATTTGCTATCCATGATTTTTTTAGAAAAAATGATTTTATATATGTTCACTCACCAATCATTACAGCAAGTGATGCTGAAGGGGCTGGTGAAATGTTCCAAGTAACAACTTTAGATTTAGCAAATATCCCTAAAACTAAAGATGGTAAAATTGATTTTTCAAAAGATTTCTTTGGTAAACATACTAATCTTACTGTATCAGGCCAACTAGAAGCAGAGGTCTTCGCAATGGCTTTTAAAAAGGTCTATACCTTTGGCCCTACTTTTAGAGCTGAAAACTCTAACACTACAAAACATGCTAGTGAATTTTGGATGATTGAGCCTGAGGTTGCATTTTCTGATTTAAACGATAATATGAAACTTACAGAAGATATGATCAAATATATTATTTCCTATGTTTTAGAACATGCAAAAGAAGAGATGCAATTTTTTGACGAATTTGTTTATCCTGGCAAACTAAAGCAGTTAAATGATTTAGTTAATTCAAAAATTCACGTATGTGAATACAAAGATGCAATTGAAATATTACAAAAATCTAATGTTCAATTTGAAAACAAAGCCTTCTATGGCGGAGATTTAGCTACAGAACACGAAAAATATTTAACCGATGTTCATTTTAAAGCTCCAGTATTTGTAACAAACTGGCCAAAAGAAATTAAAGCTTTCTATATGAGATTAAATGATGATGGTAAAACAGTAGCTGCTATGGACTTATTAGTTCCTGGTTCTGGAGAATTAGTAGGCGGTAGCCAAAGAGAAGAGCGTCTTAATCTTTTAGTTTCTAGAATGGAAGAAATGAATGTTCCAGCAAAAGACTTATATTGGTATTTAGACTTAAGAAAATATGGTGGAAACAAACATGCTGGATTCGGTTTAGGATTTGAGCGTTTAATTATGTATGTGACTGGGGTTGAAAACATTCGTGATGTTATTCCTTTCCCTAGAACACCTAAAAATTGTGAATTTTAAAAAAATAAAAACATCTAATTACGAAATTAGATGTTTTTTTTATTTATTTTTTTGATTTTAAAGCTGCTTGTGCTGCAGCAAGTCTAGCGATAGGCACTCTATATGGTGAGCAAGATACATAATGTAATCCAACGTTATGGAAAAATTCAATTGATGCTGGATCTCCACCGTGTTCCCCACAAACTCCTAATTTTAATTTAGGGTTTGTTGATTTACCTTTATCAACAGCCATCTTAACTAAAACACCTACACCATTTTGGTCTAAAGTAGCAAATGGATCTTGTAAGTATATTCTCTTATCATAATAATGATTTAAGAATGCGCCTGCATCATCACGACTAAATCCAAATGTCATTTGTGTTAAGTCATTTGTTCCAAAGCTGAAGAATTCAGCTTCTTTAGCAACATGATCAGCTCTAATAGCAGCTCTTGGGATTTCAATCATTGTACCTACAGTATAAGGAACGTCCATTTTTTGTTCTTCAATAACTTTGTTTGCAGTAGCAACTACAACGTCTTTAACATATTTAAGTTCAACTTCATCACCAATTAATGGAATCATAATTTCAGGAACTGCATTGTATTTAGGGTTTCTTTTCTTAACATTAACATATGCTTCAAGTACAGCTCTTGTTTGCATTTCAGCTAGTTCAGGATAACTAACAGATAATCTACAACCACGATGACCCATCATAGGATTGAATTCATGTAACTCTGTAATCTTATCTCTTACTCTATCCGCGCTAACATTAAGTTGTTTTGCAACTATTTCAATATCATTTCCTGTTGGTAAGAATTCATGAAGTGGCGGATCTAAGTAGCGAATAGTAACTGGGAACCCACCCATAGCTTCAAACAAATCTTCAAAGTCTTTTCTTTGTACTGGAAGTAGCTTATCTAGAGCATGTTGTCTTTGTTCTTTACTATCAGCTAAGATGAATTCACGAACAACATTAATTCTTTCACTATCGAAGAACATATGTTCTGTTCTACATAAACCAATTCCTTGAGCTCCAAATTCTTTTGCTTGTAGAGCATCTTTAGGTGTATCAGCGTTTGCTCTAACGTCTAGAGTTCTAACTTCATCAGTCCATTTCATAAATGTTTCAAAGTTTCCGCTTATACTTGCTGGAACAGTTGGAATTTCTTGAGCATAAATTCTACCAGTTGAACCATTAATAGATATATGTTCACCTTTTTTAATAGTTTTATTACCTAGTGTGAAAAAGCCTTGTTCTTCATTGATTAATAATCCACCAACACCAGATACACAAGATTTACCCATACCTCTAGCAACAACCGCTGCATGTGAAGTCATTCCACCTCTAGCAGTAATGAATCCTTCCGATACGTGCATACCTTCAATATCTTCTGGGGATGTTTCAAGTCTAACTAAAACAACTTTTTGCCCAGCTTGTGTTAATTGTAATGCTTCTTCAACGTTAAACACAACTACACCACTAGCAGCACCAGGAGATGCTGGTAATCCTTCACCAATATGTGGTGTTTTAGCTAATGCTTTTTCATCAAAGTGAGGATGAAGAAGAGCATCTAGTTGCTCAGGTTGCACTAACATTAAAGCTTCTTCCTTAGTAATTAATCCTTCTTCAAACATTTCAACAGCAACTCTTAGAGCAGCTTCAGCTGTTCTTTTACCGCTTCTTGTTTGAAGTAAATATAATTTGCCTTTTTCAAATGTAAATTCAATGTCTTGCATATCTCTGTAGTGTTTTTCTAATTTCTTAGAAAGTTCTACAAATTCTTTATATATTGCAGGCATTTGTTTTTTTAATTCTTCAAATTGGAATGGCGTTCTAATTCCAGCAACAACGTCTTCGCCTTGTGCATCGATTAAGTATTCACCATAAATAATATTTTCTCCAGTAGCAGGGCTTCTTGTGAAAGCAACACCTGTTCCTGAATCTTCTCCCATATTACCATAAACCATAGATTGAACGTTTACTGCTGTACCCCATTCGTAAGGAATATTGTGCATTCTACGATAATAGTGTGCCCTTGGGTTATCCCATGATTGAAATACTGCTGTAATAGCTCCAAATAATTGTTCGTGTGGATCATTTGGGAATTCTTTTTTTACTGCTTCAAAGTAAAATGCCTTAAATTTTTTAATCATTTCTGTGAAGTCATCTGCTGTAAATTCAGAATCTTCCTTAATACCACGTTCTTCTTTCATCTCATCAATAATTTCTTCAAATCTGCTTTTAGCTACTCCAACTACTACGTCAGAATACATTTGAATAAAACGACGATAAGAATCTCTTGCAAAGCGTGGATTTCCTGTCATTTTTTCTAGACCAGCTACAACATCATCGTTTAAACCTAAGTTTAAAATAGTATCCATCATACCTGGCATTGATGCTCTTGCACCACTACGTACTGAAACTAATAAAGGATTTTCAGAACTACCAAACTTTTTACCTGTTTGTTTTTCTAAAGTCTTCATTGATTCTTCAACTTGTTTTACAATTTTCTCAGAAAGCTTTTTACCATTGTCATAATAAAAGTTACAAGCTTCTGTAGTAACTGTAAACCCTTCAGGAATAGGTAAACCAAGTTTAAGCATTTGCCCTAGGTTTGCTCCTTTACCCCCTACCAAATTACGCATTGTTTGGTCTGTTTCAGTAAACATATAAACAAATTTTTTGTTTTCCATTAAACTACCTCCTAAAATAATCGTTATTATTATATCACAAACCTGCAAAAAAACAAATGGTTTTCGCTTTTAACGTTTTCATAAAAAAAGATGAATATTATTAATACTCATCTAAAAATGTTTTTTTATCTTCTTTAGCTGTCCAACCAAGGATTTGATTCATGTTTACATTGTTTGCACTTTGAAAAATACTCTTCTCTATATCTTTATGTGATTTCTTAATTTTTGCTATTAAATCTTTTATTTCTTGTCTTTTAGAAGAAGTAATACTTTGACTTATTTCACAACCACAATCACTAGTATTTATTTCAGCGTAAACCATAAAGTTTTTTATATGCTTTTCTTCTATATAATACATTGGCCTTATTAATTCCATATTTTCAAAGTTTTCCGCTTTTGATTTCGGTAACATTGTTTTAAATGTACCACCATAAAATACATTAAGTAGGGTAGTTTCAATAACATCATTATAATGATGCCCCAAAGCTATTTTATTACAACCTAAGCTTTGAGCAAACTCATATAGAAACCCTCTACGCATTCTTGCACATAAATAACAAGGGCTTCCTTCTCCATGGTTTTTCACAACTCTAAAGAAATCAGATTCTTTAATAGTCAATGGTATTTCAAGTTTATTTGCATTACTTACTATTTCTTTTAATACTTCATCTTTAAAGCCAGGATTCATCATAATATATTTTGCAGTGATTTTAACTTTACTATGTTTTATGTATTCTTGAAATAGCTTAGCCATTGTAAGACTGTCCTTACCACCAGATATACAAACACCAACTACATCACCATCTTTTAATAATTCATAGTCTATAATAGCTTTAATAAACTTATTATAAAGTTTGTTTCTATAACGCTTAATAAGTGCTTTTTCTATTTCTTTTATATCCATATCTATTCCTTTTGAAAAGAAGATTGCATATGCAATCTACTTTCTTTTTTTCTTTTTATTTTCTTGTTCTAGTTGGATTCTTTTTTCTTCCGATTTTAATACTAAATAAAATGACACCGTTATAGCTCCTATAGCTACAAATGCAATAAGTGAAATCCACCATATATAGTGTTTAAACGCCCAGCCAAAGTAACCAGCTGAAGATAAGTCTTGCTTGTGACTTGTCGTATAGCTTGAATAATCTATTAAACTAGGATCAGTTTCTAAAACCAATTCTTTAGATACAACATCAGCTGTAATACTAGAGCCGTAATCATCTAAAATTGTATTAATTTTAATTGATAATTCAAATTTATAGTTCTTTGTTAGTGTAGTTTCTCTTAGTGGTATAAAACCCATATATACTTTTACTAATTGCGAATCCGATTCTCCATCTACATCAGTAGCTTTTTTTCCGTTTTTATAATCTACGTCAGAATCATAGTCAGGAAATGATAATTGTTCTTCACTAATTTGAGTAATGTTTTTAACTGCTGGAGTTTCTTCTTCATCATCTAAGATTTCATGAAGTTGCGCCACAAATAGTGGAACATTAGCATTATTAATTTCTTGTTGTCTTGCTGGGTCAGCATCAAACAACAATCTAAGATTTAAATATTGCACATTATAAAAGAAGAAGATATATTGAAAACGATCATTACCTTGATTATCTAAATCATAAACAACTCTGTAAACTAATAAGTCTAGTAGTTTCATATCATCTTTTTTAATCTCTTCATCATATACAGGCGTTGGGTCAAATGAATAGTATTGGTTATTTATCCCATATTCCATATATTTTAATATTTTATCTCTAGTAGTGTATTCATCTTCAAATGTTAGATATTCAACTACAAATTCTTCCTTCCAAGAACCTTGACCGAACTTGGCAGAATTGTAACCATATGAACCTACTAAAAAAGCAGCTAACAAAGGGATAAATATTACAAAAAATAATATCATATATTTTTTCACAGATCTATTCATGTCGTCCTCCTTTAGACTAGTGAATATTATATCACATCTATTTTATTATATCAAATGATTTTTACTTTTTCTAATTATATTTACGTTTTCAGAATAAATAAATACTTGCTTTTGTACATATATTATTTTATAATAACTTAAGAAATGAGATAAATATTATAAAAGGAGATTAACTATACTACTAATTATAGTTTAAAACTTTGCCTATGTGGGATGATTTTGAAGCCTTAAGAATCTTTTTTGTTGTCTTTTGGTTCGCTGTTTTTATTATATCATTGAAGTTAGAATTACTGCTTAAACAGTTATCGTTGATTAGCATTACTTTTGCTTCATTATTTACAGGAATATTTGGAACCTTGTTTTCTTCTGTCCCAATGCAAATAATTTTGTTTTTAATCTTAAGTTTAATTATTAGGATCGCTATTCATCCCGCCTTTTATAAAAAGAAGGTTATAAGAATATTTGAAAATCAAATTGCTCCTTTTATTGGTAGAGAAGCAATTGTAAGTAAAGATGTTTCTAAAGATGCTGTTGGCGAGATTGCCTTTAACGGTATGCGCTGGGAAGCTTCAACAAAAGAAAATCAGAAGTTTCTTGTTGGGGAAAAAATAGTAATATCTGATAAGGAAGGTATTGTTTTACTAATATCTAAATCAGAAGACAAGTTAAATCTTGTAACAAACAAATAATATAGGAGTACGATATGACAAATTATGAAATTGAATTTTTAAATAAAATACGTCAATCTATTCCTGTTTTTTTTGATAAACTATTTAAACTAATTACTAATCTAGGTGGTCAGGAAATTCTAATTCTTGTTATTTTAGTTGTTTACTTTGTTTTTTCAAAAAAAATAGGACAAAAACTAGCTTATACAATCTTTGCCTCTTTGCTATTTAATAACTCTTTAAAAGCAGTTATAAATAGAGTAAGGCCATTCAACCATCCTAATGCTAATCAAGCACTTCAAGATAGTCAACTATCTAATGCTACTGGACAATCGTTTCCAAGCGGGCATTCTCAAAATTCAGCTGTAACTTATATGTCTGTTGCTATTGCATTCAAGAAGAACTACTTGTGGATTATAAGCAGTATTTTAATTTTCTTAGTAGGTATTTCTAGGATTATGCTTGGTGTACATTATCCTACCGATGTAGTTGTTGGAATTGCGCTTGGTATTGGTTTTGCTTTTGGTGGTATTAAATTATTCGAAAGATTTGAAGATAACTTCAAAAACCTTATGATTCTCTACATTGTTACAGCTCTTGTCTTTTTGCCTTTTGCTATTATCTATTTTGGTAGAGTAACTGATGGCACAGAAGCGTCTTACATAGCCTATAAAGACTTGTATACTATATATAGTTTTTATTTAGGTTTTATTCTAGCTGTATATATAGAAAAAAAGTTTGTAGATTTTGATGAAAGTCCTTCTTTAAAAATAAGGATTATTAGAATGATTGGGGCAATGGTTATTGTTGTTGGCTTAATGTTTGGACTAAAAGCTGTTTTCCCTTCAAAAAATCTATATTTTGATATGATAAGATACTTTATGCTATCTTTTATTGGCCTTGGAATTTATCCACTTATTTTCAAAAATATATTATTTAAAAAAAGCGATGAATAATCGCTTTTTATTTACCCAAACAAAACTTAGAAAACAGTTCATCTATTAGTGCTTCTGGATTGTTTTCACCTATAATTTCTCCAAGTGCTTTCCACGCTAGAACAATGTCTATGTTGATCATGTCAAGAACAACTTCATACCTAGCAGCTTCAAGTGCATTTTCTAAATGTTTTAAGCTTTCTTTAAGTTTTGCTCTTTGTCTTGCGTTTCCTATATATGAAGAGTCTAAATCGCCAACACTTGTTACTTTTATAATTTCTTTAATTTTGTTTTCAATCTTTTCAATATCCGATTTATCAAATGTTGAAATAATTAAGTAATCATTTAATTTACTTAGGTCTATTTTTTGATCTAAGTCTTTTTTATTCACAACTATAATTCTAGGTATATTTTCAGTTATCTTTAATAGTTCTAAATCATAATCATTTAGTTTTTCATTAAAATCAAAAACTAACATAATTAATTCAGCTTCCTTCATTGCTAGTTTTGTTTTTTCAACACCTATTTTTTCGATAACATTTGTTGTATCTCTTATACCCGCTGTATCAATTAAGTTAAGAACAACACCACCAACATTAATTACTCCTTCAACAATATCTCTCGTTGTTCCAGCAATATCTGTAACTATGGCTTTATCTTCACGAAGAAGAGAATTTAAAAGCGATGATTTCCCAACATTTGGTCTACCTATAATTGCAGTTTTAATACCTTCTTTAATTATTTGAGTTTCTTCACTCTTAATAATAATATTATTTATCTTTATTACTAGATCATTAAGAGTAGGAAGAAGAACCTTATTTGTTATTTCAGACTCTTGTTCATATTCTGGATAATCTATATTAACTTCTATGCTTGCAATACAAGATAGTAGTTCTGAACGAAAATCTTCTATAAGTTTTCTAATGTCTCCTCTAAGTCCAATATTTGCTAGCTTTAAACTCGACTTAGTTTTTGCTTCGATTACATCACTTACAGCTTCAGCTTGAGTTAGGTCTATTCTACCATTCATAAAAGCTCTTTTTGTAAACTCTCCCGGCTCTGCAAGCCTTGCACCTTTTATTAATAGAAGTTCAAGTATTTTATTTGTGACAAAAGCACCACCATGGCAAGATATTTCCACAACATCTTCTCTAGTAAATGTTCTTGGTGCTTTAAATACAGAAACAAGAACTTCATCTATAATGTCTAAGTCATAATG
Organism: uncultured Bacteroidales bacterium; assembly: GCA_964407835.1. Lineage (GTDB taxonomy): Bacteria > Bacillota_I > Bacilli_A > ML615J-28 > CAG-698 > DUVT01. The sequence continues at coordinate 30,792 of CAYOXB010000007.1, forward strand.
AATATGTCCGTAATGAACGGTATGGGATTTTACTTTATTTAAATTTTTTCCTTTGAAAACTTCATTTGCAATAGCAATTGCTTTTTCGCCGCTCATTCTTACTATTGATAAAGCACTCTTTCCTGTTGCAGTTGAAATAGCTGCTATAGTATCTAACATTTTAAATTCTCCTAATTTTCTTTTAAGTAATATACATTGTGTCTAGTTTTTCCATCAACAACAACTGTTTCTTTTAAGAAAAAGATATATGTATTCTTACTTGCTATCATATCATTTCCTGTAGTTGCGAAATAATCATAATTTATATTAATACCTGCATGTTTTGCAGACCTAGAAACTAAGTCTGTACAATAATATGTATTGAGTTTATTAAAGATAAATGTATAGTTATATTTTTTCCCTACTTGAGCTTCTGCATATTCAACCATTTTATCTCTTTGTTCTTCGGTTGTGTTCTTTATTCTTAAGCCTACTATATAAGGAGAGTTTTCACTTCCTATTAAATGGTGCCAATCATTTATTGAATCTAGAACAACGTTTAAATCAGGATTACTGCTATTACCAACAACTTCATACATATTACTACCATCATCAGTATAGTTAATTGATGAATGTCCTAAAAACATATTTTTTGATAAAAAGCCAACTATTCTTTCAAGATCAGCAGATCCTAGTCTTGGGGTTCTATTAGTTAGAATAATGTCTGTTTTACTTCCTATATATGAACTACCATTAAAAGTATTTCTACTAAGATCTTCATAATCATACTTCTTTTCAACAGTGTATAAATATACATCCTCAATTACTGGGTGCTCACCCAAAAAAACTGCTCTTTCTTTAAAGTTTTTCATTTTATTATCTACTATTGATTTTTCGATAATACCATTGAAAATAAAAATAAAAAATATAGCAAGCATTACAAGTATTGTATTCAAACAAATTTTTAGAATCTTTTTGTAATTCATCTTTGTTACCCCAATAATTATTTCTTATATATTATTATACTATTTTTTGAATTTATTTCAATATATATATAACGATCTTAAATTAATTAGTTTATTTCTTTCTTTAATAACTTTAATGTGTTATAATTTGTTTAAATTAAAAGGAGGTTCCGATATGAATGATTTACAGTTCATAGAGATGCGACAAAAAGCATCTGAAAAATTTAACTTCGAAACTCTACCAATCGAATTCGTTGCAAATTTTATTCACAATTCCTTATCTTTTGAAACACCTTCCTTAAAATATAGTGATGTTTTAAAAGTATTGAAAGAAGAACAAGTTGATTTAAAAGAAGAAAGAGTAGTTGCTATCCAAAACAACTTTAAAGCACTTAGTTTTGTAGCAGATCTTGCTTATAAACAAAAGGCTTTAGATGAGAATTTATTAAAAGATACCCATGCTCTATTAATGGGAGAAGATGCAATCGGAGGTCTTTATAGGAATGTAGATATTTCTATAAAAGGTTCCATGCATACACCGCCATCACATATTAAAGTATATGATAGAATGAAAAAATATTTTGTTTCGTTATCAAGTTCTAATAACCTAATTGAAAAGATTGCTTTTAGTTTAGTCCAGTTAGATAAAATCCATCCGTTTTTAGACGGCAATGGTAAACTTGCTAGAATAGTTTTAAACTATCATTTACTATATAACAAAATTTCTCCTGTTGTTTTCCCTGTTGAAGAAAAGCAAACTTACTTTAAATGCATTGAAATATTTAAAGTAGAAAAGTCTATAGATAGTTTTGTTGAATTTCTAAAAGAATTATTAGAAAAATAGCAAACAAAAACTCCTCCATATTGGAGGAGCTTTTTAATTCTTCGGTTCAATTATCAAATATCTCTTCGGCTCATCACCTTCTGAATGAGTTTTAACCGATTTCCATGTTGATAGTTTATTATGGATTATTTTTCTTTCATAAGAATTTAAATAATCTAATTGAATTTTTTGTTTTGTTCTTGTTACTTGTTTAGCGAAGTTAACAGCCATATTTTCTAAATGTCTAACTCTTCGTTTTTTATAGTTTCCTACATCAACAAAAACAACTTTATTTTCGTCTGCTTCATAATGCTTATTTACAACTATATTAACTAATGTTTGAAGTGCAATTAAGCTTCTAGCATTCTTACCTATTAAATAACCATTTAGTTCGCCAGCTTCAACATTGAATTCTACATTATTACCTCTAATTTTTCTTTCAATGAAACCTTGAATATTATTATTATCTAATATCATTTGAATATATTCTTTACCTCTAGTAATTCCATCTGCATCAAGTACAGCTTCAACTGAGATTTTACTTCCAATACCTAAGAATCCTTTTTTCTCATTAACTATTGTAAAAGTTAATTCAGATTCATCAACACCAAAATCTTCTACAGCTAATTCTTTTGCTTCATCTAGTGTTTTAACTTCATATAATCTTCTTTTCATTTTGTTACTCCTTAAATTTTTGATTTAATTTTATCCATTCTTTTTGCACTTTGTTTATGGCCAATAAAGCTTTGAAGTGTTGAATATATATTACCTACTAACCAGTAAAGCCCCAAAGCAGCAGTACTTCTAAATACAAAAAGAACCATCATTGCTGTCATAACATACATCATTATCTTCATAGACATTTCTGTTTGTCTTTGTGTATCTGTTTGTTGTGGTTGACGATATGCTGGAAGATCTGATTGTGTTTGCTCTTTTAGCTTCTTTTGTCTTCTAGTCATTAAGATTTGACTCGCTATTTGAGTTACACCAACAACAACAGCTAAAACAATAATTCCCCAGTTTTGAAATTGACTAATAATTTCTCCTGCTGGATTTAATCTTCCTTCAAATAGATCAAGACCTAAAAACTTACCATTTAAAAACCCAAAATCAAGCGGGTAGTTAAAGTTTCTTGTAACAGGAACTCTTCTTAAAGTTTGGAAGAACGCCATAAATATTGGGAACTGAAGAATTGGTAATAAACACCCTCCAAATCCAACACCATACTTTTTATATAGTTGCATTAGTTCCATTTGTTTTCTTTGATTACTTTCAGGATCATTTTTATCTGCATACTTTGCTTCAAGCTTTGCTTGTTCAGGTGCCATTAATTGCATTTTTAAACTCATATCATTCGTCTTAGCATAAATTGGCCAAGCAAGCGTTCTAACTATAATTGTTGTTAAAATTATAACAACACCGTATGATCCAAAAGCTACTGTTTTTCCAATACCATACATTAGTGCAGCCATAGGCCAAACTAAGATATCCCAAAAACCACTAAATCCTTGAATAGGATCATATGTAACTTCTGATTCGCCTTTAGCACAACTAGATAAAACGAATAGGCCTATTACTAAAAAAGCTATGATTAAATACTTTCTATTTTCTTTCTTCATTTTTTCTCCTTATTAGATTAATTAAATAGAGAATTTGTTTTTCTTTCTCTTCAAAAGAAAGTGCACCTGCCCCCTCTTTTACAACTACTAGCATTTCTAAATTCTCTAGTTTTTCTAAGTGTTTTCTTAGAATTTCTTTTGTTACTCTTTTTTCATAATTCTTCTTAACTGCTGTTTTATATCTTCTTGATACAGATATAGCTAGTTGAAGTTCTTTTTCTTCTACGTAGTTGTAATAGATTGCATAAAATTTATTACCTACACTTTGCTTTTTACTTATTAGTTTTTCGATATCGTATGTTTTCTTAAGGATAAATTTTTTATTCATACTTCCTCCATAATAAAACAAAAAGACCACAAAAAGAAAATTTTGACTTTCGCGTGGTCCTAGTTTTTGTTTTTATTTATGCACTTAATTTTTTTCTACCTTTAAGACGTCTACGAGCTAGGACATTTCTTCCACCAACAGAAGCCATTCTTGCTCTAAATCCGTGAGTTTTACTACGTTTGCGCTTATTAGGTTGGAATGTTTTTTTCGACATAATAGCTCCTCCTATATTTTTATAAACTATGCTTGTCTATTATATTATAATCAAATAACTAAGTCAAGCCTTTTATTATCTTAAATCTTCTAAAGCATACTTAACTTTTATTTCAGCTTTAGTTCCTTCTTCGTTATAATAATTAATTAATATGTATAAATATTCAAAATCCATATCATTATCTACATAATTATTTTCTATTATTAGCTCTTCAGAACTTGGGTTATAATTATATACCCCTAAGAAAGAATAAACAAAAGCATTACCTTTTACTAGATATGATTGCATGTCTAAATGTACTGCATTTATATTTGAAAAATTAAATTGTAAATTAAGGTCTTCAGTTGTACTTAAATTTACTATTTCAAGATCAATATTTTCATCAGTAATTTCTTCTTTATATTTCTTAGAATTTAATTCATCTTGAATTATTATTATTTCTTCATAGAAATTGTATTGCTTAGTTGTTTTTATTTCTAAAGACATTTCTTTAAAGCCATTACCTGCAGTATTTGATGAATGCATTATTTTTATATTGCTTGGGCTTTTTACTGCTTCTTTTGATTCATAAGTAAGTAGTTCATCTTTTAAATTATAAATATCAAATTTATACGTAAAGTCTTCTTCAACTTTTGTGTTTAAATAAATATCAAAAGTTGTAATTTCTTCTTCTTTACTTTCAAAATTTAAAATGAATGAAGTTCTACCTTGAATAACTATATAAGATAGTATGCCTTCTTCTTTAATATTGTGTTCTTTTAATTGAACTGCATCATCGCAACTTATGAGAATTAAAGAAAGAAGAAGAAGTATCATTAGTTTTACTACTTTGTTTTTCATTTTCACACCTCTTTAAAACGAAAAGGGAACTAGTCCCTTTTATTCGTTAGCAGCAAGCAATTCACTAACTTGCACTTTATATAATAATGTGTGTAATTCATTAGTTGCTATATTTCTATATTGCAGAGTTGTATATATCCAAGCAGGGTTTATATACTTATTAATATATGTTGGATATATAGATTGATAACTAGCTTTGTGACTATAGTTATATATTCCAACAAACGGGAATATTTCGCCTTTGTCAGTTATTATCCACGACTGTAAATTTACTTTATGTATTCCAACAGGATTGGTTAGGATTACTTTGATATGTGATTTGTACTGATCTTTATCATAAGTATCCATAGTTAGATCAACTCTAGCAATATTTTCAATTTCGTTATTATTACCATATAGACCTCTTCTATATTCTTTATTATCGAATTGAATTACATTTTCAGAAAACTTAATTTCTCTAGTTTCAATAGTTTTTTCTAATCCTTCCCCTTTTGGAGGAACTTCAACTGTATACTTAACTCTTAAAAATAGCTTTTCTAACTTTGTTCTATTACTATATTTAATATTAGAAGAAGAGTTGTGACTTATTGGTAGTGAATAACCCGCTTTGGATGATTCCAAATAATAACTCATAACTCCCTTATTATCTAGGGCACTAATAGAATAAGAAGCAGTCTTAACATCTGGATTATTGTATCTTTGTACATATACAAACATTTGAGTGGAGTTTTTAAGTTCTCCGTCTTCGCCTGTTTTTTCCACAGTATTTCTAACAAACACATATGGATTAACATCATAGCTTGTTATAGTATTAGGATAATCAAGAGTAACCGCATAGTTAGGGTCTGGAAACACGATAGCTATTCCAACAAATAAAAGAACCCCATATAAGATAACAATTCCTAAAATTGTTCCTAAATTAATTTTTGATGGAAAATCAAAAAAACTATTCTTTTCAACTTGGGCTGTTTGCTTCGGACTAGCAGCTATTGGTTTTTTAATATTTTTACTTTTTTTGTTTTTTGTTTTTTTACTCATTTGTAGAGATAACTATTTCTAGTTTTGCCTCCCTTCTAGTATTCTAATACATATTCTATCACAACACTTTATTTTTTCCAAACATTTGTTGAAATATTTTAGTTTTATTTATCAACCTTTCAAAATGTGGATAAGTTTTACCTTTTTTTGGAAAAATTATCAAAAAGTTTTAAACGTAGAAAGGTTGAAAACTAAATAAAACAACTTTTTTTCATTTTACTATTTATTAATTAATTAAAATGTGGTATTATTTATATTGATAAGGCTAAGGAGTATAAATATGAAGGAAGGTACTAAGCTTTGGGAACAAACGCTAAAGCAATTCATTGAAGAACAAAATGCCAGTGACTCTATGGACATTCTTTCCGAAGTAAGTCAGGTGCATAAGTTCGAAAACAATTTAATATATTTAATCGTACCTAATGCGCTTGCTAAGTTTCGTTTGGAACAGTTTTATAATAACAAGTTAAACGAAACAGTACAAAAGATAACAAATACTTCTATTAGATTTAAATTTGTACTCAAAGACGAAGTTAGTGACGAGGAAAGCCAACCAATAGTTACAAAAGATCTTATTAATAAAAGACCTTTAAGGGCTGAATATACTTTTGATAACTTCGAAACTGGTGAAAGTAACCGATTTGCCTTCATTAGCGCTATGAAAGTTGCGGAAACTCCAGAATCATTGTATAATCCATTATATATATTTGGTGATGTAGGTTTAGGTAAAACACATTTGATGATGGCCATCGGCCATTATATCCTAGATAACAAACCAGATACCAATGTTGTTTATACAAGTGCTCAAGAATTTACTGAAGATTACTTTCTTGCAACCTCAACAAAGAGGGGAAGAGAAAACATTGAAGAGTTTTATAATAAATATCGCTCTGCTGATGTTTTGCTAGTCGATGATATTCAATTTTTAGAAGGAAAGCAAGGAACCCAGGAAGAATTCTTTAAAGTATTTGAGCATTTGCATGGTTTAAATAAACAAATCATTATAACTTCAGACAGAAGTGCAAATGAACTCAAAAACATGATGTTAAGGTTAAAGAGTAGGTTTAACTGGGGGTTATCTGTTGATATTAAAGTTCCAGATAAAAACTTGAGGATTAATATTTTAAAAAGAAAGATTGGTTTTTTAATAGAAGATCCAAAAGTTGTTCCAGAAGATGTGCTAAACCTCATCGCAGACCAGTTTACAAACAACATTCGCGATTTAGAAGGAGCTGCTAGAAGATATATCACTTATTGTGTCTCTTTAAACATTCCTTTTACGCTTGAAAATGTCTACGTTGCTCTAGATCGTTTAATTATTAATAAGGAAGTAGAACTACCGAAGATTGAAAGTGAAATCAAAAACCACGAAAAGGTCAAAAAGGTTGTCGCCAAGTACTTTCAGCTTAAAACATCTGAGCTAGAGTCTTCTAGTCGTAAGCAACAAATAGCTTATGCGAGGCAGATGGCCATATATATAATAAAGAAAAAGTATAATTCTGTATTAAAGTTGATTGGGGAAAGTTTTGGTGGTCGTGACCATGCAACAATTTCCCATTCTATCGATAAAATTAGTAACCTTTTAGATACTAACCCTATGGTTAGATCAGATTATGAATTTTTAATGAAAAATTTGGAAGAATAACGTAGTTATCCACATTTCCACATACTTAATAATAATAAACTATTAAATATAATATAATAATAAGATTTTGACACTAAAGGAGAACAATATGAAATTTATTATTAATCGAGACCTACTATTGCAAAACCTAAGCAATATAAGTAAGGCTCTATCCACTAAAGCGCCAATGCCTATTCTAACAGGTATTAAAATTGAAGCTAGAAATAACAGTTTGTTTTTAACCGCTTCCAATAATGAAATTTCTATTCAAGCGTTAATCAAAGATAAAAGACTTTTAAAAGTAGAAGAAGATGGACTTGCAGTTGTTCCTGGTAAATATTTCATAGAAATTGTAAAGAAAACTGATTCTAAAGAAATCGACTTCTCAACGTTTGAAGAAAACATTATTAAAATATTAGCTGACCGTAGTAATTTTACACTAAATGCACTAGATAAGAACAATTATCCAATTATTTCTTTTAATGACACTGACACTGTAATTAAAATGGATGTTGGGAATCTAAAACAAATAATTAGGAAAACAACATTTGCCACATCATTATCTGAATCAAGAGTTATCTTAACAGGTGTTTCATTTAACACTTCAGGAAGCAAACTTGAAGTAATTGCTACCGATAGCTTTAGATTAGCTAAGAAATTCATGATATGTGATCAAGAATCTCCAACTGTAAATGCAGTTATACCAAGTAGAAGCTTAGATGAACTATATAGAATCATAGACGAGAACGAAATTATTGTAGAAATACACTTCTCACCATCAAAAGTACTATTTAAATATAAAAACTTGTTATATCAAACAAGACTTATTGATGGAACTTATCCAAATACATCTAATTTAATTCCAAACGACTTCTTAACAAGCGTTAAGTTTAATAAAAACGATTTAATAGCTGCAGTTGAAAGAGCTTCACTATTTACATCAATAGATGCATCAAGTATTATTAAATTTACTCTTAACAGAGACAAAACAATTGAAATAGCTTCAACGTCTAATGAGATTGGTGCTGTAAAAGAAGAACTAATCCCATTAAATAGTTCAAATGCTGTTCAATTCCAAATTGCATTCAGTTCTAAATACTTTTTAGACGCAGTTAAGTCATTTGATTCTACAGAAGTGAGCATTCACTTCACAGGAGAGATAAAACCGTTCATTATTACTGGTGAATATGACGTTAATCTAACGCAATTAATTCTACCAATGAGAATATCATAAAAAAACATCCTTTTAAAAGGATGTTTTTCTTATTTAAACTTTAAACTATCTAAAAGTTCAACTAATTCAGCTTCTAATAGTTGTTTTGCGCTTGAATCATAGTAAGATAAACCAGAAACGCGATCTCCATCGTCAAAAGGACTAATTCCTTCTGCTTGGAGATTTTTTATTACTGATTTTTCTTGTAAAGGATTAACTACAATAGCCTTAGGAGTGAATTCTCTTGATTGTTCCATTAGTTTTTCTAAGGAAATTCGAGGTGCACGTCTATTTTTGCTATATCCATTAGGGATTATATACTTAATTCCGTCAATATCTAGATCATTATCTATAAAATATTGAATAGTATTGATATATCCACCTAAACCTAAGCTATCTAAACCTACAACAATCATTGTAATATCGCTTATATCTAGTAATACTTCAGATAATCTACTACTTGATGGTGGGAAATCTATAAAAATATAGTCAAAGAAGCTACTATACTCCTTTAATATCTTTGTAATTGCTTTTTCTTGGTTTCTTTCCAAGGTCATTTTCAAAGAAAGCTTGTCTGTATTTAAAGTTTTAATCAAATAAAGGTTTTCTCTTGCTTCAATTAGCACATCACCTAACTCTACATGGCCTGCTAATAGGAATTCTAAGTAATTATCTTGTTCATCGAATACTTTTTCTTCTATTCCAAAGATCTTAAAGATGGAATTTTGGTCATCAACACTAATAACTAGGACTTTATTACCCCTTGTAGCATAATAATGTGCTAAAAATCCTATTATAGTAGTCTTACCTACGCCACCCTTTTTACAAAATGTAGAAACAATTGCCATCTATAGCCCCTCTCTTTCTAATTTCTCAATTAAAGCTTCTTCAATAAACTGCGAGAAATCCATTCCCTTTTCAATTGAAGCAATTTTAACACGCTTCCTAAGGTCAGTTTCCATAGTTGCTGTATACTTTTCCCTCGCACTCGTTTTAACAACGCTTTGGCGTGGCTGAGCATCTGCTAACGGGTTCTCTCTTTTCTTAAATGGTAGTTTGTTTGAATTCATTTATTATCCTCCTTCTCATCATTAACACAATTAAACAACTTACGTATTTACATATATACGTATATAAATATATACAGTTATACGCATATATTTACATATGGGCAGAAAAACGCCTTAAATGTAACAAAAAAACGTCAAAAATAGCCAAATTCTTATAAAAAAATATATTTGAAAAAATAATCAAATTTAAAGAAAAACATAAAGACATTTTAAATAAATCAATTCCTGGAGAACGTGCCGATATGATGGCTGAAAAGTGCCAGAAATTTGCCCTGTAATCGTTTTTTAGGTAAAATAGGATAAATTAACAATACCCCGCCTTAAAAACAAACCAAGGGGAATTTCAAGAAGGCCCAAAAAGGCCCTAAAAACACCCTTTTTTACCCCAAAAACCGCCTAAACCACCCACGAATAAGCTATAAAAACCCTGTATATAGTATGTAAATACATATGTGCGTATTTATTCATTTACGTATATACATAATTAAGTATAGATTATTGCTAGATTTAGATAAGGATTTATTTGTAATATATTTTGGCTAATTTCATTATACACAGTCTTTGGACTTAATTCAATACTTATTTACATATTTATGTATTGATGGTTTTATGTATAAGGCTTTTTATGGACTTATTTAATAGTGTATTTACATATTTACGTATATAAGTATTTATGGAAAAATTTATAATTGAAGCCTTCCGGTATTTTTAAGTCTCTAATTATCATTTTTAAGATATATACGCTAGGAAAAGGTAGTAGTTATTGAAATATATAAATTGATCATATAATTATACTGTAATATTTACATGTGTGTTTACATAAATACATATTTACATAAAGAAACATTGTAATATTTAAGTTAATTTAAAGTAAATGTGTTGTTTAAGGATCTTATTATAACAAATTACTTTTTAATAATGATAAATAAATACATATTTATGTAACTACATAAGATATAATGTCTTAAAACTATTTAAATATCTTCCTATTATAAGATATATATAGCTTTTACTGTATATACATACATAGGTATTTACTTATATACACAAGAAGTAGAGCAATTATCAGTTGTTTGCACTGTTTCTAGTTATTTAAAGTTTTAAATAATGATTATATATATATTTCAATATATACATATATAAGTATATACATAAATAAACAATGTATTAGCTCCTATTATACAATATAAGATCAATAAAGAATTACATATATACATAAATAAGTATATATTTAGGTTTTAAATAAAAAGAAGAGATATAATTTATTGTATTGTATTGTATCTCTTTATTTATATAACAATTAGTGTTATTGATTACCAATATACATAAATACGTATATATGGGTATATTAAAAGAAAAGAATACATATATTATGTAAAAGACAAGACTTACTTAATGTACATATATAGATGAATGAATTATTGCTTATATACATAAATATGTATATAAGTATAAACTAGCATAATAATCTCTAAAATGTGCTAATTAATAGAAGTTTTAAAGACAAACTTATCAACAGAACGAAAGAAGATAAATAGCGAAAACTATTAATTATAAATAACTAAATAAAAATGCAAAAAAGTGTAGCAAAAAACGCTAAAATGTGGTATAATATAAACAATAATTATGAAAGGACCTATTTGGTTTTTTGGAGATAAAGATGCAAGAAGTGTTTATAAAGACTGAGTATATAACTTTAGGCCAATTTCTTAAGTATTTAGGCATTATTTATAGTGGTGCACATGCTAAGGCTTACCTTGAAGAGAATATAGTTTTGGTTAATTTAGAGCATGAAGCTAGAAGAGGAAGAAAACTATACCCTAATACCACTATTAAAGTGAATAATATGGAATATATCATAGCGGTGGATAATAATGTTTAGGTTGGAAAAGCTAAAACTAGAGAATTTTCGCTGTTTTGATAAATATGAATTAGAAATAGATGATAAGATCAATATTTTTGTTGGGAACAATGCTGTTGGTAAAACAAGTATTGTAGAAGCTATACATTGTTTAGGACTTGCTAAGAGTTTAAGAACAAAAACAGATCAAGAATTAATTCAAATAGGAAAAGAATATAGTATTGTTAAAGGAAATTTCAATATTGATGATAAAAGTACTGAAATAACCTTTAGTATAACTACAAAAGGCAAAAAGATAATTAAAGATAATAAACCATATAGCAATCTAAGCGAATATATAGGTTATATTAACATAGTTGTCTTTAGTCCAGAGGACATGGAGATAATAAAAGGATCCCCAGCAACAAGAAGAAAGTTTTTAGATTCCAATATATCGCAAATAAGTAGTATATATTTAAAATCATCAATTAAATACAAGAGATTATTAAAAGAAAGAAACGAACTACTCAAGAACATTAATAAAAACAACAATAATTTATTAGAAATATACACAAAAGAGTTAATAAGTGAAGCAAGGGTTATCATTGAAGAAAGAACTAAGTTTGTGGAAAAGATTAATCCTTATTTAAAAGCTAAAACAACTAGTATAAGCGAAGATAAAGAAGACTCAGAAATGGTATATATTCCAAGTGTTGAACTTAACAATATTGAACAAGCTTTTGAAGAGAGTTTAGCAAATGATTTATTATATAAAACAACATCAAAAGGACCGCATAGAGATGACTTTATTTTGAAGATGAACAATTTGGACGCTAGCTCGTTTAGTTCACAGGGTCAACAAAGAACATTGGTCCTAGGCCTAAAGCTCGCCCTGGCTGAAATAATCAGCCTAGAAAGCGATAATATGCTAATAATACTAGATGATGTCTTTAGTGAACTAGACTTCATCAGACAAAATCAAATAATTAACCTTTTAGATAATAATAATCAAATATTTATTACTACAACATCAATAGAGAACTTAACAACTAAGATTTTAGAAGGAAGTTCTATTCATTATATAGACAAGGAGGATGTAGAAGATGGAAAAACACGATCAATCTAATTATGGTGGAGAAAATATTCAAATACTTGAGGGCTTAGAAGCTGTTAGGAAAAGACCAGGGATGTATATTGGTTCAACTGGGCCAAGAGGACTACATCATTTGGTATGGGAAATTGTCGATAATGCAATTGACGAAGCTCTAGCTGGCTATTGTGATCACATCCATGTTCACATTTACCCTGATAATTTTGTTGAAGTGACTGACAACGGAAGAGGTATTCCTGTTGAAATTCATCCAAAGACTGGAAAGAGTGCTGCAGAAGCGGTTTTCACAATCCTACATGCTGGTGGAAAGTTTGATGGCAAGTCTTATAAAGTTTCTGGAGGACTACATGGTGTTGGTGCCAGTGTAGTTAATGCTTTAAGTGAAACTTTAGAAGTTCATATTAAAAAAGATGGAAAACTATACTATCAAGAATATAGTAAAGGTAAAAAAGTAACAGAACTTAAAGAAATAGGAAAATCTGAAACCTCAGGTACTACGGTAAAGTTCAAGCCAGATATTGAAATATTCAAAGAAGGTATTACTTTTGAATATGAAACATTAAGAACAAGATTACAACAATCTGCCTTTCTAAATAAAAATCTACAAATAAGTTTAACTGATGAAAGAAACCCTGAAAACATTAAAGAGGTTAATTATGTTTATGAAGGTGGAATTAAAGCTTATGTTGAGTACCTCAATAAAGCAAAAACTCCAATTCACGATGATGTTATTTATATTGAAGGTTCAATGGATGGAATAGAAGTTGAAGTTGCACTACAATATACTGATGATTATTCAGGAAATGTATATTCATTTATAAACAATATTTATACACCAGAAGGTGGAACCCATGAAGAAGGGTTTAGAATGAGTTTAACTAGAGTTCTAAACAACTATGGTAAAGATAATAATATTTTAAGAAAAGATGAATCTTTTGCTGGTGAAGACGTTAGGGAAGGACTTACAACAATTATCTCTTGTAGACATCCGAACCCACAATTTGAAGGACAAACAAAGTCTAAACTTGGGAATACTGAAGTAAGAAGAATAACCTCGCAAATTTTTGGTGATCAATTAGATATTTATCTAAAAGAAAATCCTTCTTCTGCTAGGATAATTATTGAAAAAGCAATTCTTGCCTCGCGTGCAAGACTTGCAGCTAAGAAAGCAAGAGAAGCAACGAGAAGAAAAAATCCGCTTGAAGCTTTAGGTTTTGCATCTAAACTAGCAGACTGTAGAATTAAAACACCAGAAGATTGTGAAATATATATAGTCGAAGGGGACTCAGCAGGCGGATCTGCCAAACAAGGAAGAGATAGCGCATTCCAAGCAATTCTTCCTTTAAGAGGTAAAGTTCTAAATGTTGAAAAAGCAAGACTAGATAAAGTACTAGGAAATAAAGAAATAATTTCCATGATTCAAGCCTTTGGAACAGGAATTGGTGATGAGTTTGATATTAATGCAGCAAGGTATCATAAAATAGTAATTATGACCGATGCCGATGTCGATGGTGCACATATTAGAACTCTACTTCTAACATTCCTCTATAGGTTTATGAAACCACTTGTAGAGAAGGGCTATATTTATATAGCTCAACCACCTCTATATAAGGTAACTTCAAGTAGAAAAATAGAATATGCATATTCAGACGAACAATTGCAAAAGATTACGGAATCACTTCCAAAATCAGCTAGACCAAATATCCAAAGATATAAAGGGCTGGGAGAAATGAATCCAGAACAATTATGGGAAACAACTATGGATCCCCAAAGGCGCACTCTATTACAAGTAACTCTTGATGATGCAATTGAAGCTGACAGTATTTTTAGTATGCTGATGGGCGACGATGTTGCCCCAAGAAGAGAGTTTATTGAAGAAAATGCTGTTTATGTAGAAAATCTAGATATTTAGGAGGAAAATGTGAGTATAGATGATTTAAAACTTGATAACTTAGATTTAGATGATCAAGAAGAATTAGATGAAAATCTTGATGACGAACAAGCCTCTGATGATCTTGTTGAAGAAGAAATAGAAGAACCAGCTGTAGAAGCTGAAGATTTAGATGAGGAAAGTAAAGCTAGAAAAGGTATTAAAGAAATAGACCTTGGAAAAGAAATGAAAACTTCATTTCTAAACTATGCAATGAGTGTTATTGTTTCTCGAGCAATTCCTGATGTTAGAGATGGAATGAAACCTGTTCACCGTAGAATTTTATATGCGATGAATGATTTAGGAATGCATTCAGATAAACCATATAAAAAATCAGCAAGAATTGTTGGCGAAGTAATGGGTAAATATCACCCACATGGCGACTCAGCAATCTATGATTCGATGGTTAGAATGGCTCAAGACTTTAGCTATCGTTATACCCTAGTTGAAGGGCATGGAAACTTTGGCTCAATTGATGGTGATGGAGCTGCAGCAATGCGTTACACTGAAGCAAGAATGAGCAAAATTGCAATGGAGATGCTACGTGATTTAAATAAAGACACAGTAACATTTGAAGATAATTATGATGGTTCAGAAAAAGAACCTTCTGTTCTACCTTGTAAATTTCCTAACTTATTAGTTAATGGTGCAACAGGTATTGCGGTTGGTATGGCAACAAACATACCGCCTCATAATATGAATGAAGTAGTTGAAGGCTTAATAGCACTTGTGAAAAACCCTGATATTTCAATTGAAGGCTTAATGAACTATATTAAAGGCCCTGATTTTCCTACTGGCGGGCTTATTATGGGAGTTAGTCAAGTAAGGAAAGCTTACTTAACCGGTAACGGTGCAATTACTGTTAGAGCTAAAACTGAAGTAGTTGATGCTGGAAACGGTAGATTCCACATAATCATTACTGAAATACCTTACCAAGTTAATAAAACTAGATTGATTGAAAGAATAGCAGAAACAGTTAAAAACAAAATCATTGAAGGAATTGTTGGCTTACAAGATGAATCTAGTAGAGCTGGTATGCGTATTGTAGTTGAATTAAGAAAAGATGCTAACCCCAACGTTGTCTTAAACAATCTTTATAAACATACCCAAATGCAATCAACATTTGGTATTAACTTACTTGCGTTAGTTAAAGGGCAACCAAAAGTCTTAAACTTAAAAGAAATATTAGAAGAATATATTGAACACCAAATTGATATTATTACTAGAAGAACTAAGTTTGATCTAGAAAGAGCAGAAGCAAGAGCTCATATTTTAGAAGGATTGCAAATAGCTCTAGGCAATATTGATTTAGTTATTCAAATAATTAAAAAATCAAAAACGGTTGAAGAAGCAAGTGCTGGTTTAATAAATGTATTTCATTTAACTGAAATACAAGCAAAAGCTATTTTAGATATGCGCTTACAAAGACTAACAGGTCTTGAAATTGATAAATTAAAAGCAGAGCTTCAAGAAGTTAAGAAATTCATCATTGAGTGTAAAGAAATTTTAGGCTCTCATTCTAAAAAGCTTGAAATAATTTTAGTTGAATTAGCCGAAATTAGAGATCGTTTTGGTGATGAAAGAAAGAGTGAACTAAGCTTAAGTGATGATTTAGATATTGAAGATGAAGATTTAATTCCAGAGGAAGATGTAATTATTACACTTACTAATCGCGGTTATGTAAAAAGAATGACCGTAGATACATACAGACCTCAAAATAGAGGTGGTAAGGGTGTAAGTGGTGCTAAAGTATTAGATAATGACTTTATCGAACAAATCTTGTTCACCTCAAGCCATGATATTTTAATGTTCTTTACTAATTTTGGTAAAGTATATCGCTTAAAAGCATTCC
>CAYOXB010000008.1:0-28772 GCA_964407835.1 uncultured Bacteroidales bacterium
ATGGGCGCCAATAATAATTTTGTGGATATTGTTTGTTATTAAACTAGCTTTTGTTTGAGCATTCTTCCCCCACAAAATAAAACAAATAGGTTTGTCTTGCTTATTAATAAGTTTTAAAACAGAATCTGTAAATATTTCCCAACCTATTTTTGAATGACTCAGAGGTTTATTTTTGTGAACTGTTAAATAAGTATTTAAAAGGAGTACGCCTTCTGTAGCCCATTTTATAAGGTTACCAGAAGTTGGTTTAGAAATTCCTAAATCAAATTGAAGTTCTGTAAATATATTATGTAAGGATCTTGGTATTTTAATATTATCTTTTACTGAAAAAGCAAGCCCATGTGCTTCATTTTCGTTATGGTATGGATCTTGGCCAAGGATAACACATTTAATTTTTGTTAGATCCGTATATATAAATGCATTAAAAATATCTTCATTTTTTGGATAAATTAGTGAAGATTCTTCTTCTTTTAAACTTTTAGTAATCTTCTTAAAATATTCTTTTTCTAGTTCGTTATTAAAAAAGTTTTGCCAAGAATTAGTAGGTAAATTCTTAAAATAGTCGCTATTTTTCATTTGTATCACCAAAAAAATTATAACATAATTAAAATAATTCTAAAAGCATATTTTATAAAACTAAAAAACAATTGTGTTATAATAATTTTGTAGCTAAGTATAGCAAAATACATAGGAGGAAAATATGAGAAAAACTTATCCATTTGAAGTAGACAAATTAACTTATGATTATAATGCTCTAGAACCTTATATCGATGAGGCAACAATGCATTTTCATCATGACAAACATCACATGGCTTATTTAAACAACTTAAATAGCGCACTTGAAAACTATCCAGAATTTCATAACAAAACATTAGAAGAATTATTACAAGACCTAGACTCATTACCAACACAAATTAGAACTAAAGTTCGTAATAATGGTGGTGGAGTATATAACCACAATTTATTTTTTGGTATTATGATGCCAAATGCACCAGAAAAACCAGTTGGCAAATTAGCTAAAGCAATTGATTCAACATTTGGATCATTTGATAAATTCAAAGAAGAATTTAAAGCTGCAGCTCTTGGTAGATTTGGTTCTGGTTGGGCATGGTTAGTAGCTGATGAAAACAATAGATTAGAAATTGTTTCAACACCTAATCAAGATGTACCACAACAATTACAAGTTAAACCTCTTATAGGTTTAGATGTTTGGGAACATGCTTATTATCTTAAATATCAAAACTTACGTGGGGCATATGTAGATAATTTCTTTAAAGTAGTTAACTGGGAAAAATTAGATAAAATATTTTAAAAAATAAAAACCGCAATATGCGGTTTTATTTTTTTTGTTTAGATTTTTCTAGGTATTTATTATACCAATCGTAAACACATTTTGAATTAAAAGGATCTTCTCTTTTATCAATTTTTTCTAAAAGAACTTTCAAGTTATATTTAATTATATCGAGTATTTCGTCCGAATACTTTAAATAATTAATATTAAAATCAAATTCATCTCTATCTAAAAGCAAGACCTCTCCATCAGGAAATAACTTAACGTCTAAATCGTAATCAATATACTTCAAACCTTCTTCATCGATTACGAATGGTGAGCTTAAGTTACAATAGTAGTAAACATCATTACTCCGAATCATGCAAATAACATTGAACCAATAATCTTTAAAAAAATAACAAATTGCCGGCTCACGTGTTTTCCATTTGCGACCGTCACCATCAATAACATCAACTTTATTATTAACAAGTACTACTAAATCATTTGATTCGTGGATTTTTACTACATTTTTCCAAACACGATGTAGTTCGCCATCATGCTTGTAGCTTATAATGTCTAAACGCTTCATGATCCACTTCTCCTACTTGCATCTAGTATATCAAAAAGGCAGAGATAAGTAAATTAATATTTAGATTTAAAAAAATAGGGTTAAACCCTATTTATGTTTATTAATGAAATTTTCCAGTCTATTCTTTGGCATAAATCCAATAACGCGATCTACTTCTTCACCATTCTTGAATAATACCAATGTAGGAATACTTCTAATACCAAATAAATTTGCGATTTCAGCATCGTCATCCACATTAACTTTTAAGAAATTAACATCTGTCATACTATTTGCTAATTCTTCAACGATTGGACTAACCATTCTACATGGCCCACACCAATCAGCATAGAAATCTACAAGTGCAATACCTTGAGTTTCAGCTTTAAATTCGTTTTTTCCAACTTTTTTAACCATTTTTTCCTCCTAGTTATTCTTTTAAAGTTACAATTGTGGCACCCTGACCACCTTCACCACTGCCCCCAAATCTATAAGAGATAACATCTGGCGAATTTTTAAGAAAATTTAATACAAGTTCTCTAATAACTCCAGTTCCAAAACCATGAATAATATTAACTTGATGAAGTCCCCCATAAATAGCATCATCAATGAATTTTTCTAGTTTAGGATAAGCTTCTTCATAACGAAGTCCCCTTAAGTCAAGATTACTAGAAACATTCTTTTTTAGTTCTATAGTTCTTGAGGTACTTTGTTTGATATAATCAATTTTAGGCTCCGTTGGCTTTAGAAATTTCTTTTCAACTGTAATAGTAGCATTTCCTATTTGAACATTGTAACGGTTGTTTTTATTTACCTTGATAATTATACCATAAGCATTATAGTTTTCAACATAAACGCTTTGATTTACAACGAAATCAAAATCTTCTTCTTCATAATCTTGAAGTATATTTGCCTCTTGTTTTAATTTCTTTATTTCATATTTTAAATCAGCTAATTCATGAGCTTTAACTTCTTTTAATTTCATTTCTGTAAGTTCTTCTACAAGTTTTTCTAACTTTTTAGAAGATTTTTTTATTAGATTTTGCGCTTCTAAATTAGCTTTTTCAATAATTCTTTCTTTTTCGGTTTTTAGTTTTTCTTTTTCTTCTTTTATACTGCTTAAGTTTTGTTCTACTTCTTTTTTCTTGCTTTCTAATTCATTTAAATTGTTTTCAAAATCATAAGTTTGCTTTACTAATTTCTCTAAAATTAGTTTAAGTTCATCGTCATTTTGGGAAGTATAATTTTTTGCTATTTCAATAATTTCTTCGTTTAATCCTAAAGTTTTTGATATATCTAAAGCATTACTCTGTCCAGGTACTCCAAGGAGTAATTTATATGTAGGACTTAGAGTTTCTAAATTAAATTCCACACTAGCATTGATTATTTTATTTGAACTAAAAGCATATGTTTTTAAGTTTGTATAGTGACTTGTTGCAACAATTAAACAATTTCGTTTTAGTAAATATTCAATAATAGCAATAGCTAGGGCTGAACCTTCTTCAGGGTCAGTTCCAGAACCAAGTTCATCAAGCAAAACTAAAGAATCATTAGTTGTATTATTGATAATATTAATAATATTTTTCATATGAGATGAAAATGTAGATAGGTTTTGGTCGATACTTTGCTCATCGCCAATATCTGCAAATACATTATCAAAGATCATAATATTACTAGTTTCATGGCATGGTACTAATAAACCAGCTTTGATCATTAATGAAATTAAACCTATTGTTTTAAGTAAAACTGTTTTACCACCCGTATTAGGTCCAGTTATTATAATGCCATAATAGTCTTTTCCAACAATTACATTATTTGATACAATTTTTTCTACATTAAGTAGTGGGTGCCAACAATTATATAATTCTAAAATTCCTTTTTGGTTAATCTTTGGCCTTTTCGCATCTATTTCAAGAGCATATTCTGCCTTAGAAAAGACAATATCAAGATGAACTATAATATCTAGATTAGTTATTAGTTCACTAAAAAAACTAGCTAGTTCATTTGAAACAACACTTAAAATCTTAGTAATTTCTCTTTCTTCATCTTCATATAAAGTATTTAAATTATTATTCATTTCATTTATAATTAAAGGCTCTATGAAGAATGTTTCACCTGAAGCGGATTGGTCGTGAACTATACCTTTTATATGATTTTTAAACTCATTTTTTACAGGTATAACATAGCGATCATTTCTAATAGAAATAAGGTTTTCTGTTAATTTGTCTGAGTACTTACTTAAAAAATCTTGTAATTTTTTTTGAATATTCTTTTCTGTATCAGCTATTTCTTTTTTAATTTCAAATAGTTCTTTAGATGCTGTATCTAAGATTTCACCTTGTGGGGAGATTATTTCTTTTATTCTTAAATTTAATTCTTTAGGATAAAATAATGTATCTATATAAGTTTTAAAACTCGGTACTTCTATTTTTAGGTTTTCTATTGTACCTAAATAAACTTTATTAGCTTTGATTGTATCTAAAAACTTAGATATTTCTAGAAGTTCACTTGGACTTACTACATGACCTTTGTTAATTAAAAGTAAGATAGTTCTAATATCTGATTTGAAATATAAAGGGAATCTCTGCAATCTTTGAAGCAGCATTGTTGCTTCTTCAACTTCACTTAAAGCTTCATTAATTAAATCAAGATTATTAAGTAAAACAAGCTCATCTAAAGCTAGTTTAGACTCATTTAAGATAGATTTAGCTTGAACTTTAGCGATAATTTTGTCTAGTTCAAGTGTTTTAAAGTATTTATTTGTATTTAATTTATAATTTAAATCATTCATAGTTGGATACTTTCTTTATAGTCTATTTTATGGTATACTAGTAATGAGGTACTAATATGGGTTATTCAATCAATCTAAATAATAAACAAGTAGAAAAGTTAAATAAGTTTTTAGAAGATTACTTAGTTCCTTCTACAAATGATTATACACTTTTTAGAGCAAAATACAAGAGTGCAACTATTACTTTATATAAAACTAATACTTTATTGCTTCAAGGCTCTAATATAAGGGATGAGTATTTAGAAGTTTGTAAAGTTATCGGAATTAACCCTAGTATTGAAGAAGAAACTAAAGATGAAGACTTAAGTAAATCAATTAACCTAGCAATTATTGGTACTGACGAGGTAGGAACTGGGGATTTTTTTGGTCCTGTTGTTGTTGCAGGTGTATTTATTGAAAAAGCTAATCTACCAAAAGTGATGAAACTCGGCGTTAAAGATTCAAAAGATTTAAGCGATGATAAAATTAAAAAACTTGCTAGAGACTTACGTAAACATGTAGTTTTTCAAATAACTATGTTAGATAATCTAAAGTATAATTATCTTACAAAGATCAATAAATTTAATTTAAATAAAATTAAGGCACTTCTTCACAATGATGTAATTATAAAACTTGTAAGTAAAGTAAAAAAATATGATTCGATTATTATTGATGGCTTTACTACAAAAGAAAAATATTTAGAATATATTAGTGATCAAAACACTAGAGTTGAAAGTGTTGAACTAATTGAAAAAGCTGAATCAAAGTTTCTTTCTGTAGCTTGTGCTAGCATCTTTGCTAGAGCAGCATTTTTATCACAAATTGATAAATTGTCTAAAGAAATAGGCTTTGAACTTCCAAAAGGAGCTAGCAATAAAGTAGATTTAGCTATTCAAAAAATAATTAAAGAAAATGATGAGATCATCTTAAATAAAATAGGAAAACTAAATTTTAAAAACTATGAAAAAGCAAAAAAACAATCATAATATGATTGTTTTTTTAATTGCTTCTTAAAATATTTAAATAATTTTCAAAATAATCAGGTAGTGGACTAGTAAATTCTAAATATTCTTTAGACCTTGGATGAACAAATCCAAGAGTTTTTGAGTGTAAAAACTGTCCTTCTGTTCTACTGTCTTTACGTAGACCATATTGTTTATCGCCAACTACTGGAAAATTAATATACTTTAGATGAACTCTTATTTGATGAGTTCTACCTGTTTCAAGACTTAACTCTAATAATGTGTGATTTTCAAATCTTTCAATAACTTTAAAATGAGTAATTGCGTCTTTTCCATCATCTACAACAGCATTTAGTTTTCTGTTTTGCTTGCTTCTTGCAATTGGTGCATCTATTTTACCTAGATTATGGTTAATAACACCATGAACTAAAGCATAGTATTTTCTTGTAACTGTTCTAGCACTAAATTGTTTTGATAGATTTTTATGAGAAAAATCATTCTTACAAGCTACAATTAAACCCGATGTATCTTTATCAAGTCTATGAACTATACCAGCTCTAACAACACCATTTATAGAGGAAAGATCTTTACAGTGATTCATTAATGCGTTTACTAATGTTCCTTCATAATTACCAAAGGCAGGATGAACTACCATGTCTTTTGGTTTATTTACGACTATTAAATCACTATCTTCATAATAAATATCTAAAGGAATATCTTCTGACTTTATATCAAGCACTTTTGGTTCAACTATTTTTATAGTAATTAGATCGTCTTTTCTTAGTTTATAAGCTGGTTTTGTTTCTTTATCATTTACTAATATTTCTTGGTTTTCAATCATTAATTTGATTTGAGTTCTCGTATATTCATTAAAGATCTCTGTTAGGTAAATATCTAATCTAGAGTCAATGTTTTCTTTTACTTCTACTAGCTTAACCAACGTCTACTCATTTCTCCAAATAAAATATCGAATGATAAAAAGATAACACCAACAGTTAAACACATATCTGCAAAATTAAAACTCGGAAAACTAAAGAAACTAAATGTAACAAAGTCTCTTACATAATCTAAAAAAACACGGTCAATAAAATTACCAAATGTTCCACTTACTATTAAAATCATTGAAGCAGAAAATATTGGATTGTTTTTAAGATCAAAGTCTTTCATTAAATAAGTGAAGAAACCAAAGGCAACAAAAGTAATTATAATTAATAACCATTTTTTATTTGCTAAAATGCCCCAGGCAGCTCCATAATTTTTCACAAGTTGGAATTTAAAGCCTATATGACCAGCATATTCAACACTTGGTTCTAGTAATCGAAAGGCTAAATATTTTGTAAGTTGATCAATTGCTACACCAACTACTATTAAGATAATTCCAATAATCATTTTTTTATACCTCATTTAATAGCTCCTAATATATTAAATCCGAAAAATAGAATTAATAGCAAACTAATTACACCAAATCCGAAGTTAAATATTTGATAGAAAAATATTTCTCCAGCTTTAATAGCTTGTAAATTTACAATATCTTTGTTTGCAGATTGCGCAAACTTCACTGTAAAATAGTTAGATAGACCGTTAAAAATCATTAAAACAATCCAAATTATCGTCAAATAAAGGAAAAATATTTTTAAATTATAACCAAAAATAAATAAATATTGATAAATCATAAATACTAAAGGTAGAACAACAATAACAGCTAGAACTAAACCAAGAACAAAGGTAAGAACATTAGTTTTCCAAGTTAGTTTAATTTCGTAAAACTTCTTGTTTTCTAACTTGCCTCTTATCCAAAAATTAGGTTTTTTAACTTTTACATCATTATTCATTATCTTCACCTCTTAAATAGGTAATTATATCAGAAAAAGTTTTTACCTTTACAAGTTCAAAGTCTGCTTTAATATTTGTATGTTTTGCTTTAGCTTCATTATAATCTGCCTCGTCTACAAAAAAGATATCAGCGTTATATAACTTAGCAGTAGCTATTTTTTGTTCTACACCACCAATTAAACCTATTTCACCATCAATATTAATAGTTCCTGTACCCATAATTCGTTTTTCTTTTGTTATATCTTCGCTTAACAGTGCATTATAAATAGCTAAACTTAACATTGCTCCACCACTACCACCAATTGATGAATAGTTTTGGTGAATTTTAAATTCAGGATAAACAGTTTCTTCATCTATTATATAGGAATCCATTCCTAAAATTCCTAATTGATAAGTACTAGTTTGTTCATTATAAACTTTTTTCGAGTTTATTTCTTTTTCTACACCATCCCTAATAATTCTTAATTTAAACGATGTCTGTCCTGTAATCTCTTCAAGAAAAGTTCTAAATTCTGTATAATTATTGACTTTTTTTGAATTTATATGAGTAATAATATCGTCTGGTTCCAGATTACTCTTTGAATAACTATAAACAACAGGAACTAAAACTCCTTCATAAGAATAATCTATATTAATTTCAGGATTAATTTTCTTTGCTTCTTCATAAGCAACTATTAAAGCATTAATAATACTTACATCTTTGCTTCTTCTGCCAAAAGATGTTTCTTCATCTTTTGAGAGATCCAGTTTTGGATTATAGTCAAGTCTAGTTATATCTTTATTTAAATATGAAATTAAATACTGAAAAACTGAAACTTTTTTGTGGGAATAAATGCCAACAGAATAAACATTTCCAACTACATTGTCTGTATCAATAAAAATGCTTAAACTTTCATTTTGAAATTTATTTGTACTTACATTTAAGTTTATTCCACCCGGTGTTTCAAGTTCTTTATTTATTTTTATAATTGGCATTAAAAGCAGTGTTAGATAAAAGACCATTAAAGTAATAACTAAAAATTTTCTTTTAGCTTTTGCATTTTTAAAATTATAAAATAAATCTTTAAAATAGTTAAACATTATTTAACCTCTATCGACATATGTTCAAGCTTGCGGTATTTTACTCCAGCAGCATCGAGCATTCTCTTTGAGGCAATATCATTTTCTGTATTATTATATTTATCATCTAAATAAACTATTTCTTTAATTCCGCTTTGAATAACTAATTTAGCGCATTCGTTGCAAGGGAATAAAGTAACATAGATTGTAGAATCATCTAATTTTTCAATAGAATTTAAGATTGCATTTGGTTCAGCATGAACAACATAAGCGTATTTAGTGTCTAAAAATTCACCTTGATTAGCCCAAGGGAAATCATCATCGCTTAAACCAGTTGGAAAACCATTATAACCTATTCCGATTATTCTATTTTTTGTATTTACAATACAAGCACCAACTTGAGTATTAGGATCTTTACTTCTCATTGCTGAAAGAATAGCAACACCCATAAAATATTTATCCCATTTTAAGTAATTAGTTCTCTTTTGTGTCATGATTTTCATTTTCCTCACAATTCTTATAATATTCTTCAATTGATTCTTTTGTTTTTGGTTTCCTGTCAAACTTAATAAAGCATGAATCAGAACTACATGTACTACATTGCTCTGGTAATTCAATATTATCAGGCGATTTAGTTAGGCCATTGATAATAACAGCTAAGAGAAAAAACAGAATTACAGAAAAAACTATAATTATTTGAATATATACATTTAATATCATATCTTTACTCCTTTATAATAAATTTAATAACATAATCCGCCAGATATAGTCCCATTGTTGCAGTAACAGGCATATATGAACCTAGTTCAATACCTTCTTTTGCTTGTTCGGTTGAGGAAGCAACCATTACTTTTTCATTTATCTTTAAATCTCTTAATTTTTTTCTTAAAGTTTTTGCTAGAGGATCGTATGTTGTTTTAGCTAGTTCAGTTATAACAATTTTAGTAGGATCAAGCTTTTTAGCTGCTCCCATAGCGCTAATAAAAGCTATTTTTTCTTCTATTGTTCGTTTAATTAGTAAAACTTTGCTATCAACATCATCTATAGCATCAACTAAGAAATCGAATTTATTTTCAAATAAACTACTTTTTTCATCAAACCTTTCAGTTAAAACAATAACCTCTGCATTTGGGTTTATTTTTTTTATTTCTTCAAAGACTAAGGTAGTTTTAGCTATACCAATAGTAGAATAATTAGCAATTACTTGTCTATTAATATTACTTTCTTCAACAATATCAAAATCTTGAATAATAAATTTACCAATTCCATTTCTTGCAAGGCTGAGGGCTGTAGTTGCGCCAACTCCCCCTAGACCAATTATTGCAATAGTAGAATTTTGTAGTTTATTTAAATTTTCTATTCCAATTAGAGAAGTTAATCGTGAGAAATTCATTTTTTAATTATTAACCTTAATTCATTTAGTTGTTCTTCGCTAATATAACTTGGGGCTTCACTCATAGCATCAATTGCTCCTGAAGTTTTAGGAAAAGCAATTACATCTCTTAAAGATGGAGAATTGGTAAGAATCATAGCAATTCTATCAAGTCCTAGAGCTATTCCACCATGGGGTGGAGTTCCATATTTTAGTGCTTCCACAAAGAATCCAAATTTTAATTTTATTTCTTCTTCAGTTAAACCAATAGCTTTAAACATGTCTGATTGAACTTTTTGATCGTGGATTCTAATTGATCCACTACCTAGTTCATAACCATTTAAAACAATATCATAGCACTTAGAATATGATTCTAGTGGATGTGTAAGTAGTTTATCTTTAAATTCATCTTTTGGAGAAGTAAATGGATGGTGTGCTGCATAGAGTCTACCTTCTTCTTCATCATATTCAAATGATGGGAAATCTACTATCCAAAGGAAATTGAATTTATTAGGGTCAACTAAGCCCAGTTCTTTTGCAAGCACTGTTCTTAAATAACCTAAGGAAGCATTAGTAATTTTTCTAGTATCACTTACTATGAAGATTATATCACCGTTTTCGATATTTAAAGTTTTAATTAATTCAACTTGATCTTTTTCATTTAAAAACTTCACAATAGAACCGCTAAATTCATTGTTATCGTATTTTAACCAAGCAAGACCCTTAGCTTTAAACTTTTTAACTTCATTAGTTAAACGCTCTATTTCTTTACGAGTATATTTGCTTGCAGCTCCTTTGGCATTAATAGCTTTAATTGAGCCATTACTGCTAATAGTATTTTGAAAAACTGCAAATTCAGAGTCTTTAAAAATACTTAAAACATCGATTAAATGAAGGTCATATCTAGTATCAGGTTTGTCTGTTCCAAATTTATCCATAGCATCTTCAAAACGATAACGAATAAAAGGTGTTTTTAAGTCAATTCCTTTTACATCTTTCATCATTTTTTTCAACATTCCTTCAGTTAAATTTAAAATGTCTTCCTCATCAATAAAACTCATTTCAATATCAATTTGAGTAAATTCCATTTGACGATCTGCTCTTAGGTCTTCATCGCGGAAGCATTTTGCGATTTGATAATATTTTTCAAATCCTGCAATCATTAAGAGTTGTTTATAGATTTGAGGAGATTGTGGGAGGGCATAAAACTTACCAGGATTAACGCGGGAAGGAACTAAATAATCCCTTGCGCCTTCTGGAGTAGTTTTTCCAAATGCTGGTGTCTCCACATCCACAAAATCTAGAGCATCAAAATAACTTCTAACTGATTTAATAATATTATGACGTAAAATAAGGTTTTGTTGCATCACAGGACGTCTTAAATCTAGATAACGATATTTCATTCTAGTATCTTCAAGTGCATCAGTTTCATCTGCAATTATTAAAGGTGGGTTTTCAGCCTCACTTAAAACAACTACATTTAAAGCATCTACTTCAATTTCTCCTGTTGGGAGGTTTTTATTTTTGCTTTCTCTTTCGATTACACTTCCTTCAATTTTTAAAACATATTCGTTTCTTACATTTTCTAACTTTTGATAATTTGGATTTTCAGGTCTACAAACAACTTGAGTTATTCCATATCTATCTCTTAAGTCAATGAAGATTAAACCACCAAGATTTCTTTTTTTAGAAACCCAGCCTACTAACTTTACAACCTTACCAACATCATTTATTCTTAGCTCACCATTATTATGTGTTCGCATTTAAATATTCTCCTTTAAAAATTTTAATAAATCTTCTTCTTTTATATTTTTTTGTTCTTTTGTTTTTGATATTTTAACTGTATAAACTTTATTTTTTCTTTCTTCTTCGCCAATTATAAAAATTAACTTAGCATCTAAACGCTCACTTAATTTAAATTGTGGTTTCATATTAGTATTTAAGTAATCAAGTTCAACATTATAACCAATTTGGCGCAAATCATTAGCTAGTTTTAAACTTTCAAGTTTTGATTCTTGGTCTAGTGAAATTAGTACAATATCAGTTTTTTTATCTAAATCAGGAAACAAACTAAGTTCATCCATTACAGAAATAACTCTTTCAATACCGATTGCAAAACCAATTCCAGGTATATCAGGTCCACCAAATGACTTAACCATATCTGAATACTTACCACCACCACACATTGCAAGGCCGTTTAGATTATCATTACTTTCAATAATGAATTCAAATACAGTGTCAGTATAATAATCAAGTCCCCTTACAAGAGATGTATCTACTATATAATTGACCTTATTTTTATCTAAAGCTTCAATAACTTGATTAAAAGCATCCTTTGCTTCATCTGTGAGCGATTTATCTATTTTTGGTGCATTAAGTACAACTGGTTTATTACCATCGACTTTACAATCAAGAATTCTTAAAGGATTAGTGTTCAGTCTTCTTTTACAGTCATCACACAAGTCATCTACCTTATCTTTAAAGTATTCTTTTAAAGAATTTATATAATTTGATCTAGATTTAAAGTCCCCAATAGTATTAACTTTTAAAACTAAATTATTTATTCCTAGTTTTTTAAATATCTTATCGCCTGTAATAATTACATCAGCATCAAGTAGTGGTGAAGATGGACCAAAAACTTCTATACCAAACTGCGTAAATTGACGGTATCTTCCCGTTTGTGGTCTTTCATAGCGAAACATTGGCCCAAAGTAATATAGTTTAGTAAGCGGATTTGTATATAGTTTGTTTTCCAAATAAGCTCTTACAACACTTGCAGTTCCTTCAGGTCTTAGAGTAATACTTCTTTTTCCTTTATCAAGAAAAGTATACATTTCCTTTGTTACTATATCTGAGTCTTCACCCGATGAGCGAACGAAAAGATCAGTACTTTCAAATACTGGTGTAATTATTTCACTATAACCGAATTTACTAACAACTTCACTAATCGTATTTTGAACATAGCGATACTTACTTGCATCTGTTGCTATAAAATCAAGAGTTCCTTTAATTTTTTGATACATCTTAATCATCCTTTCAAATTAAATAAAAGTCCTTAAGAAAAACTCTTAAGGACGAATAATATCCGTGGTACCACCTTATTTCATCATAATGATGCACTTTAATCATTAACGCTAGATTTGCGTCCCATGGGAATCTCATAAGTGTCATTCGCTAATTATTATTTAAGTACTCTCACTAACTACTCTCGCTTTGAAATAAAGGCATTAACTACTAATCTTAATCATCGATATATAAAATTATCTAATAGTATCTTAACTTAAAAGCATAGAAAAGTCAAGATTTTTTAGTTTTGTATGAATATAAAAGAAGAAAATGACAATAAAATATTTTATCAACAAATTTTCTTAAACACATTCATATTAGTTGTATGATATAGTTTATTTGTATTATTTGTTTATAATTGTACTATTTTATCTTCTAAGATCATTACTTGTTTTGTTTTATATAAATGACCTAAAGCATTTTTGAATGCTAATTTACTAATTCCAAAAGCTTTCTTAATAATTAAAGCTTCCGTTTTATCAGTTATAGTCATACTTCCACTATTAGCTTCTAAATATTTTAAAATCTTTTTACTATCATCTAATATAATCTCTTCTTTCGAATTAACTAAACTACCATTATAATCATCTAGATTCTTCTTTAATATCTTAACATTAACTTCTTCACCAAGTCGATACTGTCTTTTCATATTACTCGCATGAACAAAAACTATATTAAATGTTTCAGTAACTAGATTAACTCCAGAATCAGTTATTCTATAAACAAAGGCTTTTACTTTACTGTCTACTTGTAAGAGGAAATGCAAATTAAGCGCTAAAATATCGTTTTTACTGAGCATTTTAGCAATCAACCTGTCATTCTTAACTCTTAAGATTGAAAGTAGCACATCGTCTTTTTCAGGCCACTGGCTATAATTAAGTGGCAAATCATCTTTTGAAACTAAGACATCCTTACTTATACCGATATCTACAAAGACACCTAAGTCTTTATTGCCTTCAATTACTCTTACAAAGCCAGCTTTTTCTGTAGTAACATTTGGAAGTGACAAGGTTACAGCAATTCTTGCTTTTTTGTCACTATAAACAAAGCCTCTTACTTCATCACCAGCTAGTAATTTTTGAAAATTAGTTTCATTTTTATGTAAGAAAAACTCTTCTTCTTTCAGTGTTAGCATATAACCTATATTAGTTTCTCTAATTACTTTAAATTTTTGAATTGTTCCTAAATATTTTTCCATTATTATTCCTTCTTATCGTAATAACCGATATTTATATTGTTTTCTCCATATTCACTTTGGAGATTTTTAAGTAATTTTTTAATATTTACTTCTTTTTTTTCTTTATCAAAATCATCAAATATTGATATTTGTCTTACTTCTTCTGTTGTATCGATTAATCTAGTTGCAAAGATTCCAACTAATCTTACTTGATCACCTTGATTAAAGTACTCTTCAAAGATGTCTTCTACAATTCCATAAATTACTTTACTATCATTAGTTCCAACTTCATATGGTTTG
Source organism: uncultured Bacteroidales bacterium (assembly GCA_964407835.1). Lineage (GTDB taxonomy): Bacteria > Bacillota_I > Bacilli_A > ML615J-28 > CAG-698 > DUVT01. The sequence goes on from CAYOXB010000008.1 coordinate 14,375, forward strand.
CTTCTATTAATTTGTCTATAATCAGAATACTTCATTACTAGACCAATAGTTTGCGCTTTTTTGTTTTCTTTTATCAAGCGATAGGAAACAGTATTCGCAATAACTTTCAAAGTTTTCTTTACATATGATGGGTCAAATATATTATTATCAAAAGTATGTGAATTACTCACTGATTGAGATTTATCATAACTAGCTGGATCAACTAAACTATCGTCATTTCCTCTAGCTTTGTTATATAAATTTGTTGCTGTTAACTCACCAACACTTGCTTTTAATAATTCAAAATCTTTGAAGTTTGCAAGTTCACCAATAGTATTTATTCCTAACTCTTGGAGTTTAGCCGTTGTCTTTTTACCTACTCCATGCATTTTACTAATATCTAAAGGCCATAGGAGTTTATTTAATTCTCTTTTTCTTAGGATAGTTATTCCTAGAGGCTTTTTAAAATTAGAAGCCATTTTCGCTAGAAATTTATTAGGAGCAATACCAATACTAGTAGGTAATTTTAAATTATTATATAGTTCAGTTTGAATTTTTTTAGCAAGTTCAATGGGATCATTTTTAGGATATAAACTACTTATATCTAAATAAGCCTCATCAATTGAAGCAACCTCAACAGAAGGTGTAAGAGAAAGCAAATATTCTTGGAATTTTTTAGAATATTCTTTATACATAGCCATTTTTGGTTCTACTGTTATAACATTATTACAAAGTAGGAGTGCTTCTTTTACTTGCATAGCAGTCCTAATACCTTTTTTTCTAGCTTCATAATTCGGTGATAAAATAATGCCTCTGTAAAGCGGGTCTTGGTGAGCTACAATTATTGGCTTACCTATTAAAGATGGATCAAGTGCCATCTCTACAGAAGCATAAAATGCATTTATATCAATATGTAAAATTATTCTAGAAATATTCATTATTATGTTCCTTTTTCGAGTAATATGTGTTATAATGTAATACAGTTAATATTATAACATAATTTGGAGTGATTTATATGAAAAAAGATAACAAAAAAGAAAAAGAACCTTTTGTGAAAACAAGGGTTAGAAGAGACAAAACTATTGAAGTTGAACTTAAAAATCCATCTAAAACTTTACTAGGAAAAGTTTTCATTTATATTATTATATTTGGAATGACTCTTTTAAGTCTCTTCTCATTAATATATTTAATTATCGAAGTTGCAAACAAATAAAAACTTTAAGGAGGACATAATGGAAGTTAATGATAAAGTTTTAGCTGCTATGAAAGAAGCAAATAAACCTGTTACTGCTGGTGAAGTTGCTACTCTTACAGGTCTTGATCGCAAAGTTGTTGATAAAGCATTTGCGAACCTAAAGAAAACTGAACAAATTGTTTCCCCTATTAGATGTAAATGGGAACCTAAATAAAAAATGCGTTTAACCGCATTTTTTTATTTGAGTAATTCAATTGCTAAGTTTTTACTAGCTTCTGTTACAACACCATTTGAAATCATTTTAGCTATTTCAATAACGCGATTATCTTTAGAAAGCTCTTCTATTATAGTAACAGTACGCTTATTTACAATTTCTTTAGAAATATTTAGTTGTTGGTCGCTTATTGCAGCAACTTGAGGCAGATGAGTAACACATAGTATTTGGAATTTTTTAGATAATTCTTTAATTTTTCCAGCAATACTATAAGCTATTTCACCACTTACTCCACTATCAATTTCATCAAAAATAATAGTTTGTAAATTTAGTTTTTCGATTAATAATACTTTTAATGCAAGCATAAAGCGAGATGATTCACCACCACTAACTACTTTTGATAGTGGTTTAATTGGTTCACCAATATTAAACGATATTAGAAAATCAATTTCATCTATGCCATTAGTTTTAAAAGATAAATTATCAAGTTCATTAAACTCAATAGAAAACTTTGTGTTTTTAAGTTTTAAATCACTTAAATTACTTAAGATGTTTTTTTCTAAGTCGCTTGCAAGCATAAGTCTTTTTTCTCTAATTTTCATTGCTTCAGCTAGAGTTTTTGAATAAGCTTCCTTCACTTGTTTTTCTAATTTTACAATTAATTCATCGTAATTTTCAATAGAATTAATTTCATCTTCAACTGAAGTACAATACTCTAGTATTTCTTTAGTTGTTTTTTTATATTTTCTTTTAAAATCTGAATAAACTCCAAGTCTTTCATTAATATAATCGAGTTCGTTTTGGTCAAAATCGACGATTTTAGCTTCTTTAGATATTGATTGGCTAATTTCTTGAAGTGAATAATAAGCATTTTCAATTTCTAGTTTGAAAGATGAAAACTTAGAATCAATATTTTCTAAAGCTGTTAGATTAGCAATAATACTATATAGATTATCTATCGTTCCTGATTCAAAAATCTGCTCTATTTGATTAATATTATTTAAAATATTTTCATAATTCATTAAGTAATTGCTTTTTTGTTTTAATTCTTCTTCTTCGTTAGGATCAAGATTAGCAGTTTTAAGTTCATTTAATTGAAATTTTAAAAAATCTAATCTTTGAAGATCGCTATCACTTCTATTTAATAAATCTAAATATTGTTTATTCAAACTATTATATGATTTTAGTTCAGCTTTATAATTTATAAGTAGTTTTTCTACTTCAGAGTCATCTAAAAAAGATAAATAGTTCTTAGGATGAAATAATCTTTGCGTATCAAACTGAGTATGAATGTCTCCAATTAATTCAGATAGTTCAGTTAACTGTTTTAAAGTTATAGTTTGGTTATTTATTTTAATTACACTCTTACCATTTGAAGTAATTTCTCGTCTAATAACTAAATAGTCTTCACTAGAACTATTAGTTAATTCCATGACTTCTTCTGGAAGCTTAGTAAATACACCTTCAATAATTGCCTTTTCTTCACCAAAACGAACTAAATTGCTATCTGCTCTATTACCAAGTAATAAGCCTATAGCATCGATTATTAAAGACTTACCTGCTCCAGTTTCACCGGTTAACACAGTCATTTTATCTTTAAAAATTATATCTATATTATCTATGATTGCAAAATTTTCTACATGTAATGACAGTAACATACTTATCCTACCCTTTGTTTTTTATTATCTCTTTTATATCTAAACCTAATTTGCTTCTTACAATCTCGGTATTTCCTTGCTCTACATATATATCTTTTATAGAATAAGAATCAATTTTTATATTAAGATTGCTTTCATTCACGAAAGTATAGATACTACTTACTAACGAACCACTTTGAATTACTTCTTCATAAACAATTAGTTCAGTATAATCTAATTGTTTTAATAATTCACTATCATAGGGTTTAATAAATAATGCATTTATTAAACCTATTTTTTTATTGCTTTTGATTATTTCTGTTTTGAACTGTTCAACTGCTGGACCATAGGCTATAATGTTGGTTTTCTCTAGTGGAAGTTCAATTTTCCACTTTCCAAATTTTATTTCTTCAGTTATTACCTCTTCAGATGTTTTACCCCTAGGATATCTAATAGCAAAAGGTCCATTGTGTTTATTTAAACCATAATCGATTAAAGCTTTTGCTTCGTTTAAGTTTTTAGGCATTGTAATAACCATATTTGGTAGTGATGATAGGAAAGAAACATCAAATAAGCCTTGATGGGTTTCACCGTCTTCACCAACTATACCTGACCTATCGATTAAAAATAAAACATTGGCATTTGTTCTAGTAACATCGTGATTAAGTTGATCATATGCTCTTTGAAGGAATGTAGAATAAATAACAACTACAGGAAGCAAACCATTTTGAGCCATTGCACTAGCCATAACAACTGAGTGTTCCTCAGCAATTCCTACATCAATTAATTGTTTTGGTAGAGTTTTTTCAAACTCAAGTAATCCAGAACCTTGAATCATAGCAGGTGAGATAACTCTAACTTTCTCATTTTTCTTAGCTTCACTTAGTAATAAATTACCAATTCCTTGACTCCAATTAACTTTACCGGTTTCACCATTATTTAAAGCTTCACCAGTAGCAATATCAAATGGAGCAACCCCATGCCATAAACCTAAATTATCTTCTTCCGAAAACTTATAACCTTTACCTTTTAAAGTATTTAAATGAATCAAAATTGAAGTTTTAGAATTTTTTGCATATGTGAAATACTTAATCAACTCTTTTAAATTATGGCCATCAATTGGTCCAAAGTATCTTAGGCCAAAAGCTTCCATTAAGTTGTTTCCATGGAAAAAAGCAGTAATTGCTCTTTTAAATCTTCTAAAAAGTTTTCCAACAAACTTTGGAACTAATCTTCTAAAAAAACTATATGATTTTTTTATTCGTATTTTATCAAAAGATTTACCAACAACACCTACATTAGGTGAGATTGACATATTATTATCATTTAAAATTACTATTAATTTTTGATTGCTTTTAGTTCCTAAGTAGTTTAAGCCACTAAATGCCAGCCCATTTTGAATAGAACCATCGCCGATGATAGAAACAACTTCACCAATTTCATTACTTAACTCTTTGGCTTCTAAAAACCCAGCTGCAGCTGAGATTGATGTGGAAGAATGTCCTGCTTCCCAAACATCATGCTCACTTTCACTCATCTTTAAAAATCCACTTAAACCATTATATTGCCTTAGCGTTGTGAATTCTTTTGCTCGGCCAGTTAATATTTTATGGACATAGGCTTGATGGCCAACATCAAAAATTAATTTATCTACTGGACTATCAAAAACATAATGTAGAGCAAGTGTAAGTTCTACAGCACCTAAGTTTGAAGAAATATGACCACCTGTCTTACTTACATTTTCTATTAAGAACTCCCTTATATCATTAGCCAGTTGTTCAAGCTCTTTAATAGTAAGATATTTCAAAAATTTTGGGTCGTGTATTTCTTCTATTTTAAATTTAGAAATTTTATTCATAGTACTTCCTCTATTAATTTATAAAACTTCTTCTTCCCTAGTATATTATTTACAATTTCTAAAGATTTCGCTTTATAATTTTTAAGTAATTCATTAGTTTCTATAGTCCCTATTAAACTAGGATAGGTAGCTTTTTCTAAAACCAAATCACTACTATTTTTTTTATAATCGTCTAAGTCATCTTTTATTTGAAAAGCAAGACCAATCAAATTTGCGAGTTCATTTATTTGACTAGAATATTTTTCATCTAAATTAGAAATAATGAAAGCAGAATATATTGCAAGGTGAATTAAATCCCTTGTTTTATGGTATTGGATTATTTCAAGGTCTTTTAAAGAAAGTTTGTTATTAGAATCAATATCTAAAATTTGTCCTAAAACCATCCCATTACTACCTATATTTTTGCTAGCAAGATCAATAATATGTATTTTTTGTTCGCTATTTATATTTCCTTTGGTCATAAGTCTAAAAGAATCACTTAAAAGAGCGTCTCCTGCTAGAATCGCTTTAGCTTCGCCATATTTCTTGTGGACAGTTAATTTATCTCTTCTATAATCGTCATTATCCATTGATGGTAGGTCATCATGAATAAGCGAATAATTATGAATCATTTCTATAGCTATTGCTTGATTTATACCTAGACTTAAGTCAAGATTTAAATCATCTAAAAAGACTAGTAGTAATAGAGGTCTAAATCTCTTGCCACCAGGAAATAAGGAGTATTTAATTATATCTTTTAGTTCAGCATGTTCAATAGTATTTAAATAGTCTTTTAAGAATGTATCGATATAATTAATTAGTTTTTCCATTATTCGTTCATTTTTTGAACAACAACTTCTTTTGCACTCATTAATTTATCTTTACAAAGTTTACTTAGTTCAATTCCTCTTTCATATTTCTTTATTGATTCATCTAAACTAAGTTCTCCAGATTCTAGTTGTTTAACTATTTCATCTAATTCTTTTAATAATTCTTCAAACATCTTATTTGGCTCCTTTTTTAATTTTAATTGGTTTAGTTATAACTTCACCATCATAATATTGGACCTTTAAGTCCTTACCTTCATTTAAGCTTTCAAGTGATGTAATTAAAACATCATCTTGATATGTTAAAACATAACCTTTCTTTAATAAATTACGTGGATTCACTAGCTCTAATTTAGAAACAATGTTATTTAAATTAGTTTCTAATAGATTGTGCCTTCTTAAGAAATTAGTATTAAGGCTATTTTCTTTATTAATAACTAAATCAAATTTGTCTTCTATTTTCTTAATCATATTAAGATTTTTAATTCTTGCACTTAGTTCGTTTACTTTTTCAATTTGTAAGTTAATTACTTTCAAAGGTGAATGAGTTAATAAATTAGCATAAACAATCTTAAATTCATTTTCCTTTGCTTCTATTACTTGAATAAAGTTTTTAAAGTGGTGTTTAGAGATAACTCTCTCATAATCATAGTACTTCTTCTCTAAAATCTTTTTATAGTTGATTGCTAGCAAATTTTGTTTTGCATATAGATCTTTAGCTAGTTCATATTGATCTTTAGTAATAATAACAGCAGCTCCAGTTGGCGTTGGTGCTCTTTTATCACTAACAAAGTCAGCAATTGTATAATCAGCTTCATGACCAATTGCGCTAACTACTGGAATATTACTATTTTTAATAGTTCTAGCAAGCTCTTCATCATTAAAACAAGCTAAATCTTCAAAACTTCCACCACCACGGCCAATTATAATTACATCAGCTAAATTATCTTGATTAGCTCTTAAAAGCGCATTTACAAGCGATTTTGGAGCGTCCCTGCCTTGAACTAGGCTTGGATATAAATAAACTTTAGTTAATGGGAATCTTTTATTGATTGTGGAAGTGATGTCGTTTATTGCATCCCCTGTAGCCGATGTTATAACAGCAACACTTTTTACAAACTCAGGTATTTTTTTCTTAGTTTCTTCACTAAATAATCCTTCTTTATCAAGTTTTTCTTTTAACTTTAAAAACTCTAAATAAAGATCACCTAAACCCGCATCTTCTAGCTTTTTCACATTTAAGTTATATGTTCCACCCTTTTGATAAACAGTTAAATCAGCTGTAACAACTACTTTCATTCCATCACTTGGCATAAATAATAATTGCCTAGCATAACTTGAAAACATAATTGCTCTAATTTCACTTAAATCATCTTTCAAAGAAAAGTATAAATGTCCACCAGAGAGTTTAAAGTTGGAGATTTCACCTTTAATTTTAAAATCTTTTAAGTTTGTATCTATTTCAAACTTGTGAGCAATATATTTATTTATTGCAGATACAGTAATATATTTATTTTCCATCGATATATTTTCCTATATTATCAAGTAATTTATTATTAAACTTAGACTCTTCAGTTGAATCTGTCTCACTATAAATATGAGTTAAGTTTAATATTTCATCAATTATGATTGTTCTTGGTGTATCTGTATAAAGCATTTCAAATGTAGCTATTCTAATTAAAGTACGATCTATATAAGAAAGTCTATCAAGAGTCCAGTTTTTAATTGTAAGATTAATAACTTTATTGATTTCTTTTAGATTATTAATAACGCCAGTTTTCAATTCTTCATAAAACTCTTCATCAACTAAAACTTCACCAGCTTCATCGATTAAAGAGCTTAAATAATCTTTATCAAGGCTTTCGTTCATCAAATCGTAATTATATAAATAAACTAATGCTTTAATTCTACTATTTGTTCTTTTCATTATTTCCACCTATATCTTACTAATTTTATCATATTTTTGATTTTTTTGGAAGATAAAACAACATTACAATAAAAAATAAAGTATTCCAGCAAACTGCTGGAATACAAAAATGATCTATATTATTTCTTCACTGCTATTAATCATTCCAAAAATGAATACTAAATAAAGAGATAACATTACTGGATATATAATTATAAAACTAGGAATAAACCAAAGTAAGATAAAAGTTATAATTGAAATTGGAAGACTGCTAACAGATGCAATATTATAATACTCTTTAAATTTAGTTACAATTCCGCCTTTTCTACCAATAAGCCAAAAAACGATTATTATTAAAGCAGATAGTAAAACAACAACTGAAAAAGATATGATGTAACCATCTAGTTTTAAATCATTTTCATAACCTGTATTAATTTTATTTAGTAAATAAGTACCAAAATCTCCTAAATTTTCTTCATTGAGTTCAAAGTCTTTTAAAGAACTTCGATAAGAAATGTCATTTACTTGAATTTCATGATTTGAGTTTAACTCTTCTATTCCAAATTGATGAGCTTGAAAATAAAAACTATGGCTTGAAAACCTAATTAAATAATGTTCTTCATTAATATCATAACCAAGTTTTTTAGTTGTGAACTGAGTAGTTGGCTCATAATTAATAGAAACATATTCATATATATCTAAAACAAAATGAATATTCTTTGTTTTCTCATTCTTAGTATATGTAATAACTTTTTCATAAAGCACTTCGCTTTGATTACATACAAGCTCTTTTTTCTTCCTTAGTGTACATTCATAACTTAATAAATCACTTAGAAGCTCATTCATTTCTTCATTTTCAGGAAATTCGGAAAATATTTGATAATTATAATTATCATTTAGTTCATCTTTAGTTTTTATCTTGTTGTGACCAATTGGACTTGCTAAAACAAATGAAGAAATTACAAATACTGCTACAGCAACAATTGTTCTTATGTCTTTATGTTTAATTAATCTTTTCGGATTGAAATAAGATTTAATAAACTGAATTATTTTCATAATTATTCCTTGTCTTCAAAAACAATATCTTCTATTTCAAAGTTTTCTAGTTCAAATTCGTCTTTTTTTGATTTAACAGCAATATCTTCTACATTAGTTTTTGAAGAAAGTGTTTTTACAGATTCAAGTTTTCTTGAATGTTCTTCATTATGGTGTGGTCCATCGCTATCATCTGGTGGAAGACTATTGAGTCTGTATAAAATAAACAGATAATAAAGCGGGAATATTAACATAAATTGTTCAAGGATTTTTAACCAGAACCAACTAATTCCAAATACAATGATCAAAACAACAATCGCACTAATAGCTGCCATATTATAGTATTCTTTGAATTTCTTTAATTTTCCTCGTCTTCTAAATGTTAACCAAAATACAAATGTAAATAGTAATGGAATTATAAATAAATAGAAAAACGAAAATAACGAATAGCTAGAAATTATGTTTTTTACATCAGCTAAAACAATATTATCAAGGAAAAATAAACCTAAGCCCCTGGCATTTACCTCATCTACAGCAATATTAAATTCAGGCATGTAACTAAGATAATCATAAGCACGATTTTCAACTTTTATTTCTTGTTCATTATGCTTAATTTCTACATCGTTAATCCCAGATTGATGTGCTTGAAAGTAAAGATATGTTTTTGTTAGATAAAGAAGATAAGTTTCTTCATTTTCTACATATGGTTTAGTTGTAAGATCGTATACTAAATCCTTAACTTCAATTTCATCTTTTAAGTTTACAACAATATCTAACTTTTTAGTAATACCATCAACTTCATAAGAAATAATGCGTTCAAAAACTTCATTAGTTCCTAGTTTAGGACACTCTAGTATCCCTTCTTTTGCATTATAGACACATTCTAGTTTTGCAAGATCAACTAATACTTGCTCATTATCGTTAATAGTTTCCCCTTCGTTTTCTCCTGGAAATATTAAATTATCTTCTAGTTCAATAAATATTTGAAAATTATAGTTCTCTTTCATTTGAGGGGCTAATTTGTGAATACCTGTATTAATTGGTGGCATTACTAAGTACATACCAGCTAAAAAGATAAGAATACTTATTAGGGACGACATATAGCGATGCCTCAACATATACTTAGGTATTATGAGGCTTTTTAAAAAATCTTTAATTTTTACCATTTTTACTCCATTTCTTTTCTAGCACTTATAACAATCTACTATATTTTAAATAAGTATCTTCAATTACTTTGATTTTAAAGTAATCAAGGAGTTTTTGTTTAGTAATTAGTTCTAAGTTAAGTATTTTGAATAAATCTACATATTCAAATTGATTTTTTAAGTCAAGATCTGTTGCAACACCTTTAATGTTTTTACTAGAAAGCACTGCTTCTGTACTAAGTGATTTGAAACTATCTAGACTAAGTACAACATCAAAGCCATATGCTTCAAGGCGTTTAATAGTATCTTGAATGTTTTGATTGTGATTTGTTATCCAAATAACAATTGCTTGATATTTGTTTTTAAGTTTTTTTGAGAAATATTTAATATTTAAAAACACTTCAATTGTTTCTAAAGATAATTTTAAATAAACTTTGTTCTCAAGTGGTTTAATTAATTCATCAACTAAAGTATCAAATATTAATTTTTCAAAAGCAATATATACTGTACTATCTAAAATATTTTCAATTGGAAAATTCATTTCTAAGCCATTTACATTATAATTTACTAAATAACCAGATACATGATTTTTTGATTTAAGTGGTTGGTAAAGAAGCTCAATTGATTTTTTATTTAAATGTTCAGTTATACAAGTTGTAACATTCTTCTTTTTAAGATATTCTTTTCTAATGCTTTCATCAAAAACACGATATTTTTCTTTTTTATCAAGGGTTAGTAAACTAAAATCCAAAACTTCATTAATATTATAAGTATCTGCTGGGAATCTTACTAAACTTGATTTTACATCAAAATCATATTTTAACTCACCAATTTCATAGCCTTCAGCAAACTCACTTAACATTTTAAATACAATATCTTTAACAGCTTTAGGAGTAATTCCTTCTGCAATGCTTATAAAGTCTCCTCCTGTTAAATAATATGTTTTAGGTGTTAGTTCTCTTTGAATTTGTGAGTATACATGTTCTCTAATCTTTTCATGAATATTGTAATTAATTTCATTAGCAATATCAATTCTAAAGCGAACAAAATTACAATTGTAATTTAAAGATTTAGATTTTTCAGAAATCAAAGCAAAGTCTCGATTGAAATCTTCCATTTCATATTTACGGAACATTTGCCTTTTAATTTCATTAGAATCTTTTAATACTGTAATGACACCAAAGTAAAACTTAACAATACCTTCTTTAGAAATATATGGATAAGCTGACTCTGATACATAAAAATCATTGTGATTTATTTTTAAATGATAATCACATTTATATTCTTCGACGTTTTCTAAGTGAGCAATAATCTTCTTTCGTAAAATTAAATCTTCCTTTTTCACAAGCTTTTCAAAGTTGTTATAAGTTATTTGATCAGTATTAAGACTTAAGAACTTCTTTAAATTGTTTGAAAGTGTAAAAGTCTGTGTTTTTATATTGTAATAAAATGTTCCTGTTGCAAGATGGTTATTAATATTTTTATTAATTTGCTTTAAAGCTCTAATATTTTCTTCATAAAAAACATTCAATAATTTAACTTCTAAAAGCTTAGTTGCCATTTTATAGTTAATTAGATAATCATTTGTAATAGCTAGTTTATCTTTTGATGTGTAGATTGCACAACCATATAATTCATTTTTATTGAATAATGGAATAGCTATAACTGATTTAATATTGGTTTTTGAATAAATTTCACCAGTATTAACATCTTTTATATCAAAATGAAAACTAGATAAGTCTAGAGCAACATCTTGATTTTGATTTATAGCCATCTCTACAACGCTACCTTTAATTCTGTCATAACTAAGAGTCTTTTCATATAGTCTATCTTTTTTAAAATTATATGCAGAGAAATTATCAAAATCAAAATTAACATCGTTTAAGAAATCTAGTGACTCAAGTGGGAAGATAATATAAGTAGCTTCTTCAAAGTTAATTTGACGTTCTAATTGTCTAGAGTAGTTCATAAGAATATTTCTTACACTATCATAATCAAGACCGATTAAAGTTATATTTATAGTCTTTTCCATTCTTTGAATCAGTTTATTTAACTTATCATCTATTTCTATCTTCTTTTCGTCTTCGCTTGATTCACTTTCAATAACAAAATCTTGACGACTTATTTGTTCTTGTAAGATATCAATAGCATCTAAGAGTTGTCTTACATCTTCACGGATAGTTTTATTTTTTAAAATATAGATTTTAAGATAATTAGTATAGTAATATTTCTTAAGTTCTAAATTAGGACTTTTTTCGATACTATTTAAGTGTTTAGCACTTAATCTATAAGCTTCATCAAATAAGTTCATATCAATTAATAATGAAACATATTCATTGACGATATGTAAATAATTTGGATCAACAGTACCTAAATTTTTAAAGAAATCTTGAAAACTTTGTCTTGCAAGACGATGGTTTTTCTCTAAAATATATAATTTTGCATTCAAATAATAACAATAAAGAATTCCTTCTTCATCGTTTAATTTATAAACTAAAGAAATACATTCATTTAAACTTTCTTTTGCATCTTCTTTTTGTTTTTGGTCAATATAAAGTTTAGTCATATTGCTTAGTGTTAAAGCTTTTAAAGAATCATTAGGATAATTATTCATAATAGCTTTTAAATTTAAAAGAGCTTTATCTTTTTGATCAAGTTCTGCATAAATATAAGCCATCTCTAAATACCAACGATTAATATCATCTAAGTTTTCTACATCAATATGATTTCTTTTCATAAAAGCATAACGATAAGCACTTTTGAAATTCTTCTTTTGAATATAAATATAAATCAATCTTTCTAAAATTGAAATATAAATGTTTTTAAAAGTTAAAGTATCAATTGTACTTATTGCTTTTGTTGCAACATTTAAAGCATCGTCTAATAGATTTTCATTTATATATAAATCTATTAATAAAACATCAGCCAAGTATGTAAACTCTTGTTTCATTTCTACACGAGACTGATTTTTAAATGCAATAATATTATTATAATCTGCTAGACTTAAAGATTTGTTAGCGAGTTGGTTATATACATCTTTTAAAATCATCTAAGTCACCCCTTTTGTTTTTCTTAAGCATATTATATCATATTCTAGTGATTTTGTAAGTAAATTCTTTGAAATCTACATTATATCTAAAGATTATCGTCATTTTATTTTTTTAATAAATAAAAAACCTAACTTTGTTAGGTTTAAAATTCTAAATTAACCGTCACTGGGCCATCATTAATAAGCTCAATTTGCATGCTTGCACCAAATACTCCGCTTTTTACAACTAAATGATATTTTCTAAGTTCAGAATTAAATATTTCATAATATTTATTTGCTTTTTCGGGTTCCATACTTTCCACAAACGATGGTCGATTACCATCTTTTGTATTAGCATATAATGTGAACTGAGAAATAGAAAGAACTTCACCGTTTACTTGAGCGATATTTAAATTCATTTTCTCATTTTCGTCTTCAAAAATACGTAAATTTGCAATCTTACGAGCCATTTTAGTTATTTCATCTAGAGTATCTGTATGAGTGAAACCAACTAATAATAAAAAGCCATTTTCTATTTTTGAAATAAGTACATTATTAACTGTGCAACTTGCACTTTTAACTCTTTGAATAACTACTCTCATTTTATTACCCTATCTGCACTATAAACATCTGATATTTTATAAATATTTGTAATAACTGTGTTTAAGTCTTTAATATTTGCAACAGTGAACTTTATTTTTGTAAGAAGGTCACCATCTTTATTTACACTTGAAGAAATTCCAAGTAAATGAACTGGATAAGAATTCATTAAATTAATGAGTTCAGCAACAATATTTCTTCGATCAAATGATAAAACATTAATCATTGTTTCATACGGCTTTTTAATTGCTTCTTCATCCCAAATTACATCAATATATCTTTCATGATCAGCACTTTTTGCATTATGGCATTCTAAGCGGTGAACTACAATACCATAACCTTTTGTAACATAACCAACAATATCATCATTGTAAACTGGATGACAACAACTTGCCATTTTGATTTGAGCTTTATCTAGCCCAGGAACAATTATACCCCATTCATTACTTACTTTTTTAATTTTCTTTACTTCAAAAGCTTCTGTTAATTGTTTAATGACTGTTTTTTCATCAAATTTTTCAACTTTACCAGAAATTTTATTAATTGAAGATTTTGCGGAGATATTTCCTTTACCTATTTCAAAGAAAAAATCATCTAGGGAGTTAACTCCGTGTTTTGAATAATATTGGGAAACAATTTTATCATCAAGTTTAATAGTAATATTTTCAGCTTTTAGGACTTTCTCGTATTCTTCTTTACCACGTTCAATTAGTTCATCTTTTTTCCTTTTATTTAAAATTGAGATAATTTTATGACGAGCATGGGATGTTTTTACAAGCTTAACCCAAGCTTCATTTGGTCCGTTGAAGTTTTTAGATGTTTTAATTTCAATTACATCACCAGTTTTTAACTTATATGATAGCGGAACAATTTTATTGTTTACAATAGCGCCTACTGTAGTATTACCAACCTCAGTATGAATTCTATAAGCAAAATCTAGTGGTGTTGAACCACTTGGAAAATCTAAAACGTCTCCACGTGGAGTAAATACATAG
>CAYOXB010000008.1:28782-43934 GCA_964407835.1 uncultured Bacteroidales bacterium
AAATATCTTCTTTGATATTATCTAGTGGGTCTACATCTTCATTTTCGTTCATTTCCACATAAGTAAGAAGTTCTTTATACCAATTAAGTTTAGCAGTTATTTCAGATTGATTTTGCTCTGGTGAATAACCTTTATTATCTTCTTTATAAGCCCAATGTGCAGCTACCCCAAATTCAGCTATTTCATCCATTTCTTTAGTTCTAATTTGAATTTCATAGATTTTACCACCAACACCAACTACTGTTGTATGAAGGGATTGGTAGAGGTTTGGTTTTGGTATAGCAATATAGTCTTTAAATCTTCTAGGGATTGGACTCCACTGGCCGTGGATAATTCCTAGTGATGCATAACATGCCTCTAGGGTAGGAACCAAAACTCTTAGCGCCATTAAATCAAAAATTTGGTCGAAATCAAGATCTTTTTCAGCCATTTTACGATATACTGAATAAATGTTTTTAATTCTACCTTTAATTTCAAAGTCATTAAGATGATTTAGTTTTAATACCTCTTCAATCTTTTGTTGCATTTTACTAATATCTTCTTCACGAACTTGTCTTTGTTCTTGAATTTTTTCTAATAGATCATGATATTCTTCAGGATGCAAGTATTGAAAAGCTGTATCTTCAAGTTCTGCTTTAATTCTATACATCCCTAGTCTATGAGCAAGTGGAGCATATAAGTCCATTGTCTCTTGAGCAATTTTTATTTGTTTATCAGGCGTTTGGAATTCTAAAGTTCTCATATTGTGAACTCTATCTAAAAGCTTGACTAAAACAACACGAATATCCTTAGCCATTGCAAGTAAAATCTTTTGATGTGATTTAGCAAGAGTTTTTTCTTTAGTCATGTATTTTAACTGACCAATTTTTGTAACTCCATCAACAATATTAACTACATCAGTTCCAAAAAGCTTCGTAAGTTCTTCTTTTGAAATATTTGTATCTTCCAAAACATCATGCAGTAAACCTGCAGCGATTGTGGAAGGTGATGAATGTAGTTCAGCTAGCATATATGCTACTTCCAAAGGATGTTGAATATATGGGTCTTTTGATTTACGAAATTGGCCTTCATGTTGCTTTTTCGCAAGCTCATAAGCATCCATAATTAGGTCAATATTTTTTTGAATTTTTAAATATTCTCTAGCTTTACTTATTACATCTTCTATAGTAACTAACCTACTCATATTCTAACCTCCTTTGTCTATATTTTTAAAATACTTTTAGTATTTAGTTAACACTTTAATTGGATAATCTTTAATTAATTCTCTACCATTAAGGTCAACAAGTTCAATTAAAAATCCTATCCCTACAACAATACCGCCAATCTTTTCCACAAGGTCGATTGTTGCTTTAATTGTTCCACCAGTTGCAAGCAAATCATCGATAATCATTACTTTGTCTCCTGGTTTAATTGCATCTTTATGCATTGATAGAGTATTTTCACCATATTCCAAACTATAGGTTGTGGAAACAGTTTCTCTTGGTAGTTTATTTGGTTTTCTAACAGGAACAAATCCGAGCTCTAAATTATAAGCTATTGGACATCCAAAGATAAACCCTCTAGACTCTGGTCCAACAATTACGGTTGCTCCACATTCTTTAGTGAACTCAGTTAGTTCATCACAAGCTTGCTTATAAGCATTACCATCATTCATTAGAGGTGTAATATCTCTAAACATTATTCCTGCTATAGGAAAGTCTTTCACATTTGCTATATATTTTTTGTAATCCATATCTCTACTCCTTATTATGATATTATTAATTATACCAAATATTTAAGAAGAAAACCATATGAAACTGTTATTATTCATTTTTTTCCATCTTTTTCTTTATATTTACAACTATCTTTCTTTGTGTTAAAATATCTTTGGTGATGATATGCAACCTTTAGCCCATAAACTTAGACCAAAAACAATTGATGAAGTAATTGGTCAAAAGCATTTGCTTGGCCCAAATGGGGTTATTCGAAAAATGCTTCAAAATAAAAAAATTCCATCATTGATTTTATATGGAGAAAGTGGTGTTGGTAAAACAACACTTGCTTTAATAATCTCTAAAGATTTAAACCTACCCTACTTTACATTTAATGCTTCAAGCGAAAATAAAGCAACACTAATGTCAATAGTTGCGAATACTGAAAATAATCAAAGAATTATTTTAATAATTGATGAAATTCACCGAATGAAAAAAGACATTCAAGATTACTTACTTAATTATTTAGAAAATGGCTTAGTTACTATTATTGGCTTAACTACAATTAATCCCTATCATTCAGTTAATCCTGCAATTAGAAGTAGAGTAAGTATTTATAAATTAAATCCTTTAACTGAGGAAGACTTAAATATATTAATATCTAAAACATTATTAAGTTATTCTAAAGACTTAAAGATTACGGATGAAGCTAAGTTATATTTAATTTCTATGGCAAATGGTGATGCAAGAGTATTAATTAATATGTTAGAGGCTGTTTTCTTTACTTTAAAGAATGAACTAGAAATAGACTTAGACTATATTAAGAATATAGTACAAAGACCTAATGTTCATATCGATAAAGATGGAGATAACTACTACGACACGCTAAGTGGCCTACATAAGTCAATTAGGGGAAGTGATGTTAACGCAAGTCTACATTATCTTGCAAAACTACTAATGGCTGAGGATCTTCTTCCTTTAGTTAGAAGATTATACGCTATTTGCTATGAAGATATATCTTTAGCAAATCCAAGTATGGGGCCAAAGGTTAAAGCTGCTTGTGAGGTTGCTTTAGATCTTGGTATGCCAGAAGCTAGACTTCCTTTTGCTAGTATAGTTATTGATATGGCTTTATCACCAAAATCTAATTCGAGCTATCTTGCCTTTGAAAAAGCATTTAAAGATTTAGAAGATGGAAAGAGTGGAACTCTTCCAATTCACTTAAAAAACACTTATTCATTTGACCCAAGCCAAGAAAACTACAAATATCCTCATAATTATCCAGGTGCTTGGGTAGATCAACAATACCTACCAGAAATAATAAAAGACTCTATTTATTATGAGGCAAAAGAATCAAGTGCCTATGAAAAAGCCCTAAAAGATAGATACTTAGCAATAGCTAAAGCAAAAAAGAAATAAAACTAATTATCTTGCAATAATAAGTTGTATATAGTATAATACTAAAGATAGATTACTAGGAGGTCAGTATGCGCGTAACATTTTTAATGAGATGTACTGTTTGTAATGAAGAAAATTATTTGACTGAGAAAAATAAAAAGAACACTCCAGATAGATTGGAACAAATGAAATTTTGCCCAAAATGTCGTAAACAAACATTACACAGAGAAAAAACAAAACGATAGTATGAAATAAACGCCAAGCAAATTGGTGTTTTATTTTGTCGTTTTATTTGTATTATTTAAAAATATATGATAAGATAAATAGGAAATAATTATTAATTAATGGAGGGGCTCATGCAAGAGACTAACGTAAATACGGATAACCAACAAAAAATGGTTATACCTGATAAACCCTTAAAACCTAAAAGGATTGAAAAAAAGAAACTAAGAGTTATAAATAGACTTATTGCTGGAGAAATTAATGGCCCACAAGCAGCTAAACTTCTTAAGCTTTCGACTCGCCAAATAAGAAATCTTAAACGTCAAGTTTTAGATGAAGGTGATACTGGAGTTATTCATAAAAACCGTTATTATAAACCAGTAAATACTTATGACGAAGAAATCCGCAAAGAAATTGCAAAGATCTATAGAGCAGAATTTAGAGGTATAAACTTCACTGAATTTGCAAGAGAAATGCAAGAAAGAGGATTTGATTTGTCCCGTAGTACAATCTATAATATCTTGCGTGAAAATAGAATTCGTTCTCCCCAAAGGAAGAAAGTTAAGCGTAAGAAAGTTGTAAAGGAAGTTATTACAACAGAAAGTAAGTAAACAATGCTTAGAAAACAAACTAAACATATTAAGATAGGCAATACTTACATCGGTAAAGATGAACCAATTGCCATTCAAAGTATGACAAATACAAAAACTAAAGATGTAAAAGCTACAGTAAAACAAATTCATGAGCTTGAAAATGTTGGCTGTGAGATAATTAGGGTTGCTGTTTTTAGTGAAGCTGATGCTTTAGCTTTAAAAGAAATCAAAAACCAAATTAATATTCCACTAGTTGCTGATATTCACTTTGATTACCGTCTAGCGCTAATTGCAATTGAAGCAGGGGTTGATAAACTAAGAATCAATCCAGGTAATATTGGTAGTGTTGATAGAGTTCAAATGGTTGTAATTGCTTGTAAAGAAAAATCTATTCCAATTAGAATTGGAGTTAATGCAGGATCACTTGAAAAAGATTTACTAGAAAAATATCCAAATGATATTGCAAGTGCGCTTGTGGAAAGCGCAAAAAGACATGTGAAAATATTAGAAAGTTTAGACTTTTACGATATTGTAATATCCCTAAAAGCATCAAATATCAATACAACTGTTAAAGCTTATGAATTAGCGAGTAGAACTTTCCCTTATCCTCTTCATATTGGTATAACTGAGGCAGGAACAAAATTTTCAGGAACAATTAAATCTTCAATAGGTCTAGGTATCTTACTAAATCAAGGAATTGGCGATACTCTAAGAGTATCTTTAAGTACAGATCCTGTTGAAGAAATCAAAGTTGCTAAAGAAATACTTGCAAACTTTGGTTTATATAAAAAACCAATGCTTATATCTTGCCCAACATGTGGTAGACTTCAATATAATATGTTAAATATTGTTGATGAAATTGAAGAATTCTTAGACACTCTTAAAAACACTTCAATTAAGGTTGCAATAATGGGCTGTGCTGTTAATGGCCCAGGTGAAGCAAGGGATGCTGATATCGGCATAGCTGGAGGCAAAAACGGAGCTCTTCTATTCAAAAAAGGTGAAGTTGTCAGAAGAATAACTGAAGAAGATATTGTTGAAGAATTAAAAAAAGAAATATTGGATATGCTAAAACAAAACACAGAAGATTAACTTCTGTGTTTTTTATAAAGCGTTGGTTTTAAATTTAATAATTTTTAGCTATCATATATATTAATACTATCTCTTGGAGCCCATATTCTTATTCTTGCTTCCAGTGGAATATCATATAAATACTTTACTTTTATAATTTCAATATATTTAAATAATTCCTTTATATTATTACAAATTACACTTAACCAACTATCATTTTTACAACATATTTCAATATTCCTATGGTCAATTACTAATACTGACATAATATAATCACTTAATAAAAATTCATTGTATTTGCTTATATTAAGACGTTTACTATTGCTTGAACGAATGTACAACTCTAAAAATTCAGGTGCTGCTGTAATATCATCAACTTGCAAAATCCTGTGTTTTGCCTGAGTGGAAGATATTTCTTCAAGATCAGATAAGAAATCCCAATCTTCTGGCATATCGGAAAATAGGTCTTCATAAGACTCGAAAAAATCAATATCAAAATCATAATTATTGAAATCAATATTTTTAAATAATTTCTTCAAAATATTGCTATTATTTTCTTCAAAACGAAAAATTAATCCCTTCATTTTAATCCTCCATTACAATTTTAATATATAAACGAAAATCTTAATTACTATAAAAGAATAACCATTTTATCTATATTCAACTTTTATTATACAAGAATCTAAAACAATTGAAAAGTTTTTTCTTAAATTGTTATATTTACAAAATAAAAAGGGCGTAAGAATCCAATATATTACGCCCTTCAAATTATTTATTCTATTTCTGTTACAGTATATCCTGCTTCTTTTACTGCATCAATTAAAACTTGATTAGAAAGTTCTTCTTTTGAACTTACTTTTGCAGTACCTTTTTTAAGATTAACTTTTACTTTAATTCCGTCTAATGCTTTTAAAGCATTTTCAACTCTCATAAGGCAATGTTTACAGTTCATACCCTCTATATATAATACTTTAGTCATAATCTACCTCCGTTAGTATATTCTACCAAATATTAAAAATCAATAATATTATTTTGCTTTTATTCTTTTTCAATATCTTCAGGTAGAGCTTTTTTAGGTCCATAATCTATGAACTCTTCAACTTCTTTAAGACTTCTTTGAATTGACCTTGTTCTTGTACCAACTAATCTTTCTAAATCTGTATTTGCTTGAGTTATTTTTCTTTGAGCAGCTTCTAAAACTGTACCAAATGTTTCAAATTCTTTCTTAACAGTAGCAAGAGTTTTCCAAACATCATCACTTCTTTTCTGGATAGCTAGGCTTCTAAAGCCCATTTGAATAGAATTAAGTAAAGCAGCCATAGTTGTTGGACCTGCAATATTTATACGGTAATCTCTTTGTAATTCTTCAATTAAACCATATCTTACTACTTCTGCATATAATCCTTCTACTGGTAAGAACATAATAGCAAATTCTGTAGTTCTTGGAACATTTATATATTTACTACTAATGTCTTTCGCAAACTTCTTAATACTATTAGTAAGATCTTTTTTAAATTTTTCAATTTTCTCTGTATCGCCTTCTTCATAAGCATCTAGTAGGCGGTTATAATCATCAAGTGGAAACTTAGAGTCAATTGGTAAATAAACTGAATCTCCATCTCCTGGAAGTTTAATTGCAAATTCAACTCTTTCTTTTCTATTTGGATCTGTTGCAAAGTTACTTTCATATTGTTCTGGAATTAAGATTTCATCTAAAATATTAGATAATAAAATCTCCCCGAATGTACCTCTAGTTTTTACATTAGTAAGGACTTTCTTTAAATCTCCTACACCAGTAGCCAGATTTTGCATTTCCCCAAGACCTTTAGTAACTCTTTCTAAGCTTTCGCTAACAGTTTTAAATGATTCTGTTATTCTAGCATTTAAAGTAGTTTGAAGTTTTTCATCAACTGTTTGACGCATTTCTTCTAATTTTTTTGAATTTTCAACTTGGATTTTAGTTAAAGAATCTTCAATAGTTTTACGAACATTTTCTAGTCTTGTATCAGTATTTTCTTTTAATGTATTAATAGAAGTTTCAACTGATTTACGAATATTTTCGAGCTTTTGTTCTATTTCAATATTAGATTTACTTTGAGAATCAGAAAGTTGGCTCATCATAGCTCCAATACTTTGGAAAACTAATTTGTTTTGTTCTAGTTGATTTTGAGAACTTTGGTTAACTAGTAGAGTAATATTATTTGAAAGGTGATCTATTTCACTTTTTAAACTATCCTTAATGTCTCTACCTTGCTCTTCGAGTTCTTTTTTAACACTTGTTTTATCTTTCTTAAGTATGATAATTAAGTTTAACACAACAACGCTAGTTATAATAGATAAAATGATTATTGTAATAATTTCATAAATTCCCATCTTTATTCCCCTTTTATTATTTTTTCAATTAAATCCGGATCAAATTTACCTGATTTAATCATTGCAATTTCATATTTGTAAGGAGGGAATTCTCCTTTTTCAGCTTTCACATATGGTGTTTCTAATATTTTAGGAACATCTTTAAATCTTGGATCATTAAAAAATTTCATTAGTGTCTCAAAACCAATCTCTCCAAAACCAAAGTTTTCATGGCGATCTTTTCTTGCGCCTACAGGATTTTTAGAATCATTCATATGTAAGACTTTTATTTTATCAAGTCCTACAAAATGATCAAATTGTTTTAAAACACCTTCATAATCATTAACTAAGTCATAACCTGAATCATGCGTATGACAAGTATCAAAGCAAACAACTAAACGATCAGATTTAATTTGGTGAATAATATAGCCTAAATGTTCAAACTTATAGCATAGTTCAGTTCCTTTTCCTGCCATAGTCTCAAGTGCTATATTTACTTTTGTATCTTTTGTGTTTTCTAGTATTTCTTCTAAACTTTTAATAATATTATTTAAACCTACTTCTTCACCCATACCTACATGAGCACCTGGATGCATTACAATGTTTTTTGCACCTACTTTATCAGTAGCAAGAATTTCTTTAGTAATGAACTCAACAGCAAATGAGCGTTTTACTTCATCACTTTGAGCAAGATTAACAATATAAGGAGCATGAACTACAATATCTTCTTTACTTATATTGTTTTCTTTTATTACTTCATGCATTTGGTCAATATTTAGTCTTTCAAGTTCTTTCCTATAAGTGTTTTGTGGTGCACCTAAGTAAACCATAAAAGCATTAGCATTGTAACTAAGAGCTTCATTTACACTTCCAAGAAGCATTTCATCGCCTTTATTTCCTACATGTGAGCCAATTTTCATTTTTTCTTAGCCTTTCTACGATAAATGTCTTCTATACGAGCTCGCTTTATTTTTTTAACTTCTTTATCGATTTGTTGTTTCCTATTTCTTTTATATCCAGGTTTAACCTTTTTTGGTACTGGTATCTTTTTATGGACTAAAGCTATTTGTTCATCAATAATAGGTTTTGGTCTTTTTTTAATATCAATAAGCTCATTATTTACAAATTCCTTATATATGCAGTTCAAGCCTTTTTCTTCTAATTTTTTTAAATAATTATCATCATCATAATCATAAAATGATATTGAGTTTCCAGAAAAATCAAGTCTACCGGTTCTTCCAGTTCTATGAACAAAGAAATCAAGATCACTTGGTAGTTCATAGTTAATAACTAAACTGACCATTGGAATATCAATTCCTCTAGCAGCAATATCACTAGCTACTATAAATTGAGCTCTTCCCTCACGAACTTGTTTTAAAATTTGTTTTCTTGCTCTTGGAAGTAAATCACCTGTAATTTTAGTTACATCAAAGTTGTTTTGACCAAGGAATAAACTAATTTCATCAACTGTTTTTTTAGTGTTTGCGAAAATGAGGACGATGTATAATTGAAAACTATTAAGTAAATCTACTAATAACTCTAATTTATCTTTATTTTTAGTCGGAATAAAATAATGTTCTATATTCTTATGAGCAAGACTTTTGGAAGTAAGATCGATTATATTATAAGATTTAAAATATTTTTTAAGTAAAACTAACAAATCATTTACAATAGTTGCACTAAAAATCATGAACTGAATATCTTGTTTGAATTTAGAAAATACTTGATCTAAAAGTTCTAGTTCATCTACTTCAAATACCATATCTGCTTCATCAATTACAACACTTGTTGCTGTTGAAATATTTAAGAAATTATTATCTATACTTAAGTCTTTTAATTTACCAATTGTTGCAACAACAATTTGTGGTTGGGATTTAGATAGTCTTTCTATTTCGCTATCTCTATCTGATCCACCAACATATGTACGAAAATCTATAAAATCTTCAGAAAATTTAATTATTTTACTTACTTCAGTTGAGATTTGATAAGCAAGTTCTCTAGTAGGGACAATAATAACTACTTGTACTTCATTAGTGTCTTTTAATTTGTGAATTAAAGGAAGCAAAAAGGCATGGGTTTTTCCAGTTCCGGTAGGGCTTTTCACAATAATGCTTTCGTTTTTAATTGCGCTTGGAATAACTTCTCTTTGAACTTCAGTTGGTTCTAAAAAATTAAGTTCTTCTATTGCTTCATATATGTATTTTTTAAAACCATAATTCTTAAACATTTAAATAATCTCCTTTGCGATTGACAGTGGATAGTTTGCTTCAATTAACTCAACTGTATATATTTCATTTGGTTTAGCAGATTTTGTAGGAAAAGATAAGTTAATATAGTTAGACGAATGACCAAATGCTATTCCATTTACTACCTTTTCAACTAAAACTTCTAGTTTTTTACTAATGAATTTAGATCTATATTTTAGAGCATTTACTTTATTTAGCTCTAAAAGCTCATTTGTTCTAATTTTTTTAGTAATCTGATCAATATCATTTTCAAAAGAATTAGCTTTTGTACCCGGTCTTATTGAAAATGGAAAGACATGCATTTCACCATAAGCAATTTCATTAAGAAAAGCTTTTGTTTCATTAAAGTCTTCTATAGTTTCTCCAGGAAAGCCTACCATAATATCGGTTGTTATATTTACATCAGGAAATATATCCCTAACTTTTTTAATTAAATTTCTATATTCTTCTATAGTATATTTGCGATTCATTCCTTTTAAGGTTTTATTAGTTCCACCTTGAAGGGGAATATGTAAGTGTTCACAAAATACTTTTTTATTTTCTTTTATTAGATTTAATAAATCATCATTAACTTCAGTAACTTCAATACTAGATATTCTAATTCTAGGAAGATTATCTACTTTATTAATTAATTCTTGTAATAAATCACTAAGAAGAAAATTATTTAAATCAGTTCCATAAGCACCAGTATTTATTCCTGTTAAAACAACTTCTTTCATCCCATCATTTGCTAGTAGCTTGATTTCTTCAATTACATCACTAGCTAGTCTACTTCTTACTCTTCCTCTAGCATAGGGAATAGCACAATAACTACAAAAATTATTGCAACCGTCTTGGATTTTAATAAATCCTCTAGTTTGATTATTAAATCTATTAACTTTTAATTCTTCATATTCCCAACTACTACTAGGTTTTTCAATTGCAAAAACCTTATTTTTATTATTTAGGGCATCCATTACATAATTAAATAATAAATGACGATTATTAGTTCCTAAAACAATATCAACACCAGGAATATCTTCAATTTGTTTTGGATTTAATTGTGAATAACAACCCATAATAGCAACAACTGCATCTTCATTAGTTTTAGTTGCTTTTCTTATTATTTTTCTACTCTTACTATCGGCTGTAGCAGTAACAGTACATGTATTTATAATATAAACATCAGCCTTTGAATTAAAGTTAACTAATTCAAACCCATTATCAATGAATTCATTAATGATAGCAACTGATTCATATTCATTTACTTTACAACCTAAAGAATAATAACTTACTTTCATTTCATAACTCCAATTCATAACTAATTATACTCATAATATAAATAGCTGCTGTTTCTAGACGTAAGATTCTTGGACCTAAACCAATTGGAATAAACTTATGTTTATTTAATAAACTAACCTCATCATTAGTAAACCCTCCTTCTGGACCTACTAAAATAAGTGCTTTTTTATTTTTAAAGTCTTTAATTAGTTGTTTTATATTAACTATGTTCTTATCTTTAACATCTTCATAGGCATAAATTAAATAATCGTATTCATTTATATTTTTTAATAAATTTTTTAAAGTAGTTGCTTCAGATACTTCTAATAACTTGTTTCTTTTTGATTGTTCACTAGCTTCTTTTACAATCATTTCAAGTCTTGTTTGATTAAGGCTTTTATTTAACTTTACAACACTCCTAGTCATTTCAACTGGAATAAACTTAATTGCGCCTAGTTCAGTTATTCTTTTTAGCACTTCTTCGTGTTTTGATTGTCTTGCTAGAGCAAGTCCAATAGTAATTTCTGATTTTAATTCATTATTTTCATTAATATTTTTAATTATATTTAAAATAACTTCAGTTTTAGAAAAGCTTACAATTTCAGCTAAATAAACTAAGCCATTTTCATTTACAACTTCTACATTATCGCTAGTTTTCATCCTCATTACATTTTTAATGTGATGAAAATCTTGGTCATTAATTGTTATTGTATTTTTATTCATTTGTTCATTTTTAATAAAATATCTTTGCATGTTTTTATACCTATATCTTATTTATTATACTATAATTTCTTCTTTTAGTAAAGTTAACAAAGTTATAAACTTAATAAAAGAAAGAAGGACAGTTCAAATAGAACCATCCTTAGTTATTTTTAAAAAATTTCTTTATTCGATCAAAAACAGTATCACTTGCTTCATTAGTATTTGATAGTTTTTTGAATATTTCTTTTTGATCCGGTGTTAATTTCTTTGGTGTAATTACATTTACTTCCACAAATTGATTTCCAGTTCTACCAGTTCTAGCATTATGAATACCTTTATCGTTAAGTTTAAATTTTGTTCCTGTTTGTGTACCTTGAGGAATCTTTAAATTAACATTACCACTTAGAGTTGGAACTTCAATATTAGCTCCAAGTGCAGCTTGAGAAAACGTAATTGGAATTTCAAGATTAATGTTTAAACCATCTCTAATAAATAGTTCATGAGGTTTTACATTAACACTTACATATAGGTCACCAAAAGGTCCACCTTTTCTACCAGCATCTCCATATCCGGATAGTTT
The DNA here is from genome assembly GCA_964407835.1 of uncultured Bacteroidales bacterium. GTDB lineage: Bacteria > Bacillota_I > Bacilli_A > ML615J-28 > CAG-698 > DUVT01. Next base: position 40,898 of record CAYOXB010000008.1, read on the forward strand.
AAAGCCTTGATTATTGTCAATTCCTGAAGGAATTTTAACTTTAATTTTGGCTTGTTTTCTTACTCTACCCTCACCTGAACAAACTTTACATTTGTTTTTAATGATTTCACCAGTTCCATTACAAGTAGGACAGCTTGCTTCAGTTTGCATTCTACCAAAAATAGTATTTTGCTCTCTAATTACTCTACCGCGTCCTCTACATGTTGGGCATGTGGAAATATCGCTTTTACTTTCTGCACCTAAACCACTACAATTTGAACAAGTATCGAATTTATTTACCGTTAATTCTTTTTCTACACCAAATGCAGCTTCTTCAAAACTAATTGTTAGATTAGTTCTTAGGTCATTTCCACGATTACTTTTTTCTTGTGGACGACTTCTCCCACCACCAAACATAGATGATAAGATATCATCAAAACCACCAAAACCACCAAAACCACCACTAAACCCTTCAAAACCACCAAATCCGCTAGTTGGGCCTTCATGGCCAAAACGGTCATAATTGTCTCGTTTAGCAGAGTCACTTAAAACTTCATAAGCTTCTTGAACTTCTTTGAATTTTTCAGCAGAATTGTTTTCTTTACTAACATCTGGATGATATTTCTTCGCAAGATTTCGATATGCTTTTTTAATTTCTTCTTCAGTAGCAGTTTTAGACACTCCTAATACATCATAATAATCTCTTTTGGCCATTTATATCTCTTTCTAGTAGTTAATTCAGATCTTCAAATTCTGCATCAACTACAGTTTCATCTTTTTCTTCATTAGAATCTGAGCTAGAATTAGCTTGTGTTTTTTGATAAGCTCTCATAGCTACATTTTGACTTACCTTTAAAAGTTCTTCTTTTTTAGCTTTAATTACTTCTAAGTCACTACCTTTTAGAGCTTCTTCTAAATCTTTAGATTTTTGGTCAATGTCAGCTTTTTCGCTTTCAGTAACTTCATCACCTAAATCATTAACTGATTTCTTAACTTGGAATATAATTTGTTCACTTTCATTTCTTAAGTCAACTTCTTCCTTCTTAGCTTTATCAGCTTCAGCATTTTCTTCAGCTTCACGAACCATTCTATCGATATCATCTTTAGATAGTCCACCCCCACCTTGGATAGTAATAGATTGACTCTTATGAGTTCCTAAATCTTTAGCACTAACATTTACAATACCATTAGCATCAATATCAAATGTAACTTCAATTTGTGGTACGCCACGTGGTGCTAGAGGGATATCTCCAAGTTGGAAACGTCCAAGTGTTTTATTATCAGCAGCCATTTGTCTTTCACCTTGAAGTACATGAATATCAACAGCAGGTTGATTATCAGCAGCAGTTGAGAATACTTGTGATTTAGATGTTGGAATTGTCGTATTACGTTCGATTAATCTTGTGAAAATACCACCCAAAGTTTCAATACCTAATGAAAGTGGTGTAACGTCAAGAAGCAATACATCTTTAACATCTCCAGCTAATACACCAGCTTGAATTGCTGCACCCATTGCAACAACTTCATCTGGGTTTACACTCTTATTAGGTTCTTTTTGTAATTCTTTTTTAACTAAATCTTGAACTGCAGGTATTCTTGTAGAACCACCAACTAATAATACTTGGTCAATATCTTTTGGTGTCATTTTTGCATCACTTAAAGCACGTCTAACTGGAGCAAGAGTTTTTTCAACTAAATGATGTGTTAGTTCATCAAACTTAGCTCTAGTAATAGAGTTCACTAAGTGAACAGGGCCATTAACTCCAACCGAAATAAATGCTAAGTTGATTTCTGATTTAGTTACTCCACTTAAATCTTTCTTAGCTTTTTCAGCTGCATCTCTAACTCTTTGCATTGCCATTTTATCATTTCTTAAGTCGACACCTTCAGCTTTTTTGAATTCATCAACTAAATAGTCCATTAAAACAGTATCAAAGTCATCTCCACCAAGTTTATTATTTCCAGATGTAGATATAACTTCAAATGTTCCATCAGCAAGTTGAAGAATAGAAACGTCAAATGTTCCTCCACCTAAGTCATAAACTAAAATAGTTTCTTCTTTATCTATTTTATCAATACCAAAAGCAAGAGCTGCTGCAGTTGGTTCATTTATAATCCTTTTTACATTAAGTCCTGCAATAGTTCCAGCATCTTTTGTTGCTTGACGTTGTGCATCATTGAAGTAAGCAGGTACTGTAATAACAGCATCTGTTACTTTTTCACCTAAATAAGCTTCTGCAGTTGCCTTTAAATTTTGAAGAATCATTGCAGATAACTCTTGAGGTGTATAATCTTTATTGTTCATATGGGTTTTTTCTTTACTCCCCATAATTCTTTTAATTGATGAAACAGTATTTGGATTAGTAATTACTTGTCTTTTCGCAATATCTCCAACTTGTATTTCACCATCTTTAAATGCTATTACTGAAGGAGTTGTTCTATTTCCTTCCGCATTTGTTATAACTTTTGCTTCGCCGCCTTCCATAACAGCTACACATGAATTTGTTGTTCCTAAGTCTATTCCTATAATCTTAGCCATTGTTTTGTTCCTCCTTATTTTCTTCTTGTTTTTCTAATTTATTTACTTTTACAAGGGCAACGCGTAGTACACGATCCTTGTATTTATATCCTCTTCTAATTTCTTCAATAATAATATCGTCTTCTTTAGTTTCATCATAACCAGTTTCTATAGCATGATGAACAGTTGGGTCAAATTTTTGTCCGAGAGAATCGATTAATTTAACACCTTCGTCTTCTAAAATTTGTTTTAATTCGTTATTAATCATTTTAAAACCAACTAAAAAGTTATTTAATTTTTGATCATCGGTTTTAATATTAACTGTTTGGTCAAATATATCAATTGTATTAATCATTCTTTCAAATAAACTTTGATTGAAGTATTTTCTTTCTCTAATTCTTTCATCGTTAATTCTTTTTTTAAAATTTTCAGCTTCCGCAAGAACTCGCAAATATTGTTCTTTATATTTTTTAACTTCATCTTCCAAAGTTAAAATAAAATCATCTTCAATTTCATTTGCTAATTTTTCTTCAAATTCTT
>CAYOXB010000009.1:0-42571 GCA_964407835.1 uncultured Bacteroidales bacterium
GTGACCCCCAACAAAGTTATAGCTATGTATAGACCCCCAACAAAGTTATATATCTCAAAAATAAAAAAAGTCGAAGTTCACTAGAATTTCGACTTTTAATTTTAGTTTATTAAATGATTGTAGATTAAAATAGTTGCAAGTAAATAATATATTAGAATAGTTGCAATATCTACAAGTGTAGTAATAAGTGGGCCACTAGCAGCAGCTGGATCTATTTTTATCTTATAAAAGAAAATTGGTATTGCAGTTCCAAATACATTCGCAAAAGTAGCACTTGCAACAACAGAGATTGCTAGAGTAGTGGCTAATTGAGTAAATGTTATTACAGGATCAACCCTACTATAGACAATATAAGCAATTAAAATAGAAATTACAGATAGTGCTAAACCAGATAGAAGACCTAGCAAAAATTCTTTAAATAGATGCATTGAAACCTTTTTACTTGTTGTAAGTTCGTTTTTGGATATTGCACTAATTGTAATAGCTAGGGACTGTGTTCCTGTATTACCTGCAAGATCAAGCAAGATTGGTTGGAAAACAACTAAAATTGTAATAGCTTCAAAAATATGATTGAATCTTGACATTACTAGAACAATTATTAAGTTTAAGAAAAGTAGTAAAACTAACCAAGGAAGTCTGTTTTTAACTGATAACAAAATTGTTTCATCAATTTCAGCAGTTTCACTAACCCCCGCAAAACGAATATAGTCGTCTTCACTTTCTTCATGGAATGTTTCAAGGGCGTCATCCATCGTAACAATACCTTTTAAGACTCCATTTTCTAAGACTGGTAGTTCATAAATATCGTATTTATTAATTAAAGCAATAGTATGGTCTAAAGTATCGCTAGTTTCTACAAACTTAAAGTTTGTGTTCATTATATCATCTACCATAGCAGGTGATTTTGTAATAATGATTTTCTTAAGATTAAGAGTTCCTAAGAGCTTGTTTTCTTCGTCAACAACAAAAGAAGTAGTGATACTCTCTACATCTGGAGCTCTTTGGACAATTTCTTTCATTATTTCTTTTACATCACTTCCAGATTTAATGGAAATGAAGTTAGTATTCATTATAGCCCCAGTTGTATCTTCATCATAAAGGGCAAGTTCGGTTATTTCTTGTTTTTGTTCTTCATCTAGATGAGAAATAATTGCTTCTTGTTTATCTTCATCAAATTCTTGGATAATGTCAATTGCATCATCGGGTTCCATTGTTGAGATAATATCAGCAATTTTTTTATCGTGGAGATCTTCCATAACCTCAGCAGCATCATCGCTATCGATATATGTAAAGATATCTCCTAATTCTTCATCTGAAAATACTTTTGCAAGTTTTTTTAAGTTTTCTTCATCAAGTTCAGTTATTACTTCAGCAAGATCATATTCATGGTAATTTGCTAAAACTTCTTTTAAAAGTTTTAAATCAGTTGTTTCTTGGATAAAAGTTAGGAGCTCTTGGTGATTCATTTCTTTATAGTTCATAAATTACTCCTAATATAAACCAAATAGCAAAGCTGCAAGATTAAAATAAATTAAAATAGCAACAATGTCATTGATTGTAGTAATAAGTGGTCCACTTGCTACAGCTGGATTAACTTTAATTTTTGAAAAGAAAATTGGTAGCATTGCTCCAAAGAATGCTGAGATTATTAAAGTTAAGCCCATGGATAGAGAAATTGTAAAAGCAAGTTTTACTGCAGAATGCTCTGTAGGGTAAAATGAGATAAAAACATAACTAACAATGAATGAAATAATCATTAGAAGAAATGAATTAAATACATTTATTAAAACTTCTTTACCTATATGTTTCCATGTTTGCTTTTTGGTCATTTGATTATCGTTATGAACAAGGGAAATAATCGTAACGGCAAGTGATTGTGTACCTACATTACCTGCCATATCGAGAATTAAAATTTGAAACATTACAAGTATTGTTACTTGTTCGATAATGTCTTCAAAAGTACTTAAAAGATTTGTTGTTATTATTCCTAGTATTAGTAGGGCTATTAACCAAGGAAGACGCTCCAATAGACGTTTGAAAAAACGTTTATCATCTAAGTCATCACTACTAACAGCCGCAAGTCCAGCGTATTGTGTATCTACAATATCAGAATATAATTCAAAAGCATCATCACTAGTAAGAATACCAACAAGTGTACCATCATCTAAGATTGGAAGAGCATTTAGCGAATAATTTCTAATAATCTTAGTTGCGTTAATAATAGTTTCATCTACATTTACTGAAACTGGTTTATCTTCGATAATATCTTTTATTTGTTTTGGACTTCTTGCAATAATTAAATCATTTAAACTAAGAACTCCTAGGAATTTATCATTTTCAGTAACAAAAATAGGGTCGATTATCTCAGATTCATCAGCTTCTTTGATTAAGCGCTTCATAGCGTCTTTTACATCACTAGAAGCATCAACAACTATATAGTTTGTAGACATAATTCTACCAACTCTGTCTTCTTTAATAGTTGAAGTATATTGTAATTCTAATTTTCTTTTTGAACTTAAGCTTTCAATATATAAAGCTTTTAAAGCTTCATCTTCAACTTCATCTAAAATATCATTGACATCGTCAATTTCCATTTCGTCTAAAATAGCAGCAACGCGTTTTAATGATAAATCTTCTAAAAACTTTTCTGGATTATCTAAATATGAAAAAACTGTTGCTAGATCATCATCACTTAGTGCTTCATATACTTTTAATCTAATTTCTTTAGTGAATTTAGAAAAAATAGTATTTAAGTCAGCTGGGTGAAACGCAATAAGTTTTTCTCTTATTAGTTCATAATCATTAGTTTCTCTTATAAAATTAATTGTTTCATTGATAATTTCTTTCATAAGTATTCATACTCCCATTTAAAAATTATAACATATTTATGCTGAAAATGGAAGAATTAAAAAAGCTTGAGTGAAATTAACTTTATAAAGATTTACTGTTGTGATATAATTTTAGATATAGGGGAGAAATTAAAATGAAACTACCAAACTATGTTTTAATTACTTTAAATGATTTAAAAGAGGCTGGATATAAAGCCTATGTTGTTGGTGGTGCTGTAAGGGATTATTATTTGGGGATAAATCCTTATGACTATGATATTGCAACATCAGCTACACCAAATCAAATAAAAGAAGTGTTTAAAAATTATAATTTAATTGAAACAGGTATCAAACATGGAACAATTGGAGTTATTATAAGTAAAAGAGTAATTGAAATAACAACATTTCGTAAAGAAGAAGAGTATTTAGATTTTCGTAGACCAAAACAAGTTAAATTCATTGATAATTTAGAAGAAGATCTTGCTAGACGTGATTTCACAATCAATGCTCTTGCTTACGATACTGAATTAATAGATTATTATGAAGGTATTAATGATTTAGAAGAAGGGATTATTAGAACTATTGGTAAAGCTGAAGATAGATTTAAAGAAGATCCTTTAAGAATTTTAAGAGCGCTTAGGTTTAGGGCTACATTTAACTTTAAAATAGAAGAAGAAACAAAAAAAGCTATTTTCTTATATTTTCCTCTTCTTGAAAAAGTTGCAAACGAAAGAATCTATCAAGAATTAAATAAGATTATAAATACTAAATATGCTTATTTAGCTTTTATTGAATATAAGGGATTACTTGAAGAAGTTATATTTAAATTTGAAATACCTAAAATTAACTTAAATTCTTTGAAATATACAGATTTAGAAGAAGATTATCGTCAAGCTAGTATATTCTTAGGAGTTAATAGTAGTTTACTTAAAAAATATTTAAATAAATATAAATATAGTAATAAACTCAAGAAAACCATTTTAGAGTTTAATCAAGCATATGATAGAGACTATATCCCAAGCGAAGTTAACTTACTTAAACATTTAAAACAAGTTGATTATAAAATTATTTTAAATATACTTTATTTAAAAAAATTACATTTAAGTTTAGATAACAAAGATATAAAAATAGTTGATGAAACTATTTTAAAACTAAAGGGATTAAGAAAATCAATTATAACTGTTAAGAGTTTGAAAGTTAATGGTAATGATTTGTTAGCGCTTGGATACCGTGAAGGTAGAATGATTCGAAATACACTTGAAGTTTTAGTTGATGAATGTATTGAAGGTAAACTTGAAAACAGTCATAATGAATTGATTTCAAGAGCAAAAGAGATTTTAGAAAAAGATTATTTATTTAGCGAATAAGGTCTGTTTTATCTATTAAGACCCTTAAATTGGCCCTAAATCGTTTTATTTACTAGATACGTAATTTAACACACTTTTATTTAAAATCAGTATAAAGCAAAGGAGTGCCTATGATAAAGTATTTGAAGTCGAATATATTAGTTATAATATTAATGCTACTTTTTTTAGGATTTGGTATTTTAGCCTTTTTTATTGAAGGAGATGATGTTTTCCTTGCTTTTTCTATTGTTGCAATGCTTTATTTATTTATGATAGGTTCTTGGATGATTTATTCAAGTATAAAGCAAAAGGATATTTTAAACCAAAATACAGGTTTTATTAATAGGCCAGTTGGTTATTTTATTCAAGGATTATTATTTATTGCTGCAGGAATAACTATTGTAATATTCAGAAACTTTTTAGTTAGATTAATTGTAGGGGTATTTTTAATAATCCTACCATTAATTTCTTTAATTTTAAGTAAAAATAAAAAAGAATATTTCAAGAAAAACTTTTGGAAGTTTATTGTTGGAATAATCTTTGTAATTGCAAATGATTTAATATTTGAAATAATTTTTAAAATTATTGGTCCTTTTTTTATAGTTGATGCTATATTCTTACTATATTTACTTATTAGAAACTATCGAAGAAATCCGAATACTAATATAATATCTAGGTATCTAATGAAATATATCGCTTTACAACAAGAAAAAGTTAGCTATGAAGAGCTTAAACCAAGTGATTTTGAGTATGAGGATGATGATAATGGGCAAAATTGATATTGCTATTATTATAATATCCCTACTATTTGCTTTGATTGGTCTTAAAAAAGGGTTTTTCAAGCAACTACTTTCTACTGCAAACTGGTTTGTCTCTTTAATACTAGCTTTTGTTCTTGTGAAGCCTGTTACAAACCTTCTTAGTGATACCAATATGGCTATGTCAATAAACACTAAGATAGCTGATTGGCTATCAACAAAAGGAGCAGTTTTTACAACTCCATATGACCCGTCCCAGCCAGATGCTATGAGCGAAGCAATAACTGAGATTTTAAGCTTACCTAAGTTTATAGCTGATTTAATCGCTAATAATTTAAACTTAGATGTTCCTTCAGGCACTACTTTAGGAGATTATTTAACTCCAGTATTTGGTCATATCATTTTAACTGTAATTTCTTTTGCTATTTTATTTTTAGGAATGTTTATTGTAATTAAAATAATTGCTAGACTTCTAGATAAACTATTCAAAGGTGGAATTTTGGGAGTATTTAATAAAATACTAGGTGTTATTTTAGGCCTTGGTAAAGCTTTTATATTAGTTTCTGTTGTTATGTTAGTTTTATCGCTGATTTCACCATTAATCACTTCCTTAAATGATTTTTTAATTAGTGATTTAAAGTTAACTGAGGCAGGATTTGGAATTGGCAAGTATTTTTATGAAGAAAATCCTATGAAATTAATATTAAAAGGAACAATTGATTTTGATAATATATTTAAATAAAATGATGTGGTTTCCCACATCATTTTTAATAGCCAATATAAAGGCCAATTATTAAGAACAAAGAAGTTATTGCTAGAATAAATACTTGTAACCAAATTGTTTTTTTAAACCATTTTCCATAAGAAAAACCAGCCATCCCTAGAGCAATTAGTAGAACTGGATTTGTAGGATAGATTAAGTCATTATAACCATCTCCAAATATAAAGGCAAGAAGAGCTATGTTTTGACTAATTCCAAGGGTAGTTGCTAGAACTGAAATAATTGGAATAATCATCAAGACTTTTGCACTAGCAGAACCTATAAAGAATTCAATTAATAAAATTACTAAATAAATGAATAAGATTCCAACTATTGGCGATTGATTTTGTAAGATATTAGCTAAATTGTAAATGATAGTATCAAGTATAAGTGAATCTTGAAGGATGAATTTAACTGATCCAGCCATTAATAGTAAAATAATAGCAGGACTCATTGCAAGTAGACCTTCTAAAAACATCTTAAGGGTTTTTTTGAACTTAACGCCAATAACTGCAGAACTTACAAAAGTTCCAATTAGAAAGCTAATTGCAAGGATTGGAACTGTTAAACCTTTGAAAATACTAAAAATTGAAGTTACTAATATAATTACTAAAATTATTAAAAAAAAGATTGAATATGTCTTCAAGACTTTTTTATCATACTCTTCGAAATTATTTGCATTTAAGTTTTCAAGCTTCTTTTGATCATTTTCATAAGTTGGATTATTTTTAGGATCTTTTACAAGTTTTTTAATATGTAGCCTTAAGAAAAGGATTAATACTAAATACATAATTATAAAGATTATAATTCTAAATCCTATTCCATCAACCACATTAATACCCATAAATTCGCTAGCAAGCCCAACCGAAAATGGATTTGTAAGAGCTGTGGAAAAACCAAAGCCTGCAGCAATTAAGCACATTCCAAGGCCTGTAAATGTATCCCAACCAAGTGAAAGAGAAAGCATTATAATAATTGGTAGAAGTGTAATTGATTCTTCAAATATTCCGAATAATGCTCCAAAAAGCATAAAAAATAAAGTAATAATATAAAGAAGAAGGAATTTTTTATCTTTATATTTAGTAATTAAATGAGCAATTAAAGCATATATACCTTTAGTCCTATCCATTACATTGAAAGATCCACCTAGGATTAGAATAAATAGGGTAATAACAATTATTGTTAGACCGTCAGAAGAACCTAAAATTCTAAAAGGTGCTAGGAAGTATTTAAAAAAACCATAGCCGCTTCCTTCTAAAACAATATAATTAAAATCTTCATCATAAAAACCCTTATTTACAAAAAATGTAAGAATATAAGCAAGAGTCATAAATGAAAATAAAATTATTATAACTGTAATAAAGGATTTACGGTTTATACTTAATATTTTATCATCATTCATTTTCTGGGTTTCCTTCTAAATATTTATTATATAAAGCCTCTCCTACAACAGACCATTTAACTGAGTGCTGTGGACTTTTAGGAACAAAATAGTAAAGAGTTCCATCATGATATGCTTCAAAGTTAACATTTGCGCCAAAAGGAATTGCAGGAATGTTTTGAATTTTAAATAATTTATCAATTATAACATCGTTTATAGTACCTTTATAAAACAAGCCTTCATGAGTAAAGCGACAAGTACCCCCACCAACAATCTTAAAGCCTCTACCTTTAGGGTCTGGCAGTTTTAAAGTTACTTTTTCTTTTAGTTCATAATTTGGATTAGCAACTTTTTCTTTTTCATATTCTTTTTGAAGCAAAAACCAGTCTCTTATATTAGCAGGAACTAAAAAGTCACTGCTTTTGAATTCATAGTGGTTATTTAGAGTAACATCTAAAGAACAATTAGAACAAGTAATCTTATTTTTCTTTGTTTTTAAAGTAAATTCACTTTTACAAGTAGGACATAAATATAATATGTTTTCTAAGCCTTCAGCAAGTCTTTTACCTTTAAAGGTAACTCTATTTTCTTTTTGCCATTCAAAGTCATTGTAATAAAATTTTGTTTCTAAGTTTAATCTTATTTCTTCTAAAGATTGCTCGGCTAACTCTTCAGCTGTGAAGACTTGTTCAAAGGAAACATCAACTCTGCCTTTACGGATTTTTTTAGTCCATTTAGGTAAAGTGAGATAACCACCATTAATTTTACCGTAATATACAGGTACTTTTAAGTGTTTTAAAAGTTTTTCAGTTGCTGGAGCAATAGTTTCTAATTCACCATAAGCGCTTAAGCGTCCTTCTGGAGCTATGGAAATAATTCCACCAGCATTAATTACTTTTTTGATGTTTTTTATTGAACTTATATCTGGTTGATATAGAAATTTAGGAAAACCACCTATTTTATGCAAATACTTTCCAAATCTATAGTTTGTAAAGTAATAAAATGCCATAACAGGATTTGCTTTTTTTGGATATAAGTGTGGGAAAGTATAAATCCAGTCAATCATCGATGGGTGATTGATGATCATTACAAATGGACCTTCTACATCATTAAAGATTTCTTTGTTTTTAACTTGTAAGTTTACTTTTCTTCTAACAATTTTATAAAGAATTTTCACAAACAGAAAATACAAGAACTTACTCGGTTCTCTTACATTAGTTTGGAAGAAATGCATATCTTTCTTAGGCCTTTTTTTAAATATCTTTTGGATATTTTTTGAATATTTAAACATAATAATAGATAATATTACTAAAGCTGCGAGTAAAATGACAAACATTAAAGGATCAGCTACTAAATTACCTAAAAGAAGCGCTACAACTATAGAAGGAATAGTTCCTAGAGTCGTTAGTAAAATATATTTTGGAAACTTCATTTTAGATTTAGCACATGTAAATGCAATTAGTCCATAAGATATTATCGGAAAGAAGTATAAATAAACAACTCTTTTACTTAAAACCCCTACATCATCAATACTTTGAAGTTGTTCTAGTTTATCAGGGTCTTTTTTTGTGTAGAACTTATCTACAGTTGGCCCAAGTTTTCTTACAATAAAAAACATTATTACGTTTCCAGCAAATACTCCGATGATTATAACTAAAAAAGCTAGTAATGGATCAAGCACTACAGCAGCGATAATTTGTAAAGGGGTGGCTGGAATAACTGGGATAACAATAAATATTGCTTGTAAGAAACCAATTGCAAGAAGTGCATAAATGCCATAGTCTTTAAATCTATTAGCTAAAGGTAACCATGTTTTATCTGCAAATGATTGTTTTATAGGTTCTAGTAAATCATTAATTAAAAATGCAAGACCAACAGCAATAGCAATAAAGAGCAGAGCTCCAAGCACTATTTTTAAAATTTTTCTTTTCTTCATATTTTCCACTTCGCTTTTATTATTTTTAATAATTATAACACAATATAAAAGATTAGTTAAGTGTTTTTCGACTAGTTGATATAAATTTTGTGAAATAAAACCTTTGACATTGTCTTTTAAAAAGTGTATAATATGTATGTTGTAAAAGCAACCGCACAGAAGAGGTTTTAAGAGAATTTTTCCACCTTCATTGGCGTGTCTTAATATATAATGAGGAGGTGCTTATTAATGTATGCAGTTATTGAAACTGGCGGGAAACAATACCGTGTTCAAGAGAATGATATTTTATATATTGAAAAATTAAATCTTGATGAAGAAGCTGAAGTTGTTTTCGATAAAGTTTTAATGGTTAATGGGAAAGTTGGTTCTCCATATGTGAAAGGAGCTACAGTTAAAGCTGTTGTTCAAAAGCAAGGAAGAGCTAAGAAGATTATAGTATACAAATACAAATCAAAGAAAAATTACCATAAAAAGCAAGGTCATCGTCAGCCTTATACAAAAGTTCAAATTTTAGCTATCGAAGGTTAAAATGATTAATGTAGTAGTTAAATCTAATAAAGATAAAATTGAATCAATCTTTGTTAGTGGACATGCTAATTATAGTGAATTCGGTAGTGATATCGTTTGCGCAGCTGTTTCTACAGCGATGTATATGAGTGCTAACTTGCTTTCTAAATTAAATTTAGAATTTAAATTTAAAGAAGATAGTAAAAAGACTACAATGGAAATAATTGCTTTAAGTGATAATGAAGTATTAAGTACAGTTTTAGAAAACTTAGTAGCTACTTTAGAGTCAATTGAAAGTGATTATAAAGATTATATTAAAATAAAACAATAAAAAATTTGAAATTAAAGGAGGTAAAACTCATGTTTAAAATAAATATTCAGTTTTTCGCATCCAAAAAAGCAGGCGGATCTTCTAAGAATGGTCGAGATTCTATTGGTAAAAGACTTGGAATGAAATTAGCTGATGGGCAGTATGCTACAGCTGGTTCAATCATCTTTCGTCAAAGAGGAACTAAAATCCATCCAGGAAATAATGTAGGAAGAGGATCTGACGATACATTGTTTGCAACTATCGACGGATATGTAAAATATGAGCGTAAAGGAAGAGACAAAAAACAAGTGTCTATTTACGAAACAAGATAAATATGCACTAAGTGCATATTTTTATTTTAGAGGTGATAATTATGTTTATTGATGATGTAAAAATAACTTTAAGAGCGGGAAAAGGCGGTAATGGTATCGTCGCTTTTCGTCGTGAAAAATATGTTCCTCTAGGCGGACCTGCTGGTGGCAATGGTGGTAAGGGTGGAAGTATTATTTTTGTTGGAGACGAAGGCTTAACTACACTTTTAGATTTTCGTTATCAAAAGAAAATAGTTGCCTCAGACGGTGAAAATGGTATGAGTAGAAATTGTTATGGAAAAGATGGGAAAGATTTATATATTAGAGTTCCTGTTGGTTCAGTTGTAACAGATTTAGAAACTAATGCTATTATTGCTGATATAACAAAACACGCTGAAGAAGTTATTATATGTGAAGGCGGAAAAGGTGGAAAAGGTAATACTGCGCTTGCTACTCAAAGAGTTCCGGCACCAGGATATGCTGAAAATGGTCTACCTGGAGAAAAAAAAGCAATTAGAATTGAACTTAAAGTCTTAGCTGATGTAGGATTAGTTGGTTTTCCAAATGTTGGAAAAAGTACACTTATCTCAGTTTTAAGTAAAGCAAAACCAAAGATTGACAACTATCCTTTCACAACCCTAGTACCTAACTTGGGATTTGTTCAAGTTAAGGATGGAAGAAGCTTTGTTATGGCTGATCTACCTGGTTTAATTGAAGGAGCATCTCAGGGAGCTGGTCTTGGTCATCAATTTTTAAAACATATTGAAAGAACTAGAGTAATAGTTCATGTAATTGATATGGCTGCAATTGATGGAAGAGACCCTTATAATGATTATTTAATAATTAATAAAGAACTAGAAGCATATAATCCTAGCCTACTTCTTAGACCTCAAATAATCGTAGCAAATAAAATGGATGTTTTAGATGCAGAGAAAAACTTGAAAAAGTTTAAGAAAAAAGTTAAAGATCAAAAGATTATAGCAATTAGTGCTTATACTAAGAGCAATTTAGATGAACTATTATATGAAGTTGCGAATAATTTAGATGAGATTAAAGTAAATAAGTTTATGGTAGACGAAATAATTGAAAATGTGGTAGAATATAAGCATACTCCTAAGCCAGAATCATTTATTATTACTTTAGAAGATGATGGAGTATATAATATTACTGGGGACGTTGTGAAGAGATATTTTGATGCTACGGATTTTAACCGAGATGAGAATGTAAGACTCTTTGCAATGCGACTTAGAAAACTAGGGATCGAAGAAGAACTAGTTAAAAAAGGAGTTAAATTTGGTGACACAGTTCGTATCTTTGGATATGAATTTGAGTTTCTTGAATAAAATTTCGTAATTAAAGTTTTTGAAATTCTTATGGGACTTTTATAGCCTAAAAAGGAGGAAAAATGAATTCAAAACGAAGTGAAAGAAATAAACAAATAGCAGATATAGTATTTGCTTCTGTTATTTTCGCAATCATTTTAATTTTAAACTTTACAACTTGGGGTTATCCTAAGTTTGGATTAATTGAACTTACTATAGTTCATATTCCAGTATTAGTAGGAGCTATTATGCTCGGTAAAAATTATGGACTATTTTTTGGAACAGTTTATGGCTTTGGTTCATTCATTATGTCATTTACAAACCCCTCAATCTATGCTCCATTTACAAATCCATTTGTATCTTTATTTCCAAGAATTCTCTTTGGATATGCAATTGGATTTATTTATGAATTTTTGAATAAAAAAATTAATTCTAAGTTTACAACTGTTCCACTTACACTTGGTATAGCAACACTAGTTCATTCATTATTAGTACTACCATTTTATTATATAGTTGTGAAATACGAATTTTTCTTAGTTAAGGATGAATTCATTGGAAGCTTAAATACTAATATTTTTGTTTTTATGTTTTCTGCTATTATTGCAAATAGTGTAATTGAAATAGCCGCAGCAGTAATTTTAGGTACCGCAATAGTCTTACCACTTCAAGCAATTAAGCTAAGAAATGAATTTGGCGAATATTAAAAAAATAGACCAAAAAACAGAATTTTGTTTTTTGGTTTTTATTTTATTTTAAAAAGTGAAAAAAAGTAACTATATTTTTTAATTGAAATATGGTATAATTTGAAATAAGGTGAGCATATAATGATGAATAAGATGAATATGTATAGCAATATAGATAAACTTGAATACACACCGATGATGAGACAGTATCTTGAAATCAAAGAAAACTATCCAGGAATGCTAGTTTTTTTTAGATTAGGTGACTTTTATGAAATGTTTTTTAATGATGCAATTGTTGCATCCAAAGAATTAGATATTGTCCTTACTAGTAGAGATGCCGGAGCAAAAGAAAAAGTTCCAATGTGCGGTGTACCTCATCATTCTGTAGCTTCATATATTGATAGATTAACTGAAAAAGGATTTAAAGTTGCAATTGTAGAACAAACATCGGACCCTAAAGAATCTAAGGGTATTGTAGAAAGAGAAGTAGTTAGAATAATTACTCCTGGAACGATAATTGAAGGTGAAAATCTAGATGCTAAGACAAATAATTATCTAACAACAATTTCTAAGGAAAAAGATAATTATTATCTTGCTTATTTAGATCTTACTACTGGAGAAAACTATTTAACTGAATTACCCTTGAATAATGAGATTTTAAATGCTGAAATTTTAAAATTAGCAACAAAAGAAATTGTAATAGCTAGCGATTTTGATTTATCGATTTTCGATGAATTAATAAAAATAAATCCAATTACCTTTTCAATTGAAGATAGGCAATCACAAGTTAAATATTTAAAATATTTAACTGAAGATTTAAATATAATTGAAGAAAAAGCTTATTTAAGACTTTTAAATTATGTAATAAGTACTCAAAAAAGAACTTTAGTACACCTGCAGAAAGTTATTAAATATGATGCAAGTAGTTATTTAAAAATAGACCTTGCCTCAAGAAGAAATCTAGAACTCTTAGAAACTCTTCGCTTTGGTAGTAAAAAGAATTCTTTAATCAATGTTTTGGATAAATGTGAAACAGCTTTAGGAAGTAGATTTTTAAAGAAAAATCTAATTTTCCCATTAATTGATCAAGAAAAAATAGAAAATAGATATAATATAATAGATATATTCAAAAAGAATTATTTAGAAGCTGACGAGTTAAGAAAACTACTTGCTTCTGTTTATGATTTAGAAAGAATTGTTGGTAAAATTTCTTATGATACTGCAAATCCAAGAGACTTACTACAACTTAAAAAATCACTACAAATCCTGCCTAAATTTTCTGAAGTATCTAAGAAAATTAAATTAACTAATTATTTTAAAATTGAAGAAAATAATTTAGAATTAAATGTTCTTGCAAACTTATTAGAAAATGCAATCTTAGAAGATGCTCCGTTTTTAATGAGGGATGGTGGAATCTTTAAAGATGGCTATAATAGTGAACTTGATGAATTAAGAGATTATAATAATAATTCAAAAAACTATTTACTAGAGCTTGAGCAACTTGAAAGAGAAAGAACGGGAATTAAAAACTTAAAAGTTGGTTATAACCGTGTTTTTGGTTATTTTCTTGAAGTAAGCCGTGGTAATAGTGAATTAGTAAAAGAAGAATTCGGTTATATTAGAAAGCAAACGCTAGCTAATAGTGAAAGATTTATAACTCAAGAATTAAAAGAAAAAGAAGTTAAAATCTTAAGAGCTGAAGAAAAGAGTTTAGAGCTTGAATATGATTTATTTATTAAGTTAAGAAATGATTTAAAAGATTATTCATCTTTATTACAAAAACTTGCAAAGATGTTTGCGGAAGTTGATATGCTTCTTAGTTTTCAAAAGGTTGCAAATCAAAATAATTATGTTAGACCAAAGCTCAATAATGAAAATATTATTAATTTGAAAGATTCTCGTCATCCTGTAATTGAAGTTTTTCAAAAATCATTTATACCAAATGATTTACAAATGAAAGAAGACGATAGTATTCTTTTAATAACTGGGCCTAATATGAGTGGTAAGTCTACTTATATGCGCCAAGTTGCTTTGATTGCTATACTAGCGCAAATGGGTTCATTTGTGCCTGCAAAATCTGCTAGTCTACCAATATTTGATTCTATTTATACTAGGATTGGGGCTGCTGATGATATAGTAAGTGGTCAATCTACATTTATGGTAGAAATGTTAGAAGTTAATAATGCGCTTCGTGGAGCAACTAAAAATTCTCTTATTATCTTTGATGAAATAGGACGTGGTACAGCCACCTATGATGGGCTTGCCCTAGCTCAAGCAATTTTAGAGTATATATCCCTAAATTTGAAAGCAAAGACACTATTTTCAACGCACTACCATGAACTAACAGATTTAGAAGCTGAGCTAACTAATCTAAGAAATGTTCATGTCAGTGTTGATGAACAAAAAGGTGAAGTTGTCTTCTTACATAAGGTTTTAAACGGTGCGATTGATCAAAGTTATGGAATTAATGTTGCAAGACTTGCAAATATTCCTCTTGAAGTTACCTTAAGAGCAAATGATATCTTGCAAAAGTTGGAGATTTTTCATAAAATAGACTCAAAGAGTATTTCTCTTAAGAAATATCAACAACCTCTAATTTATGATTCCAAGACTGAAAAGGAAAAACTAGCTTTAGAGAAAATAAAAGAACTTGACATTTATAATTTAAGCCCTTTGGAGGCTTTGAATATCTTAGCTGAGCTAAAAAAACTATTTGATAAGTAGGTAAAACATGAAAAAAATAATTAAATTAGACCAAAAAACTACAAATTTAATAGCTGCTGGTGAAGTAATTGAAAGTATTTCTAGTGTTGTAAAAGAACTTGTTGAAAATGCAATTGATGCAGATGCAACTAAAATAGAAATTACTTTAGAAGATGCAGGGTTAACAGAAATTATTGTTAGCGATAATGGATACGGAATGAATTCAGTTAATGCACGTCTAGCTATCCAACCTCATGCAACAAGCAAAATTAAGGATGAAAAAGATTTGAATCGAATTTTTACTCTTGGTTTTAGAGGTGAAGCTCTACCTAGTATCGTAGCTGTAAGTACATTTAGACTAAAAACTAGTCCAAATGGTAAAAATGGCTTTATGATTGCTTTAAAAGGTGGAGATATGATTACTGAGGCAATTGTTGCTCATCCACAAGGAACTGAGATTAGTGTGAAAAATCTCTTTTTCAACACGCCTGCTAGACGTCAACACTTACAAACACCAAATATAGAACTTAGTAATGTTGTTTATTTGATTAGTAAAATTTCCCTGTCAAGACCAGATATTGCTTTTAAACTAACTAATAATGAAAGAATATTAATCCAAACTTATGGAAATAATAAAGTTGAAGAAGTTATCTACAATATATATGGTGAAGATGTTGCGAAAAACTTAATCCATATATTTGGTAAAAACTCATATTTTGAAGTAAGTGGTCTAATTACAAAACCTACAATTTCAAGAAGTAATAAAAACCACTTCAATGTTATTGTAAATAATCGAACAGTAAAAAGCTCAAAAATAACAAATGCAGTAATGGAAGCTTATAAAGAGTATTTAACTAGTTCACGTTACCCTATTGCAGTTATTAAAATTGAAGTTGATCCATCTTTAATCGATGTTAATATTCACCCTGCTAAACTTGAAATTAAGTTTACAAATGAAAGTGAATTACTCGAAATGATTTCTAAACTTGTGAAAGAAAGCTTAGAAAGAGAAGTTGGAATTACTGAAGTAGAAAAAAGTTCTAAAAACGTAGAAACTTTAGAAGATATAGAAGATGATTTAGACCTTGAACAACTTGAAAAAGAATTACCTTTAGATTTACCTGAAGAAGAATTATCGGTAGAAGAAGCTGTAGAAGCTAAAGTTGTTGAAGAAAAGAAAGAAGAAGCTTTTATCGAAGAATATGGAACATTAGATGAAGCAGCTGATAAAACAAAGAGTCCTGCTAGAATTAATTATCCAGAAGATAGCTTATTTACAAGATCAGAAGAACCAATTGTAAAATCATTCAAAAGAGAAGATTTTAAAACTGAACAAGTTGTAGAAGAAAAATACGAACAAGTAGAAGCTAAGCTATATTCTCAAAATAGAACAGCGATTAAGACTAAAAAACTTCCTCCGATGTATTATATCGGTCAGTTACATGGTACTTATTTACTTTTCCAAGACGAAGATAGTTTTTATATTGTTGATCAACATGCTGCCTATGAAAGAATCAACTATGAAAAGATTAAAACAGCATTTAAAACTGAAAATACAATAAATTATGAACTATTAGTTCCAATTAAATTCAACTTTCCTCAATCTGAGGCTGTCCTTGTTCGAGAAAAGCTTCCAGAATTAAATGCTTTAGGAATTATGATTGAAGATTTTGGTTCAGGATCATTTCTAATTAGAGGTGTTCCTATGTGGTTTACTAGAGGAAAAGAAAAAGAATTCGTTGAAGAAATAATTTTTGAATTTGTAAGTAATAAACCTATTGCTCGTTATGATTTCTTTGATAATCTTGCGAAGGTCCTAGCTTGTAAGAGATCAATTACCGCAAATCAATACTTAGATAAAATACATGTGGAATATTTAATGGAAGACTTAAGTCAATGTGAAAAACCTTATTCATGTCCACATGGTAGACCAACTATAATCAAGTTTTCCTCAAACGAAATTGAAAGATGGTTTAAACGGATTATATAATGGAAAAAATTATTGTTATTACCGGGCCTACTGGGATTGGTAAAACAGAAATATCTTTGAGGCTTGCAAATTATTATAATGGTGAGATTATAAATGCAGATGCTAGCCAGTTCAAAAAAGATCTAAATATAGGTACTGCTAAAATTGATTATAAAAATCAAACTATAGCTCATCATTTATTTGATATAATTGATGCAGAAGACTATTTTTCAATTACAGACTATCAAGAACTTGCTAGAAAAAAAATAAATGAGATTATCTTAAGAGGTAAATTACCTTTTTTAGTAGGTGGGTCAGGCTTATACATAAATAGTGCAATAGCTAATTATGAACTTGATAGTAGTGGTAGAGACTTAAATTTAGAAGAAAAAGAATACTCACATCTAACAAACAAAGAACTTTTTGAACAATTAAAAGAAATAGATCCTTTTGCAACTAAAAATATTCACGAAAATAATCGTAAAAGAGTATTAAGAGCACTTGTGAGTGCCAAAGAAGGTAGCTCAATAAGTTCTAAAAATAAAGGAAATGAGTTAATTTACAATAGTTTAATAATTGAACTAACTACTTCAAGAGAAAAATTATATAATAGAATAAATCAAAGATTTGATTTAATGCTTGAAGCGGGTTGGCTTGATGAAATTGAAAATTTAAAAACAAAAAACATTGATTTTTCAAAGATTGGTGAAATTGGTTATAAAGAATTAGCTACTTATAATAAGGAAACTAATAATCTATTAGAAATTAGTAATTTGGTGATGCAAAAAACTAGAAATTATGCTAAAAGACAAATTACTTGGTTTAAAAATAAAATGAATACTGTATGTGTTGAAATTGATTATAATGATCTTGATAGTGTTGTTTTTAAAATAAAAACTTTAATAGATGAATTTTTAAAATAAAAAAGAGCCAAGTTTAAGAGCTAAAAGCTTTGAAATCTATGCTCTTTTTGTTTGAATAGAGGATAATATGGAAAGATTACAAAAAATAATAGCAAGAAGTGGCTTTTGTTCTAGAAGAAAAGCTGAAGAATATATAATTAGTGGTAAAGTTAAGGTTAATGGTGTTGTTGTTAGTGAACTAGGTTCAAAAGCAAGGTACTCAGACATTATTACTGTTGATGGTAAGACTATAGAAACTAAAGAGTTTGTTTATTTATTAATGAATAAACCAAGGGGTATTATTTCTTCAGTTAGCGATGAAAAAAATAGAAGGACGGTAATTTCAATTCTTCCTGCTGAATATCAAAAACTAGGTCTTTTTCCAGTAGGTAGATTAGACTATGACACTAAGGGTGTTTTACTACTTACAAATGATGGTGACTTAATGAATGATTTAGTAGGACCAAGATCAAATATTGAAAAAGAGTATTTAGTTAGACTTGATGGAATTATTACCAAAGCTACTTTAAAAGATATGGAATCTGGGGTAGTAATAGATGGATATAAGACGAGAAAAGCAAAGACTTATTTTGTTTCAAGCGATAAAAAGAATAATTCCTCTTTAGTTGGAATTACTATAAAAGAAGGAAAATATCATCAAGTAAAGAAAATGTTTGAAGCAGTGGGTTTTCCAGTAAAAAGACTTACTAGAATTCGTTTTGCAGAGCTTACAATTGAAGGAATTGCTCCCGGTGAGGTAAGAAATCTAACACCACATGAGAAAAAAAGACTTGTGCATTTAAGTAAAACTAGTGAATAATTAACATATTTTGATAAAAAACAATAAATTTATTAAAAGATTGATATATTATTTATGATATGGTATAATAAGAAAGATAATTTTAGAGGTGTGTTATGAGTTGGCAAATTGCTATTGATGGACCTGCGAGTGCAGGAAAGAGTACGATTGCCAAGATGATAGCCGAGCGTTTAAATTTTGAACACATTGACACAGGTGCAATGTATCGAGCTGTTACCTTGAAAGCAATCAACTTAAAAATCAATATGTATGATGAAAAAGAGTTTGTATTTCTTGAAAATACTAAGATTGATTTTATTAACCAGGAATTATATTTAGATGGCTTAAATGTAAATGAGGAAATAAGATCCTTAGCAGTCTCTAACAACGCATCCTTAGTTGCAAGTTATGGCTCAGTCAGAACTAAACTAGTATCATTGCAAAGAAATCTTGCAAGCAATAAAAATGTCGTAATGGACGGCAGAGATATTGGTACAGTTGTTCTAAAAGACGCAAACTTAAAAATATTTCTAACAGCAGATCTTCATGAAAGAGCAAAACGAAGAATGTTAGAAAGAATTGCAGCCGGACAAGTTGAGCAAAGTCTAGAAAATACAATTAAAGAAATTGAAGAAAGAGACTACAAAGATAGCAATCGACTTATAAATCCATTAGCTAAAGCAGATGATGCAATCGAGATTGATTCATCTACTATTGACGCTAATGCTGTTGTGGAAAAAATAATCAAATTAGTTTTAGAGAGAGGTTACAAAATGGAAAAACAAAAAACAAAAAATTCTCCAAGTGTAGAAGAAAAATTAAACTCAAGTATTGATATATTGGGTTTAACTCCTTTATTCAAATATGCGCTAGAACAAGCGAATATTACAAAAGTATCTGAACTTGCTTGCAAAACAAAAGAAGAACTTTTAAGTATTAAAGGAATTGGCGAAAAACGCTATGCTGATTTAACGAAAAAACTTGAAGAACTAGGTTTAAGTTTTGATGAATTAAAAGCTGAAAAAAGCAAAGAAGTAAAAGAAGATAAAAAAGCAAAACCAAAAAAAGAGCCAGTTGAAGAAGTAAAAGTTGAACCAGTAGTTGAAGAAGAGCCTGTTGTAGAAGCAGCTGAAGAAGATGAAGAAGACTACGATGAAGATGCTGAAGTAGAAGTTGAAGAAGACGAAGAAGAAGAATCAACTGAAGAAGCTAAAACAAAATACCGTACACTTCAAGTTGTTGAAGGTACTGTTGTTGAAGTTGTTGCTCCTAGAGAAGCTTTTAAACGCGGAAATAAAGAATACAAAGCAAAACCTGAAAGAGTTCTAATCCAACTTAAAAATAATCAACAAAATTTCTTATTTAAAAAAAATACTACTAATATTCAAAAAAATGAAGAACTATTCGATTTATTCTTCGAAGGCGACAAAGTTAAAGTTGTTATTAAGAGAATATTCCCTAATGGTGGTAAATTTATTTTCTCAACACTTTTACTTAAAATGAGAGATGATTTAAATAAGTTCAATCAATATATTGAAAACCCTGGTGTTATTAAAGCTAAGGTTGTTAAGAAAATCAATACTGGTTACTTATTAAACCATGAAGAATTTTCATGCTTACTTCCTGACTCTCAAGTTATGAAATCAGAAACAGAAGAATCTTTAATCGGTAACGAGATTGAAGTTTCACCAATTAGAATTGACTATGGCCGTATCCGTTTAATCGTATCCCAAACTGTTGCTTATTCTTTAAGTATAAGAAAAGATAGACTTGCATTTTTAGAAACAGTTAATGTTGGTGATGAATTTGAAGGTACTGTTAAAAATATAGAATCCTATGGAGCATTTGTTGAAATAGGACCTGGAGTTGAAGGATTACTTCATATTTCTGAACTAGATCACCAAAGAGTTTATAAAGTTGATAAAGTTTTAAAAACTGGTGAATTAGTTAAAGTTAAAGTTATTAAAATGGATGGCGAACATGTTGGCCTATCTAGAAAAGCTTTAATTCCAAATGTTTGGAAAGAATTTACAACAGACAATAGTGAAGGTAGTGTTGTAGAAGTTAAAGCACTTGAAATTAATAATTCAGGTGTAGTTGTTGAACTAGCTGATGGAGTAGTTGGTTTCTTGCCAAGAAGCGAATTCTCCCATAATAGAGAAGCAAACTTAAATGATGAAGTTAAAGTTGACGATACTTTTGAAGTTAAAATTATCGAAGTTGACAATAATAAACGTCGTTTAATCGTTTCTAAAAAACAATTAGAAGAAAACCCATGGAATAAATATTCTCTTAGACAAGGCGAAACTATAGAAGTTAGTGTTGTTAAAGAATTAAAAGATGGATTCATCTTCCAATATCAAGAAATATCAGGTTATTTACCAAAAGCTAATGTCCAACAAGGTAAAGAATTAAAGGTTGATGATACTATTAAAGTAAGAGTTAGATTATTTGATGCTGAATCTTCAAGATTCATAGTTCAATATCGTACTGAAAGTGATAGAACACAACAACGTCAAGTATATGGAAAGGTTCAAAAAACACAACAAGAAAAACTAACAAGTTCTTTCGGTGATATCTTTGAACAATTCTCAAAAAAGAAATAGGTAACTAAAATGCGTGGAGTTGTTGCTATAGTTGGAAGACCTAATGTAGGGAAATCCAGCCTATTTAACCGAATTATTGGCGAAAGACTTTCAATTACAGATGATGCCAGCGGAATAACAAGGGATAGAATTTATAGTAAAGCTCTATGGTTAAATCAAGAATTTAGAGTTATTGACACAGGAGGGATCATCTTAAAAGATGAGCCCTTTTCTAAAGAAATTAGGGCCCAAGCTGAACTTGCTATAGATGAAGCTGATGTAATTGTAATGATAGTCGATGTAAGAACTGGAATTACAACTGAAGATAGAGATGTAATTAATATATTAAATAAAAGCGATAAACCTTTAATTGTTGCTGCTAATAAAGTAGATGATCAAAAATTTGCAGATGATATTTATGATTTTTATGCACTTGGGGTAAATATTGTTATACCAGTATCAGCACTTCACGGTATTGGTATTGGTGATTTACTCGATCAGATAGTAGCTAATTTACCTGAAGAGAAGAAAACTATTATAGAAGAAGATACAATTAAGTTTTGTTTGATTGGTCAACCAAATGTTGGTAAATCAACACTTGCAAATGCAATTATTGGTGAAGATAGGATAATTGTAAGTGATATTCCTGGAACAACTAGGGACTCAATTGATACTAAATTTACAAAAGATAAGAAAAAATATGTTGTAATTGATACTGCAGGAATAAGAAAACGCGGTAAGATATATGAAAATGCGGAAAAGTATTCCGTTTTAAGAGCTTTTGCAGCTATTGAAAGATCAGATATTGCAATCTTAATTTTAGATGCAACTAAAGAAATTGAAGAGCAAGATAAAAGAATAGCTGGTTATGCTAGAGATAACTCAAGAGCAATTATTATTGTTGTAAATAAATGGGATTTAGTTATAAAAGATGATAAAACTATGAATTTATTCATTGAAAAAATTCGTTCAAACTTTTTATTCCTTCATTTTGCACCAATTGTCTTTCTTTCTGCTGCTAAAAATCAAAGAGTTCATTTACTCTTAGATGAAATCGATACAGTATATGAAAACTTCCAAAGACTCATTCCAACAAATATCCTTAATAATATTGTTATGGATTCAATGTTGATGAATCAACCACCTATTTTTAATGGAAATAGGATTAAAATATCTTTCGCAACCCAAGAGGATACTAAGCCTCCATCAATTGTATTTTTTGTTAATGATAAAAAGCATATGCATTTTTCATATTTAAGATATTTAGAAAACCAAATAAGGGAAACTTTTATGTTTGAGGGGACTCCAATTAAATTTATTTTAAGAAATAAGGATCAAAGATGAATAAAATAACTATTATTGGTGCAGGTAGTTGGGGTACTGCACTTGCTAGAATAATTAACGATAATAATTACCCCGTCCTCTTATATGATGTTGATGAGAGTGTTGTAAGTGAAATAAATAAAAACCATATTAATCCAAAACTACCTAAAATAGAAATAAGTCCAAAAATAAAAGCTACTTCCTCATTAGTTGAAGCTTTAGCTTTTGGAAGTATTATAGTATTAGTTGTTCCTACAGCTGTAGCTAGAGTTGTTTTAAAAGATATTTCTAAACTACTTAAAGAACAAAAACTATTTGTTAATGCATCTAAAGGTATTGAACCAAATACATATAAGAGATTTTCTGAAATTTTATATGAAGAAATTCCGGAAAGTTTAATTAAAGGTTTTGTTTCCTTAAGTGGTCCTAGTCATGCTGAAGAAGTAATAAATCAAATGTTAACTTTAGTTTCTTCCACATCTGCTAATTTAGAAGATGCAAAACTAATCCAAGAAATATTTTCTAATCAACATTATTTTAGAGTTTATACTTCAACCGATTTAATAGGTGTTGAAATATGTTCATCTTTAAAAAATGTTATTGCAATAGCAAGTGGAATTATAACAGGACTTGGTTATGGAGATAATACAAAAGCTGCCTTGATAACAAGAGGCTTAATTGAAATGAAAAGAATAGCTCTACACTTTGGTGGTGAAGAAGCAACTGTATACGGCCTTGCTGGACTTGGTGATTTGATTGTAACATGTACATCAACTCACTCTAGAAACTTTCAAGCGGGTTTTAAAATAGGAAGCGGAAAAGATTTAAACCAAGCCTTAAGTGAAATCACTATGGTTGTAGAAGGAGCAAGAACAGCTGTTGCTGCTTATCAAATAATAAAAGAGCATAATATATACGCTCCTATAATTGAATCTATTTACGATATAATTTATAATAAAATAGATCCTAAAGTAAGAATATTAGAACTAATGAAGAATGAATTAAAATTAGAAAACATTTAAAAGCAGTTTATACTGCTTTTTTCATTAAATAATCATATTCAAGTATATTATATGACCATGATTAAGAAATAAAATAATCCTTGTTTTATATTGAGATTTCTAGTGTTTAGTGTTATACTAAAATTATGCTAGTGAGGTAATTAAAAATGAAAAAAGATGAGTATTTAGATATTATAAAAGAAAAAACTGGAGTTGATAAAAAATACATTGACTTAGTTATAAATGAATATTTAAATATTTTAAAAGAAAAAATAAAAATGAATGAAAAAGCTAGTATTACTAATTTTGGAACATTTAGACTAAAAAGATCTAAACCACATAAGTTTTATAGTCCAGTAGATGGCAGGACAATTGAAACAGAAGGGATATATAAAATATACTTTTCTTTAAGTAAAGATTTTCAAAACAAACTATAGGAGTAATTATGGAGACTATACAAAGGCTATATCAAAATATTGGAACAGGAGGATCTAAAACTATTTTAGATGCTGTTTTAGATAACGACTGTAAATATGTAATTGACTATATAAATGATGGCAATGATATCTTTGTAGAAGACAGTAAAGGTGAAAGCTTACTCCATAAAGCTGCTAGAAATAATAATTACGAAATTGTAGATTTACTCATAAGAGCAGGGCTTGACGTCAACAAGAAAAATAATTTTGAAGATACTCCGCTTCATCTTGCTAGTCAGTTCAATAACTTAACTATTGCAGATAGATTAATTTTTAAAGGATCTTTAGTAAATGCTGGAAATAAGAAGAAGATTACTCCTCTTCATATTGCAGCTAAAAATGCTAATCCAGATTTTGTAAACTTACTTATTGCTAATCAAGCTAAGATTTTCTCAAACGATGAAAATGGTGTTAAACCAATTCACTATGCTGCGCAAGGTGGCAATAAAGAAGTAATAAGAATTTTACTTGCAAATGGAGCAAGTCTTAATGATACTGATGAGCGTAAAAACACTGTTTTACACTATGTTTGTGCAGTTGGTAATGATCATTTAGTCAGTTTTATTTTAAGATATTTAAATGTAAGTAATCTTAAAAACTATTTAGGTAATACTGCACTACATATTGCCTCTATCCATTGTAAGAAGAGTTCAGTCCAATTACTTATCGAAAATGGTTACAATCCAACTATTCCAAATAATACTGGTCAGACGGCTCTGGATATTGCAACACTAAATAATAATAAAGATAATATTGATTTTTTAAAAGATTATTTAATAAATAATGAATTTAGGGATACAGTTTTAAAAGAAGAAAACTATATTGCAGCTGCTAAGGGTGATTTTATTTTTTTAAATGAAAGACTTAAAAAAAGAGGTATTAATAGATTTGATCATCAAGGAAGAACTATTTTATACCATGCAATATGTTCTGAAAACTATGAGGTTGTGGAACTAGTTATTAGTAAAGGTGCTAATATACATGTTGTTGATGACCATCATCACTCCGGGCTTTTAATTGCAATTTATACTGGGAATTTAAAAATAATTGAATTGCTTTTAAAAAATAAAGCTAAAGTAAATCAAATATTTTATAATCGTAGTTATCTATATCGTACTATTAGCCATAATAATTATGAGATGACTAAATTATTAGTTGATTATGGTTCTGATCTTACTTATATAGATACTAAATATCGTACGATATTCTCCTATGCACTTGAATATGCATCTGATGATACAATTGAACTTATAGTTGATAAGGGGGCTAACTTTATATAGTTATGGAACTAATTTTTGCTACTCATAATATAGATAAACTAGATGAGGTTAAAGCCATCTTCACAAATACAAAAATAATTACACTTAAAGATTTAGAAGACTTCGATGATGTTAATGAAACAGGTTCTACATTTAAAGAAAATGCTTATTTAAAAGCAAAATACTATTATGATAAATATAAAAAACCGATTTTTGCTGATGATTCAGGCTTAGTAATTGAAGCTTTAAATGGTGAGCCAGGAATTTTTTCCTCAAGATATTCAAAAGAAGCCACATATTATGCTAATAATATAAAAGTATTAGAAAAACTTGGTAATTCAAAAAATAGAAAAGCATATTTTATAACTCTTATTTGTTTTATTGATAAACTAGGTATAGATCATTACTTTGAAGGTAGAGTTTATGGTGAGATTATAAATGAGCTAAATCCTGATTTATCTGGGTTTGGATATGACCCTATCTTTTATCTTCCTGAGTTTAATAAAACATTTAAAGAACTAGGAAGTAAGAAGAACACTATTTCTCATCGCTATAATGCTTTAAAAGAATTTGAGAAATTTTTAAATGAGGAAAATAACAATGGAAAATAAAGTGATAAATGATGTTAGAAATATCCTTAATGCCAGTGATGTTAAGATTATTGAAAGATTACTTGGGGGAATGAGTAATTATACTTATGTTGTAAGTGCTGATGATATTTTATATACTTTTCGTGAGCCAGGCCCATATAGTGAGTTTTTTGTTGATCGAAATATAGAAAAAGAAAACATTAAACTATTTGAAGAATTAAATATTACTAATGAAACAATCTATTTTAATACAATTGATGGTAAGAAAATAGCTAAATATATTCCAGGAAACCCACTAAATACAGTAAAACCTGAAGAATATCCACTAGATAAAGTTGCTGATATTTTAAAAATTATTCACAACTCCAATAAACTAGCAAAAAACGATTATAATCCCTTTGGTAGACTTGAATACTACGAAAGAATCGTAAAGGGCTTAGGATATGAACATAGCGAGGAATATTTAAAAACAAAACAAGAGTTTTATACATATAAAGAGTACTTAGATTCACAGGAAAAGGTTCTTTGCCATGGAGATAGTCAACCTTCTAATTTTGTAAAGACTAAAGACAGAGTATTTGTTGTTGATTTTGAATATTGTGGGAACATTGACCCTATTTATGATATAGCTTGTTTTAGTAATATGCGTTATGAAGACGGTTATAAATTACTTCATGAATATTATCAAGAACCAAATAAAGATCAAAGAAATAGATTTCATTTGTGGCGTGCTTTCCAAGCATTCCAATGGCATAATGTTGCTGTATTTAAAGAGTTGAAAGGTATGAGTGAACAACTTCACATTGACTTTAAGAAAGTAGCTCAAAACTATTTAGATCTTACAAAGTTTTTGCTTTCAAAAATAGAAAAGTAAATTATTTGCTTTACATTTGAACTTGATTATGTTATAATACATTGTAATTTGAGCGCGGAAGGAGGGACGAAAAAAATGCCTAAAACTGTAGTTCGCGAGAATGAATCAATTGAAGATGCTCTGAAACGATTTAAACGAGACGTTTCTAGAAACGGTGTCCTAGCTGAAGCGCGCAAGCGTAAACACTTTCTAAAACCTAGTGATATCAAAAAAATGAAAAAAAGAGCAGCTAGAAAAAGAACAAATTTCAATCGTGCTCGTTAATTAAACCGCTAAAAGCGGTTTTTTATTTATTTTAGTTATAAGCTATGATATAATAATTAATAGGATGGTAGAATATGAACAATTATGAAGTTATATATGAATTTAAATACTCAAATAGTGAACAAGTTATTTTAGGAGCAGATAGTAAGTTTTT
Organism: uncultured Bacteroidales bacterium; assembly: GCA_964407835.1. Taxonomy (GTDB): domain Bacteria; phylum Bacillota_I; class Bacilli_A; order ML615J-28; family CAG-698; genus DUVT01. Next base: position 27,042 of record CAYOXB010000009.1, read on the forward strand.
AAAAATCCTAGAAGAATTTTTTAAAGAAGAAATTTTGATATCTTTTAGTGAAGTTAAGATTAATAAAGACTCTGTATATAAGAAATTAATCAATATATTTTTCTATACTTTTGAAGAAATTTTAGAAAACAATTCAGGATTAACTGAAATTGATTTAATTAGCATTTTAAATAACTTAAACTTAGAAAATTATAACCAAATTATTGATTTGTTTTCAAAAAAACAAATCTTAATTACTACATATAGTGGTAAAGTAATTTATCCTAGAACTTTAAGTCAAAAACTTTATATTAATTCTTTAGACCAAAACGATATTGTTTTTTCTGTGGGTCCTGCTGGTACTGGTAAGACTTTTTTAGCTGTAATGTATGCAGTTAATAAACTTAAAGCTAATGAATATAAAAAAATAGTTTTAGTTAGACCAGTAGTAGAAGCCGGAGAAAAACTTGGTTATCTACCAGGAGATTTAAAAGAAAAAATAGATCCCTATTTAATTCCTTTATATGATGGACTTTATGAAGCGCTAGGTAAGGAACAAGTAGAAAAACTCTTAGAAAAAGGTATTTTAGAAGTTGCACCACTTGCTTATATGAGGGGTAGAACTTTAGAAAATTCTTTAGTAATATTAGATGAAGCACAAAACGCTTCAATTCTTCAAATGAAGATGTTTCTAACAAGAATGGGATATTCTTCAAAGATGATTATTACTGGAGATATAACGCAAATTGATTTACCTAATAAAAAAGATTCAGGTTTAATCAATGCTCTTAACTTACTTCAAGGCATTAATAAACTTAAGGTTGTGAAATTCAATAAACACGATGTTATGCGTCATCCATTAGTTCAAAAGATTATTGAAAGATATGATGAATATGAAAATTAATGTTTTTGATAATTATAACCAAGCTTATAACCTTGATATAAAAAGTATTGTAAAAAAAATTCGAAAAGCTTTTAAAATCAGGAAAAGAGTTAATTTGATATTAGTTACTAATGAAGAAATTCGAAGATTAAATAAAAACTTTAGAGAAATTGATTCAGCTACTGATGTTTTATCATTTCCTGTAGATGAAAAGAAGTACTTAGGTGATATTTTTATTTCTATTGATAAAATGCTAGAACAAGCAAACTCATATGAACATTCAAACGAACGCGAATTTGCCTTTTTAGTAGTTCATGGAATTTTGCATTTGCTTGGTTATGATCATAATAATCACGAAGAAGAAAAAGAAATGTTTAAAAAACAAGATCAAATTTTAAATAAAATTGGGATTGGGAGATAACTAATGAAAGAAAAATTATATACTGAAGCTCTAAGAGCTTATAATAATGCTTATGCACCATATTCAAAGTTTAAAGTAGGTGCTGCTATCTTAATGAAAGATGGTAGTATTATTATAGGTAGTAATGTGGAAAACGCATCATACGGACTTACTAATTGTGCTGAGAGATCTGCTTTATTTCAAGCATATTCACTAGGTTATAAAAAAGAAGATATTGTTTCAATGTTAGTTTTAGGTAGTACAAACGAACCTATTTCACCTTGTGGGGCTTGTAGACAAGTAATGAGTGAATTAATGCCTCTTGATACTTCAGTTGTTTTAAGTAATTTAAATAAAAAGGAAGTAAAATATAGTGTTTCTGAATTATTACCATATACTTTTAAAAAGGAAAACTTAAAAGAATGAGTAAAGAATTTAGATCTGGATTTGTTGCTTTAGTTGGTAGACCAAATGTTGGTAAATCAACAATTTTAAATAATATTTTGGAAGAAAAAGTTGCTATAATTTCTGATAAACCGCAAACAACTAGAAATTTAATAAGAGGAATCTATACAACTGAAGAATTGCAAATTATTTTTGTAGATACACCAGGTATTCATAAACCTCAAACTAAACTTGGTGAATACATGAATAAACAATCTTTATCAAGTATTCACGATGTTGATATTATCTTTTGGATAATTGACGGAACTAAGGATTTTGGTAGAGGTGATGAGTTTGTTTTAGCTGAAATTAAAAAATCTAAAACTCCTGCATTTTTAATTGTAAATAAGATTGATTTAATTAGAGATAAAAATCGTCTAATGGAAAACATTTTAGCGTTCACAAAAGATTATGAATTTAATGAAGTTTATTATGTCTCTGGTTTAACTGGTGAAAACATTCCAAAACTTGTTAATCTTTATGAATATTTAGAAGCAGGGCCTATGTATTTTCCAAAAGATCAAACATCTGATAATCCTGAATACTTTATAATATCTGAAATAATAAGAGAAAAAACACTTCAACTAACTAGGGAAGAAATTCCCCATTCTGTTGCAGTTGCAATTGAAATGATTACTGAAGATGAACAAAACCCTAATTTACTAAATATTAATGCAATTATATTTGTGGAAAGAGCATCACAAAAGAAGATTATTATCGGTGCAAATGGATCGATGATTAAAAATATTGGAACTCTTGCCAGAAAAGAAATAGTAATGATTTTAGGTAGAAAAGTTTTTTTAGAATTATGGGTTAAAGTTGAAAAAGACTGGCGCAATAAACAAGTAAAAGTAGAAAAGATGGGTTACTTTACAAATAATTATTAAAGTGGTGATTTAATGGACTTAGAAGTAGGAATTGTTATTAAAAGTATTAAATATCAAGAAACTTCAAAAATAATAACAATTTTAAACAATGAAGGTCTAAATACTTATTATGTTAGAGGTGGAGCTAGTTACAAAAATAAAAATTTTAGCTATTCAAACGAATTAACTAAAATTACTTTTGACTATACTGAAGGTAAAAATAAAGGTTTTAAAATACTAAAATCAGGTAATATTTTAGATAATTATTCTAATATAAAACAAGATTATACTAAGCTAGCAAATGCTATTTTGATTTTAGAATTAACGAATCAACTAGGTGCACATATAAATGATTTTACAACTTTCTATAGCTTCTTAGAGGAAATATTAGCTAAGCTAAACAGTAATAATTATAGTGATTATTACTATATAATCTTTAGGCTTAAGCTTCTTTATTTACTTGGAGTAGGTCCACAGTTTACTAGATGTGTAGTTTGTGGGAAGAAAGAAGATCTAGTTGGATTTAAGTTTACATCTGGTGGTATGGAGTGCATAGATTGTTTAGATGACAGGAATTCTTTAATTAGTAAAGACTTAACTAATAGCTTAAAAGTTTTGTATTTAATGAAACTTGATGCAATGGATGATGAATTCTTTAAGAATTTAGAATTTGATTTAGCATTAATTAATGAATTTTTAGATCGATATTATAATCATTTTTTAGGATACTCATCTAAAGCCAATAAGGTGTTAGAAAAGCTATAAATATAAATATTTTTGAGATTGAATTGAAAGTCAATCTTTTTTTTGCTTTAATTGATAATTTACAAAAAAAATTAGTGTTAAACAGTGAATAAAAGCGTTTTTTGCTATTCACTTTTATTAGTTGATATGTTATAATAGTTATGGTTTTATTTATAAAATAAACAAAAGGAGGTATAATGTGTTTTTTATAAAAAGCTCAGGTACTCATTTGAGAGAACATAAGGGACATAAAGAGATGTCTTTGGCGAATAAACCGCTAGAATTTCTTAATCCTGAATATGTTTACATACCTTTAGTTGAACAAAACACAGTTTGTGAGGCGGTTGTTGCTGTTGGCGACACTGTAAAAGTTGGGCAAGTAATTGCCAATAAAGTTGGTAGATTTGGCCTACCAGTTCATTCACCTGTAAGTGGTGAAGTAGTTGCAGTTGATAAAAAAATGTGGCACTCTTCAGGGAAAATGGTTAATACTATTCAAATAAAAAATGATTTTCTTGAAACAAAAGTAGAAACTATCAAAGCAACTAATCCAGCATCACTTTCAAAAGCTGAAATGATCGAGATGGTCAAACAAAATGGTATTGTTGGTCTTGGTGGAAGCGGCTTTCCATCATTTGTTAAGTATCAATTGGAAGAACAAGTTGACTATTTCATAGTTAATGCTGTTGAGTGTGAACCTTATATTACTGTTGACTATACTCTTCTTATGAATGATTTTGATAAAGTTATTCGTGGGATGAAATATATTATGGGTATTATTGGTGCGCCAAAAGGTGTTATTGCGCTTAAGAAGAAATGGAAAGACTTAATCAATCATTTACAAGAACAACTAGAAGAAGAAGATTCGATTGAATTATTCTTAGTTAAAGATGAATACCCAGCTGGCTGGGAAAAATATATTGTTCAAAGGGTTACAAAGAAAAACTATGTTTCACTTCCATGTGAAGCAGGTGCGGTTGTAAATAACTCATCTACAGTAGCTGCTGTAGCTGATGCCATTGAATATAATCAACCATTGGTTGAAAAAGTTGTAACAATTACTGGAGAAGCTGTTAATACTCCAACAAACCTTAAGGTTAAAATTGGTACATCTATTGCTGATATCTTAGATAAAGTTGGTGGATACGTAGAAGATCTTGAAGATGCTTACTTTATCGCTGGTGGACCTATGACAGGTACAAGTATTATGTTTGATTCATTAGTAGTCAATCGTTCACTTGGTAGTGTTATTGTTATGCCAAAAGATATTAAAGAATTAAATCCAGAATGTATGGGTTGTGGCAAATGCGCTGATGTTTGTCCTGTATTTTTATCTCCGATAATTATTAAAGAAACATTAGAAGCTGATAATTTAAACGAACTTAAAGCTTTAAGACCTAATTTATGTATAGAATGTGGTCTATGTTCATATATTTGCCCATCTAGAATAGAATTAACAGATGCTGTAGCAAAAGCAAAGAAAAAGGTAATGGTGTAGAAGTATGAGTAATAAAAGATTTTCTTTAGGAAAAGCTCCTTACGTTAGAAGAGCCGATTCTGGATCAGAAACAACATCTTGGCATATGTATGACCTCTTAATCGCACTTGCTCCAATTATTATATTTGGGTTTGTGAAAAACGGTCTAATGCCTTTTATCGCTAAAGATACTAATTTCTGGGGAATGATTTACCCTTTATTACTACCTTTAATTGGCGGTGCGTTTTCTGTTTTACTTGAATTCTTATGGTATAAATTCATTATTAAAAATAAACCTATTGGCGATAGAATGAAAACATCATATGCAGTTATTCCTGGATTAATGCTTGGAATGATTGTATCTGTTACAACTCCAATTTGGGTTTTATTAATGGGTGTTGCTTTTGCAACAATCCTAGGTAAATTAATCTTTGGTGGATTTGGTCATAATATCTTTAATCCAGCTTTAATAGGATTTTTATTCCTTACCACATATTCCTATGCTACTTTAGTTAGTGGTGGGGATACATCAGGGTTTTTAAATCCATCTGAAGCAGTTCATGTAATTGGTGGGGTTACACCAATGACTGGATTTGCAAAAGGCGGACTTGATTCATTTAGAGATTTAATTAATGAATATGGTTTATTCAATATGTTCTTAGGTTTTAAACCTGGAGCAATTGGTGAAACTAGTGTACTACTTATATTAGTTGGATTTCTTTATTTAGTTTTAAGGAAAGTTATTAATTGGAGAATTCCTGTTTTATATGTTGGAAGCGTATTTGTTTTAACATATATTATTGGTGCTTTTAATGGCTATGCAAATACTCTTGATTTTGCTTTATTTGGAATTATGAACGGTGGTTTAATGTTTGGTGCTGTGTTTATGGCAACTGAGCCTGTAACAAGTCCAAGAAATCCAAATGGTAAAGTTATATATGCTCTAGCACTTGGTGTTTTAACTGTTGTATTTAGATTTGCATCTAAAATACCAGAAGGTGTTGCAGTATCAATCTTAACTCTTAATATGTTTACAGCAATTATTGAAAAAGTATCTGCTAAATTAAGAGTAGAACCAAAAAAATCAAAAGTTGTTCTTACTTATTCATTAATTGGATTATTGTTAGCAGGAATTGCAACATTTCCAGTTGTGAGCAGTATTTCTCATGAAGAAACTCCAGAAGTATTAGAACTTAGTTTTGTATCTAATGAACAAGATTATTCTACTTTCAACTTTGTTTATGTAATAAACGATGGTGAAGCTGACTTTAATGTTGTTGTTGATCATACATATAAGATTATTTCTATTAGTAATGATGAATACGATACTGACGAAGCAAGAGAATTAATTGATGAAATTATAAAAGGTAAAAAAATTGTTAATTATGTAACAAATGCTTCCGAATCATCTGATGAATTGTTTGTGGAAGTTACAACAAAGGGCTTTGCGGGAAGTGTTTTCACAGTTATTACTTATAATAACGCTGGTGAAATAACTAATCTAGAAGTTACTTATAACGAAACTTATGATATTGAATATAATCAACCAAACTGGGAAGAATCTTATGGTCATCCAAAAGATATTATTCCTGGTGAAATAATTGCAAACCAAGACGATCTTGATAATGTTCAAGTAGTAGCCGGTGCAACTGTTACATCCAAAGCAATGGTTGAAGCTGTAAGAGTAGCTGCTAAATATGTTGATTATTTATCAGATATTGAAGGAGTTATGTTAGTTGGTAAATTCCAAGACTTAACTACTTTAGATTTTGTTTATGTTTTAAGAAATGCAAGTGGTAAATTTAATGTTTCAGTTAATCATGATTATGAATTAATTACTGCTGTTGAAGCGGAAATTAAAGAAGAAGTTGAAACATTTATCGCTGCTAATAAATTTATTGAATATATTGAAAGTGCGACTGCAACTGAAGTAATAATAATTACTAAAGGTTACGGCACAAATCCTCCAATTAGAAATACCTTTACATTTAATTCGAATTATGAAATTACTGCTGTTGTTGTAGAACATGAAGAAAGCTATGCAATTTCATATAATCAACCTAATTGGCAAGAATCTCATGGTCATCCACAAGATGTACTACCAGGGGAAATAATTAGTAGTCAACCAGATTTTTCTGAAATTCAAGTTGTTGCGGGTGCAACTGTTACTTCAAAAGCAGTTTTAAGAGCAGCTAAAATGGCTGTTGATTACTTAAGTAATTTGGAGGCTAATAATGAATAATAAAATAGTTAAATATTCTTTATTTCTACTAGCATTAGGCTTAATAGCTGGGACACTACTTGGACTAGTAAATAGAATTACTGCTCCAATAATTGCAGAACGTGCCCAAGAAGCTGCTAGAGAATTATTAGGAGAACACTTTGATTATCCTGGTTTTGGCGACAAAACTGAAGAATTATCAGAAGGCTTCGGCCCTGAAATTACAAATGTTTATTTTACATATGATGCTCTTACTGGTGGAAATGTAGTTTCTGTTATATATCAAACAAAAGCTCGTGGTTATTCTAGTGATGTAGAAGCGTTTGTGGAAATCAAAGTTGATGGAACATTTGGTAAAGTCTTTATGATAGCTCATAAAGATACACCAAGTTTCGCTGATCCAGTATTCACTCATGATTTTGGAATAACTGGTGTAAGTATTAATACTTATACTGCCGTTGTTTCCGGAGCAAGTTTCACATCTGGTGCAGTTATTACGGGTGTAAAAGCTGCAGTGAAACATTTTAAAACTCTAGGATCGGGGGATTTACAATAATGACTAAAAGAGAAAACTTACTTAAAGGTATGTGGAAAGAAAATCCTATTCTAGTATCTTTATTAGGCCTATGTTCATCACTTGCTGTTACAACAACTGTTGAAAATGCAATTGGACTAGGTTTAGGATTTGCTTTTGTTCTTATTTTATCGAATCTAATCATTTCTTTAATTAGAAAAATTGTTCCATATGAAATTAGAATTCCAATTTATATCGTTGTTGTTGCTACATTAGTAACTTTAGTTGAAATGTTAATGGAAGCATTTCTACCTGGTTTATATAGCTCGCTAGGTATTTGGATATCATTAATTGTTGTTAACTGTATTATTTTAGGAAGAGCAGAGGCATTTGCGTCTCAAAACAATGTTCTAGATTCGCTTTTAGATGCTATTGGTATGTCTGTAGGTTATACTGCCGTACTAATTGTAATTGCATTTGCTAGAGAATTCTTAGGGACAGGTTCAATTACTATTTGGGGAGATTTCAAACTTAATCTGTTAAGTGGTAATTTCTTCTCCGACTTCTTCCAAAATCCTTCATCTGCATTCATTTTGCTAGGAATATTGATTGGGTTAGCAACTTTAATAAATAATAAAATTAAAAAAAGAAAAGAAGGTGACAAATAATGAATCTATTTTCTTTAATAATTTCTGCTATTTTAATTGAAAACGTAGTATTATCTAAATTTTTAGGTATTTGTCCACTACTTGGTGTTTCTGAGAAAAAAGAATCAGCAGTAGGAATGGGTTTAGCTGTAGTATTTGTAATTACACTTTCAAGTACTGTAGCTTGGCTACTATATACTTATATTTTAAAACCATTTGATATGGTTTACTTCCAAACTATTATTTTTATTCTAGTTATTGCTGGATTAGTTCAAATAATAGAAATGTTTATTAAGAAAATTTCCCCAGGATTATATAAATCTCTTGGAGTATATTTACCACTTATTACAACTAACTGTGCTGTACTAGGACTTGCAAATATGGTTGCAAACCCTAATTATACTTTCCTTAGCGCACTTGTATTTGCATTTGCATCTAGTATTGGGTTCTTATTTGTTATATATCTTTTCTCAACACTTAGAGGTAAAATTGCAAAAGCTGATGTTCCTGTAGCATTTAAAGGTGTTCCAATTGCCTTAATTACTGCTGGTTTATTAGCTATGATATTTTCTAGATTTGGAGCGTTAAACATATGATTTTAAGTATATTTTCAGATGTATTTTTACCTGCTGTGATTTTAGCAGTAACAGGTGCTGTATTTGGTGTTCTAATTGCTTTAGCTGCAAAGTATTTTGCAGTTGAAATTGATAAGAGAGTTGAAGATATTTTTGCAATGTTACCTGGTTATAACTGTGGAATGTGCGGACATCCTGGTTGTGAAGCTTTCGCAAATGCATTAGTTTTTGATAATGCAGATTCGAAATTATGTAAGCCTGGTAAGCAAGATATGCGTGATAAAATCAAAGTTTATTTTGAAGAATACGCAAAAAACAATCAAAATTAATTAGGTTTAAATATATTGTATTTTGGTAAACATTTACATTTTGATTCTCTTGATAAAAGATTGAGAACAAGATGCTTATGTGCTAATATATAATATGTCTTAATAAAATAAACAGGAGGAAAATTAAATGTTTAAAAGATTTTTATTTGTGTTCTTTTTTGCTTTTTTAGCTATTGGCTTAATAGCTTGTGATGGCGAAGAAGTTGAAAGAACATTCGCAGCTGATGGCAAATTTATGGCCTTCGAATGGAAATTGAATTATGGTGCACCTCAAGTTTCAAGTGTAACTGTAACTATCAAGAATGACAAAATTGTATCTTACTTCATTGATGCTATTCAAAGCCAAAAAGTTGAAGATGCAAATTATGAGTTTAACGCTAAAACTAAAAAAGAATTAAAATACGATTATCGTATGCACGATCCAGCAAGATCAAAAACTGAAGAAGAGTATAAAGCTTGGATGAAAGAAGAAGGATTACTTGAATGGTTCGAACAAGCTGAATTAATTGAAAAATTCTTTTTAGATAATTCTCCAGAAGAACTTACAGTTAATGATGAAAAGGTAATTAACAACGTTGAAGGCGGAGTAACTATTGCGGATGATAGTTATTCAAAACTTGCAAAACAAGCTGTTCAAAATGCAAAAGACGGAGTTGCTACAACTTATGTAGTTGGTTCAGGCCAAGAACATGGAACAGATGTATACTTTGCAACTGCTCAAGTAAATGATAAAGGTGAATTCACTGAACTTGTAATCGATACAATTCAAGGTAAACATACTGAAGGTGTATTTAGTTGGAATGAAAAAACTAAACAAGAATTAAAATATGCTTATCGTATGCATGGTAACTTTGGTCTTCCAGAAGAAGAATATAAAGCTTTCTTAAAAGCTGAAGGCAAACTTGAATGGTTTGAACAAGCAAATATTATCGCAGCTAATGTTTTGGAAAAAGGTTTAGCATCATTTGTTGTTAATGCTGAAGATAAAGCAGAAGGCGAAGCTTATGCGAGTGTAACTGTAACTGTTAATCATTATCATGAAGTTTTAGTTGCGTTATATAATAATTTTAAATAAAATTTCAAAATAAAAGGCCTGCGTTTGCAGGTCTTTTGATAAAATATAGATTGAAAACTATTTTAAAAAGCACTTAAAACTAAGGTTTTAGGGCTTTTATTTTACTTTACAATTGTGCTTGATTGTGATATTATAAAATGTATGATTGAAGGAGAAAAAGAGACTGTGGAAGAAATTACAATGGAAAAATTAGTAGCTTATTTGAAACATCATGGCTTTGTATTTCAAGGAAGTGAGATCTACGGAGGTCTTGCAAATGCTTGGGATTTTGGTCCATTAGGTGTTGAAGTTAAAAACAATTTAAAGAGATTGTGGTGGAAGAAATTTGTGCAAGAGTCACCATATAATGTAGGACTTGATGCAGCAATTATTATGAATCCACAAGTTTGGGTTGCTAGTGGCCATGTAGGTGGTTTTAGTGATCCTTTAATTGATTGTAAGAAATGTGGTATGAGATACCGTGCTGATAAACTTGTGGAAGACGCAAGTAATGCTGAAGTTCATGCTGATGGAATGAGCGATAAAGAATTAATAGATTATATTGTTGAACATGAAGTTAAGTGCCCTAATTGTGGGTCTAATAACTTTACTGATATTAGAAAGTTTAATTTAATGTTTAAAACAAATATGGGTGTTATAGAAGACGACAAAAACATCGTTTATTTAAGACCAGAAACAGCTCAAGGAATTTTTGTGAATTTCAAAAATGTACAAAGAGCTATGAGAAAAAAAGTTCCTTTTGGAATAGCTCAAATTGGTAAATCATTTAGAAACGAAATTACTCCTGGCAACTTTATTTTTAGAACTAGAGAGTTTGAACAAATGGAATTACAGTTTTTCTGTAAACCAGGTACTGATTTAGAATGGTTTAAATACTGGCTTGATTATTCTATGGAATTTTTAAAAACCGCTGGACTTAAAGAAGAAAATATTAGGCTTCGTAACCATGAACAAGATGAATTATCGTTTTATTCTGTTGCAACTACTGATATTGAATATAAATACTTATTTGGTTGGGGAGAGTTATGGGGCATAGCAGATAGAACTGACTATGATTTAAAAACTCATCAAGAAAATTCTAAAGAAAACTTAGAATATTTTGACCCAGAAACTAATACTAAGTATATTCCATATGTAATTGAACCATCACTTGGTGTAGAAAGATTACTTCTTGCAATTTTAAGTGAAGCTTATGAGGTTGAAGAGTTGGAAAATGGTGAGGTAAGAGAAGTATTGAGATTAACACCTACTCTAGCACCATATAAGGTTGCAGTTTTACCACTTGTTAATAAACTATCTACTCAAGCTGAAGAAATATATCAAAAATTAAGTAAGCATTTTATGACAACTTATGATACTTCTGGAAATATCGGCAAGAGATATCGCCGTCAAGATGCAATAGGCACACCATACTGCGTTACTATTGACTTTGATACCTTAGAAGATAGTACTGTAACAGTTCGTGAGCGTGATTCAATGGCACAAGTTAGAGTAAAAGTTGATGAACTCGTGGAGTTTATAGAGAAAAAACTAAAATAAAAAATAGAAAGGGGTATCTTGATGATTCCAGAAGTTACAATTCAAAAAATATTAGATGATACAGATATTGTAAAAGTGATTTCTGAATATGTAAAACTAGAAAAAAAATCAAGCAATTATGTTGGTTTATGTCCGTTTCATCCAGATCAAAACCCTTCTATGCATGTTTCCCCCACAAAAAAGATTTATAAGTGCTTTAGTTGTGGAGCAGGAGGCAATGTTATTAACTTTGTTCAAAACTATGAAAGAATCTCTTATAGAGAAGCAATTGTTAAAGTTGCAGAAAAATCAGGAATTGATTTAGGTATTAGTGAACAAAAAGTAGGCGAAAATTTAAGTAAATATTATAAAATACTAGATGCAACGACTAATTTTTATCAGTTTTTACTTAAGAATACTAAGCCTGGCCTAGATGCTATAAAGTATTTAGAAAAAAGAAATATTGATGATGATATAATAAATAAGTTTAAAATCGGCTTTGCCATGGATGAAGTTAATTTATTGTTTAAAACTCTAGAAAAAGAAGAGTTTCAACCACTTGATATGATTGAAGCTGGCGTTATTAGAGGTGGAGATAGTTATACTGATTTCTTTAGAAATAGAATAATATTCCCTCTTGATGATATAAATGGAAGAACTATTGGTTTTAGTGGTAGATTGATAAGCGATAATAAGGAATTTGGACCAAAGTATTTGAATTCTTTTGAAAACAAAGTATTCAAAAAAAGCGATGTTCTATATAACTTTTCCAGTGCACTTAATTATATTCGTCAAGAAAATAAAGTATATATTTTTGAAGGTTTTTTAGATGTAATTGCAGCTCATAGAGTAGGTATTTATAATGCTGTAGCTATTATGGGAACTGCAACTTCAAAATCACAAATAAATTCTCTCAAAAAAATCACCGATAACTTTGTTATATGCTTTGACGGTGATAACCCAGGAATCGAAGCTAGCAAAAAAGTAATACTTCAACTCTTAAATGAAGAAGTAAATACTACAGCTGTCTTATTTCCAGATGGGCTAGATCCGGATGATTATTTAAATAAGTTTGGTCAAGATAAATTTACTAAACTTCTAAATAACGCTGTCAATAGCTATGATTTTATTTTTAACGCTGAAAAACTTAATTTGAATTTAGAAGATTTTAATAGTGTTGAAAATTTCAAAAACAAAATATTTTCTTTTTTAAATCATTTTGATTCAAGTTCTTTAACAGAAATGTTTATTCAAAAACTCGCATCTACATTAAATATAAGTGTAGAGAGTGTTCAAAGAGACTATCAAAAAGTTGAAAAGAAATATTTTGAAACTAAGCATGAAGAAGAGTTTTTTCCTCCATTTGGAGAAACAGAAGCAACCTTTACTAGAAAAATAGCAACAAAATATGAAAAAGCTTCAAAAGAACTTGTTTTTCTTGCTTATAATTCGAAAGAAAATTGTGAGAGAGTTAAATCCAAATTAGAACACTTGCAAGTAAGTAGTCTTCGTAATATTAATTCTTTATTGAATAGTTTATTCGCTCAAATAATATTATTTTATGATAATAATGAAGAAATGGAAGACTCATTTCAAGACAATTTAAGTCTTGAAGAAAAAGATTTACTAGCTAATCTACTAGAAGATAATTCTAGTTTAAGCTTTCAAACAGTTCATGATAATTATTTGTTTGAACTTGCAAAAGCTGTAGGTGATTTCTATAAAGATGAAAACGTCGAGCGCGTAAAAGAAGAAGCAAAAGCTAGTTTTGATGAAAAATCAAAACTTAAAAAAGCAATGGAGCTTCAAAAATTAAAACAAAAACAAACAAAGATAGTAAAAAAGGAGTGAATTAATGATAAGCAATAATCAAGCGCTAGTTGATTTGATTGAACTAGGTAGAATTAATGGTTATATTCCACTAGTAAATGTATTAAAACTAATCGATGAAGAATCAGAAGAATTTGATGAATTAATGGAATTATTAGAAACTGAAAATATCGATTTAGTAAGAGATGAGGATATGGATTCTACTGATATCGATGATGATATTGATAGCGATGATTTTAGTGAAGACTTTGATGGTTTTATTGGTGAGATCGAAAGCGATCCGGAATTTAACGAGTTCTCTAATGAAATAGAAAAAGATTTGAAATCAAAAGATATAGAAGAGATTGTTTCCACATATTCTGTACCATCACCATCTGATGATCCTGTTAGAACATATTTAAGAGAAATAGGACAAATTCCACTACTTACAACTGTTAAAGAACTTGAATGTTCGAGAACAGTTCAACAGGGGTTACTTGCTGAAGAAGAGTTATATAGAGTTAAAGCAGGTAAAAAAGAAATATCTGAAGAAGATAGAATTCGTTATGAAAGATATGTAGCTGAAGGAAAAGATGCAAGAGAAGTATTAATTGAATCTAACCTTCGTTTAGTTGTTAGTATTGCCAAAAGGTATTTAGGTCGTGGAATGCAGTTCCAAGACTTAATCCAAGAAGGTAATATGGGTCTTATGAAAGCTGTTAACAAGTTTGATCCAACAAAAGGTTTTAAATTCTCTACTTATGCGACTTGGTGGATTCGCCAAGCAATAACAAGAGCAATTGCAGATCAAGCAAGAACTATAAGAGTACCAGTTCATATGGTTGAAACAATTAATAAACTAGTTAGAATCCAAAGGAAACTAACTCAAGAATTAAGACGTGAACCAACTCCTGAAGAAATAGCTGCTGAAATGAAGTTAAGTGTAGAAAAAGTGCAACAAATTCAAAAAATTGCTCAAGAACCTGTATCACTTGAAACTCCAGTAGGTGAAGAAGATGATTCTACTCTAGGAGATTTTGTACATGATACTGAACTCGCAAATCCTTTAGAATTTACAATTAATGAAAAATATAAAGAAGAAATTGATGCAGTTTTAAAAACTCTTACTCCAAGAGAAGAAAAAGTACTACGACTTAGATTTGGTCTTATTGACGGAAAAGCTCATACACTAGAAGAAGTAGGAAAAGAATTCGGTGTTACTAGAGAAAGAATAAGACAAATTGAAGCTAAGGCAATTAGAAGACTTAAACACCCTACAAGACAAAAACGCCTTAACCAATATAAATAGTATTCCAAAAAAATTAACTTATAAAGTTAATTTTTTTTATGTTGTTTGATAAAACAAACTAAAAATAGTATAATAATATAAGTATAAAAAAAGAGGTAAAAATGATTTCTAATAGATTGAAAGAAATTGCGAAATATTTAAAATCCGCTAAAATACTTGCAGATGTAGGTTGTGATCATGGTTATTTAATAATTGAAGGATTTTTAAACTATAGTTTAGAGTATGCTTATGCAATTGACAATAAACAAGGCCCTTTAAATAATGCAATTAAAAATATAAATGAATACGATTTTAAAAACAAAGTTGAGTTTTTATTAAGCGATGGCTTAGAAAAACTAACTCAAGAAGTAGATACAGTTGTATTTGCTGGAATGGGTGGCTTACTAATCAATAATTTACTAAAAAAGGATTTCAAGAAATTAAAAAATGCTAGGATTATTATCCAAGCAAATCGTAATTCAAAAGAAGTAAGAGAGTTCTTAACTTCAAAACAATATGAAATTGTAAATGAAAGTATTATTTATGAAGATAATTTCTTTTATGAAATAATTATTTTTGAAAAAACTAATAAAATTCTAAGTTACTTTGAAGATGAACTTTTATATGGACCTATTTTATTAAAAAACAAAGACAATTTATTAAAAGAAAAATTATTGTTTGAACTAAGCTTATATGAACAGATCGCAAAAAAACCACAAAAGATTATTAAGAAAATCAAAAAGATTAAGGAGTTATTATGG